>JBCCFW010000147.1:0-20088 GCA_039029535.1 Acidobacteriota bacterium
GACCGATCGAATCAGGCACGGCTCGCGAAGCGGGGCAGGTCTCCGGAGCCGTGGGGGAAGGAGCGGCCGATGACGCACCCAGTCGCGCTACGAAGGACCCTGCTCACGACCAGCGCTGCGTTGCTCCTGGCAGCGTCGGCGTCGGCCTGGACCCGGGAGGTCGTCCAGCCGATGGACTGGGGCACGGTGCCGGCGGTGGCCGTCGACGACACGGGCTCACCGATCCTCGCGGTGGGACGGGGACGACTTCAGGTCGCTCGCTGGGACGGAGCGACCTGGAGCCGCGAGCTCGTGCTCGACGAGTGCGGTGTCATGAGCGACATCGCCTGGCACGCCACGGGCGGCCTGGCGGTCACCTTCCACAACGAGCTGCGTGGCCTGCTCCAGCTCGGGTGGCTCCGCGCAGGAACCTGGGTGATCCACGACCTCCCGGCCGTCGCGCCGTCCGGGGGCTCCAGGGTCGTGTTCGACGCGGTCGGTCGTCCATTCGTGGCCTACCGGTCGCATGACGACTCGCTGGGCCACGTCCTGCGCTGGGACGGCGGGTGGGTTCCCGAGCTTCCGCCGGTGCCCTACGTCTACGAGATCCAGGCTACGACTGATCCGGCGGGCCAGCCGGTCGTCGCTTTCAGTGCAGAGTCCTTCGCCACTTGGGACGGCGCTGGCTGGACCTCGACCGAGACCGGCTTGAGCCGAGGGAGTCATTACGACATCGTCTTCAGCCGCGCGGGAGTCGCAGCGATCGCACTGAGTGACACGCATGAAGACGTGATCTACGCGAGCGCTGCCACGGGGTGGACCGAGGAGGTCGTCGGCACGCTCTTCCTCAGCGACGTGGGAGGTGTCCCCGTGGGCCTGGCCTTCGATGCCTCCGACGAGCCTGTCGTCGTGGTCGAGGATCTCCTCGGCGTGATGGCCTACCGACGGGAGGCTGGCAGCTGGCTCGACCCGGTCGAGATCGGGAGCTGGGCCGAGCTTGGTCCCGGCTCGGTGGTCGCCGATGCGGCCGGCAACGTGTTCGTCGGTCACGCGAACTTGAGCGGCGTCCCCGTCGCCGACGTGCGGCTGAGTCGCTGGACCGGCGACTGGAGCACCGAGCTCCTGGCGTCGGAGAGACAACCCAGCGTGTTCACGGAGCTCGCCTTCGACGCGACCGACACGCCGGTGCTGGTCTCGTTCCAGCCTCCTGGGTTGCGTTCGAGCCAGCGCGTCGCCGGTGCGTGGGAGCACGAGTGGATCGCCGAGGACGACGTCCCTGGATTCCCCATCTCGCTCATCTCCGACGCCGACAGCCGTCTGGCGCTGGCGTATCACCACGATCGTCGGCTCCTGCTGGGCCGAGAGCTCGGTGGGACGTGGGTGAGCGAGCCGCTCGAGCAGCAGAATGCACCGTGGCTCGCTCTCGCGCCGGACGGCGCGCTCACCATCGCCGTCGGAGGGCACGGTACCGAGCTCTGGTTCGGTCGCCATGATGAAGTGGATGGCTGGGCCTGGGAGCTCGTGCGGACGCTGCCGTTCACGAACTTCATGTTCCAGTCGCTCGCACACGATGCCGCGGGCCGTCCGGTCGTCGCCTACCACGATCGCAATGCTCCCGAGCGGACGGTCGAGGTCGCGCGACGAGGGCCGGGAGGCTGGGTGCCCGAGCTCGTCGACAGCGGCGTGGTCGTCGAGAACACGCACCTCGCACGGGCTCCGGACGGAACCCTCTGGCTCGCTTACGGCACGCGGAGTGACACGCGTCTGGCCCACGAAGAAGCAGGGGGCTGGACGGTCGAGGTGCTTCCCGGCGTGGCCGCCCGCAGCGAGGTTGCTCTCGGCTTCGAGCCCGATGGAGAGCCCGTGCTCGCGGTCGTGTCGGATGGCTCGAGCGGGCCGGTGTACCTCGCGAGGGAAGGAGGGGCCTGGTCGGCGGAGGTGATCGATCCCCGACTCCCCGAGAGTCAGACCGTGGCCCTGGCCTTCGATGCCGACGGACGCCCCGCCGTCGGCTACTACAGCCGCTGTCGCGGCGAGATCCTGTACGCACGACCGGACGATCGTCTCCTGCGGGGATGGGTCGCCAGCTTCGATGAGGGCTGGCACTTCGCGCTCCCGCTCACGGAGGCCAACGACGTCGAGACCGGTGGGTTGCCGGCCACGGTGCAGCGCGGCGACACCGTCCATGACGAGCTGGTGACCGGGCGGGGAATGCTCGTCTACCGTGTCCTCACCGACGATGACGCACTGCTCCTGCGCGTCGCGCGGGACGAGACTGGAGTGAGTCTCACCGTCGAGTGAGCCCGAGCGGCGTCTCAGCGTCCGCTGGAGGCCAGCCGCGGGCTCGCCGGCAACGACCGTGCCGACGACGGAGCGGAGTGGGCCTCACGCCTCGGAGCTGACCGGGGTGGTGAGCACCCTGGGCTCGAGGCCGAGACCGACCAGCACGACCGGCAGCAGCCACCAGGCCGCCAGGCCGAGAACGAGCAGGCCGACGAGGCCTGCGACCTGCACGCCTTGCGAGAGCCCGAGCCTTGCGGTGGCCTCCCGCTTGGCAGCGGCGAATCTCCGGGCGGCCGTCGGGAGGCTGCGCAGCAGGGACACGACGACGAGCACGAGCAATGACCCGACGAGGAGCAAGGGGAGCCAGGACGCTCTCGCCGGATGAGTCACCGCTGGAGCCTCACGGTTCCAGGGTCGGGCGGTGAGACCCCAGAGCGTGAGCGTTTCACCGAGCTGGAACTGGTCGAAGAACGCGTGCCGTGCGCCGGTCAGGTCGCGGTATGGGAGCGAGCCGAGCTCGATGCCACGGGCGAGCTGGTCGAAGCGCTCGGCATCACCCAGGGCGCTCGAGGCGGCCAGGCCGAGGCCGGACGCCGCGGCTCCCCAGCCGGCGAGGACCGGACCGCTGTCCGCATCCATCGTGCCCTCCTGCCCAGGAGGCCACTCCCGGAAGGCCGCGAAGCCGAGGAAGTCGTCCGACCAGTCCGCGCGGTAGCGTTCGTATTGAGCCGCGGCCAGGTCCGGAGCGAAGCCCGGAGCGAAGGCGAGGGTCCAGGAGAGGGCGCAGCCGCGCGGGCCAGCGGAGGCGGAGCCCGTGATCCCGTCGACCATCGAGGGCATGAGGCCCGTGTCGGGATCCAGGTTGGCCTCGAGGTGAGCCCGCCAGCGCTGCGCCGCTTGTGCGCCAATCGTGCCGCCGAAGAGCTCGTCATGGAGCCGGAGGGACTCGAGGGCCGCGACGCTGTCCACCGGCCAGGTCAAGCCGTGGTAGGTGGGCAAGCTGCCCGTGTGGCTGGACCGGAACGCGTTGGAGAGACGCCGGGACTCGCGCAGGTGGTCGGCACGGATGTCGGGGTCCGTGCCCCCGAGGAGCAAGTAGCCGGCGCGCAGCAGGTTCGCGAGTCCAGCGGGAATGATGCCGCCCGGAGGGTTGAGTCTCCGATTGACGTCGAAGGGAGGCCGCTCGCCGAGTTGCTCCACTTCGCGCAGGACGGTGGGGAGCTCGGTCAGGGCCCGCACGCGCTGGGGGTGATCCTCGGGCAGGCGCTCGACGAGCTGGATCTGGGCCAAGCCGAAGAACGCCCAAGAAAAGATCTCTCCCTCTGGAAAGATCTCTCCCATGCGCGTGGCCTCTCCTTGCAAGAGACCCACTCGCAGCTTGTCGAGCCGCTCGAAGGCCTCAGCCGGAGGCTCGGGAGCCGACCAGCGGGCATGCGAGGCCCCTCGCAGGTCGAGAAGGAGAGCGCCGGCTTGCCAGGTGACGAGACCGGCCAGGACCAGTCTCGCCAGGAGGAGGGGGCGTCGGGGACGAGGGGGGCGCTGGTTCACGGGGTCAGTGTCTCTCGGACGGACCCCGTGGACCAGAGCGAATCAGCCTCAGGCGGCCCCGTTGCCGTTGCGGCCGCGGCGGACGGCCACCCAGACGCCGAGAAGGCCGAGCAGCACGACCCCGGCGACGCCGAGGGACTTCAGGCTGGCAGGACCGGTCTCCATCTGGGGCTGGAGGTAGAGCCAGTACCAGGAGGTCAACGCGCGTCGCTGACCGACCTCGCCGCGGCTGCCGTCCCAGGCCGAGAAGGCCACGGGGGTGAACTCGTCGACGGCGAACTCGACGTCCTTCACCTGACCAGCGGTCGCGAGGGTGCGGCGGATCATCAGGCTGTAGCGACCGTCCGCATGTTGGAGGTCGGTGACGAGCTCGGGCTCGTCGTCCTGGGGCGAGAAGTTGCCGAAGCCCTTGGCCTCGACCTCGGCCACGCCCTCCTGGTCGCTGCGCCACCACCAGAGCATGGCCGGGCGCTTGTTGTCGCCCATCATGAGGTAGGGACGCTTGCCGTCCGGGTCCTTGTTGAGGGGCCACTGGATGACGAACTGGTCGGGGTGGTTGGTGAGGTGATGGATGCGGCCGTCACGGTCCTTGTAGTCGCCGACGTCGTCGGTGCCTTCGGACTGACCGCGGTCGTCCCACTGGAAGCGAAGGACCAGCTCGAGGTCGTTGTAGGACGCCTGAGCCATGACGTACTCGACGGCCTGCCAGTAGAGCCGGGGCGCCTCGATCACGTTGGCGAAGGTGGGGAAGCGGGCCTGCGGGTAGTCGGCCCAGGCTTCATCGGTGTTCTCGGCGGGGAGAACCCCGTCCGGCGCGGGGTAGGCGACGATGGCGTCGCTCTTCTCACCGGGGTTCTCCGGACCCATCTCGATGATGTAGTTCACCAGGTGCCAGCGGTCCTCGACGCTGTAGGTGTCGCGGTAGGCCGGCATCGGCGTGCCGTTGAGGCCCGTGGTGATGGTCCGGAAGATGTCGGCCGGAGTGCGACCGTTGCGGAAGCTCTCGGGGTTGGCGAGGTTGGCGGGGAGGATGAACTCGCCCCACTCGTCCTTGGTGTCGATCCAGCTCTCGCCGTCGCCGAAGCCCTGGACGCCGTGGCACTTGGCGCACTGGGCCTCGATGTAGACCTCCTCACCGCGCTTCAGGGACTCGGCGCTGGGGGGGATGGGCTCGCTGGACAGCTCGTTGAGGATGTCCCAGACCTCTCCGGCGAATTCGGCGTCGGGCATGAGGTCGAGCTTGGTGGCGTCGATGACCTGCTCGGGGTCCTGGAAGTCGTCGCCGCCCCACTCCCAGATGACGGCGGTGAGGTCCCAGCAGTCTTCTTCGGAGAGGACGTTCGAGAACGCGGGCATCGAGGTGCCCGGGATGCCCTCCCAGATCACGCGGTAGATGTCGGTGGACTGGGGGAGGGAGCCCGAGGGGGTCGAGCGGAACTTGAACGTGGTGTTGCCGGCGAAGGGGCGCGGACGCGGCAGCACGAACTGGGCGGCCGGGCCGTCGGCATTGCCTTCGACGCCGTGACACTGGGAGCAGTACTTCTGGTACAGCTCCATGCCGTTTTCGGTATCGACCTCGTAGGCGACGGCCGAGCCGCAGGTGCTGACGAGGGCGAGGAGCAGGATCCCGAGACGTTGGGTGGACATCAGTGCGCTCCTCCATCGGCGCGAGGCTCGTATCCGGTGTAGTCGTACAAGAACATGATGCTCGCCCACATGTCCTCCTCGGAGAGGAAGCGCTCCCAGACGGGCATGGTCGAGTCGTAGGGGGTGCCCTCGTCGGGGAGACCCGGACCGCCCTTGGCCACGCGCCAGAAGAGGAAGGTCTCGGTGAGCATCGGGATGGTGTCGGGAGCCTGGAACTTCGCGGGCACCGGGTTGATGCCGTGGGCGAAGTGACCGTCGCCGTCCATCGTGTCGCCGTGACAGAAGAAGCAGTTCTCGTAGTAGACCGTCTTGCCGCGAGCCACGACGGCCGCGAAGGCCTCGGGATCGGTGTGCTCCAGCTCACGGTACGGGTTGGGGTCGCGGATGACGTCGATCGTCCGACCCTCGTCGGAGCCCGCCGCCTGGAGTTCGATGGTGTTGGGCGGGGAGGGGTGGATCGAGCGGATCTTCGGGGGAGCGTCGCCGGTGGGCCGGGCGCCGGCATAGGTGCGGTAGCCCAGGAAGCCGGCGATGCCGAGCACGCCCAGGAGCACCAAGCCGAGCTGGACCAGTCCATTGCTCCTCATCAGGCCCACGATGGGGCCGAAGAAGGAGTCGGACATTTCCTTGGAGCTCGTCACGTAGAGGAGGCAGCCCAGGACGGTCACGGCCCCGAACATCTTGACGAGGCTCGCCGGCATGGCCGGATCGAAGCCCACGTTCAGGTAGACGAGGCTCAGGACCAGGAATCCCAGCACCGACCAGAACGTGCCGATGAGGCGCCGGAAGAGGAGGAGGAACGCCAGGCCGACCAGGTAGAGCCCGACCCACTTCAGTTCGTGTTGCATCGTCGCGTGACTCCGGAGAGAGCTAGAGGTCGGCCAGCCAGTCGACCATGGCCTGGTAGTCCTTGGGCGTCATCTGCTGGTAGAAGCCGTTGCCGTCGAGGGTGGCCTTCATCAGGCCCTTCGCGTAGGGCGCGGCGACGACGGCGTCGGGATCCACGAGGGCCTCGTAGATGGCCCACTTGTCGGAGCGCTCGCCCAGGCCCATGAGGCTCGGGCCGAGGCCGGCGTCGGGCTTGTCGACGGCGTGACAGCCGCTGCAGCCGAACTTGGTGAAGAGCTCCTCGGGGGGACCGAGCTCGACCACCTCGACGGGGGCCGCGGCGGCGCCGCCGCCGGTGTCGCAGCCGGCCGTGTCGAGCGTGGACTGCATCGCGGCGAGGTCGGCGATGGAGACCGTCACGTCGGCTCCCTGGCCCTGCATGAAGGCCACGGTCGCGACCATCTGGGGGACGGAGAGCGCCCGGCCCTGGGGCGGCATGATGTTGGCGTAGCCGTCCACGATGTAGGCGCCCGGGTCACAGAGCGCCTCGAGGAGGTACTCGGCGTCGTCCATGCCGCCGATTTCGGCCGCTCGGCCGAGGGCGCGGCCACCGATGCCGGCGAGGTCCGGGCCTCGTCCACCGGGCTGGCCGATCATGTGGCACTGGCCACAGTTGCCCTCGAAGATCTCGGCCCCGGCGGAGACGAGCTCGTCGGCGCTCAGGTCCTCGCCCCAGTTGAGGATGCGCGGGGGACGATTCTCGAGCTGGGGCAGCACCTGGGCAACGCCCGTGTAGAAGAGCGAGACCGCCAGCGTGAAGACGGCGACGGAGAAGAAATGCTTCATCGGTGTTCCCGTGGGCTAGGGGCTCGATCCGGTCCCCTCGAGGGCGACGTCCCCGCCCCTGTTCGGAGCCTCCGAACGGGGGGGTGAGGATGATTCCGGCGCGAGCAGCCGAGAAGGGTCCCACGCGGGCCGAACAGGGTCAAGACGGCGTGATCGGGGCCCTGGACACACCCTTGCATCGGGCTCGCCGGCTCGTTCATGATGGCCCGCTTCGGGCCGCTCTTTCGCCCGTCGGAGCCCTCTTCATGCTCAGCTCCCGACCCTGGACCTCCCGCATCCGCCGGGTGCCCCTGCTGCTCCTCCTCACCCTGGGCGCTCTCGCCCTGCTGGTCGCTGCGCCCGCCTGGGCTCAGGAGGCCGGCAGCTTCGGACGCGACACGGCGTACCGAACGGCGTTCGGGATGGACGGCAAGTGGCTCAACCCCCGGACCATCGTCTGGGTGCTGGCCCAGCTTCACCTTCTCTTCGCCGCCTTCGTGCTGGCGGTCCCGATGTTCGCGGTGCTCATCGAGTTCATCGGGATCTTCTCGAAGGACCCGGTCCAGGCGAAGCGCTACGACGACCTCGCACACGAGTTCACCCGCCTGCTGACGACGGCCTTCTCGGCCACGTCGATCATCGGCGCCATCTTCACCTTCGTGTGCCTGGGCTTCTACCCGAAGCTGTTCAACTACCTCGTCGAGGTCTTCGGACCTTCGATGTACATGTACGCGACCATCTTCTTCGGCGAGTCGTTCAGCCTGTACCTCTACTACTACGGCTGGGGAAAGTTCAACAAGTGGCTCCACGCGGGCCTCGGCGTGTTGCTGAACGTCTTCGGCATCACCCTCATGCTCATCGCCAACGCCTGGACGACCTTCATGATGGCGCCGGCGGGGGTGACCGAGACTGGCGAGGTCGTCGACCGCTGGGCGGCCTTCTTCAACTTCCTGCTGCACCCGATCAACATCCACCGCCTCATCGCGAACCTCTGCATGGGCGGCTCGGTGGCGGCGGCCTACGCGGCCTTCAAGTTCCTCTCCACGAAGGACCCGGCCCAGCGCGCGCATTACGACTGGATGGGCTACCTGGGCAACTTCATCGCGGTCCTCGCGCTGCTGCCGCTGCCCTTCGCCGGTTACTACCTCGGCTTCGAGATCTACGCGTTCAACCAGCAGTTGGGCATCTACATGATGGGCGGGGTGCTGTCCTGGCTCTTCATCATGCAGGCGGTGCTCATCGGCGCCCTGTTCTGGGCGGCCAACTGGTACCTCTGGCTGGCGATGGACCGCATCGATGGCTCCGAGCGCTACCGCGGCTGGATCAAGTATCTGCTCGGCATCATCACGCTGGGAATCCTGATCTGGGCCACGCCGAAGACGCTCATCCTGACCTCGGCCGAGATCAATCAGATGGGCGGGACCTTCCACGAGGTCTTCGGCAACTTCGGGGTGATGAGCGCCAAGAACACGGCGGTGAACTTCATCATCCTGGCGACGTTCCTGTCGTTCCTGCTCTACCGCCGTTCGAACAAGAAGGCCACGGTGCCCTGGGCACCGCTGGGCAACGCCATTCAGGTCGGCGCCTTCGCCGTCACCTCGATCATCGTGCTCGTCATCGGCATCGGCGGCTACATCCCCGAGCTGTGGCTCGAGTCGAGCAAGCGCGTCGCCATGTCGCCGTACCAGGTGCTGGCGGTGCTCGTCTGCATGGTGGTCTGCCTCGCGGTGGACGTCCCCATGTTCCGCGGGGCCGACGAGGTCGGGAAGATCCGCTGGGGCCAGGTGAGCAACCTCTCCCAGTACGCCCTCATCTTCCTGGCGGTGACCTTCACCTGGACCATGGCGCTCATGGGCTTCGTGCGCTCTTCGCTGCGTCAGCACTGGCACGTCTACGAGGTCATGAAGGACGAGTCGGCGCAGGCGTTCACGCCGGCCATCGGCTACGCGACGGTCATCGTCACCATCTGCGTGCTGATCTTCTTCGCCCTGGTGTCGGTCATCTTCTGGATCACCAGCCTGGGCACGAAGCACGCCGAGGAGATTGAGCAGGAGCGCGAGCCGCTCACGGCCAAGCCCTTCCTCATCGGTGGCGGCATCGCCGCGGCGCTCATCGCGGCCGCCGTGGGCATGGCGGTCTTCAAGTCCTACGAGAACCAGCCCACGGTCGACTCCGAGCCGCCCTGGGCGCGCCGGATGAAGGAGCGTCGGCTGGCGATCAAGGAGGACATGGCGTCCTATGGCAAGACCGAGTCGGGTGAGGCCTTCCAGCTCCCGACCCAGGACGCCATCGACCTCGTGGTCAACGACCCGGACCGGCTGGATCCGGTCGAGCTCGTCATCAAGCCCTGGGGCGAGATGAGCTCGGCCGAACGAGGCAAGGCCCTCTACAACGGCCTGATCCCGTCGGACCGCGAGGCCGACCTGAAGGATCGAGGCTGGGCCGCCTGCAGCGCCTGCCACTCGATCAACGGCACCAAGGGCATCGGGCCGACCTTCCTCAAGCGCTGGGGCAAGGAGGCCAAGATCGCCGGTGGCGAGGCCGTGTTCGACGAGGCGTACGTGACCGAGTCCGTGCGTGAGCCGGGGGCGAAGATCGCCGTGGGCTTCGCGAACGCGATGATCCCGTACGCCGCGACGGACGAAGAGATCGAGGGCATCATCGCCTACCTGAAGGAAGTGAAGTAGGCGTCGACGCGCTTCGCTTCCCGGGCGCTCCGGCGTCCTGCAGGGCCTGCACCGACCTCACGAGGTTGGGCAGGCCCTTGCCACGTGGGCAGGTTTCTTCCGGGAAGAGATCTGCCCACTCTTCGTGAGACCGGGCTTCAGGCCGCTCTCACGTCTGGCATCGAGCTTGCGATGGGAGAGGGTGCCGGATGGTCCGGCCCTGTTGAGAGGGAAACTCCCATGAAGATGCTCACGAACCTGTCCCTGGGCGCCTGCGCCCTGTTCTGTGTCACCGCGGCCTTCGCGCAGCCGGCGCTGAGTGATCCATTCGCTGCTCAGGCGGCCTACGACAAGGGCTGGTCGCTGCCCGTGATGGAGTTCGAGTACGAGAGCTCGGACAGCTTCCGACTCGTGGCTCCGGTCCGCGGCGAGCGGGTGGAGTTCGAGGTCCGCGGCTCGACTCGGGAGGATGGTGTCGACCGTGTTGCCGTCTACGTCAACGGCAACCTCCACGAGTTTCGCTCCTACTACGACGAGCGCCTCGGCGGCTTCGCTTTCCGGCTGAATGGAAGCGGGCCCATCAGCCTCGCGACGACCGACACGGCGGTCGCCTTCTCGGAGGGGCTGCTCGCGCGGCTGGCGACCCTGGATGCGGACTTCGCCGACTTCCTGGCTGGCGTCCCGGTGGACGACGGTTGCGCCGACTCCGGTCTCCGCACGCATGGATGGAAGGAGAAGGCGCTCTCGCTGCTGATCGGTGCGGTCGTGAGCGAGACGTTCGACTTGCTGTCCGCGCCTGGCGAGGGTGAGGATGAGGGCGGCAACGACGGCGGGAACGACGGTGGTGACGGCCCGGGCGGTGCGGAGGTCATTGTTGATGTTGAGTTGGAGCCTGGTCAGAGCGCTGACATCAGAATCCGCATCGGTGGTGGCGAGGGCTCCTCGGGCGATGGTTCCGGCGGTTGATGGGGTGTCGTTCGCCCTGACGAACTGACCATGACGCCCGCAGGAGCCGTGAGTGGCCTTGCGGGCGCGCGGTTTTATTGGGAGGGGAGGCCGGCTGAATGGGTAGCTCCACGAAGAGTCGATTTAGGCCTTGGCTCCTGCGTCTCACCGTGTACGGATTGCTTGCGGCAGCGCTCTCACTGTTGCTTGCGGCGCTCAGGACGAGCTTGGCTGAGAACGGGCATTCGCCTTCGATGCCAGGCGATAGCGCGATGGCCCTCATACCGATTCGCGTTTCAGGAGAGCGCATTCTCTGCGAGCTGAGCTTGCCAGATGGTCGGGCTGGGCAGTTCTTGCTCGATACGTGTGCGACGCGTTGCTCGGTGGAGCCGTTCTGGGCGAGAAAGCACGGATTCCAGGTCGACATGCGCAGTAGTTGGACGGAAACGCCGAGTGGCGTGGAGCATGGTCATCGATGGCGCTCTCCTGCTTTCTCTGTTGGTAGCCTGTTCGTTGGGCCGCGGTGGATGGGGGAGTACCGCAAGGATGCCGAAGATGGGCTGCTCGGTTTCGACTTGTTCAGGGATAAATGCATCGTCTTCAACTGGGAGCAAGAGCAGGTCAGGTGTCGCGGCGAGTGTGATTTCGAAGGGTGGGTCTCTGAGCAATTGAGGTTGCAGCACGGAGTACCCATGGTGGAGGTGAGTCTTCCCAGCGGACGAGAGACTTGGTTCTTTCTCGACACCGGGTGTACTGCACCTCTCGTGATTCCGGAGCGACTCTTGGAAGACATGGAGGCGGAGTCCCCTCCGGATGGTCCGGTGATCTCAGCCACAGTTGTCGGAGGGAATGCCAAGTTCGCTCGCATCGAGGCGCGTGGCGTGGAACTGCTGGGACTGCCATTCGAAGAGCTCACGACCTTCGTTCAGCTTGAGGTTCCGGAAGGCTCGGTGCTGGACAGCATGGATGGCATCATCGGGCTACCACTCGTCCGCCAACGGTCACTTGCGATCGACGCACCGAACCGCAAGCTCTGGCGTCCCCGCGGACCCCTCGATCCACCGGCCGAGCCATGACCCTCCGCCGCTTCCTCGGCCTCGTCACTCGCGTCGTCCTCTACGGCTCTCTCCTCACCGCACTCGGAGCCGTCCTCGTCTGGCGTCATCAGTCCGAGCAGCTCGCGCGTCGCTCCCTGGCTCCGCTCGCCGACGGGCTCGTCGCGCTCATTCCCTTCGAGATCACCGACGGCCACGTCCACTGCGCCCTCCGGGTCGACGGTCAGACCACTGGCGGTTTCATCTTCGACACCTGCGCCGCCGCCTCGTCCGTCGATCCGCAATGGGCCCGGGAGGCCGGCTTCGGCTCCACGATGTCCGGCTCGCTTGCCCACTCGCCGGCCGGCGTCACCTTCATCTACCAGTGGCGCGCTCCGGACTTCTTCGTCGGCAGCCTCCCGGTCCGCTCGCACCTCGTCGGCGAGAACATCTCCGGCCTCGGTCGCGGCCTCATCGGCTACGAGCTCTTCAGCGACAAGTGCCTCGTCTTCGACTGGACCGCCTCCCGGATCGAGGCCCGCAACGACTGCGGACGCAGCCACTGGGACTTCGAGCCCGTCCGCGTGGAGGGGGGAGTGCCCCAGGTCCAGGTCCGCCTGCCGTCGGGACGCCTCACCTGGTTCTTTCTCGACACCGGCTGCCAGCCGCCCCTCGTCCTCGCGCGACGGCTCCTCGACGAGATCCCGGACCACCGCCGCATCGGCCACGGCACGGCCGAGGTGACCGGAGGGCAGCTCGACTTCCTCCTCTACGAGGTCTCCGGCCTCGAGCTCCTCGGTCGCCGCCACGACGACGTCGAGGCCTCGGTGGTCGCCAACACGGTCCGGGACGGTCTCCTGGGCGAGCACGACGGCGTGATCGGCCTCCCGCTCATCCGCCAACAGGACCTCGCCCTCGATGGCCCCGGAAGCCGTCTCGGGCGTCCTCCCGTCCGCTGACTTGGCGCCCACGGCACCGGATGGGGGAGAGAGCCGTCGGCCGCCGGTTGCGGCTTCCGTCACCTGACCTTGACCCCTGGGCAGGCCTCCCGCATCCTTCTTGGCCGTCTCGTGGTGTCAGCCCCTGCGCGAGGTCCCTCCGCGACCGGTCTCGGAGCCCCCGATGTACGAAAAGATCTGCGTCTCACTCGACTCTTCCCCTCAGGCCCGCGCCGCAGCCTCGTTCGGCCTCCTCCTCGGCAAGGAAGCCGGCGAGGACGCCCGCGTCGTGAGCACCGTGGTCGACGAGCTCGCCGGCTCATCAGGACGCCGTGAGCGTCTCTGGGCGGCTCTCCCCGAGGCCTTCCGCCCGGCCGAGAGCGCGCCGAACGGTGCCGCCGCCTCCGAGGCCGACGAAACCGCGACCTGGCTCGGCTCCCGCGCCGAAGAGCTCGGGCTCGACGTCGAGCGTCGGGACCGCACGGGCCGGGCCCACGAGGCCCTCCTCGATGAGCTCAACGAGGGCGAGCACGACGTCATCATGCTCGGCGCCGGCCGCAGCTCGCTGGGTCCCGACGGTCGCATCGGCTCGACCGTCGAGCGCCTGGTCCGCGAGCTCCGCACCGACGCCTTCATCGTCCGTGACCCCGAGTCGCTCGGCGACGACGGCCCCGGCATCATCCTCGTCTGCATCGACGGCTCACCCCAGAGCTACGCAGGCCTGCTCACCGCCATCGACCTGGCCAAGCAGTACCCCGAGAAGACCGTCGAGGCCGTCGCCGTCTACGACCCCTACCTTCACTACACGCTGTTCAACGGGATCGTCGACGTCCTGTCGGAGAAGGCCTCGAAGGTCTTCAAGTTCGCCGACCAGGAGAAGCTCCACGAGGAGATCATCGACACCGGCCTGGCCAAGATTTACCAGGCCCATCTCGAGGTCGCGCGCTCGGTCGCCAAGGACCACGGCGTCGACCTGAAGATCACCCTCCTCGACGGCAAGGCCCACCAGAAGATCCTCAAGCACGCCCACCGCGTGAAGCCCTGGCTCACCGTCTGCGGTCGCATCGGCGTGCACTCGCAGGACGGCATGGACATCGGCGCGACTGCCGAGAACCTCCTGCGTCAGGTCCCGGGCAACGTGCTCATGGTCAGCCGCAAGCACGTGCCGTCCGTCGACACTCGGGCCGCCGAGTCCGTCGAGTGGGTCGACAGCGCCGTCGCCAAGATGCAGCGCGTGCCGTCCTTCGTTCGTGGCGTGGCGCGCACCGCCGTCATCCGCTGGGCCATCGAGCGGGGTCACTCGATCATCACGCCCTCGGTCATCAACTCCTGCATGGGCGACATCCTCCCGCCCTCGGCGGCTCAGGCCATGGGCTACGTGGCGGAGGAGCTCGCGAAGGAAGAGGATGACCTCACCTCCGGCAAGACCTTCATCTGCCACGAGTGCGGCTACTCCGCTCGCGACTACCGCCCGGTGAAGTGTCCCGTCTGCGATCAGCCCGGACCGACCTTCCAACAGGTCGATCGCGACGCCCTCGAGAAGCTCGGCAACCTCAAGCCGGGCCTGGTCGAGGAGACCTTCGACGGCAAGAAGCTCCACTGGAGCCAGGAGGCGAAGGCCGCCCTGCATCGCGTGCCGCCGGGTTACGAGCGTCGCCGCAGCCGCGCCCGGGTCGAGAAGACCGCCAAGGTGCGGGGCTTGAAGAACGTCACCGAGGAGTTCGTCATCGACATGATCCAGCAGGAGGTCGCCGACGCGTCCTACCTGTCGGAGGCCGGTGAGGGACTCAAGGTCGAGTTCAAGAAGGAAGAGCGCGCCGACGACCAGACGCCCCGTCAGCGGGGCGACGGCGAGTTCCGCTACACCGACGCGGCCTGGCAGCGACTCGAGCGCGTCCCCGCCGGCTTCATGCGCGACATGACCATGCAGCGTGTCGAGCAATTCGCCGCGGGTCAGGCGAAGACCGACATCGACCTCGCGCTCTGCGAAGAGGGCATCGCCGAGGGCCGTCGGATGATGGCCGAGATGATCGGCGCCTACGGCACCGGCGACGTGGCCAAGGACGCCATCCAGGCCTCCTACGAGGCCCAGGGCGACAGCGCCGAGGAGGCGGCGGACAAGGCGGACAAGAACGTCACCGCCGCCGCGACCGGCACCTGCCCGATGCACCAGACCGAGGAGGCCAAGGTCGAGGCCGCCGCCAAGGCGGCTGCCGCCGGCTGTCCGGCTCACGCCGACGCGGCTCCGGCCGAGGAGCCCGTCGCCGAGCCGGTGTCGGCCAGCTCCGGCAAGTGCCCCGTCGATCACGCCTCCATGGGCAGCACGAGCGAGACCCTCGCCCGCGCCGCCGAGGTCGTGGCCGAGGCCCCGGCTCCGTCCGCCGGCAAGTGTCCGGTCGACCACGCGGCCGCGCCGAGCTTCACCGAGAAGGGGGAGGAGGTCGTCGCGACCGCCACTGCCCGAGCCACCGACGCCGGAAAGTTCGAGTCCGACCGCGCCGAAGCGTTGATCCGTGGCGTCGCGCAGGAGCGTGCCAAGGCCAAGAACATGGAGGCCATCGGCCAGAAGTTCATGGCCGTCCTCGGCAAGAAGCTCGGCTACGGCCACCCCCTGGCCGAGATCACCGCCCAGCACGAGTTCACGTGGACGCCGGAGGCGCTGGCCGAGCTCGAGAACATCCCCGACTTCTGCCGCGAGCTCACGAAGTGGCGGGTCGAGTGGACCGCGGTCAAGAAGGACCTGGGGACGACCATCACCCCCGAGGTCATGTCGGTGAAGTACGACATGTGGGGGGAGGTCTCCGACGACATCCTGGCCCGCGGCGACTCCAAGCTCGAGTGGTTGCCCGAGGCCGAGGAGCGCATCGCCAACATCCCCGACTTCGTGAAGGGCCAGGTCGTCCAGTCCGTGGAAGGCAACGCCCGGGAGTGGGGCTTCGACAAGGTCAGCTGTGAGGTCCTGGACCGGGTCATCCAGAAGTGGATCGACACCGGCGACTTCCACGAGGGCCAGTACGGGTACAAGTGAGCACCACCGCCGGAGCCGGCGCCGGAGACGCCGCCGGACGCGTGGTCAGCATCCGCCCGGAGGCGGAGCGCGGCGCCACGGCCCAGGTCGGGATGCTGGTCTTCCTCGGCTCCTGGGCGATGATGTTCGCGGCCCTCTTCTTCTCGTACACGATCCTCCGGCTCCGCGTCGGCACCTGGCCGCCTCCGGGCGGACCGAGCCTTCCGACCGTGTTGCCCGCCGTCTCCACCGGCGTGATCCTCGTCTCCAGCATCACGCTCCACCTGAGCCTGGCGGCGCGACGCCGGGGAGCGGCCCGAAACGCCCTGACTTGGGTGATCTTGACCTTCCTCCTGGGGTCCCTCTTCGTGGGTCTCCAGGGACGTACCTGGCTCGACACCTGGACCGCTGGACTGACCCAGTGGAGCGGCGTCCTGGGGTCGATCTTCTACCTCATGACGGTCTTTCACGCCCTTCACGTCGTGGTAGGCTTGGGCGTTCTCGGATGGCTTGGAGTGCGTCTCTGGCGTGAGACCGTGCAGCCGGAGCGGGCGGAAACCTCGCTTCAGGTGCTCGGCATGTTCTGGCACTTCGTCGGCCTGGTCTGGGTCGCCATTTACGTGAGCGTGTTCCTCCTCTAGCCCCTCCCTGGAGAGTTCCATGATGCGGCTTCGGCCCCACCTCGGCTTCGCGGTTCCTCAGCTCCGGGTTTCCCCCGGGCGCGGTGCCGTGCTCCTGCTCTGCGCCCTCGTCCTGGGCGCTTGCCGACCCAACGATCCCGACCTCAACCGGATGCAGCCGTCTCGCGACTTCGAGACCACCTGGCTCGCCGGCGTCGAGGTTTCCGGGGACGTCCTCCAGCAGGGCTTCGAGTCCTACACGCTCTACTGCTACGCCTGCCACGGCCACATGGGCGACGGCGCCGGTCCGGCCGCTCCCGGTCTTCGGCCGCCGCCGCGCGACTTCCGTCAGGCCACCTACAAGTTCGGCTGGGTGACCGACGGCCTGCCTCACGACGACGACCTCCGCCGCATCATTGAGGAAGGCCTTCACGGCACCGCGATGCTCAAGTGGGACATCCCGCCCGGCGACCTCGACGCGATCGTCCAGTACATCAAGCTGTTCGCCATCGAGGACTGGGCCGACCCCGACGCTCTCGGCGAGCAGGTCGCTCTCTCGGCCGATCCCTGGACGGACAAGCACGACGAGGCCCTGGTCCGCGGCAGCGACGTCTACCACGCCGTCGCCACCTGCCAGCAGTGCCACCCGGCCTACGTCACGATGGAAGAGGTCGAGCAGGTCGCCCGCGCCGAGGGCCGCACGCCCACCACCCGGCCGAACCCGTTCTACCCCGAGCTGAAGGAGAGCCAGTACGAGGTCGACGGTCGGCAGGTCAAGGTCATGCCGCCCGACTTCCTCTACCACCCGGTGCGCGTGAGCCACGAGCTCGACGAGGTCTACAAGACCATCGGCGCGGGCATCGCGGGCACGGCCATGCCGGCCTGGAAGGGCTCGCTCGCCGAGGACGACCTCTGGGCGCTGTCCTACTACGTCAAGTACCTCATCGACATGCGAGACACCGCCGAGGCCGAGTCGCTGCGCCGGAAGCTCTTCGCTTCCGAGGCTGCCGCCTCGTCGTTCTAGGCCAGGCCTGACGGCCCCGACCCTTCGGGCTCGGGTCCGTCGAGGATCGGCTCCGGTGGCTGAGCGCTACACCCAGGTCCCTCGCTCGACCCTCTGGCTCCTGCCGGAGGGCGATCTCACGATCGGTGACGGGGCGGGGGCGGCCGACCCGCCCTTCGAGGCCGAGACCCGGCCGATCTACATCGGCAAGTCGGTCGTCTCGAACGTGCAGTACGAGGCCTTCGATCCCGGCCACGCTCGCTCCGAGCTCTCACCCGGCGACGACCATCCGGCCACCATGGTGAGCTTCCGCGACGCGGTGGCCTACTGCGAGTGGTACTCACAGCTCTCGAAGAAGTCCTTCCGGCTCCCGACCGAGATCGAGTGGGAGCACGCCTGCCGCGCCGAGACCACCACGCGCTTTCCGTTCGGTGACGATCCCGACGGACACGAGCGGCAGGTCTGGGCCGCGGAGAACAGCGACGGCACCGCGCACCCGATCGAGTCGCTGAAGGCGAATCCCTTCGGGCTTCACGACCTCCTGGGCAACGTCTTCGAGTGGACGAGCTCGCTCTTCCGACCCTACCCGGTCACGGACGAAGAGGGGGACCGGGACGACCTCGGGCTCGTCGGCCCGCGCGCCGTGCGCGGAGGCTCGTTCCGGACCAGCATCGACGAGCTCGGCTCGAGCCGACGCTGGCGCGAGGAGGAGGACGTCCGCCGCGACGACGTCGGCTTCCGGATCGTCCGCTACCTCTGATGCAGGCTCGAGCTCGGCTCTGGGTCCCTCACTGGAAGTCGCCGAGCCACTCCAGGGCGTCGCGGTAGGCATCGGCCACCGTCCAGCAGCCCAGGCCCAGCGTCGAGCAGCTGTCGATGAGCGTGGACCAGTCGCTCAGCTCCAAGGCCATGACCAGCTCGAGAACCCGTCCGAGCATCCCCGACTCGCCGAGCAGCGCCTCGCGGATCTCGGGACGCACGTCCATCTCGGCGAGGACGTCGTTCATCGGTCTCCCGACCAGGGCGTCGACGCCGGTGAGCAGGCCGGTGAAGAAGAGGTCGAGCTCCGACATGCCGAGACCGACCTCCTTGCCCAAGACCTCGCAGAGACGGGCGCGGAGCAGGCAGGTCTCGGTGACGATCGGCGGCTGGCCGTCTCCGAGGTCGAGCATGGCCATGGTGCTGGCCCAGCGCTTGAGCGGACGCTCGCCCAGGAGGATGAGGGCCTGGCGGATGGAGGTCACTTCCTTCGACCAGTTGAAGGCCGCGGTGTTGAGGTGGCTGAGCAAGCGGAGGGAGAGGGCGACCTCCCGGGTGATGACGTTCTCGAGCTCCTCGAAGCTCAGGTCCTCTTCGTTGACCTCCTGGAAGAAACGCATCATCCCGATCTTCGAGGCCGGGATGTCCTTCCACTCGCGGACGATGGGCCGGAAGGGGAAGAAGCCCGAGAAGAGCTGGCAACCATTGCTCTTGGCGCGCTCGAAGTCCTCCCGGGCCTCGATGTTCAGGGCTGCGACCTGCAGGGAGTGATCGTTGGCCGCCTGGAGACAATCGTCGCGCGAGCGCTCGTCGGTCTCGTGATGGTCGAGAGTCAGGAAGGTCGCTCGGGACAGGTGCCCCGGGGGGAAGCGACCGCCGTCGCCCCAGTCGAGAGCCGTGCGGATGCGTCGCTTGCGCAGCGTGTCGAGGAGCGGGCCGAGCTCGTCTTCGTCCTTCCGGAAGTGAAGCACCGTCGTCTCGGCATCGAGACCGGCAATGACGTCGTCGGTGAGGGCCGAGACCGTCGCTTCCACGAAGCTCGTCCGGCCCGAGCCGTGGATCTCGATCAGCTCGGCGGCCGAGCACGGATCTCGGTTCGCGAAGAAGTCTTCGGGGGACTGCGACGAGCCCAAGAGATGGGCTCTCACCTCTCCGTCGCCGCCGAGAAGGGGCCGGCGGGTGAGGAGGGCCGCCGACACCAATCCTGTCTCGCTCATCACGCACTCCTGTCCTGAAGCACCAGAGGGGTGGCTTCGGATGTCTCCCTCGACTCCGCCGCCGCGCAACGACGACGAGACTCCGCTGGTGTCCTCATGCTGAGATCGCCATGAGTTGCTCGGCGAAGTCGTTGGCCGTGAACGGCTTGGCGATGAGGAAGGCCGCACCGGCCTCCGCCGCGAGCGAGCGCATCTCGGGCGTGCCTTCGGAGGTCACGAACCCGAAGGTCGTCGTGGTGCCCTCGGCACGCAGGGCTCGCAGCAGCTCGATGCCCGTCATCTCCGGCATGTTCCAGTCCGACAAGATGAGCTCGGGCCCGTGCTCATGCACGGCCTCCAGCGCCTCGCGACCGTTGGCCGCCTCGACGACCTCGCTGTCCCCGTGACCGGATTGCCGCAGGTTGCGGCGGACGATCATCCGCATGGCCTTGCTGTCGTCGACGATCAAGATCTTCATGCCGGGACCTCCTCGAGAGCGGGCTGCGGGTGAAGAAGGACGACCTCCAGCAACTCGTCCTCGCAACTGAACACCGTCGCCAGGCGGGTCTCCGCAGCGCGCCGGGGAGCCAGGCCGAGGGTCACCCGGGGCAGGGACAGGGCCACGTCCCCGGCCGCGGCGGCCTTGACCGCTCCTCCCGCCACGTTGGCGAGCTCGCCCAGGGCATCGCAGAGCTCGTCCTCGGCCAGCTCGGCTGGATCCGAGTCGAACATCGCGGCGGCGCTCCGGCGGGCGAGCGTGGGGGAGAAGCGGAGGCAGAGAGTGCCGACCTGCGTCAGGTCGACCAGCGC
>JBCCFW010000148.1:0-20020 GCA_039029535.1 Acidobacteriota bacterium
CTCGTCCATCGAGCGGGGAGACCTGATCCCCTCGCTCCCCACGCTCCGGCAGCTCGAGGCGCTCTACAAGCTCTCGCTCTCCCGGATGCTCGACCTCTTGGACCTCGGCACCTGGCTGGCCGAGGCCGACAACGCGCCGCCGTCGTCCTGCGACGAGGCCAAGACCCGCTTCGCCGAGCTCCGGCGGGCGGGACGCTGGCTCGACGCGCTGGCCGTGGCCCTCCAGGGCGAGTCCCTGGCCGACGCCACGGCGCCGGCGGTGGTGTGGCGTCTCCATCAGGCGACCTGCAAGCTCTACCTCGGACAGGCCGCCGCGGCGCTCGAGCTCATGCAGGACTGCCTGGAGGAGCCAGGCCTGAGCCCCAGCCTGCGAAGCCATCTCCGCCTGGCTCACGCCGACGCTCTCGCGCACGCGGGGCGACACGCTGCGGCCCTCGTCGAGCTCCGGGCGGCCCAGGCCGAGCTTCCGGCCGACGCCGACGAGCGGCTCCTACGACGCTGTCTCGCCGCTCGGGTCCGCATCACCCTCTTCCAGTGTTGGAAGGAAGTGGACGGTGGCGACGAGGCGACCGAGGTCGCGCCTCTCTTCCCCTTGCTGCGTCGGCTCCGCGAGCTCGCAGAGGGCGATGCGGAGCGTCGTCTCCTCTACGACCTCTACGAGGCCCAGGCTCGTCATCTCGACGGCAACGACCTCCTGGCCGTGAAGCTGCTCGGGGACGGCATCGCCGAGGCGCGGGAGCGGGCGGCGTCCGAGCTCGAGCTCTCGGCGAGGCTCCAGCTCATCGGCCTCCACCGCCGGAACGAACGACTCGACCAGGCGGCCAAGGTGGCGGCGCGCGTCCCGTCGTTGCTCCTGGCGCACGACTTCGATCCGGCGCTGCGCTTCGAGGCCAGCTACGAGCTCTATCTCTTGGCGCGGGAGCAAGGGGACGAGAGCTCGTCGGCCAGGCACCGTCGCAGTTGTGACCGTCAACATCCGCTGGTCAGTGCTCGGCTCCCGAGCGTGATCGCCTTCGAGCGCCTGGTGGCGGGAGGTGCGGCATGAGCATGAAGCGAGTGCTCTTGGGGCTGGCCGTGGCCACGGCCCTCGGGGTCATCAGCATCAACCCGATCGACATCGACATCGACTTCGGCGGGAAGCGACGGTCGGTCCCGATCGAGGACTTCAAGAAGGGCGGCGAGCTCCACCTGCCCATCGACCACGACGACCTGTTCGACTTGTAGGTCTTCGCGTCAGCGACCGGCTGCTCCGGCGATCACCAGCACCATCTCGCCCTTGAGCGTGCGTTGCTTCGCAACCGCATGCAGCTCGGCGAGCGTCCCGCGGATCAGCTCCTCGTGGAGCTTGGTCAGCTCGCGGGCCAGGCAGGCCCGACGCTCCGGGCCGAAGACCTCCACCAGCTCAGCCAGGCTCCGCTCGACGTGATGCGGGGTCACCTGGAGCAGCAGGGTCCGGGGCTCGCTCGCCAGCTCCTCGAGCCGGCTGCGTCGACCGCCCGACTTCCGTGGCAGGAAGCCCTCGAAGACGAAGCGGTCGGTCGGCAGGCCCGACACCGACAGCGCGGCCAGCGCCGCGCAGGGACCGGGCACCGGCGAGACGACGTGGCCGGCCTCGACCACGGCGCGCACGAGCCGGAAGCCGGGGTCCGAGATGCAGGGCGTGCCCGCGTCGCTGACCAGGGCGACGTCGGAGCCACCGGCGAGGGCCGCGAGCACGTCGGGGATGCAGCGCTCCTCGGCGTGCTCGTCGCAACGACGGAGGCTGACCTCGCTCAGCTCCAGGGCCTGGAGCAGGCGGCCGGTCCGCCGCGTGTCCTCGGCGAGGACCAGGGCGCTCTCGGCGAGGACCTCACGCAGGCGTGGGCTCGCGTCGCCGAGGTTGCCGATGGGCGTGGCGGCGACGTGGAGCCGCCCGGGCTCCGACGTCGTCGCTTGGTCGCCCGGGTCGCTCAGGGCTACTGGCCCTTCGCCTCGCTCACCGCCGCGGTCAGCGCCGGGACGAGCTCGAAGAGGTCACCGACGATGCCGACGTGAGCGACGTCGAAGATCGGCGCACGCGCATCCTTGTTGATGGCGATGATGAAGTCCGCGCCCTTCATCCCGACCACGTGCTGGATGGCGCCCGAGATGCCGGCGGCGATGTAGAGCTTGGGCGAGACCGTCACGCCGGACGAGCCGACCTGATGCTCCGGCGGGAGCCAGCCGGCGTCGGTCACGGGACGCGACGCGCCGACCTGACCGCCGAGGGCGGTGGCCAGCGCCTCGATGATCTCGAACTTGTCGGCGCCGCCCAGCGAGCGACCGCCCGACACGATGACTTCGGCCTGGGTGAGGTCGACCTTGCCACCGCCGCTGCTCTTGACCTCGACGAAGCGGCCCTTGAGCACGTCCTCGGAGAGACCGGCGCTCACCTCGACCACCTCGGCGCTGCCGCCGGCGCTGCCCGCGGCCGCGGAGCCCCGCTGCACGGTGGCGATCACCGGCTTGCCCTTGAGCTTGAAGTCGAGGTCGAGCTTGGCGTTGAAGGCCTTGCGCGAGAAGACGACGTCATCGCCCTCGACGCGGAGGCCCGTCAGCTCGGAGGCGGGGGCGCCGTCGGTGCGCAGCGCCAGGCGCGGAACCCAGTCCCAGCCGATGGGACCGTGCGACGCGAGCACGAGGTCGTGACCGCCGTCGTTGACGAGCGCCGTGAGGGCGGCGAGCCAGGCGTCGGCGGAGTAGTCGGCCAGCAGCGGATCGGCGACGGCGTGGACCTTGAGCCCACCGCGGTCGGCGAGGTCGCGGGCGGCGGCCGCGGGGTCGGCGGCGAGCACGGCACCCTCGACCTCGGCTCCCGGGAGGGAGGCGGCCAGGGTCACGAGCTCGAGAGCGGACTCGCGGACACGATCGGGCTGGGCATCGGCGACGACGAGGATCTTCATCGCAATCTTCCTAAAGGACGCCGGTCCGCTCGCGGATGCGGCGGACGAGCTCGGCGGCGATCTCTTCGTTGGAACCGGTCAGCATTTCCGCACCCTCGGTCTTCTCGGGCTCCTTCAGGGAGACCACCTCGAGACGACGACCGGCGGCGCCCACGGCGTCGGCGGAGACCCCGAGCTCGTCGGGGGTGGGCTGCGTCATCGGCTTCTTCTTGGCCGCCATGATGCCCTTGATGTTGGGGTAGCGCGGCGGGCCGTCACCGGCGCCGGTCTGCACGCTCACCAGGGCGGGAAGGCTCATCTTCACGACCTCGCGGGCGTCGCCCTCGAGCTCGCGCTCGACCACCAGCGCGTCACCGTCGACCTGCATGCTCATGATGCCGGTCGCGCAGGAGGTGCCGAGCCGCTCGGCGAGCAGGGGGCCGGTCTGGCCGAAGTTGTCGTCCCAGGCCTGGAGGCCGGTGACGACGATGTCGAAGGGGCCTTCCTTCTCGGCCACCGCGGCCAGCGTCGCCGAGTTCGACCAGGGGTCGCCGCCGGCGAAGGCAGGGTCGGAGAGCAGCACGGCGCGGTCGGCGCCGCGCGCCAGGGCCTTGCGGACGTCCTGCTTGCAGCCGTCGTCGCCGATGGTGACGACCACGATCTCGATGTCGCCGTCGGCGTCCTTGAGCTTGAGCGCCAGCTCGAGACCGAAGAGGTCGAACTCGTTGGCGGTCATGGCGAGACCGTCGGTCTCGATCCACTGACCGTCGGCGTCGGGAGCCAGACGCGAGTTGGCGTCAGGGACCTGTTTCAGGCAGGCGAGGATCTTCACGGGACACCCCAGGAGGATGGCGAAAAGGGGGAGAAGGCGGGGGATCATGGTGGTAGGGCAGGACAGCGTCAAGCGTGCCAGGATCTGCCTCACGCGCCCTCCTCCGGGGCGCCTCGGAGACCCGCCGATGCAAGGACCCACCCGACGCGAGCCCGCCGTCGCCGGCTGGTTCTACCCGGCCGACCCGACCGAGCTGCGGTCCGAGGTCGAGGAGCTTCTCGGCGGGGAGGAGCCCGACCTCGAGCCACGGCTCGCCCTCGTTCCTCATGCCGGTTACGTCTACTCGGGGGCCATCGCCGCGACGGTCTACCGGCGGCTCGTGCTGCCTCGGGTGGTCGTGCTGCTCGGACCCAACCACCACGGCGTCGGTCGGCCCTTCGCCTTGCCGAGGTCCGGGGCCTGGCGCACTCCGCTGGGGGAGGTGGCGCTGGCGCCGGAGAGCGAGACCATCGCCGCCCGGTCGTCGCTGTTCTCCGACGACTGGCGAGCCCACGCCAAGGACCACGCGCTCGAGGTCCAGCTCCCGTTCCTCCAGGTGCTCGCCGAGCGTCAGGGGCGGGAGCTGTCGCTGATGACCTTGTCGGTGGGGACCCACGATCCGGACGCGCTGGCGGAGGCCGGGGAAGCGCTTGCCGACGGGCTCGTCGAGGCGGGGCTCACCACGCCGCAGGACGTCCTTCTCTTGGTGTCCTCGGACATGTCGCACCACATCTCGTCGGAGCGGGCGCGGGCGCTGGACCTGCCGGCGTTGGAGCCGCTGATCGCCGGTGAGGCTCAGGGCTTCTTCGATCGCATCGCCAACCATGGCGTGACGGCCTGTGGAGTGGCGCCGGCGACCGTCGCGCTGCACGCCGCCCGGCGACTGGGACTCAGGCCGGGCGAGCTGCTGCGGTACGGGCACAGTGGAGAGGTGACCGGTGACGATGACCGGGTGGTGGCGTATGCCGCGGCCTGGTTGCCGGCGGCGTAGGGGGCGAGAGGGAAGGAAGCTGCTGGGGCTGGACCCACGTGCGGGCTGACACCTTCCGTTCCCTTCCAGCTTCGTTCGTTCGGGCGCGAGCTGCTATCGTGAGGGCGTCTCCCGACCCTCTCCACGCCTCCGAGAGCCTCGTCTTGTCCCTGCGAAGCCACGCCGCCGAGGTCGTCTCTCTCATCGGGCTGCTGGCCTGCCTGACGGCGGTCGGTCCAGCGCTGGGCGCCTCGCTCGAGACCGACGCGCCCGAGGGGCCCGCCCTGCCGGTGCTCCTCGTGCCCTGGCCGGAGGCTGACCCGGAGACGCCGGTGGCCCCGCCGGAGACCGAGGGACTCCCGGTCCTCGTGCTCACCCCGCCGGCCGAGCCGCTCCCTCTCGAGGTCGCCAGCCTCTCCGGTGACCGCGCCCCGGTGGGCGGCGGCAGCGGGGGCTCGGGTCACGAGATCGAGCTCGGCCTGCCGCGTCCGTTCCTGCCGCCGCCGCGAGTGGCGCCGGGGTCGACGGTGCAGGAGCTCACCCCGCCCAGCGACGCGAACCCGCGCTGGAGCTTCCCGGTCACCGACACGCTCTCCTGGTCGTCCCGCGAGTCCTCCTTCGAGGGAGAGTGGGCCGTCCTCCGGGGACAGGTCGACATCCGCGCCGGGCTCGACCGCATCCAGGCCGACCACGTCCGCCTCAACCAGACCACCCGAAAGCTCGTCGCCGAAGGCAACGTGGTCCTCGACCATCTCGACTCGCGGCTCACCGGCGACCGGATGGAGTACGACCTCGAGACCAACACCGGCACGGTCTACGACTGCCTGGGCTACACCGGCCGCGACGTGAACTTCACGGGTGAGAAGGTCGAGAAGGTCTCCGACGACAAGTTCATCGTCTACGACGGCAGCTTCACCACCTGCGCCCAGCCGCTGCCCATCTGGCAGGTCCGCGCGTCGAAGGCGATCGTCCACCTCGATCACTTCGTCTACACCTGGAATCCGCGCGTCTTCTTCAAGAAGGTGCCCGCCTACTATCTCCCGTGGGCCGCCTTCCCCATACGCGACCAGCGCACCTCGGGCTTCATGATCCCGAAGATCAGCACCTCGTCACGTCGGGGCGCGTCGATCTCCGAGGAGTACTTCTGGGCGATCAACCGCTCCTCCGATCTCACCGTCGGCGTGCAGTGGTGGGAGAAGTTCGGCTACGCGACCGAGCTCGAGGGACGCTGGCATCTCGGCAACATGACCCGTCCGGGCAACGCCCGCCTCTACTACCTCGACGCCAAGGACGAGGAAGACAGCCCCTTCCTCCCCGACACCCGCTGGCATCTCAAGTTCGACCACCAGCAGAAGATCTTCGAGGACTGGGACCTCAGCTTCTCCGGTGAGGCGGGCAGTGATCAGCTCATCGACCGCGAGATCTTCACCGGCGACAACGAGCTCATCGACCGCACTCCGGTGTTCAACCAGCGGCTGAACCTCCGTCGTCAGTGGGGCAAGCACGGCCTCACCATCGTCCTGCAGAACAACGAGCGACAGCGTCAGGACACCCCCGACAACGGCACGGGCTACACCGGCAACCGCCGCGACACCGACATCAACCGCGAGCTGCCCTCGGTCGAGTACCGCGCCAACGGCATCCAGATCGGCGGCCAGCGCTGGGCCTCGCTCAACCTCGAGGGCTCGCTGGCCCGCCTGTCGGTCAACGACCAGAGAGAGGTCGGCACGCTCTTCGACGGAACGACCGGCGTGCAGAACGTCACCGTCGACCGCCGCAAGCACGACTACTGGCGTGCCGACTTCGCTCCCCAGTTCCGCTTCCCCGTGAACCTCGAGTTTCTCGAGGTCGAGCCGGCCATCAACCTCCGCGGGACCTGGTGGTCGCGTCTCGAGAGCATCATGGACGAGCCCATCACCGTCACGGATCCGCGGGACTTCGACTACTCGTTCACCGACGGTGACGACGAGTCGAGCTTCCTCTGGGCCTGGGACGCCAGCCTGCGCCTCGGTGGTCCCGACTTCCAGCGCATCTACAAGCGGGCCGCCGCACCGGGTCAGAAGAAGTGGCAGCACCTCATCGAGCCCGAGCTCGAGTTCCGCTACACGCCCCGCGTCGACGAGGACGACCTCACCAGCCGTGACGACCTCGAGCTCATCCAGGGCGACCGCCGGGCCGGCACCTACACGGGACGCTTCGACCGCCTGGGCAAGGAGATCCGGGTCGGTCTCATCAACACCCTGCGCAGCAAGCGTGTCGTCCCCGTCGGTGCGCAGGGAGAGTCGGCCCACGACCTCCTGACCTGGCGGCTCATGGCCACCTACGACCTCAAGGACAAGGAGAGCACCCGCACCTTCGACGGTCGTCAGGAAGAGAGCCACTGGTCGCAGGTGAGCTCGACGGTGACCTACCGGCCGACCCCCGGCACGCAGTTCCGGCTCACCAACAACTACGACATCCTCCAGGACGACGTCACCTCGACCATGCTCACCGGCGGGCTCGAGGGAGACTGGGGCTACTTCGACGTCAACTTCCGATCGCGTCGTGACCAGACCACGCTCGAGAGCACGCAGAACCAGCTCCAGCTCTTCGGCGAGAACTACTTCTACAAGGGTGACCGCGTCCGGCTCGCGTACAACTTCACCCGGAACTTCACGCGCAGCAACGCCAGCGATCCCGACTGGCCCTACCGCTTCCTGGGCGTCTCCTACTTCAACCAGTGCTGCGGCGTCGCCCTCACCTGGGAAGACCGTGACGAGCGCTCCCTGCCCCGCGAGCGCGAGTGGGAGCTGACCGTGTCCCTGAAGGACCTCGGCAACTTCCTCCGCTACCGCAACCGCAGTCGCTCCGGGCAGTAGCGTTGACGTCGTCCTCGTCTCCTCTCCTGCTCACGGGGGCGACCGGTTTCCTCGGCGGACGTCTCGCTCGTCAGCTCGCCGCCCGGGGGCACCGGCTGCGCTTGACCTGCCGCGAAGGCCGACGCTCGGCCCTCGACCCCTTGCTGGCCGACCTGGGTGAGGACGCCGCTGAGGTCGTCACCGCCGATCTCTGCGACGTCGCCTCGCTCGAGGAAGCCGTCGAGGGATGCCGGGCCATCGTCCACGTCGCCGCTCGCGTGAGCCGCAGCGGGAGCCGCGCCGACTTCGAGGTCGCCAACGTCCACGGGCTGCGCTTCCTGCTCCAGCTCGCCGGACGCGCCGGGGTCGAGCGCTTCGTCTACACCTCGTCGTTCTTCGCGCTCGCGCCCTCTGCCGAAGGTGACGACGTCGGTCGGGACGAGACGGCGCTCGACGACGACGTCCCCGAGCTCGACGAGTACCAGCGCAGCAAGCGACTCGCTGCCGGGGTCGCCCGTGAAGCGCGAGAAGGGGGGACTCCCATCGTCACCCTCTACCCCGGCACCATCGTCGGTCCGGGTCCCCTGACCGAGGGCAACTTCGTCACGGGGATGATCCGCGACCACCTCTGCGGACGCTTCGTGGGCCTCCCGCAAGGCGGACGACGGACCTGGTCGTTCGTCCACGTCGACGACGTCGCCGCGGCGCACGTGCAGGCGCTGGAGCAGGACACCTTGCCCTCACCGGCCTACGCGCTGGGAGGGGAGAACACCGGCTTGGCTCAGCTCTTCCGCATCGTCGAGGAGCTCACGGGACGGCGCCCGCCGCGGGTGGCCGTGCCGGGCTGGGCTGCCTACTGCGCCGGCGCGCTCGAAGAGCTCGGTGAGCTGCTGATCGGTCGTCCGCCGCAGCTCCTCACGAGGGGAGCCGCCCGGCTGCTCCAGCGCGACTGGGCCCTCGACTCCTCGCTGGCGGCCGCCGAGCTCGGCTACTCGCCGCGATCCCTCATGACGACCCTGCGTGAGACGTTGTCCTGGCTGGTTGCGTCGGGACAGGTCCCGCCAGGCAGCCTCCGCGACGACGTCACGGGTCCTGGTGAGGAAGAGGCCACGACGTGAGCTCGAGACGGATCCGATCGCGGCAGGCGATTCACGTCTCCTGCGTCCTGTTCGCCCTGCTGCTGCGCTTCCTGGATTGGAAGCTGGCTATGGTCATGGCCCTGGGAGCCTTGGCGTTCAACGTCGTCGTGCTCCCGCAGCTCTCCCTGCACAAGGAGGGGGAGGACGAGAGCAAGCACTCCTTCGGCACCTTGCTCTACCCGAGCGTCATCGCCCTGCTCACGCTGATCTTCCGCGATCGGCTCGAGCTGGTCGCCCTGGCCTGGGGTGTCATGGCCTTCGGCGACGGGATGGCCTCGGTCGTCGGTCGTTCGACTGGGGAACATCGTCTCCCCTGGAACGCCGCGAAGAGCTGGGAGGGCGTCCTCGCTCACCTCGTGTTCGGCGGCATCGCAGGGTCCTTCCTGCACGCGTGGACGCTGGGGCTGGTGCTCACGCCCGGCGAGCTCTGGGCGCATCCCTTCTCGCTGCTGCTCGGCTTCGGCGCCGCGACCTTCACGGCGCTGCTCGAGTCCCTCGACTCCGGCATCGACGACAACATGCTCGTGCCCATCGGCTCGGCGCTCGCTGCCTGGTGCCTGGAGCGCGTGCTGACGGCGCCGGACCTGTTCGCCGACCTGGTGACCCACGGTCGCGTCGCTTTCCTGATCTGCCTGGGGGCCGGCGTGGCGGCGGTGGCCGCTTCGAGCCTGACCCTCGCCGGGGCCGTGACGGCCGTGGTCGTCGGCACCTTGGTCGCTGCCGGCGCCGGCTGGTCGGGCTTCGGGCTGCTGATGGCCTTCTTCGTGGTGGGCACCGGCGTCACGCGGCTGGGCAAGAAGATCAAGATCGAGCGGGGCCTGTACGAGGCGCGGGGCGGACGCCGCGGCATGGGCAACGTGCTCGCCAATGGCGGCCTCGCCGCGCTGCTGGCGCTGCTGGCTCTCGCGACCTCGTCGATGGAGGAGTCGGCGCTGTTCGTTCTCATGCTGGCGGCGGGCCTGGCCACCGCGACCTTCGACACCTGCTCGTCGGAGATCGGGCAGGCCTGGGGGCGTCGGACCTTCTCGCCGCTGACGGGGAAGTCGGTCCCGCCCGGCACCGAAGGAGCGGTGAGTCTCGAGGGCACGCTGGCCGGTCTCGTCGGCGCGATCGGAATCGGGGTTCTCGGCTGGGCCGTGACGGCCTATCCTCCCGCCGGCATCGCGGCCGTCGTCTTCGGCGGCGTGGTCGGCTCCACCTTCGAGTCGGTGCTCGGTGACGTCGCCGCCCGACGTCAGCTCGAGCTCGACAATGACCTCGTCAACTTCCTCAACACGCTCGTCGGCGCCCTCGCCGCGGCCTGGTTCTACCTCTAGTGAGCACTTCTCCCACTCCCGCCTCACCATCTCCTCAGCCCGGCCGACTCCTCCCCCTCGCCTGGGAGTTCGCGCGTCCGTTCACGCTCCTGGCACCCTTCGTCGGCTTCCTGTCGTCGGGGCTCGCGGCGCTGGGCACCCGCAAGGAGACGGCGGGAGACTGGGCGGTGCTCGCGCCCCTGCTCTTCGGCTCGGTCATGTCGGCGACCCTGAACGCGGCGAGCAACACGCTCAACCAGGTCCACGACCGCGAGGTCGACGCCGTCAACAAGCCGCACCGGCCCATCCCGTCGGGCCGCGCGACCATCCGTCAAGCCAACATCATCACGGTCTTCTATTACGTGGTCGCCCTGGTGCTGGCGTGGTTCTGCCAGCCGCCGGCGGGTGTCCCCGGACACGGTGAGCGCGCCTGCTTCTGGATCGTGCTGGTGGCCGCCTTCCTCACCTGGGCCTACTCGGCGCCGCCGATCCGCAGCAAGCGGATGGGATGGGGGGCCAACCTCACCATCGCGATTCCCCGCGGCGTGCTGCTGAAGGTGGCGGGCTGGTCATCGGTGCTGACCGTGCTCGACCCCGAGCCCTGGTACATCGGGCTCATCTTCGGTCTCTTCCTCATCGGCGCGACCAACACCAAGGACTTCGCCGACATGGAAGGAGACCGGGCGGGCGGCTGTCGCACGCTCCCGGTGGTGCTCGGCCTGGAGAAGGCGGTGCGGGTGACCGTGCCCTTCTTCGTCGTGCCCTTCCTGCTCATCCCCCTCGGGGCTTCGATGGGCTGGCTCACGGGGAACCGGATGGTGCTCGTCATCCTCGGCTTCACGATGGCCAGCTACGGCGCCTGGATCGCCCGTGGGATGCTCAAGGACCCGGGCTCGCTCGCGGTCGACGACAACCACCCGTCGTGGGCCCACATGTACGCGATGATGATCCTCGGACAGCTTGGCTTCGCCCTCGCCTACTGGCTGTAGCCCCTCGTCTCGAACGCCCAGGCACGTCCATCGCGACTCGGGCCTCCTCGCAAGGGGAGGCCCTTGCTACGTCGGCCCAAGCCACGCTGAACGCACCTGGACGCCCGATCCTTCGGGCCTTCGCGGGGGCGGCGGCACGTCGTCAGCGGCCCTTCATCTTCGACTCGCGCTCGTCACCGACCAGTGTCCTGAGTCGGGGATTCCATGGCTTGGATCGGCGATGGATCGGTGTTGCTGGCGAGGCCCGACGACCGAGCGGACCGGAGCGTGGCCACCCCCACGTGAGGATTCGTGAGGGAGGAGAACGGAGCCAGCGACGCCGAGGCGCGCCGAGACTGCATGCGAATCTCCGACTCAGGGCACCGGGTCGGCTCCTCGCGCTCGCTCGGCCCGGGACCACTGCCAACGCACCGGCGCTCCCCGCTACTCCGGGATGAGGAGCTGAGGCTCGAATCTGGCTCCGCGGGGGGACGTCGGCTAACCTCGGGGCGAGGTCGCCATGACGCCGATTGAGCCACGCAAGCCACCCTGCGGTCCCGATGAGCTGTGCTTCCCCGTGCGGGAGCTCACGATCACGACCCTCGCGTTCATCGTCGCGGTGGTCGTGATGTTCTGGGCCCTCTCCGACGCCATCCTCCGCGACCTCTCCGACAGCTACGTCGCCGGGATGATCGCCACCGCCAAGGAAGAGACCGAGGGCTTCGTCCGCGACCTCGATCCGATCCCCGAGCTCGGCGACGGTGAGCCCGCCGCCGTCTACCAGGGACCCGGCTCCGCCAACGACCTCGAGGCCGTGAGCGACGACGACCTCGTCGACCGTCTCTCCGAGGCCAGCAAGGGACGCGTGCCCCGCTCCGGCCGCTCCGCCGAGATCCCCATCCAGCAGCGTCCCCTGGTCCGACGGGTCGCCGAGCCTCCCAACGGTCGTCTCCGCGGCTCGATGTCCCAGACCGGACGTGAGGTCCACACCCTCATCAACGGAGAGCTCATCCGTCGTCGCGCCGTGCGACACGTCGAGGTCCGCTACCCCGGCGGGCGGCGTCGGATCACCCTCGCCGAGCAAGACGACCGCGACTTCGACCCCGCCGCCCTCGCCGGCCGACCCATCAACGCCGAGCAGATCCACTACACGATGCCGCCCCACAGCCGGCCGGTCTCCGTCGAGTGGGACAGCTCGCTCAACGGTCAGCCCGTCCAGCTCAGCTCCGTCCTCGACGGCGCCGTGCTCGACGAGGGACGCCAAGAGATCTACGAGGCCGTCCGACCCAAGCTGGTCACCGGCGGGGCCGTCTTCCTGCTCATGATGGTCCTCGTCTACCTCCAGCTCCTCCGGCTCATCAAGAAGGCCCAGGCCGCCGAGGGGCGGGCCGCCGAGCGCAACCACCTGGCCGAGGTCGGTGTCATGGCCGCGGGCCTCGCCCACGAGATCCGCAACCCGCTGTCCTCGATCCGGATGAACCTCCAGCTCCTGGAGGAAGACCTGGACCCCGAGCCCGACAGCAAGCAGCTCACCGCCGCCGCCAGCCCGTTCGGGCGGGTGCAGGGCGAGTTGCGTCGGCTCTCTCGTCTCGTCTCCGACTTCCTCTCCTACGCCCGACCCGCCGAGCCGAGGCTGGCCCTGCAGCCGGTCGACGACCTCGTCGACTCTTGCGTGGAGCTCATCCGGCCCACCGTCGCCGGTCGTGAGGTCGAGCTCGTGACGACCATCGAGCTGAGCGGGCGGGAGGCCGTGCTCGACGAGGCCATGGTCAAGCAGGCGCTGAGCAACATCGTGCTCAACGCGCTCCAGGCCCTCGACGACCGCCCCGGTCGGGTCGAGGTGACCACCCGGTTGCTGCCCAACGGCTTCGAGATCGCCGTCACCGACGATGGTCCGGGCTTGCCCGACGATCCCGAGTCGCTCTTCCAGGTGTTCCACACGACCAAGCCCGGCGGCTTCGGTCTCGGCTTGCCCATCTCCCGGAGTCTCATCGAGCGGCAGGGGGGGCGTCTCGTCGCCGAGCGGCGGAGCGAAGGGGGAGCGTGTTTCCGTCTCGTGTTCGAGGGCGCCGAGACGACATGATGTGTTCCGTCCCCCTGGATGCGCCGGGGGTCGGGGCTCGCGCCACGTGATCGGATACCTCCGCGGTCGACTTCGCTCCCGAGACGCCGGTCGTCTCCTCATCGACGTCACGGGCGTCGGTTACAGCGTCGAGTCGCCCGCCTCGACCTATCTCGAGCTGCCGCCGGTGGGCGAGGAGGTCGAGCTCGAGGTCGAGACCGTCGTCCGCGAGTCCGCCTTCGATCTCTACGGCTTCAAGACCACCTCGGAGCGCTCGACCTTCCGCTGGCTCCTGACGGTCTCGGGTGTCGGCCCCCGGATGGCCCTGGCCGCCTTGTCCGGCCTGGGAGCCGACGGGGTCGCCCGCGCCATCCGGGACGGGGACGCCAAGAGCCTCTCGACCGTCCCGGGCATCGGCAAGAAGACGGCCGAGCGGATGCTCGTCGATCTCCGCGACACGCTGCCGGCGGTGGCCGACGAGAGCGCCCCGGCCGCCGCCGCCGAGACCAGCGCCGAGGCCCTGCCCGCCTCGGGCGCCGACGCTCTCTCGGCCCTCGAGCACCTCGGTTACCCCGAGAAGCAGGCCGCCCGCGCCGTGCGTGCGGCCATGGGCGAGCTATCGGCCGACGCCGGCTTCGACGAGCTGCTGCGGGACTGCCTCCAGCGGCTGAGCCGGGGCTGACGGCGTCGTGACCACCGAGCCTCCGGTCCCTGCCGACGACGGCGGAACAGGCGATGGCGGTGGGGGCGATCCCCACCGAGGGCGCCGAGCCGTGGCCGTCGGCATCGGGCTCATCGTGGCGGTGCTGCTCTTCTTCGCCCTGGCCGGACGGACCAAGAAGCCCAAGAGCCCTCCCGACGACCTCATCCACCGGGCGGCCATGAGCTCGCGGAAAGCCGAGGTCTGCCTGGACTGCCACGCCCGTGGGAGTGAGCTCGACCGGCCAGCGAACCACACGGGGCGACAGGATTGCTGGAGCTGTCACCTCTTCGCCGACTGAAGGCGTTCGACGGCTGTTTTCAGTGGTCCGGCCTCCCACCCGCGCGACGAGCGCCGGTGTAGAATTGGGGCTTCCCCCTCATGTCTCACGTCGCCGCGGAGCTCCGAGAGCTGCCGCTGGCGCTCGCACCGAAGCCATCCGATGAACCAATACGTCGAGTCGATCATCGAGGACGTCAAGGCCAAGAACCCTGCCGAGCCCGAGTTCCACCAAGCCGTCACGGAGGTCGCGGAGTCCCTCGCCCTCGTCTTCGAGAAGCATCCGCACTACCGCAAGGCGAAGATGCTCGAGCGGATGGTCGAGCCCGAGCGCGTCATCATGTTCCGGGTCCCCTGGACCGACGACGCCGGAGACGTCCAGGTCAACCGCGGCTTCCGCATCGAGATGAACAGCGCCATCGGCCCTTACAAGGGCGGCCTGCGCTTTCACCCCTCGGTGAACCTCGGCATCCTGAAGTTCCTCGCCTTCGAGCAGGTCTTCAAGAACTCGCTCACCACCCTCCCCATGGGCGGCGGCAAGGGCGGCTCCGACTTCGACCCGAAGGGCAAGAGCGACAACGAAGTCATGCGCTTCTGCCAGAGCTTCATGACCGAGCTCTTCCGTCACGTCGGCCCCAACACCGACGTCCCGGCTGGCGACATCGGTGTCGGTGGTCGTGAGATCGGCTTCATGTTCGGCCAGTACAAGCGGCTGGCCAACGAGTTCACCGGCGTCCTCACCGGCAAGGGTCGCAACTGGGGCGGCTCGCTGATTCGTCCCGAGGCCACCGGCTACGGCGCGGTCTACTTCGCCGCCGAGATGCTCGACACCAAGGGGGAGACGCTCGAGGGCAAGCGCTGCCTCATCTCGGGCTCGGGCAACGTCGCGCAGTTCGCCGCCGAGAAGCTCATCGAGCTCGGCGCCAAGGTGCTGACCTTCTCCGACTCGAAGGGTGTCATCTACGACGAGGAAGGCATCGACCGCGAGAAGCTCGAGTGGGTCATGGAGCTCAAGAACGTCCGCCGCGGTCGCATCGAGGAGTACGCCTCCGAGTTCTCCGGTGCGGTCTACACGCCGACCGACCGGCGTGACGACGCCAACCCGGTGTGGGGCTACGAGGCCGACTGCTCCTTCCCCTGCGCCACCCAGAACGAGCTCAACCAGATCGACGCCGGTCGGCTCATCTCCAACGGCTGTCGGCTCGTGTCCGAGGGCGCGAACATGCCGACCGTGGCCGACGCCGTGCCCCAGCTCATCGACGCCGGCCTCCTCTTCGGCCCGGGCAAGGCGGCCAACGCCGGTGGCGTGGCGGTGTCCGGTCTTGAGATGGCGCAGAACAGCTTGCGCTATAGCTGGACCCGGGAAGAAGTCGACGGACGTCTCCGCAAGATCATGGCGGACATCCACTCCGCGTCCCTGCAGGCGGCGGCGACCTTCGGCAGCCCCGGCAACTACGTGAACGGCGCGAACATCGCCGGCTTCCTCAAGGTCGCCGACTCGATGATCGATCAGGGCGTCGTCTGAGTCTCCGGACCGACGAGACCTGAAAGCAGAGACGCCCTCTCGACCATGGGTCGGGAGGGCGTCGTTGCGTTGGGGCGATGCTGGCTCAGGCTAGGGCGCCGCGTCTCAGCACGATGGTGCCGGTCACCAGGACCAGCGCACCGAGGAGCATCAGGGCCCACTCGGTCATCGTGGGGATGGTCTCGGGGGCGGGCGGCTCCTCGGGCATGACGTTGATGGTGGCGGCGCCGATGGTCGGGTTGACGCTCGAGGCGTTGTGGACGACGCCGATGGCCCCGACGACGGTGTTGAGGTCGACCGAGCCGGGGGCGAGGGCGTCGAAGGTGATGGTGGCGAACAGGAAGGCATCCGCGGCCACGTCGTAGCCCTGATCGAAGGAGAGCGGACCGGTGTTCGCGTTGATGATGCCGTCGCCCGTGACCACGCTGAACGCGTTCAGGTCATCGATGGCATCACTGGTCACCGAGCCTGCCGGGCCGAAGGCATCTCCCCAGCGGACGCCGGTCTGGGTCGGGCCCTCCATGATGGGGAATTCATGGGTCTCGGCGGTGAGGAACTGGATGACGCCAGCCGCGCTGGTGGTGATGTCGAGTCCGCCACCGGTGTCCATCTCGCTGGCGGAGGGGCCGTTCGTGGTCCAGTAGATGTAGAGAGTACCCGTGTCGCCGACGGTGTAGTCAGCGACCAGGTCGCCGTTGGGGGCGCCCGAGTTGAGGGGCTGCGTGGACCAGAAGAAGTCGCCGCCCTGGGCCTGGGCAGGGACTGCCAGGAGGCAGCCGGTGACGATGACGGCGACGGTGAGCAGACGCTGGAGCATGTCGAGCCTCGCGTGATGCGACCCCGGTGACGGCCGGGTGCTCCCGGGTCCCGAGAGTGCCGCGAGGTTAGTCGAGTCCCGCCGTGCCGAGCAACACGGATGCAGGGGCCGGTCGTGGTGATTCGACCCGCTTCGGTCTGGAGGGTGCCGAGCTGGCCTCGATGAGCGGCGAAGGGCTCGTACATGCTCACGGGATGCCCCTCCGTTGCCTGCCGTGCCTCGTCCTGTCTGCCCTCCTGCTCTGCGTGGGCGTCGCCTCGGCTCGCCCGACATCGCTCGTGAACCTGTTGCTCCCGGAGGCGAGCCCCGAGGTCCTGCTGGTGGAGGTCGGAGAGGGCGAGGGTCCGACGCGTCTCCGCCTCCATCGGCACTCCCTCCGCAGCGAGGACTTCCGGCTCCTGAGCCATCGAGACGGCGTGCTCACCGAAGTCGCCCCGCCGCCGTCCCGCACTTACCGAGGCACGGTCGATGGCGAGCCCGACAGCCTCGTCCTGGCCTCGCTCGGCCGGGGCGGCCTGACCGCCGACGTCCTGACCTCGTCGACGGGAACCGACTGGTCGATCCGACCGACGGCGGACGGTGCCCATCGCATCGGTCCCTTCGAGGAGACGCCACCAGACGAGCTGCGCTGCGGGGTCGAGGGGACGGTCATCGACGGCGAGCCGACGATCGACGGCGGTCGACGCGGCGCCCGCCGAGCCGGCGGCGACGACTGCACGATGAGCGTGGCGCAGATCGCCTTTGACGCCGACAACGCCTACCACGTGCAGCTCGGCGACTCGCTCGACCTCACCCTCGAGCGCATCGAGTGGATGATGCAGCGGGTCGACGTGGTCTATGCCCGGGACGTGCAGGTCACCTACGAGGTCACCGCGATCGTCGTGCGGGAGGATCCCTTCTACGTGGCCGACGGTGACGCCGGTGCCGTGCTCGACGAGTTCCGCGAGCACTGGAACACGTCGCACGGTGACATCGAGCGCGACATGGCTCATCTCATGACCGCTCGCGACACGCCCGGCATCGCGGGCCTGGCCTGGGTGGGTGTCGTCTGCACCGACCTCGCCTATGCCTGGAGCAACGACTGGGAGCCCATCATCGCCCACGAGCTGGGTCACAACTGGGGAGCCGGTCATTGCCAGGACCCCGTGGCCCCTCCGCACGAGAACAACATCCTCTGTGGTGGCGGCGGCATGTGGATCGGCCCGGTGGTCCGCGACATCGTCCACGCCCACCGCGACTCGCGAGGCTGCTTGGACACCCGCGTCGGCCCTCACCTCGAGGCGGTGCCGCCCTACGCCGATCGCGACGTGCTGAGCCTGACCCGCGACGAGCTCGCGAGCCGGGGCGAGATCACTCTCGACGTGCTCGCCAACGACGTCGACGCCAACTGCGACGAGCTGAGCCTCGTGTCCTTCGACACCGTCACCGCGCTCTGTGGTCGGGTCGAGTGTTCGGTCGGCACCGGGCCGTTCGGTCGTGACGAGCTCACCTACCACCCGCCGGCCGCGTTCGTCGGTCGTGATGAGTTCACCTACGTGATCACCGACACGACCGGGCTCAGTCACCTCGGCGTGGTGACGATCGACTCAGGCGTGCCCGAGCTCATCGGCTACTGGCCGCTGGACGAGACCGAGGGCGAGCTCGCCGCCGACCTCACGCGCTGGGCTCGCGACGGCGTTCTCGAGGGAGGAGTGAGCTTCACGACCGACTCCGAGCCCGGCGTCCTCGGCAACGCGCTCTCGTTGGGAGCCGACGGCGTGTCGGTGACTCTCGGCGGTGGTCAGGTCGAGCCGCCGTGGACGGCGGCGCTGTGGGTGATGCGACGGGCGAACGAGAACACGTCCGGTGTCTTGCTCGACGCTGGTGGGAGCTCGCTCCGTCTCGAGCAGTGGAACGGGACCGGACGGGTCGGCTTCACCCGCTACGGTGTCAACGACTGGGCCTTTGCTCACTCGGCGCCCCTCGACACCTGGCAGCATCTCTGCTTCGTTGGCACCGAGGCGGAGACCTCGCTCTGGGTCGACGGCGTGTTCTCCGAGAGCATCGAAGCCTCGATTCCCTTGCCGCTCCAACGGCTGGGGAGAGACGGCACGGTGCGGGCCGTCGTCGACGAGGTCCGTGCCTACTCGCGAGCGCTGGAGGCCGACGAGATCGCCGCGCTGGTTGCCGGTGGCGGGCCGGCGGAGAGCCCGAGCCCGGCCCTCGGTGACCGTCGCGTCGGGCCGGACGCGACGCTCTCCTGGACGGCGTCTCCGGCTGCGGTCGAGCACGACGTCTACCTCGGTGTCGATCGAGATGCCGTCGCGGCCGCGGAGACCTCGTCACCGGAATACCTCGGTCGGGTCGCTGCGCCGCCCTTCAGTCCGGGGAGCCTGACCGTCGGTCGTGACCACTACTGGCGAGTCGATGAAGTGCTCCCGTCTGGTGACGTTCTCCCTGGCGTGGTCTGGGACTTCCGCGTCTTGCCTGAGCTCGAGACCGACCTCGTCGCCTACTGGCCCTTCGACGACACGGTGCTCGACCACGCCGGTCAGGGGCGGAGCGGTGGCCTGCGCGGGGACGCGAGCTTCGAGCCGGGTCCCGTCGGGGCCGCGCTCGAGCTGTCCGGACCCGATCAGAGCGTGCGTCTGTTCGGCGCCGATGTCGCTCCGCCGTGGACCTGGTCGGGTTGGGTGCGACGCTCGCTGAGCCCGGAGGCGGCAGCACCGCTGATGATCTCGGGTCGGTCGTCGCTCCGGCTCGAGCAGTGGCCGGGCACGGGGCAGGTCGGGGTCACCGAGTACGGTGTCGCCGACTGGGTGTTCGACTACGCCGCGCCCGTCGACGAGTGGGTGCATCTCATGTTCGTGGCGACCGAGACCGAGACGGCGCTCTGGGTCGACGGTGCCCTCACCGACACGATCCCCAACGCGACGGTGTTGCCGCTCGGTCGCATCGGAGCGACCGGTGGCGACCTGCGAGCTGGGCTCGACGAGGTGGCCGCGTGGTCGCGCGCGCTGAACGAATCGGAGATCCAGGACGTGCATGCCGCGGGTCTCGAGTCTCGCCGCTTCACGTCACCGTGCCCCTGCGAGCTGCACTTGCTGCGCGACGCCTCCATCACGTCGCTCTCGCCCGTGACGCCGCCGCTGGCCGACGTGCTGGCAGTCGGGGGCTTGCGGTTGGACGGCGTGGGCGATCGTCTCGTCGACTGTCCGTCGTCGCCCTTGGTCCTGGCTGGAGAAGCCGTGGCCGGCGACAGCCCCTTGAGCTTCTACGAGCTGGTGGGTGACGTCGTGCTGCGTGTCGGGAAGAGCGGTGAAGACCTCGTCATCGAGTGGTAGCCGCTCGGTAGCACGACCGACAACGCCGGAAGGTGGGCTCGGCACGCGGTAGCTGCTCAGCCTGGCGTCGCTCCGTCAGCCGAATCGCCGAACTCTGCTAGTCGCTTCCGAAGTGCCGCGGGCGTGAAACATCGGCGCGACGCCGAGGGTATGACCGCGCTGAACAGCGCGCTCCAGTCGACACGCTCGCGGCCTGAAGGCCGCTGGCATGGGGGCAGTCTTCTAAGGTTGGCATCAGAGGCATCACAGACAGGGCTGCCAATAACTTTTCAAAACCTGTCGGAGATAATTTTCAGGGAGGGACGTATCCAGACGATTTTTGGGGATAACAGTTGTACTTGGTCCGACAGAAACAGAGTCAAAGGCTAATTCTTATCGGTCAATGTCCGATGAC
>JBCCFW010000149.1:0-19768 GCA_039029535.1 Acidobacteriota bacterium
CGAGAACTCCACCACCGCCTTCTACCGGATGGGCTGGATCGCCGACTACGCCGACCCCGACAACTTCATGACGGTGCGGCTCTCGCGTGACTACTGGGGTCCGAAGGGCAACTACAGCCGCTTCTCTCACCCCGAGTTCGAGAAGCTCATCAACCGCGCCCGCGAGATCACCGACATGGAAGAGCGCGTGAAGCTCTACCAGCAGGCCGAGGAGATCGCGGTCGAGGAAGCCGCCTGGCTGTTCATCTACTACTACGGCGAGGAGATGCTCCTGAAGCCGTACGTGAAGAACTTCTACCCGGCTCCGCAGGGCGATTACACCTCGCCCATGTGGAACGTCTCGATGGAAGCCGACGCCACCCCCGTCGGTCTCTGATCGCCGCTCGCCTCCCCGGAGTCTCCCGTGCTCAGCTTCATCGCTCGACGGCTCATCGGCATGTTGGTGGTGCTCTTCTGCACCGCCAGCCTGTTGTTTGCCCTGATGAAGATGGCGCCGGGCGACCCGGCTCGGCTGATCGCGGGGCAGACCGCCGACCCCAACATCCTCGCCAAGGTCCGGGCCGAATGGCACCTCGACGACCCCATCCCGAAGCAGTACGTCTGGTGGATGGGGCAGCTCGTGCGACTCGAGCTGCCGGACTCCTACGTCCAGAACCGGCCGGTCTCCCACGTTCTCGCCAACAAGGTCGTGGCGACCTGCGCCCTGGCCTTCTGCTCGATCATCCTCGCCTTCCTGCTCGGAACTGCGGCGGGGATCATCGGGGCCTACTTCCAGGGGACCTGGCTGGACACGGCCGTTCTCACGACATCACTGATCTGGATCTCGACACCGGTCTTCTGGCTCGGGCTGATGTTCATCCTGCTCTTCGCGAGCAGGCTCCGCTGGCTCCCGGCCTCGGGCTACGGGATGGGCGAGACCTACCTGCCCGGCCTGGGCCCCGAGTTCTTCCAGCCCCTGCCCGAGCCCGCGCACCTGGTGCTGCCGGCCGTGTCGTTGGCCCTGCTCTCGACCGGCTACTTCGCCCGGATGATGCGGTCCTCCCTGCTGGAGGTCGTCCGTCAGGACTTCATCCGCACCGCCACGGCCAAGGGGCTGTCGCCGAAGCGCGTCATCCTCAAGCACGCCCTGCGCAACGCGCTCATCCCGGTCGTGACCATCGTCGGCATCAACTTCGCCGGATTGCTGGGCGGAGCGGTCGCGACCGAGTACGTTTTCGCCTGGCCTGGCATGGGCAAGGAGCTGCTCAACGCCATCAACCTGCGGGACTACCCCGTGATGATGGGCGGCGTGCTCAGCATCGCCACGGTCTTCGTCTGCGTGAATCTCCTCGTCGACATCTCTTACGCCTGGATCGACCCCCGCATCCGCCATGAATGACCTCTCGCGTCTCTTGACGCTCGCCGCCACCTCCTTCCTTCTCCTCACGCCCGACCCGGCGGCCGCCCTCAAGCTCAAGAAGCACCGCGACCTCCAGGAGGCGATCTTCGACGCCCGCGATGCGGTGCTCCCGGCCCTCGTGCACGTGGAGCCCATCGTCGACGTCTACAGCCGCGGCCAGAAGTCGAAGGCTTCGGTGACCGGCTCCGGCGTCATCGTCGACTCCGCCGGCCACGTGCTGACCAACGACCACGTGGTCGACAACGCACAGCGCGTGCAGTGCATCCTCCACGACAAGCGGGAGGTGCCCGCCACCGTGGTCGGCCGGGACCCCTTCACCGACGTCGCCGTGCTCCGACTGGAGCTCCCCGAGGGTCAGCGGCTCCCGCGTCCGGCGCGGCTCGGCAGCTCGGCCGGCTTGAGCCCCGGTCAGCACGTCATCGCCATGGGCAGCCCCCTGGGCCTGGCGCGCTCGCTGTCGGTCGGGGTGGTCTCCACGCCCGACCGCTACCTCGCCGAGAACATGCTCCCCAGCGGCGAGATGACGGGCATGTTCAACACCTGGATCCAGACCGACGCCGCCATCAACCCGGGCAACTCCGGCGGCCCCATGGTCGACCTCAACGGACGCCTGGTCGGCATCAACGCCCGCGCCATCCCCATCTTCGGGGAGAACATCGGCTTCGCCATCCCCATCGACGTCGTCCGACGCGTGGCCTCCGAGCTCATCGAGAAGGGTCGTGTCGACCGGAGCTGGGTGGGCGTGCGCTGGCAGCACCTCAAGTCGTTGGCCGACTACTTCGGAGCGGCCGACCGTGGTGGCGTCCTGGTCGGTGGCCTCATGCCGGGTGGCCCCGCCGAGCAGGCCGGGCTGGAAGCCGGCGACGTCGTGACCAGCTGGAACGGCACGGCGGTCTCCGCTCAATTCGAAGAAGAGCTCCCGAACTTCCACTACCTCGTCGCCCACACCCCCATCGGCACCGAGGTGAAGCTCGGCCTGCTCCGTCGCGGTGAGCCGATGGAGCTCGTGGTCACCACCGAGCGTCGTCCGGTCTCGCACTCCGACGAGACCGAGCTCGAAGGCTGGGGCATCACCGTCCGCGACCTCACCCCCGAGCTGCGTCGACGACGTCGCATCGAGAGCGAGACGGGCGTGTTCATCACCGGCGTGCGCAACGCCGCTCCGGCCCAGCTCTCCGGGCTGCGTGGGGGCGACGTCATCCGCGAGGTGGACGGCATCGCGATCGAGAACACCGAAGCACTGCTCGAGCTCTATCGTCGTCTCGACGACGAGGGCTGGGAAGAGCTCCTCTTCAAGGCTCGCCGCGGTCGCGCCATCCGAGTCGCCCTGGTCGAAGCCGGCTCGTGAAGGCCCTCCTGGTCGACGGCTCCAACCAGATCTACCGGGCCTACCATGCGATGGAGCGCTCCGGTGGTCGGTTGACCGCCCCGGATGGAACGCCCACCGGTGCGCTGCACGCCTTCCTCCAGCTCCTGCGCAAGACCATCGCCGACCACGCGCCCGATCACCTGGCGCTGGCGTTCGACAAGAGCGGCGACACCTTCCGGCACGAGATCTACCCGGAGTACAAGGCGCAGCGCGACGCCATGCCCGAGGACCTCCAGGTCCAGCTCCAGCTTGCCCACGAGGCACTCGCTGCCTTGCAGTACCCGCTGCTCGAGCTCGAGAGCTTCGAGGCCGACGACATCATCGCCACCCTCACCAAGCAGGTCGTGGCCGCCGGGGGCGAGGTCGTCATCCTCAGCTCCGACAAGGACCTGCTCCAGCTCGTCTCGGACAAGGTCAAGCTCTTCCACCCCCACCCGCGATCGTCTCCTCGACGTCGAGGGCACCACCGAGGTGTTCGGGGTGCCGCCGCATCAGGTCGCCGACGTCCTCGCTATCATGGGCGACAGCTCCGACAACATCCCCGGCGTGAAGGGCATCGGCGAGAAGGGCGCCAAGGTGCTCATCTCGAAGCTCGGTGACCTCGAGACCGCCTTGGCCTCCGCGGACGTCATCGAGAACGACACCGAGTTCGGCCGCACGCGCAAGAAGATGGCCAAGCTCCTCCGTGAGCAGCCCGACGAAGCCCGCAAGGCGCGCGAGCTCGTGGCCCTCCGTGAAGACGTCGAGCTCTCGGTCACCCTCGACGACCTCGCCCTCAAGGGGCCGGACGAAGAGGCGAGCCGCAAGCTCTTCTCTCGACTGGGTCTCGTCCGCCTGCTCGGCGAGCTCGGCATCGAGGCGCCCGAGGAGCCGGAGCTCGAGCTGGCAGACGCGGCGGCGCGCAAGGCGAGCTACGAACTCGTCGAAGACGAAGGCACCCTGAAGGACCTGTGCGATCGCCTGCGGAAGGCCGGTGGCTTCGCGCTCCGGGCGATCACGAGCGGCGGCGACCCGCACCGAGCAGAGCTCCTTGGCCTGGCCGTGTCCTGCGAGCCCGGCTCGGGGAGCTACTTGCCGCTGGGTCAGGTCTACGGACGTCGACTGTCGCTCGAGCTCGTGAAGACCGAGCTCGGACCGCTGCTGGCCGACCCCCTCGTCGCCAAGCTCGGTCACGACCTCAAGTACGACGGCAACCTGCTCGCTCGCCACGGCATGGTGCTCGACGGGATCACCGCCGACACCTACCTCGCGTCGACGCTGCTCGATCCCGATCGTCGCAGCCACGGCCTCGACAGCCTGGCCGCCGACCACCTCGAGGCCAAGCTGCTGAGCCGCTCGGAGGTCGCCGGTGCGGGCGACGAGGAGCTGTCGCTCGACCGTGTCGCCCCCGAGAAGGTGGGACCGCACGCGGCCGAGTCGTGCGACCTCGCCTTCCAGCTCGACGAGCTCCTCCAGCCGCGTCTGGTCGAGGACGGTCTCGAGAAGGTTTATCGCGAGATCGAGCTCCCCCTCATGCCCGTGCTGGCCAGCATGGAAGAGCACGGCATCACGCTCTGCGTCGACGTGCTGGCGGAGCTCGGCAAGGAGGTCGACGACGGCCTGACCACCTTGACGGCTGAGATCCACGAGATGGCGGGTCGGGAGTTCTCGATCAACTCGCCCAAGCAGCTCGGTGAGGTGCTCTTCGACGAGCTGGGTCTCGAGACCAAGGGACGCACGGCCAAGACGGGAGCGCGCTCCACCTCGGTCGACGTGCTCGAACGCCTGGCAGCCGACCATCCCCTCCCGGGCAAGGTCATCGAGCATCGCGAGCTCGCCAAGCTCAAGGGCACCTATCTCGACGCCCTGCCCAAGCTCGTGCGCGAGGACACTGGTCGCATTCACACGACCTATCACCAGACCCACGCGGCGACCGGTCGGCTCTCGTCGACCGACCCGAACCTCCAGAACATCCCCATCCGCACCGAGCTCGGTCGGCAGATCCGCAAGGCCTTCGTGGCCGAAGACGGCTGGCTGCTGGTGGGCGCCGACTACTCGCAGGTCGAGCTCCGGGTCATGGCCTCCGTCGCGGAGGAGCCCGCCCTGGTCGAGGCCTTCGAGAAGGGCGAGGACATCCACGCCACCACGGCGGCCAAGGTCTTCGACCTCGAGCCCTCGGAAGTCACCGCCGAGCACCGTCGTCGAGCCAAGGAGGTCAACTTCGGCGTGCTGTACGGCATGGGCGCCTTCGGCCTGGGTCAGCGCCTGGGCATCCCACGCAAGCAGGCCGAGGAGATCATCGAGCGCTACTTCGCGCGGATGCCGCGGGTGAAGGAGACCACCGAGCGTCTCATCGCCGAGGTCCGAGAGGACGAGCGACATCGCGCCCGCACGGTCTTCGGTCGGGTCCGCCCCCTCCCCGAGATCGTCTCGCGCAGCTTCAACCGCCGGGCCTTCGCCGAGCGCGCCGCCGTGAACGCGGTCGTGCAGGGCAGCGCCGCCGACCTCATCAAGCTGGCCATGATCGAGGTGTACCGACGTCTCGAACGCGAGGTGCCGAAAGCACGCCTGCTCTTGCAGGTTCACGACGAGCTCGTGCTCGAGGCTCCCGAGAAGGACGCCGAGAAGGCCCGTGCGCTGCTGGTCGAGTGCATGGAAGGCATCGGCGGGCTCGACGTCCCGCTGGAGGCGGTCGCCTCGGTGGGTCCGAACTGGTACGAGCTCAAGTGATGCAGCGTCGACTCAGGCTCACCATCGCTGTCTTGCTCCTCACCCTGTTGGCCGCCGAGCCCGCTCCGGCCACGACCGAGCGTGAGCTCCCTCTCGCGAGCCTGCAGGCGTCACGCGTGCAGAAGGCGCTGTCCTTGGCGCGTCGTCATCACCGCCGCAACGTCCTCCGCTGGACGGAGCTGTGTCGCATCCCGGCACTGTCGGGTCAGGAAGAGGCACGCGCGAAGGAGGTCCGCGAGCAGCTCGCCGCCCTCGGCCTGAAGATCATCGACCGCACTGACGGCAACGTCGAAGCCGTGCTGGTCGGTCGTCGCCCGGAGCTCCCGCCCGGCGTGCTCTGTGCTCACCTCGACGCCTTGCACGCCCCCACCGAGGAGAACCCCATCCGGCTCAACGGCACCCTTCTCACGGGTCCCGGCGTGCTCGATGACGGGAGCGGGCTGGCCGGCTTGCTCACCGCGGCCCGCAGTCTCACGACGGTCGGCTACCAGGGAGAGCGTTCGCTCCACTTCCTCGCGACGGTACGGGAGGAGGTCGGGCTCGAGGGCATGAAGAGCTACCTCGAGACGGCCTCTCCCCTGCCGGCTGCCGTGGTCTCGATCGACGGCATCCTCGGTGGCGTCGACTACGGCGCCACGGGGATCATCTGGAAGCGCTTCCGATTCCTCGGTCGCGGGGGACATGCCTTGCTCTCGCCACGCACGCCCTCGCCGGCCTTCGGAGCCGGTCGTGCGATCGCGGGCCTCGCCGATCTCGCCGAGGAGATCGACGTCCCCCTCAACGTCGGCGTGCTCCAAGGCGGCACGCGCCCCAACGCCATCCCGGCAGAGGTGTCGTTCACCGTCGACGTCCGCAGCACGGATGCGGAAGAGCTGGCGCGACTGGAGCGTCAGATCTCGCGCATCGTCCGCAGCGCTGCCGCTCGTGAGGCGGTCAAGGTCGAGGAAGAGCTGCTGCAAGGCTTGCCCGCGGCACGTCTGCCCGGTCACGGTCGCTCGCGGCTCGTGCTGGGGGCCGTCGACATCCTCGAGTGGCTCGGCGTCCCGGCCCGCGCGCATCCGCGGGGCAGCTCCGATCACAACGTGGCCTTGCTGCGAGGCATCCCCGCCATCGCGGTGGGCACGACGGTCGGACGCGGCGCGCACTCGCCGGCCGAGCAGGCCGACACCGAGGCCTTCCTCGAGGGATCGCAGCAGGTGATCTTGCTCGCCGTGCTGCTGGGTGAAGGGCTCGAGAACGCACCGGGACCGCAGGCGGCTCAGTAGACCCGCCAAGGCTCGAGCGTCAGCCCGCCAGCACCTCGTCCTCCAGCTCGTACTTCGGCTCGGGCAGCGGCTCGGGCGGGTTGTCGCGCTCCCAGGCGACCGTCTTCTCGATGACCTGACGCAGCGAGAACGGCGACATGCAGCCGAGCTCCTCGCGGAGACGACGCGCGTCGATGGTCAGCGAGTGCTCGACGCCGAAGCCCGCACGCAGGTCCTCGGGAAGCTCCTCGGCAGCCCGCTCGACGACGTCCCCGCTCCAGCCGAGGACTGCCGCCACCTCTTCGACGAGCTCTCGCGTCGACAGCACGTGCTCGCCGACGTTGTAGGTCCGCCCCACCGCCGCCTCGTGAGTGCAGGCCGTCGCCAGCGCGCGACCGCAGTCCTCCACGAAGCCGTAAGTCGAGCGCCAGCGGGCGAGCCCCTCGTCGAGCACGATGCCGGGTCGCTCGTCGAGCATGGGGCGGATCCAGCCGTGGAGCCGATGCTGCGGATCGCCGGGGCCGAGCACCATGGGCAGGCGCAAGACCACGCCCTCGAAGCCGTCGGCCGACAGCACGGCGCGCTCGCAGGGGATCTTGTCGTAGCGCCAGCGCGGGTCGTCCTCGTCGTCGATGAAGGCCCGGTAGGGATGCATCACCGAGCGCAGCGGACCGTCCTCGTCGAGCAGTCCCTCGATGGGCTCACCCTCTTCCGTGCCGTGCAGTCGGCCGAAGGGCGCGTAGACGTCGCAGGAGCTCGTCATGACCAGGCGGCGTGCGACGTCGCGACAGCTCTCGATCCAGCCCTCGACTTGAGCCAGCTCGGAGACGACGTTGTGCAGCACGACCTCGGGGCCGAAGTCGACGATGGCCTCGCGGGCCGCGGGCATGTCATCGCGGTTGCCCACGATCCGGCGCACGCCCTCGGGCAGCTCGGCCTCGGTCTTGCCACGGTTGAGCACCGCGAGCTCGTGTCCGTCCGCGTGCAGAGCGCGCAGCGCCGCCAGGCCGATGAACTTGGTCCCACCAATGATGAGGATCTTCACCACACACCTCCCGCAACTGAGCCTTGAAGCCTATCCGACTGAAACGTCAGAGAGCCGCGTGGGGTTGCGTTGATGGGCCTGGGCTCACACCTCGTCGAGGTCGTCCGGCCGCCCCATCAGCACGTGCAGGCCCCAGGACAGGAGCAGGAACACGAGGATCGCCAGGACAGCCAACGCCAGCATGGAGCCGCCGAAGACGATCCAGAGCCGCGTGCGGCTGAGGAAGAACGCGATGGCGAAGGTCGCGAGCATCACCATGATGAGCCCGGACAGACGATCGAAGCCGGGGATGTCATCGAACTCGGCCTGACGCCCGATGAGCCAGAGCGTCGCGATCATGACCGCGATGGGGACGAAGCTCACCACCAGGGGCAGGTCGAGGAGGTCGGGGCCGCGGAAGAGCAGCGACTTGGCCGCCAGGGCGAGCGCCGCGCAGCCCGGGATGGTCGCCGCGTAGACCATCACCGACAGCGTCCAGGCACGCGGGCGGGACAGCTCCGCGCCCTTCGGCAGCAGCCCGAGCAATCCGGACAGCGCCGGAGCCACGAGTTGCACGGCGAGCGCGATGGCCGAGTGCTCACCGGCGAGGGCAATGAGCTCTCGGGGAGTCACGAGGCCTCGGCGCCCACGGCCTGCTCGCGACGCTCGATGCCGAACTCGGTCCACGTGCGCCGCTCCTTCCGGGTGACCTCCCGGATGGCGGCGTTGCCGGCCATCGCCTCGTTCGTTCTCCAGGGACGACCGTGGTCGAGATGCACGCAGACCGCGTGGTGCCGGATCTGCTTGGCGCGACGACCCGCGTTCATGAGGCGCTCGCCGAGCTCGCGATCCTCACCGCCGTAGACCATCCGCTCGTCGAAGCCGTTCACCTCCAGGAGGTCGGCCTTCCAGCCCGAGGCGTTGTGACCGTTCCAGGTCGCCTTGGTGGGCGTGACGACGTCGAGAAAGCGCGCCATGACCCCACGCGCGCTGAGCTTGAGCATCCGCGACCGCACGCCCCGCGCCTTGAGCCAGGCGGGGTCCGCGTGGTCGCCGTCGGCGATGTTCTCCGCCGTGATCTCCTCGCTCACGTCCAGCGGCAGCTTGAAGTAGCCGCCCGACAGGAAGTGACCGGGCTCGGCGCGCTCGGCGTGCACGGCGAGGAAGTCACGCCGCGGGATGCAGTCGCCGTCGGAGAAGACCAGGTAGTCACCCTCAGCAGCCAGGGTGGCCTTGTTGAGGATGATGGTCTTCCGGAAGCCGTCATCCTCGTGCCAGACGTGCTGGAGCTGGAGGCCGGTCTCGGCCCGGACCTTGTCGATGCGCTCCCGCGTCTCGTCGGTCGAGCCGTCGTCGGCGATGACGACCTCGAAGTCGCGCCAGGTCTGGTGGGCGTACCCGATCAGCGCCTTCTCCAGCCACTCCGGCTGGTTGTAGGTGCTGAGGATGACCGAGAGACGCATGAGGGGCTCCGAGAGGCTCGGGGGCGATCGTACGCCCGGAGCGTCGGACCGAGAACTCGAAAGCGGCGGAAGACCCTAGCTCGAGCCGGCCTGGAGCTCGTGAAGGCGACGGTAGAGCCCGTCCTGAGCGACCAGCTCGTCGTGGGTGCCCTGCTGCACGAGCCGCCCCGCCTCCAGCACGATGATGCGGTCCGCGGTGCGCACCGTCGCCAGGCGGTGGGCGACGACCAGGGCAGTGCGGTCGGTGAGGAGCCGGGCGAGCGCCTCCTTGACCAAGGTCTCCGACTGGGAGTCCAGGGCCGAGGTCGCCTCGTCGAGGATGAGCACCGGCGCGTCCTTGTAGATCGCCCGCGCGATGGCCAGGCGCTGCCGCTCCCCGCCCGAGAGCCGTCCGCCCCGCTCCCCCAACACCGTGTCGTAGCCGTCGGAGAGCCTCGAGACGAAGACGTGAGCGTGGGCCGCCTTGGCCGCCTCCTCGGCGCGAGCCGCGTCGGGCTCGGGGTCGCCGTAGGCGATGTTGGCCAGCACCGTGTCGTTGAAGATGACGCTCTCTTGCTGGACGAGGGCGATGTTCTCGCGGAGGCTACCCGGCGTGACGTCGCGAAGCTCCGAGCCGTCCCAGGTCACCGCGCCGCCGGTGGCATCCTGGAAGCGCACGAGCAGGTCGGTGAGCGTCGTCTTGCCCGCCCCCGACTCACCCACCAGGGCGACGACCTCGCCCTTGCGAACCTGGAAGCTCACGTCGTCGAGGATGGTGTTGCCACCGAGCTCGAGGCTCACTCGGTCGAAGACGATGCCCCCGCTCAAGCCCTCGACCACCTTCGTCCCCGAAGGCTCGGCGGCCTGGGCGTCGGCCGCCTCGTCGAGCATCTCGAAGCAGCGTCCGGAGGCGGCCTCGGTGTTCTGCAGCTCGTTGAGCGCGCGAGTGCAGCTCTTCACCGACTTGTAGAGCATGGTCATGCCGGTGACGAAGGCGACCGCCAGCTCGGCGGTGAGCGTCCCGTCCTTGATCTGGTAGGCCGCCACCGCGATGAGGATCGCCATGAGCACGGAGCCGAGCAGCTCCATGATCGGCGACGACATGGCGATCGTCCGGTGGGCCCGCATCTGCGCCCGACGCAGCCACTCGTTGAAGCCGGCGAAGCGACTCTTCTCTCGCTCCTCGGCGCGGTAGGCACGCACGACCCGCAGGCCGTCGATGGTCTCGCTCAAGACCGAGGCGAGGTTGGCCGTCTGCTCCTGGGCGAGACGACTCGCCGCCTTGAGCTTCCGTGACCAGGTCTGCACCAGACCGCCGGCGATGGGGATCAAGATGAGCGCGACCAGGGCGAGACGCCAGCTCCTCCAGACGAGGAATCCGGCCAGGATGATCGCCGTGGGGAAGTTCACCATGAGCGCGCTGACGTGCTGCGCGAGGCCGGTCTGGATCCTCTGCACGTCGTTGGTGATGCGCGAGACCGTCTCGCCGGTGCTGCCCGTGCGGGCGCGCTGGAGCGGTCGCTCGACCTGAGAGCGATAGAGGTCGGCGCGGAGGTCGCGGAGGACCTCCTCGGCGTAGCGCGCGATCGAGTACATCGCGCCGTAGGACATGAGCCCCTTGAACAGGGCCAGCGCCGGCAACGCCAGCGCGAGCATGAGCAGGCTCTCTTCGAGCAGGCCCGACGCGGCCAGGGTCCCCGCGTTGTTGAGGATCCCGCCGGCCACCGCCACCAGGTTCACGGCGATCGCAGAGAACGGCGCGGCCAAGACGGCGCAGAGCGTCCCGAACAAGAACCAGTGACGATGTGGCTTCGCCTTCGCCTTCAGGCGGAGGAGGTTCTTCACTTGGGTCTCATTCGTTCAGGAAAAGCCGTTTCGAGCCCGTCGCGGGCTCCGCCGGGACGGCCATTGGGGCGCCAGCGCGCCGACAGCTTAGCCACCCGTCCCGGCCTCGGCCAGGGCTGTTCAGGTCCGGGCCAAGCCCCCCACGAAGCGCGCGGCCTCGTGGATGTTGTCGAAGTGGTGCCGCTCCTTCCGGCCCGTGCTCCGTCGGCCCGCACTGAGACGCCGGAGCTTCTCCGGGAGGTCACCGAGACGGGCCAGGAAGCGCCGCCAGCCACGGCCCGGCTCACGGCTCAGCTCGGCCAGGTCGGCGCGGATCCGGGTCGCCAGCTCGCGGTACTGCTCGTGGCCGCTCGCGGCGAGGAGGTCGACGTCCTCCAGCAGCATCTTCCGGAAGCGGACGGGGTCGATCTCGAGATGCGACCACTCCGGACCGAGCTCGCCCTTGAGACGGCTGAGCGTGTCGAAGATGGTGTTGCCGATGGTCAGCAGCTCTGGATAGGGCGAGAGCGGGAGCGTGCCGTCGAACTCGGGGAACTGTCGGTAGAACTGCAGGATGCGATCGGGGTCGTGACGCGATCCCGAGCCGTACGACTCCATGGTCTCGCCCCAGAGCATGAGCGGACCGGTCTTGAGGTAGCGCGGCGTGGCCGCCAACATCCGCACGCCCACCGAGACGTCGGGGGCCCAGATCCCGAAGACCCGTCCGTGTCGCTCGCGAAGGTCGTCGAGCAAGGAGCGGTGCGCGGTGGCGTTGAGGAGCTTGGGAAGCTCGAGGCTCAGACGACGAAAGACCGTGGACAGACGTCGACGCGCGTCGAGCTCGATGACGGACGTGCTGACCCGTGAGCCGACCTCGACGTAGTTGCCCTCGTCTTGAATGCCGTCGTCGTAGAGGTAGCGGAAGCGGTCGTACTGGATGAGCCGACAGTCGGGATCGTCCTGCGCGATCCCGTCGAGCGTGGTCAGGGCGTCGGGGAGCAGCGCGTCGTCGTCGCAGAGGATGAGCAGCCACTCACCACGGGCCTGGGAGACGGCGAACTCCCAGTGGTCGACCATGGAGAGCCGCTCATCCGGCCGGACCAGCCGCAGGCGCTCGGTCGCCAGCTCGCTCACCACCTGCTCGGTGCCGTCGGTCGAGCAGTTGTTGCTGACGACGATCTCGAAGTCGTCGTGGTCTTGCTCGAGGGCGGTGGGCAGCGAATGTCGCAGCAGGCTCGCTCGATTGTAGGTCGGCATGACGATCGAGAAGCGCATGAAGGCGATGGTACCATCGGCGGATTGGAGACCATGCGGAAAGTCCTTCTCACCGGGGCCAGCGGCTTCATCGGTCGACAGTGCCTCCCCTTCCTGCACGAGCGTGGCTTCTCCGTTCACGCGGTCTCCCGTCACGCCCCCGCCGATCACGACCCCGCCTCGGGGACGACCTGGCACGCCACCGACCTCCGCGACCCCGACGCGGTCGCCCGCCTGCTGGAAGAGGTCGCCCCCACGCACCTCCTGCACTTCGCCTGGATCGCGACGCCCGGCGTCTACTGGACCTCGCTGGAGAACCTCGACTGGGTGCGGGCCTCGCTCGACCTGCTCAAGCGCTTCGAGCAGCACGGCGGTCAGCGCGTGGTCATGGCCGGGACCTGCGCCGAGTACGAGTGGGGCTCGGGCGTCTTCCACGAGACCCGTAGCCCGCTCGTCCCGGCGACGACCTACGGTCAGAGCAAGAACCACCTCCGCGGGTTGCTCGAGACCTTCGCACGACGCACCGAGACGAGTGCGGCCTGGGGTCGCATCTTCTTCGTGCACGGACCGCACGAGCCTCATGCCCGCCTGGTCGCGTCGGTGGCGCGCGCCCTGCTCCGGGGTCAGAACGTGGCCTGCACCCACGGTCGTCAGGTCCGCGACTTCCTCCACGCCGAAGACGTCGCCTCGGCCTTCGTCGCCCTCCTCGACAGCGACGTGACCGGGGCGGTCAACATCGGCTCGGGTCGAGGCGTGACTCTCGGCGAGGTCATCCACGGGCTCGCCGATCGTCTCGACGCCCGCGCGCTCGTGCAGCTCGGCGCTCGCGAGTGCCCGGCTGACGAGGTGGCGACGCTCGTCGCCGACGTCGGTCGTCTCACTCACGAGGTCGGCTGGAAGCCGGCCTTCACCCTCGACGAAGCACTCGATCGCACTCTCGCGAGCTGGCAAGACGAGCTCGCCCGGGAACAGGCACCATGCGACTGATCATCGACACCGACGCCGGGACGCTCACTCACGAAGACGGCGGCGAGAGCCGCAGCCTCGACCTGCACGGCACCGAGGCCTTCGAGCTGGTGAGCCGGAGCTGGCTCCAGCTCGGCTGGAACCAGAAGTACGTCTACACCTTCAGTTGGATGGGCCGGCCGATCATCCAGCTCCCGGAGGACATGATCCGCGCACAGGAGGTCCTCTACCGCGTGAAGCCCGACGTCATCGTCGAGACCGGCATCGCCCATGGCGGCTCGCTCATCTACAACGCGAGCCTGTGCAAGCTGCTCGGCAAGGGTCGCATCATCGGCGTGGACATCGAGATCCGCCCGCACAACCGCGAGGCCATCGAGGCCCACGAGCTCTTCCCGCTCATCACGATGCTCGAGGGCAGCTCGACCGACCCCGACATCGTCGGTCAGGTGAAGTCGCTCGTGAAGCCGGGCGAGACCGTCCTGGTCTTCCTCGACTCCAACCACAGCAAGGCCCACGTCCTCGCCGAGCTCGAGGCCTACGCCGACATGGTCACGCCGGGCTCCTACATCGTGGCGACCGACGGCATCATGTCCGAGCTCACCGAGGTCCCCCGCGGCGACGCGAGCTGGGGCGAGGACAACCCGACCGTGGCGGCAGCGGAGTTCGCCGCTGCCCACCCCGAGTTCGTCGTCGAGCAGCCGCCCTGGCCCTTCAACGAGAGCCCGCTGACGCAGAACATCACCCACTGGCCCGGAGCGTGGCTGCGCCGGAAGTGACGAATGGCCGTGAGCTGCCGATGCAACGACCGCGGGGAGCTCCGTTGCGTCAGGCTCGGCCATGAGCCGAGCGAGCCGGAGGCGACATGAGCGTCGCTGAGGACGAGGGAGCGAGGGCGAAGGACCGAGAAGGACGTGACGCCGCCCCCGCGGTCAGTGGTTCTTGACGGCCCAGTCGTAGGGAATGTGGTTGTCGAACGGATCCAACCGTGACGAGCGGCTCGGGTCGTGGGCGTGGGTGCAGCAGTTGAGGACGACGGCGTCGGGTTCGCTCATGCCCTTGAAGCCGTTCCACACCTCCGGCGGGATGACGACCAGGCTGTAGTCGTCGGGACCGAGGAAGATCTCCATGAGCTCGCCGTGGGTCGAGGAGCCCTCGCGCTCGTCGTAGAGCACGAGCTTGATCCGCCCCGAGATGCAGGCGTAGTTGAGCGTCATCTCCCGATGACGGTGCCAGCCCTTGATCACGCCCTTGTAGATCGTCGAGGCGTAGATCTCGCCGAACTGCTGGAAGTGATCGTCGGTGCAGCGCATGACGTGGAATATGGTGCCCCGCTCGTCGGGGATCCTCCGCAGGGGAACGACCTTCACGCCTTCGATCACGACGTCTCTCCTCGACGAACCGTCCTCAGCTCCGGGACGGGCACGAGAAACTCACCACCACCGTCGAGGTAGGCCGCTTGCTGGGCGACGATCTCGTCGGCGAAGTTCCAGGTCAGCAACAGCACAGCGTCGGGGCGACGCTCGAGCAGCACCTCCGGCGCCAGGATGGGCAGGTGGTTGCCCGGCGTCCGCTTGCCCTGCTTGACCGTGCTGCGGTCGACGACGAAGTCGAGCAAGTCGGAGCCCAGCCCACAGGTGTTCATGAGCGTCGAGCCCTTCGCCGACGCACCGTAGGCCGCCAGGCTCTGACCGGCCTCCTTGCGACGACGCAGCTCCGCGACCAGGTCGTCGCAGAGCGACCGCACCCGGGCGGCGAAGTCGAGATAGAACTCGACGCTCGTCATTCCACGCTCCTCTTCCTCACGTCGGAGCGCGACCACCGCGTCGGAAGGAGCCGCCGCTCCTTCGCTCGGCTGGAGGAAGAGTCGCAGCGAGCCACCGTGGATGCTCAGCCGCTCGACGTCGACGACGCTCAGCCCATGTCGCCGAAACAGCTCCGCGATGGCGTGGAGCGAGTAGTAACAGAGGTGCTCGTGGTAGATGGTGTCGAACTCGACCTCGTCGATCATGTCGCCGAGGTACGGGAACTCGAGCACGGCCGTGCCGGTCGGCGCGAGCAGCCGCGCGAAGCCCTCCGCGACACCGTTGAGGTCGGCGACGTGCGCGATGACGTTGTTGGCGAGCATGAGATCCGCTCGCCCCCTCTTGCTGGCCACCCGCTCCGCGACCTCGACGCCGAAGAAGTCGCAGAGCGTCGGCACGCCCGCGGCCTCGGCTCGCTCGGCGATGTTCTCGGCCGGATCGATGCCGAGCACGGGGATGTTCTTGGCGACGAAGTTCTTGAGCAGGTAGCCGTCGTTGCTGGCCACCTCGACCACGAACGAGTCGGGACCGAGACCGCAGCGAGCGACGTGGGCCTCGACCGCCGCCGCCGCGTGGGCGAGCATGGTCTCGGAGAACGACGAGGCGTAGTTGTAGCTCGAGAACAACACGCTCGGATCGACGGTCTCGCGGATCTGAACGAGCGAGCAGCTTGCGCAGTAAACCAGCGTGAGCGGGAAGCGAGGCTCATCGTCACCCGACTCCCCTTCTTCGAGGAGAGCATTGGCCAGGGGGACCTCGCCCAGCTCGAGCAGGGTCGTGAGCTCTTCACTCCCGCACGAGCGACAGCAGGTGATGACGTCCATCATGAGCTGCTTCCTTCGGGCGCCAAGGCCCAGGCTCGTCCACGCTCGGCAGCCGTCGTCACGTAGGACCGGAGCTGCTCACGGGTGACCTGGCGCAAGTCCTCACCCGCCGCGGCCGCCCGGTGCCAGTCCACCGTCGCCGCCAGCGCCGCGTCGACGTCCCAGGTGGGGCGCCAGTCGAGACGCTCGCGGGCCTTGCCGATGTCGAGCCGGAGCACTCCGGTCTCGTGAGGCGGCCGCTCCTCGCTCACGGTCTCCCAGCCCTCGCGCTGCCAACAGGCCAGCACGCGGTCGGTGAGCTGTCCGACCGACACGCGGTCGTCGTCTTCGGGTCCGAAGTTCCACGCCTCGGCCAGGCCGTCGGCGCCTCGCTCGGCCATGAGGGTCGTGAGCCACAGGTAGCCCGACAGCGCGTCGAGCACGTGCTGCCAGGGACGCACGGCTTGCGGGTTTCGGATGGGCGGGGGCTGCTCGGCCAGCACCGCGCGCACGATGTCGGGGACGAGGCGATCCGTGGACCAATCGCCGCCGCCGATGACGTTGCCGGCCCGCACCGAGGCCAAGCCAACGCGATGCTCGCCATGACTTCCAGACGCGAAGAATGACCGTCGGTACGAGCTCACGACCAGCTCGGTCGCGCCCTTGCTCGCGCTGTAGGGGTCGTGGCCACCCATGGGGTCGCCCTCGACGCTGGGCCGCTCCCCCGTGCTCTCGTAGCACTTGTCGCTCGTGACCACGACGACGAGGCAAGGTCGGCCGGAGGCACGCACGGCCTCCAGCACGTTGACTGTGCCCATGACGTTGGTGTCGAAGGTCTCCTGCGGCGTCGCGTAGGACTCGCGCACCAAGGCCTGAGCCGCGAGGTGCAAGACGATCTCGGGCTTCACCTCCTCGACCCGCGCCGCCACCGCCTGACGATCGCGCAGGTCGATCTCGCGGTGGTCCAACCGCGAGGCGAGGTCGAGGTCCGCGAAGAGGCTGGGCTCGGTGGCGGGAGGCAAGGCGAGCCCAGAGACCTCTGCGCCCAGCTCCTCGAGCCAGGCGCTGAGCCAGGCTCCCTTGAAGCCCGTGTGTCCGGTGACGAGGACCCGTCGCCCAGAGAACGCCCGGCGGAGCCGGGGCGCGAGCTCACCGCCGCTCACCAGCGCTTCCAGGGTGCCTGCCCGCCGTCCCAGAGCCTGTTGAGGATGTCGAGCTCTCGGACGGTGTCCATGCACTGCCAGAAGCCGTCGTGTCGGTAGCCCACGAGCTGGTCCTCGGCACAGAGATGCTCGAGGAGATCACTCTCGAGTGAGCAGTACGGATCGTCGGGGACGTGCGCGAAGACCCGCCGGTCGAAGACGAAGAAGCCGCCGTTGATGAGCCCCTGGCTCGCCTGCGGCTTCTCGGAGAAGCTCTCGACCTCACCGCTCTCGCCGAGCTGCAGCTCACCGAAGCGCGCGGGCGGATGCACCGCGGTGACCGTCGCGATCTTGCCGTGGCTGCGGTGGAGCTCGACGGCGGCGTCGATGTCGACGTCGGCCACGCCGTCGCCGTAGGTCAGCAGGAAGGTGTCGTCTTCGATGTAGCGCTCGATGCGCTTGAGCCGGGCACCCGTGTTGGTGTCGAGCCCGGTGTCGGCGAGGGTGACGCTCCAGTCCTCCTCGTGGGTGGAGTGCACCGTCACTTCGGAGCGCTCACCCAGGCGAACGGTGACGTCGCTCTGCCGCGCGTCGTAGTTCAGGAAGTAGTCCTTGATGACGTCGCTCAGCCAGCCGAGGCAGAGCACGAAGTCGCCGTGCCCGAACGAGGCGTAGGTCTTCATGATGTGCCAGAGGATCGGCCGCTCGCCGATCCGGACCATCGGCTTGGGGCGAAGCTCGGACTGTCGGCCGAGGCGCGTGCCCCGCCCACCACACAGAATGACGACTTGCATTCGGAATCGTAGTCCAAGAGTGCGAGAATCCGGCCGCCTTCCCACGTCGTCGCGCTCGTCATGATCGTCCGGAGACCGCTTGCGAACGCTGCGCTCGCTCGAGCACTGGCTCGGCCAACGACTGTCCCTCCTCGGACCCCGGCGGCGCGCGGCCCATCGCGAGGTCCGGGCGCGAGCCCTCGGCCCGGAAGCGCTCGCCGAGCTCGGTCGACCGGCCGCCCTCTTCGACCTCCGAGGGGTCCGGCTCGACCGCGACCGGGGCCGTGACGCCCACCGCCTGGTCTCGCTCTTCCGAGACGCCGGCCACGTCCCCGCCTTCGTCGATCGCTACGCCCTCGTCTCGAGCCTCGGCACGACCGAGTACAAGCGGCTCCTCCTCGACGAGCCCTTCGCCCTCGTCGGCGGACCCGACGAGCTCCCGCCCGGGAGCCTCGTCATCGCCGACCACGGCGGCGTCAGCCCCACCCCCTCCGTCCGCGTGCTCCGGCTCCACCACGGTCCCGGTGTCGTGGACCCGCGTCAGGGGCTGGCGGTCCCCTACGGACCGCACCCGTTGGTCGCTCGTCGAAGCCGCCTCCCCGACGAGGCCGAGCTGCTCTCTCGGCGTCGACGCTGGCGACTCTTCTTCGCCGGCAACGCCAAGATCGGGAGCTACGCCCGCTCGGACCTCGGCGCTCGCTTCGGCAAGCTCTCCCGGGTCGAGGTCCTCACCACGCTCACCGAGACGCTCCCCGACGAGCGGCGACGCACCATCGACGACGCAGCGACCCTGGCCGAGCTCGGTCGCGAGTCCCCCTTCGCCGGCTTCGCCCTGATCGACTTCGGCTCGCTCTACGTCCCGGAAGATCGCTGGCTGGAGACGCTGGCCGACGCGGAGCTATTCCTCGCCTGCCCCGGCGTGCGGATGCCCACCTGCCACAACGTCATCGAGGCCATGTCGGTCGGCACCGTTCCCCTGCTCGAGCACCCCGAGCACTTCCATCCGGCCCTGCGCGACGGCGTGAACTGCCTGGCGTTCGACGGACGCGCTGGCCTGAAGCGTCGTCTCGCCGAGGCCCTGGAGCTCTCCCCGGAGACCATCGCCGAGCTCCGACGCGGCGTGCTGACGTACCACCGGGAGCACCTGACGGCCGAGGGCTTCGCTCGCAAGCTCGCCGCCGCTCCCGACCCGCTGACCCTCCACGTCGACGGCCACCTGACCCCGGCGGCCCGCCCCTGATCTCCCCTCGCCGGCTGGAGCGTGATCCGGGTTAGGATGCCCTTCCACCGCAACCGTGACGTTTCGGAGGTCGGCGTGGACTTCAATTCCTTCCTCACTTCGCTGGTCAACGTGGGCCAGGGCAAGCTCTCGGATCTTCACTTCCGGGTCGGCAAGCCCCCCCTTCTCCGCTCGGGCGAGGGGCTGATCCCGGCCCGCTTCGCCGCCCTGGGCGCGGACGACACCAAGAACATCTGCGCCGCCCTCATGCAGAAGCCGGTCGGCGAGATCGGCGACATCCTCGACTGGGATGGGGCCTACACCGTCCCCGGCCAGGGTCGCTTCCGCGTCAACATCTTCCGGCAGCAGGAGACCTTCGCCGCCATCCTCCGCGTGATCAGCACCGAGATCCCCACGGTCGAGTCCCTCGGGCTGCCGGAGGTCGTCTCGCAGATCGCGATGGAAGAGCGGGGCATGGTCCTGGTGACCGGCGTGACCGGCTCGGGCAAGTCGTCGACGCTCGCGGCGATGATCAACCACGTCAACCACAACAAGACGAGCCACGTCCTCACCATCGAGGACCCGGTCGAGTTCATCTATCAGAGCGAGAAGTCCTCGATCTGTCAGCGCGAGGTCGGCAAGGACACCGGCGACTTCCCGGCCGCCCTCCGCGCCGCCCTCCGCCAGGACCCCGACATCATCCTGGTCGGCGAGATGCGCGACCCGATGACGATCACCACCGCCATCAAGGCGGCCGAGACCGGTCACCTCGTGTTCTCGACCTTGCACACGGTCGAC
>JBCCFW010000150.1:0-19483 GCA_039029535.1 Acidobacteriota bacterium
ATCGACAGGTCGGAACCCTCATCCTCGTCGCGACCGGCGCCGCCGCGGTCCTCACCGTCGTGGCCCTGCTGCCGGTGCTCGGGCCCTTCGCGCCCCTGGCCGGGCTCATTCCGCTGGGCATCGGGTTCGTGTTCGGCTCGCTCCTGGTCGAGATCGGCTCGGGTGAGCTCCGCGTGGCCTTCGGGCCCGGTCTCATCTCGCGCACGATCGATCTCGCCGAGGTCGTGGCCGCCGAGCCCGTGCGCAACCGCATCTGGTACGGTTTCGGGATCCGCTACGTCCCGGGGCGGGTCTGGATGTGGAACGTGTCCGGGCTCGACGCCGTCGAGCTGACCTACCGCTCGGGCGGACGCTTCCGCATCGGCACGGACCAGCCCCAGGAGCTGGTCGCTGCCGTGAGCGAGGCCGCGCACCTGACCTGAGAGACCTCTTCGGCCCGGTCCTCGAAGAGAGCTCGCTCCGTTCCTTGACGCTCGTGTTGGTGTATTACATATTTAATACACCGACACGGACGAACCGCGTCGGCCTCGATGGGAGGAACGCGATGAGTGAAGGGAAGCGACGTCGCCTCGGCCTGGCAGGAATGACACTGCTGCTCGCGCTGCCGGTGACGGCCGGTGAGACGAGGCTGGAGGACTGGCACGTTCGGCTCGGGCTCGAGAGCCTGAACGTGCGGTGGGTCGGGCAGGACGTCGTGCGGTCCTCGGACGACGGGGGCGAGGTCGTTCATGTCCTCGTCTCGCGGCGGGAGCGAACCCCGTCGTCCGAGCGGCCGGGAGCGGTGCCCGGTTCGTTCCTCGGGCTCCACGTCGAGAGCCCGGCGGCCGAGCAGCTCCGCTACTCCGTCGACGTGAAGCCAGTCGGGGTGCTGGTGGCCACGCTGGTCATCGGCTGGAGCGCCTTTGACGAGAGTGGGGAGCTGCTCTCCGAGGCCCACGACTACCAGGTCCTCGAGCACGACGATCCGCTGGGTCCGAACGAGCAGCGCTTCGAAGAGGTGATCGCCGTGCCCGACGGAACGGCGGAGCTCGTCTTCTACCTGGGCAACTGGGGGATGCCGGCGATCCACGTGACCGACCTCTGGCTCGCGGCGGACTCGGGTGCGTCTTCGAGGAGAGGAGGGAGCGCGTCGTGTCGGAAGGGCGCGACGAAGGTCCTGTGCACCTACGGTCAGACCGTCGACGAGATCCGCCGACGGTGCCGTCTGGTGCCTGCTCTCGACGGCAAGCTCTCCCCGCAACTCGACGGCGAGTGAGCATGAGCACGCTTCGTCTACGCATCGACCCACGCTCCGCCACGCCGATCTACGACCAGCTCGTGCGGCAGGTGAAGAGCGCGGTGGCTGCCGGGACCTTGCCGGTGGGCGCGGCCCTGCCCTCGGTCCGGCAGCTCGCGGTCGAGCTACGGATCAACCCGAACACGGTGGCTCGTGCCTATCGCGAGCTCGAGTCGGACGGCGTCGTGGAGGCCCGGCGAGGGCAGGGGACCTTCGTCGCCGGGGAAGGACGGCCGCTCACCGCGGCTGGACGACGCAAGGAGATCGCCCCGTTGGTGGAGCAGCTCGTGGCGGAGGCGCGGCTGCTCGGTTTCGAAAGTGAGGAGCTCGTCGAGCTCGTTCGCAAGACTGCGTCGCGTCGGAGCGGTCGCAGCAAGGAGGAGGACGCGTCATGACCGTGCCGCTCATTCAGGTGCAGGACTTCAGTCATCGCTACGGGACGACCATCGCCGTCGACCGCTTGAGCTTCGAGGTGGCGCCCGGCGAGGTGGTCGCCCTGCTCGGTCACAACGGCGCCGGCAAGACGACGACGCTCACCGGCCTGGCGGGATTGCGGTCGAGCCAGCAGGGGACCCTGCGCGTGCTCGGCCTCGATCCCTGGGAGCAGGGTGACGAAGTGCGACGTCGCACCGGCTACGTCTCGGAGGATCTCAGCTTCCACGACTGGATGACCGTGGGCGAGACGCTCTGGTATCTCGAGCAGTTCCACCCGACCTGGGACCGGCAGCTCCAGCACGAGCTCGTCACGCGACTCGAGCTCCCGCTCGACCGGAAGATCGAGGGGCTGTCCCGAGGCATGCGATCGAAGCTCGCGCTGGCCTGCGCGACGGCGTTCCGGCCCGAGGTGCTCCTTCTCGATGATCCGACCTCGGGAATCGACCCGATCGTGCGCCGCGAGTTTCTCGCCGAGGTCATCCGCCTGGCGGCGGAAGGTGGACGCGCGGTGCTCTTCTCGAGCCACGTCCTCGACGACGTGGCGCGGCTGGCCGACCGCGTGCTGTTCGTGGTGGGCGGACGCAAGATCCTCGAGCGCTCGGTGAGCGACCTGCATGAGAACGTCCGACGAGTCGTGTTGAAGGCTGACGGCGAGGTCGGTGAGCCACCCACGGAGACCGTCGCCTGGCGCCCCGATGGCGGCACGGTCGAGGCCATCGTCGATGGGTGGACGTCGGTGGAGGCGGCCTGGCAGGAGGGCCCCGCTGTCATCGAGTCGGTGGAGTCACTGAGCCTCGAAGACGTCTTCGTCGAGATCGTCAGTGCGTCGAAGACCAACGCGGCGCGGTGGAGGGACGCGTGATTCCTCCGGTACGCAACGCGCTCGCCTGGCTGTGGTGGCGTCGCACGAGCGCCGTGGTCATCGGCTTTCCGATCCTCGTGCTCGTCCTCGCCAGTTGGCTGAAGCCGGGCCTCAACCTGGTCGTGCTGCTGGGAATCTACGGCACGGCGCTGGGAGCCTCGGGCCTGGCCGACGACCGGGCGGGGAGCTCCTGGGGCTTCCGGCGGAGCCTGCCGATCCACGGCTGGCAGGGGCTCACGGTGGAGACGACGCTCGGCCTGACGGCCTGTGCTCTCACGGGGCTCTGGGCGAGCGTGTTGCTCCTCCTCAGCTTCGGACCGCCGACCGACGTCATGAGCCTGTCGCCTGGACGAACGACGCTGTTCTTGATCGCGACGCCCATGGTGTTTCACCTGACGGCACAGGTCGCCGCGCAGCTCTTGCCACGCGAGTCGATCCTGACCGCTGGTGGCTTCGCGCTGGGAGTGGTCTGGTCGGGGATCGTGCTCGGACCGGGTTGGGTGGCGACCGATGCCGCGCTTCCCGTGCTCGAGTGCAGCCCTTGGGCGCTCGGTGTCTGGGTGCTCGTGCCGGCGGTGCTCGTGTTCGTGCTTCCCGCGTGGACCGGCTGGTCTCCGGCGCCGGCGTTGGAACGACGTCGCAAGGTGCAGGTCATCGCCGCGCTCGCGCTCGGCGCGGTCGGTTGGCTCGTCGGCCTCGACGCGATCCTGGTCGGTCAGTCCGTCGAGTCGGGGAAGGGCTGGGTCGTGAAGAACACGGTGCGCGTCGCGCCTCGCGGGGACGCGGTGCTCTACACGGTGCTGGACCGCTGGGGTCGCCGTCATCGAGTGATCGCTCATCTCGACGGTCCCGCGGAGCCGGAGCGACATCGCCTGCGCGCCGGCTTTTCGGACAGGGAGTGGTTGGCCAATGGGGGCTTGGTGGTCTCGACACCGGTGGGAGAGCAGCTCGTGCGTGCGCCGTCCGGTCGCTTGTCGGAGCTCGGCGACGACGAACGGGTGAGTGACGGGGATGCGAGTTGGTTTCGCGTCAGCCAAGGTCGCCTTCTGCGAAGCGCTCACGTCTTGCATGGAGGAGAGGAACGATGAAGTGGCGATTTCCGTGGGCAGTGGCCTGGATCGAGCTCCGCTCGCTCCGGATGGAGCTCCTGCTCTTCACGATCATGGCGGTCGGGGTGCTGCTCTCCTGCAAGGTGGCCGAGGTCCGAGGCACGCTCGACGAAGACGTCCCCACCGTTTTCGCCTGGGGCATCCTGATCCCCCTCGCCGGGCTCCTGCTCGGCGCCTCGACGGCGTTGGCCGGTCGTCCGTTCACGAACCGTCTTCCGGTGCGGTCGACCTACCTGATCGCGACCCTGCTCGGAGTGCGGTTGTCCCTGGTCCTCGCGCTGTCCTGTCTGGTCGAGCTGCTCGGACGTGGGCTCGGTCTCTCCTGGCAGCCGCTACCCCGGCTCCTGTCTCGGTGGGGGGAGGGCTGGGCGCCCCAGCTCCTCGGCGTGCTCACGGCGGTCATCGCGCTGTCCTGCACCAGCGTGGTCAGCCGGTGGAAGACGCGTCCGCTGACTGCAGCAGGGCTGGGTTGCCTGCTCTCGGCCTCGGTGAGCCTCTTGTTCCTGGGTCCCGGGTTCTGGAAGCTCCACTTCGGGCTGATGCCCGTGATGACGCTGATCGTGGCGTGGCTGGTCCTCTCTGGCTCCTTCGGTGGAGTCGGCGGAGTGCAGCACGTGACGAAGCTCAGTGGAGTGGCCGCGTTGGTCCTGATCGGAGGGCCGGTCTTGCTGTCGCATGCCATCGGCTTGCAGGCCGTCGCCGACGCTGGACGTCGAGTCGAGGCCGAGCTCGGCTCCGTCGACGACGTGATCCGGCGTCGGCCGCCGCATGAGAACAACACCCTGGCCACCGAGATGCAGCTTCGAGCCCTGCGGTCCGAGGGCCTCACGAGCCACATTGGCGAACGCTCCTTTCAGCATCGGGCGTGGCGTGATCTCCGGTGGCTGCTCAGAGGGGAGCCCGTGAGTGACGAGCGGCGACGCGAGATCCTGGCGATCCCCGACGAGCGCCCCGTCTTGCTCGGCTGGCTCCGCGACGAGCTCCTCCGCGGCGAGCCACCCCGCTACGAACGCAGCTTTCGGGAGAACACGTGGGGCTCGGGAGCGCCCGACGGGCTCCACCGGCAGCTCGGCTCGGCCCTCCTGCTCGATGCTCTGAGCGCGCTCGAAGAGGGAGACCCCGAGCGAGCACGAGCCGACGTCCGGGCGGCCTGGGGACTCGCAGAATCGCTCGGTGACGAGCTCGGTCCCGGGGGTTGGTCTCGCTGGACGTACTGGGGACAGGCCCAGGACGAGCTCCTGGCCATCCAGTGCCACCAGGTCGCTCGGCTCTTGCCGGGGGAGATCCCCGAGGAGCTGTTCGACCTGACCAAGTTCGAGCAGTCGCAGGAGGATGGTCAGGTGCTGATGCTCGCGAGCATCCTTCATCCCGAGCCTCTGAGACGAAAGAAGCTCCAGGTGCTTTCCTGGGTTCTCGAGTTGTTCTTGGGAGGGGAGGAACGGAGAGAGCGTGCGCGCTGGGTCCAGCAGGCGCTCGACGGCCTCGGCGGTCTGAAGGAAGAGGGCACGTGCTGGGCGGAGCATCGTCAGCTCGGACCGACCAGCATCGATCCCGTCACGAGCTGGCGGACGAATCGCCGGCTCGAGCTCGAGGTCGAGCTCAGCTCACGGGTGAGCGCGCTGCGTCGGGCCCGGGAGCAGGGCCGAGGCCTCGCTTCCGTCGAGGAGCTGACTGAGTCCGAGTGTCCCGACGTGAGTTGGTCGTTCGAGCAGCAGGGCGACGGTGGGTTCAGTCTGAGCCTGACCGACGACCCATGGCGCGCGCAGGCCGCGTACTGGTCGACCTATCCACCGCTCGCTCACGAGGAGCCCTGAGTCAGCAATGGCAGTAGCTGAGGGTCTCGCAGTAGCGCGCGAGATCCGGGAGCTGGTGCTGCCGCAAGGGCTTGGGGAGACAGTCGCGGACCAGGCCGCTGTCGAGGAGTTGCTCGTGCAGCACCGGGTCGTCGCTGGCGGTGCAGGCGACGATGGCGAGTCGGTCCTCGTCGAATCCACGGTGGATGCGTTCGAGGAGCCCGGCGATGGTCTCCAGCCCGCTGCTTCGGGCCAGGCTCTGGTCCAGCAGGACGAGGCTGCGCACCCAGCGTCCGCCGACGAGGCTGTCGAAGCGCAGCGGGTCGTCGACGAGGGCGAGCAGGTCGAGCCCGTCCTCCAGCTCGAGGATGGGCGAGAAGAGGCCCGAGTCGTCGAGCATGCGACGCGTGACGAAGCGACAGAAGCTCGAATCGTCGACGATGAACGCTGGGTGACTCAAGAGAGCACGATCCTTCCCCGAGCTCGGGGCCGGCGGGGGCGTGAGGTCCCCGCGCGGAGCCATTCGGCGGGTGGGCGGCGTGCTTGAGCCGGTGGCAGCTCACGGCACGGCGGTCAGCTCTTCGAAGCGGACGACGTCGTCGTTCCAGGAGGCCACCTCGATCTCGTAGCCGCTCGGGTCGTAGACGTACCAGGAGCGGGAGTGGGGGTAGTCGACCGGGCTGTCGTAGAAGGTCTCGAGCTCCTCGCGCTGAACGGTCTCCTCCCAGGCCTCGCGATCGGTGATCCGCAGGGCGAAGTGCGAGACCGCGTGGATGCACAGTCGTCCGCGCTCGGTCCGCTCGGTGACGTGGCGGCCGGGGTTTTCGTACACGCAGAGCATGGCCTCGCCGGAGCGCAGCACGCCCCAGGGCTCGCCGTCGCGCACGGCCCGTTCGACCAGCTCGAAGCCGAAGACCCGGCGGTACCAGTCGATGGTCTCGTCGAGGTTCTCGACGGTGAGGTTGAGGTGGTCGAGATGCTTCACGTTTCCCTTGCTCGTCCTGACGCTCATGGCGGTCTCCTTTCCGGCGGTCCGTCCGCCGACGGAGAGAAGATGGCGTCTCCTGACGCTCTGAGGACGAAATTGACGATGAAAGGACAGGCTGACATCCTGTCGTCATGAAGGACGACCTGACCAAGACCTGGGCCGGGCACCTGGCGGAGAACCTGCGTCGGCTGCGGCAGCGGCGAGACCTCACTCAGGAGGGCCTCGCACGGCTCACCGAGCTGCCCCGGTCGACCATCGCCAACTTGGAGAGCGGGTCAGGCAATCCGACCCTGTCGGTGCTCGGTCAGCTTTCCCTGGCGCTCCAGCTCCCCATCCCCGAGCTGCTCTCGGCACCCAAGGTGCGCTGCGAGCTGTTCCCGAAGGGATCCCTGCCGACGATCACGCGGGGGCGGGGAGGGGGCGTCAGCATCGCCAAGCTCCTACCGCATCCCTTGCCGGGCATGGAGATCGATCGGATCGAGCTCACGCCGGGCTCGTCGCTCTCGGGCGTGCCCCATCGCAGCGGGACGCACGAGTACCTCTGCTGCGAGAAGGGCAAGCTCACCCTTCGGGTGGCGGGATCGAGCTTTCAGCTCGGCAGCGGCGACGTGGCCGCGTTCGCCGGCGACCAGAAGCACGCCTACCAGAACGAGGGTCGGTCGCTGGCGGTCGGCTTCTCGGTCGTGACCCTGTCACCGGGTGGGGCGTGAGTCGGCGGCTGCAACATCCGGGTTAGCATCGCGGCATGAGCGACTCCAACGCCCCCCAGCCCTGCTCGTTCGATCAGGTCACCCTCGGCCGGAGCGGTCGTCGGGTCGGCCAGCTCGGGCTCGGCTCGTCCTTCGGCATCGGCGGCAAGGACCTGGCGCGGGCCTTCGATGCCGGGCTCAACTACTTCTACTGGGGCACGCTGCGACGGGACGGCTTTGCCCGCGGCGTGCGGGATCTCGCCCAGTCGCATCGCGACGACATGGTCGTGGTCGTGCAGAGCTACACGCGCTGGCCCTGGCTGCTGGGACTCTCGGTCGAGCGGGCCTTGAAGAAGCTGCGGCTCGAGCGAGCCGACATGGTCCTGCTCGGCCTGTGGAACGAGCCGTTGCCGCCCCGGATGGAAGAGGCCGCACGGAAGCTCATCGAGCGGGGGCTGACCGACCAGGTCATCCTGTCGTGTCATCAGCGCGCGACGATCCCGACCCACGCCCAGAACGAGCTGCTGTCGTCGGTCATGGTTCGCTACAACGCGGCTCATCCCGGGGCGGAGAACGACGTGTTCCCGCATCTCCCGAAGGAGAACGGACCCGGTGTCATCGCCTACACGGCGACCTGCTGGGGCTGGCTGCTGGACCCGTCGCGCATCCCGGCCGGCGAGCCGGCGCCGCGCGCTTCCGATTGCTATCGCTTTGCCCTCACCCGTGACGAGGTGGACCTGTGCTTGACCGGACCCCGCAATGCCGACGATCTCGACGAGGCGCTGGAGGCTCTCCGTCGAGGACCGATGGACGCCGACGAGCTGGCCTGGATGAAGCGGGTCGGCGCCGGGCTGCGCCGCGGCCGCACGCTCGTGCCCTGGCACGACACCTCGCCGGCGTCGTGACGATGCGACGCTCCGCAGCTTCGCTGATGCTCGTCGTCCTGCTGGCAGCGATGACGCTGTCGTGTCGTCATCGAGTGCCGGTGGGGGAGAGCGCGTCTTCGGCGCGGTCGAACCTCCCTGAGGTCGTCGTCATGGGGACGATCCACTCCGGCCACTTGCGCAGCGAGGGTTACTCGATCGAGGTCTTCCAGGACGTCGTGCGCAAGGTGAACCCGGACTACGTGCTCGTGGAGATCCCGCCGGGTCGGCTGAGCGTGGCGCTCAATGAACATCATCACGGCAAGGTCGAAGAGTCGCGGGTCAAGCGCTTCCCCGAGTACGTGCAGGGCCTGTTCCCGCTCCACGACGAGCTCGACTTCGAGATGGTCCCCTGCGCGGCCTGGACCCGCGAGATGGCCGACGCCCGTCGGGCCAAGCTCGAGGATTGGCGCAGCACGCGACCGGAGGAGTCCGCGCAGGTGCGGGCCGCTCAGGAGAGAGCCGACGAGGCTCAGCGGGCGGAGGGGATCGACGACGATCCCCGCGGCATCCACTCACCGCGCTACCACGAGCTCGTCCGGCAGGGGATGGAGCCCTACGACCGTCTCTTCAACGACGACCTCGGGCCCGGTGGTTGGACGAACATCAACGAGGCTCACTTCGCTCTCATCGACGAGGCGATCCGCGAGCACGCCGCCCCGGGCAAGCGCTTCCTCATCACCTTCGGCTCCTGGCACGCGTACTGGTTCATCGACCAGCTGAAGGAGCGAGACGACGTGGTGCTGAGAGACCTGCGCGAGTTCTTGGAGTAGTGCCGCGAGCCTTCCTCGCCTTCGGCTTCCCGCCGGCCATTCGAGAGGAGCTGGTGGCGCTGCAGCCGACGGCTCGTCCGGGCGTTCATCCGGCTGCACGCGATCAGCTTCATCTCACCCTGCTCTTTCTCGGTGAGCTGTCCGAGTCTCGTCTTTCGTCGCTCGCCGGTGCTCTCGATGAGCTCGTGCATCCAGCTCCGCGGCTCGCGCTCGCCGGGGTTGGTGTCTTCGCCAATGACGACCGACCGAGCTTCCTCTGGGTGGGGGTAGAGCGAAGCGAAGAGCTCTTGGAGCTGCGGTCACGACTGCTGAGCGTGGTCGAGACGCTCGGGATCGAGGTGGCATCCGAGACCTACCGACCCCACGTCACGCTGGCGCGGGTCGATCGTCTCGACGAAGGTGTCTTCGACCTGTTCGAGCGCGATCACGCGAACTTCCGCGTCGAGCTCGTTGCCGAGCGGCTCGGCCTCTGGGTGGTGGCGGGAGACGGGCAGGTACCGAGATACCTCGAGCGCCACCAAGTCAGGCTCGGCTGACCCATGAACATTGCCCGACGGAAACCGATGGCAGGCTAGAGGGCACCAACCCATCCTCTCCTCGTCATGACGGCCTTCCGCCGTTCAAGGCCCGGACAATGCATGAATCTCCTACTGCGTGACCAGATCTGCTGCCTGCGAAGGGAGTTCTCGCTTCTCGGGTCCTCAACGTACCGTCAAGTACGCCTGCGGCCCTCGAAGCTACGATCTCCCTTCTCGGCTAGCATCTCTGGCCACTCGTCACGAACCTCCATGCATTGTCCGGGCTATCGAGGTGAATCATGAGCGCCATCGTGAGCCGAACGACTGACGACCAGCGCTGGGCAGCGGTCCAGCGACGCGACCACAGCCAAGACGGTCGCTTCTTCACCGGCGTGACGACCACGGGCATCTTCTGCCGTCCGTCCTGTCCGGCCCGTCATCCCCTGCGCAAGAACGTCCGCTTCTTCGCCACTGCCGAGGAAGCGCAGCAGGCCGGCCTGCGCGCCTGCAAGCGTTGCAAGCCCCTCGATCGGGTGGAGGACGAGCGCGTGCAGCGAGTCCGTGAGCTCTGCGAGCACGTCCGCGCCAACTGCGATTCGGGTGAGCCGCTCACCCTCGCCGCCCTCAGCGAGCGCTCCGGATTGAGCCCGTCCCGGCTCCGTCATCTCTTCCGGGACATCGTCGGCATGACCCCACGGCAATACGTCGAGGCCTGTCGCTACGAGACCCTCAAGAGCGGCCTGCGTCGGGGCGACTCGGTCAGCCGCGCCATCCACGACGCCGGCTTCAACACGATGAGCCGTGTCTACGAGACCGCCGGCTCCCGTCTTGGGATGACGCCCAGCGAGTACGGCGCTGGCGGTCGCGGCCTGCACGTCACCTGTGCCTCGACCGACACCGTGCTGGGCCGACTGATCGTCGCCGCCACTGAACGAGGTCCCTGCTTCATCCAGTTCGGCCGCTCGATCCGCGAGCTACGACGACGTCTCCGCGAGGAGTACCCCGCCGCCGAGGTCGAGGAGGTCGACCTGAAGCGTTCGCCCCGACTCGCCGCCTGGCTGGACACGCTCCGCGATCACCTGGCCGGCAAGCAGCCGCACCTCGACCTGCCCCTCGACGTCCGGGCCACCGCCTTCCAGCTCGAGGTGTGGCGCTACCTGCAGACCATCCCGCCCGGTGAGACCCGGACGTACTCCCAGGTCGCCACGGCCATCGGTCGGCCGAAGGCCGTGCGCGCCGTGGCCAATGCCTGCGCTTCGAACCCGGTCGCCCTCGCCGTCCCGTGTCATCGCGTGGTCCGCTCCGACGGAACGCTCGGCGGCTATCGCTGGGGGACCGATCGCAAGGCGACCCTGCTCGAGAGGGAGCGGGCGGTAGCCGAGTCGGTCAGCGCGCGGGAGCCGGCGGGCTCACGGCGAAGGCGGCGAAGCTGATGACGTAGAAGGGGATCGTCCAGAGGGGGGGAGCCCCCAGAAGTGCGAGCACGAGCCCGAAGATCCCACAGGACTCGAACAGGGCATAGGCCACGACCGTGAGCCCGAAGGCCCGCTGGGCCGACGGCGACTCGTAGTCCGCCGTGCCGTTGGGCCAGGCGAGCGTCCGCGCGAAGAAGCCCGCTCCGACCAGGCCGATGGCGATGACGCCAAGAAGCGCGGCGAGCACCTGGCTGGGCGGCTCCACGTCCTTGGGCGCCGCGAGCAGGCCGACCGCGACGTAGATCCCGATGCTGACCGTGAAGGCCGCCCAGACGATGAGGAAGACCGTTCGCGGGTACTGCGTGGCCATCGGCGCGCGCTCCGTTGCAGGACGAGACGACGACTCGGCCGGCAGTCGCAAAACGAAACGACCCTCCCGTCCATGGTCGAGACCGAGTGACCACGAAGTTATCTCGGCACGCCCGACACGTCACCGCTGAGTGCTGTCGAAGGCGCCCCGGGAGCTTGGGAAAGCTCGTCCCGAGCGTCGGTCTCGATTTTTCTGGCACGTTCGTTGCTGCTTTTTCGGAAGATTCCGCGGACGCCGTGGAAGCCGACCGACCGAGTGGAGTGCCGATGGCGATCACGCAGCCCAGTCCCGACCCGATTCCGAGCGTTGCCCGCCCCGACCAGGAGGGCGGGAACCGCCGTGGCGGGCCCAGCGCGCATCTTCGGGGGCGGCTGACCCCCTTGCGGGTGGCCGTGGTCGGCGTGCCCGGCAACGCGGCCCTGGGGTTGCGGACGGGTCTCCGCACGCAAGGCACGAACGTCCAGCTCCACTTCCACGACGGGCCCGAGCAGCTCGACCAGCTCGACGTGGAGGAGTTGGCTGCGCTGGACGTGGTCGTGGTCGAGCGCGAGAAGGTCGGGGAGGTCGTGCTCGTGCAGCAGGACCTCCGTCGAGCCGGTCTCGACGTGCCGGTGATCGGCTGCTGTGACGCCGGGCATGACGACGAGCACGGCACCCTGGCGACGCGTCTGTCCGCAGTCGTCGTGCGCTCACCGTCGGCCTACCGTCACGCGGTCCCCGCGCTGCTCCCCCAGGTCCACGCCTTGCACCGTGAGCGCCGGCGGCGGCGGGAGGGCGAGCTCGCCCATCTCGAGACTCGCGCGCACCTCGAGGGCTTCCTCCGCCACAGTCCCGTCGCCATGTTCTCGAAGGACGAGGAGGGGCGGTACCTCTTGGTCAACGATGAGTTCGAGCGGGCCTTCGGCGTCGACCGCGCGTGGCTGCGTGGGCGCACCGACGCCGAGCTCTTCCCGCCTGAAGTGGCCAAGCGAGGCGCAGCGCTCGAGCGCCGCACCCGCGAGCACGGGGTGTCCTGTGAGTCCGAGGAGACGCTCCTCGGCGAGGACGGCGAGCGACGCTGGCGCTTCGTGCGCTTCCCGCTCCTGGACCATCGGGGGACCACGAGCGTCGCGGGAGTGGCGCTCGACCTGACCCCGCGGGACGCTGAGGAGCGGAACAAGGAGCGCTGACGACGTCTTGGCCTCTCGGGCCGGGCGGGGCAGGATCCCCCCATGAGCCGGCCCACTCTCCTCGTCATCGATCCGTCCGTGGAGTCCCCCGAGACCGAGGGGCTCGCGGAGCTCGGTCATGGTTTCGAAGGGGAGGTGCTCACGCGTCTCCCTGGCCTGGAGCCGAACCAGCGTTGTCTGCCAGAGCTCCTCGAGCAGGTCGACGGCCTGGTCCTCATGGGCTCCGCGGCGTCCGTGCATGACGACACCGACCTGCGTCGAGAGCTGGTCGCGCTGGTCGATCCCGTGCTGTCGGGTGAGCGTCCGATCCCCATGCTGGCCATTTGCTATGGTCATCAGCTCGTCGCCCAGCTCCGCGGGGGGACGGTGGGAGCCGCCCGAGCCGACAGGAGCAAGGTCTTCGGTGTCGAGGAGACTCGACTCGACGGGAGTCGACTGGTCCCGGGGCAGGAGCGCGTGCGGCACGTCGTCAGCCACTACGAGGCGGTGACCGTCCCGCCGCCTGGTTACCGAGTGGTGGGGAATCGACCCGAGCTTCCCCATGACGTCCTCGAGCACGAGACGCTCCCGATCTTCAGCTTCCAGGGACACGTCGAGGCCCGACGCGAGTTCCTCGAGTCGCGCGGACGCTCGTCGGAGGAGGTCGACGGGACGCTCGTGAGCGACTGCCGGGCCGTGATCGACGCCTTCCACGAGCTCGTGCAGGCACGCTGAGGCGCGTCGGAGAGGACCTAGTTGACGAGACGCCGAGACGGTAGCCTGGCCGGATGAGCGTCGCCCCTCCGACCGACCCCGTGCTCCTGAGTCGCTACCTCCACGAGGCCCATGGTCTCTCGGGGGCCTTGCACCGGCTCTCCGGGGTCAACGAGAACTACCTCGTCGTGGGCGAGAAAGGCGAGCGCCACGTCCTCAAGGTGACGCCCGAGGACGTCTCCGACGAGATCCTCGACCTCGAGCGGGAGGCCACGGACTGCGTGGCGAGGGGCTACCTCGTGAACCTCGAGGTTCCTCAGCTCCTGCCCCCGCGGGACAGGGTGACGACCGAGCTGCGCGCGCGGCTCTTCCGCTTCATCGAGGGCACGCCGCTGGGCGAGCTGCCGGAGATCGACGACCAGCTCCTCGACGACTTCGGCGAGCGCCTGGGCCGCATCTCGGCCGCGCTGCTCCACTGCGATCACCCGGAGGCCCGGCGGACTCACCGCTGGGACCTGGCCCGGGCCGACGAGTTGCGCTCGCTCATTCCCCTGGTGGCTCCCGAGCGCCGCGAGCTGCTCGAGGAGATCTTCCACCAGCACGCCGCGCTCGTTCTCTCACGCTGGGGCGAGCTACCGAGGTCGCTCATTCACGGCGATCTCAACGACGAGAACCTGCTCGTCACCGACGGCCGGCTGTCGGGCCTGCTCGACTTCGGTGACGTGCTCGAGGCGCCGACGATCTGCGAGCTGGCCATCGCCCTGGCCTATCTCATGCAGCATGTCGACGAGCCGCTGGTGGCGGCGCTGCGGGTCGTCGAGAGTCATGACGGCCAGCGTCCGCTCGAGCTGCCGGAAGCCGAGGTGCTGTTCCCGCTCATCCGGACCCGCCTGGCGACGAGCGTGGTCATGGCCGCTGAGAAGCGGGCCGAGGGCTCGGAGCACGTCGGTCACTTCATCTCCGAGGAGCCGGCCTGGCGTCTTCTCGAGGAGCTGAGCATCTTCGATCCGGCGCGGATCCACGAGGCGCTCACCGAGGTGCTGGAGCATCCGGCGAGGATGCGTCCGGTGGTGGGTGACGACCTCCTGGTCGCCCGACGTCGTCACGTGGGTGCGTCCCTGTCGGTCTCGTACCGCGAGCCGCTGCGGGTGGTGCGGGGGCGTGGCCAGTACCTCATCGACGACGCGGGCCGACCCCATCTCGACCTCGTCAACAACGTCTGTCACGTGGGCCACTGTCATCCTCGGGTCGTCGAGGCGGGGCAGCGGCAGATGGCGCAGCTCAACACCAACACCCGCTATCTCTACGACGGCCTGTCCGCCTACGCCGAGCGGCTGTGCTCGCTCTTGCCCGAACCGCTCGATACTTGCTTCCTGGTCTGCTCCGGCAGCGAGGCCAACGAGCTGGCGCTGCGCCTGGCGCGGACGCACGTCGGGGCGAAGGACGTCCTGGTCGCCGACTGCGCTTATCACGGCCACACGAGCACGCTCATCGAGCACTCGCCCTACAAGTTCCTCGGCCCGGGCGGGAGCCGCTGGCCCGAGCCGCACGTCCACCTCGTGCCGGTGCCCGACGGGTACCGCGGGCCGCACCGGGGTCACGACCTCGCGACGGGGCAGGCCTACGGAGACGAGGTCGGTCGCGTGCTCGACGAGATCGACCGCCCCGTCGCGGGCTTCCTCATCGAGTCCTTGCTCTCCTGTGGTGGTCAGGTCGTCCCGCCGCCGGGGTATCTCGAGCGGGCGTTCCAGCACGTGCGTGAGGCCGGGGGGCTCTGCATCGTCGACGAGGTTCAGGTCGGCTTCGCGCGGATGGGCGAGACCTTCTGGGGCTTCGAGCTCCAGGACGTCGTGCCCGACATCGTGGTCATGGGCAAGCCCATCGGCAATGGTCACCCCATGGCGGCGGTGGTCACCACGCGCGAGATCGCCGACTCCTTCGACAACGGGATGGAGTTCTTCTCGACCTTCGGCGGCAACCCGGTGTCCTGTGCCATCGGCATGGCGGTGCTCGACGTCATCGAGAGCGAAGGTCTCCAGGAGCACGCCCGTGAGCTCGGCGCCCACTTCCTCGAGGGCTTGCGTGAGCTGAAGGAGCGGCATCGCTTGATCGGCGACGTGCGTGGCGTGGGTCTGTTCCTCGGCGTTCAGCTCGAGCGGGAGGGAGACGACGGACCCGAGCCGGCTCCCCAAGAAGCCGCGGAGCTCATCGAGAGGGTACGAGAGCGGGCGATCCTGCTGTCGACCGACGGTCCGAAGCACGACGTGTTGAAGATCAAGCCCCCGATGGTGCTCAACCGCCACGACGTGGACATGGTGCTGCGGGTCATGGACGAGGAGTTGGGGGCGATGGGAGGGAGTTGATGGCCGCGAAGAAGAAGGCCGCGAAGAAGAAGGCCGCGAAGAAGAAGGCCGCGAAGAAGAAGGCCGCGAAGAAGAAGACCGCGAAGAAGAAGACCGCGAAGAAGAAGACCGCGAAGAAGAAGACCGCGAAGAAGAAGACCGCGAAGAAGAAGACCGCGAAGAAGAAGACCGCGAAGAAGAAGACCGCGCGGCGGGCCCGCGCCCGGGAGCTGACGCTCCGACAGCTTCTCGCGGCCGTGCACGAGCGCTACGAGGAGCTGATTGATCACCCGGACGACAGCAAGCTCGGCCTCTACCTGGACTCGCGATTCGCTGAGGCCATCGCCGTGGGACGCTTGCTCCTGTGCTTTCCGGTCTCCGTGCGACGCAACTACGAGGTTCTGGCTCTCCTGGCCGAAGTGTCAGCCGACGTGGCAGATGGAGCCGACGACGTCGACTGCTACGATCACGCCAGGGCCTTCAAGTACTTGCAAGAGCACTCGGTGGACGCAGGCTTCACGTTGATCGTGTTCCCGGTCGTCGCTTGCCAGAAGCTCTGGAAATCGAAGTCGTACATCGGTTACGTGGAGGCCAGGAACTCCGAACGAGAGCGTCGCGAGTCACTGGGGCCCGATCAGGTGCTCTGGGCGGGCGACTGGGCGGTCGAGTTGCTGGTCGAGGCGGCCAAGGAGCAGACCAACGCGGTGTTCGGTGAGGCCGGCCAGAGATTCTTCGAGACAGAGGGGTTGTCCGGTCTCGTCGTGTCGGCGGCGGCCGACGGTGCCGTCGAGCTGCGGGCCTACCGTGACGGAGCGAGAGACCGACAGCGCGAGCGCGAGCTCGTCGTCGCAGAGCTGGCGGATGCCGCCCGGACGCTGGACCCCGTCCAGGTGCTCGAGCGACTTGGGCATGGCGACCTCATCGAGCCAGCGGAGCCTCTCTGAGCCGAGGCTCCGTCAGCGTTGGCGGGCCTTCGTGACGACCACCTTCGGAACCTCGAGCCCGAAGGCCTGACGCCAAGCTGCCTGGACCACGGCCTGCAGCGTCTCCTTCTTGATCCTCACGCCCTCGCACGAGCAAGAGAGGGTCTCTGGCCGTAGGCTCTCTGGCGGCCAGAGCTCGGCGAGCCTGAGCAGCACGTCGCTGGCGCTGTTCTCGCTGAGCGCGGTGGGGTGACCGCGATGGCACCAGGTGCCGTACACCTGGCGCACGTCGAGACGGCGATCGCGCACGAGCTGAACGGTCACCCCACCTGCGACGTCGAGCTCGGCCGAGCTACGGAGCGAGCGACAGTCGGTGACGAGACGGTCCAGGCGCTCGAGATGCGGGCCCTTCGTGGGGCTGGCCGTTGGCCGGCCCTTCCGCCGCCTCCGACCGCTGGTCTCCGCCACGAGGTCGCGGTCGACGAGCGCGTCCGTGAGATCGGCTCCGTCGAGACTGACGTCCGTGAGTTGGATGGCGCGAAGCTGGGCGCCTCGCAAGTCGGCTCTGGAGAGGTCGACCTTGTCGAGGTGAGCTCCGATGAGCTGAGCGTCTCGCAGGTCGGCGCCTTTCAGGCTCACCCGCTCGAGCTTGACGAAGTTGAGGTTGGCTCGGCGAAGCGAGGCTCGTTCGAGATCGACGTCGAAGAGCTCGGCCCACTCGAGATCCGCATCGTCGAGTCGGACGCGCTTCATTCCGCAGGCGGTCACGCGGGCGGCGCGCAGCCGGGCCTCACGGAGATTGGAACCGGTGAAGTCTGCGGTGATGGAGCAGGGCCAGAACGCGCGCGAGCTGCGGCTGACGGTGGCCACGTCCGTCTCGGGTGTCACCACCGCCGGGGACAAACGAGCTCCGGTGAGGTCGGCCCGACGCAGTCGGCAGTCCTCGAGCCGCTGGAAGCTCGTGCCGGCGAGCTTCGCGCCGTCGAGCTGGACCCGCACGAGCCGACCGAGCGATCGATCGGTCAGCTCCGCACCGGTGAGATCCACGTCGATGAGCTCGAGCTCACTCAGGTCGGCCGAGCCCTGCAGTCGAGCGAGGAGCTCGTCGCGATCGGGACGTTCGCCGAGACCCTTTCGGTGCCGGCCGTCACGGGGAATGGGGAAGGAGGCCTTCTTCGCTGCGGCCTTCGACAACGACGCGAGCCGGACGAGGAGCGAGGGTCCGTCGAGCTCCTCCTGGCCTGGGAAGCGTGGATGGACCTCGACCCGGTAGCTACCGGGAGGCACTCGCACGTGCCGGCAGTCGGTGGACTCAGCAGCACGTGGCGAGCGTGCTGCGAGAACCCAGTCCAGGCCGCTGGTCAGCGCCAGGCGGCCGTCAGGGAGATGGAGGACGTCGACGTGGCGCTCGGTCCAGGCGTGAGCCTCGGCCTCGGTCAACGGCCCGACGACGAGACGCACCGTGATCGTCTCCGGACGATCATCGAGGTCGACGTTGATGGCGAGGCCGGTGCCGGCGCTCGCGGGCCAGGCCGCGCTTCGCTCGGTGGGAGTTTCATGGTCCGCGCCGACCGAGATCAGGCCGAGGGAGCGAGCGCAGCTCGTGAGTCTTAGGTCTCGTCGGGCCTGGGCGCCCAGCCGCACGAGACCCGTGCCGCGCGACGTGGTCTTGCGGCGGGACTTCGCTGCCATCTCTCCTCCAGTGAAGTAGGGTCCTCGGACTTGGCACGCGCCATCGTGGCCGAAGGGGTGACGCTACCATGCGGGTCGCGGCCGTCGTGAGACGGAGGGAGAGGCATGACGAAGGGAGCGAAGCAGGCTTGCCGTTGGTCCGCGACTGGAAGCCCTGTCGAGCGAGAGCTGACCACGCCGCAACGGCTCGAGGCCGTTCGCGAGCGCTACCGAACGCTGATCCGGCACTGCGACGAGGCGAGGCTGTCACTCGACACCTGGTCGCCCTTCGCCGAGGCCCTCGCCCTGGGGCGTCTCCTCCTGCACTTTCCGGTTGGCGTGCGACGAGATCCCGAAGTGCTGGCCGAGCTGGCGACCACTGCGGGAGAGATGGCGGATGGTGTCGATGAAGTCGACTGTCACGAGCACTTCCGAGGGCTCGTGCACCTGAGAGACCACGCCGAGAGCATCGGTTTCACCCTGGTCGTTCATCCGGTCGGGAGCTACCAGGCGCTCTGGCAGAGTCGGGACTACCTCGGCGAGATCACGTCGCGAGTCGTCACCTGGCGACGCATCGAGGCTCCGACGGCCGACGACGATCTCGTGCTCTGGGCTGGCGACTGGGCGGTCGAGATCTTGATCGAGGCTGCTGAGGATCAGACCAACGCGAAGTTCTTGGCCGGCGCCGAGCGCTACTTCGTGAACGAGGGGAGCTCCGGCTTGGCCTTGTCTTCAGGGGCCGACGGCAGCGTGATCCTGCGGGTGCATGAGCAGGGCCACCGAGATCGAGCTCGTGAACGGCAGCTCACGAGCCTTCCAGAGCTGGCGGAGTCCGCGCGGGCGCTGGACCCCGTCGGGGCGCTCGTCTCGCTCGGACACGCCGACCTGCTCGAGCATCCCTCGCACTTGTAGGCCATCACGTGCGCGAACCCGATGTATCGCCTTGCAATGACGGTGCAGCCTTCGCTCTGGTCACGGGTTGAGTCCTCGTGCCAGAAGAGGCCCAACGGGCGTCTCCGCACGCTGGGCCTCGGCTCGTGCCGAGCCGGTCGCTACTCCAGTCGCCTCACGAGCATGAAGGCCGGGTCCCTGTTCTCTCTACGCACTCAGACGCGAGAGCGCCACCAGGACCAGGGCCAGGGCCAGTAGGAAAGCCGTGGCCCAGGCCAGGGTCGTCACGGGTCCAGGCTGGGCAACCACCAGCGGAGGACGAGGCGGCCAAGGGGACAAGACGCGGCGAAGGAACAGCGCTAGCAGGTAACGCATGGGCGGAAACTCCGTCTGGCCGTAGCCAGGTGAATCGGTCGTGAATCGTCGGGAACTCGCCGGGAGCTTGACTACAGCAACTGGCTAGGTTGCTGAACTCTCGACGAGAACTAGGATTCACCCACGGCGGAATGCCAGTCAACTAAATCCGAGCTGACGATGGCTAGAGAAAAGAAGAAGCCCTGGCGTCGCTGGGACGGCCAGGGCTTCGGGCGCCGGTAGAGGTAGCCGCCTCCCCGTGCGCAGGACGATTCACGGAGTGTCTCCG
>JBCCFW010000151.1:0-19474 GCA_039029535.1 Acidobacteriota bacterium
GCCGGCCTGGCGGAGACGCGTGGGAATCGAACCCACCCACGACACCTCTCGGCGCCGCGCAACGGTTTTGAAGACCGCGAGGAACACCAGTCCCCCTTCGCCTCCAGCGAGCAGGTGGGGAGTCTATCGCGGCGTGCGAGCCCCTGAAACGACGCGAGCCCGCCGCGAAGTGCGACGGGCTCGTGGCTCGGTCGAGGCCGAGCGGATCCGGAACGAGCGGGGAGCCGGCCGGAGTCCTCAGGGAAGCGATCTCAGACGAGATCCTTCAGCGCCTTCAGCGGGCGGATCTTGACGACGTTGCGGGCCGGCTTGGCCTTGAAGACCATCTCTTCGCCGGTGAACGGGTTGGTGCCCTTGCGAGCCTTGGTGGCGGGCTTGCGGGTGACGGTCACCTTGGCCATGCCGGGGATGTTGACGGCGCCCGGGCCGGTGCGGCCGAGGTCCTTGCCGATGATGCCCTTGAGGGTCTCGAAGACCTCGGCAACCTGCTTCTTGGGGATGTCGGTCTGCTCGGCGATGATGTTGATGACCTCCGCACGGGTGCGGGGCTTCTCGGCCTTGGCCAGCTTGAGCGGCTTCGGGCCGGCCGCGGCCGCGCGGGCCGGGGCCTTCTTGGTGGTCTTCTTGCGCGCCGGCGCCTTCTTGGTGGTCTTCCTAGCAGCCATGTGTTCCTCGATCGCGAGAGCGAAAAAAAGTGCTGGTTTTCGCGGGGTTTTCGGTGACGTCGCGCTTGCGACGTCGCCGGTTTTTTACGTCAACCCCGTTCGGGACTCAAGCGGAAAAACGTCAGAAACCCCGGAAAAAATAGGCCGAAATCGATCCGGCGGCCCGCGCGCGACCTACACGGCACGATGTCCGACGGTCAAGCATCGCGTGCAAGAACGAAGCGAGACGAGGCTGGCACTCAGTGCTGATCGACCCATCAAGTTGCTTCTTTTCAGCGACTTGGGTCGATGTCTCTCACGGCCTGCCCGATGTCCGTCAAGGCCTTCGCATGATGCCGAGGGAACCTAAGATCGAGGGTCGCTCGCGTCGAGGCGCGGGTGTTCAGCTAGGTGACCAGCATGAAAAAAAGATCGAAAAAAACCGAGAAAACTGGGCCGATCGGACCTGCGCGGACGCTGAGATGACGGCTGAACGACTGCTGATCGTGCCCAGTCGCTTCGAGCTCGAGGCCTTGCACCCGGAGCTGGAGTGGCCCGGCCACGGCGTCCCGAACACCTGGCAAGGCACCGACCACGCGCCGGTTCAGGTCGTGAGCTGCGGCGTGGGCCTGGGAGCGTCCGGGGCCCGAGCCGGCGCGCTCCTCGCTCGCCTGTCGCCCCGTCGCGCGCTCGTGCTCGGGCTGGCTGGCAGCCTCGACGAGAGCCGCGCCCCCGTTCCTTGTCTGGTCCACGTGTCGAGCGTGGTGGTGCAGGGCTTGGGCTTCGGGCGCGAAGGGGAAGGGGCGGAGCTCACCGCGCCGGACGGACCGTTGGCCCGGGAGGCCGAGCCGGCCGAGCTCTCCCTGGCTTCCGCTGAATGGGCCGGCGAGCCGTCGTGGGTCACGGGCGCGGCCTTGAGCGTGGCGCGAGCCTCCGACGCCGAGCTCGCGAGTCAGCGGAAGAAAGAGCATCCCGACTGTCTCGTCGAGGACCTGGAGTCGCACTCGCTCGTGATCGCGGCCGCCGCGGGCGGGGTTCCGCTGGACATCCTTCGCGCCACTTGCAACCTTGCAGGGGATCGGCGTCACGCCGAGTGGAAGGTCGACGAGGCCGTGGCCCTGCTGCGGTCGGCTCGTGACCACTGGCTGCGAGAGACGGAGGACGCTTCGTGAGCGACGACTGGGCCAGGCGACAGCAGCATCGACGCGCACGGATCGGAGCGCTCGCCGAGCGCTGTCGTGAGATCGACGGTCGGGTGGCCGGTCTCCGGGTGTTCGTCTTTCTCGGCGCGCTCGTGCTGCTGGGGCTCTCCGGGCTGGAGACGAGCTGGTCGCTGGCCGCGCGAGGGGCGGGTCTCGTCCTGGTCGTGGTCTTCGCCATCCTCATCGTCCGCCATCGCGCGATCGGTCGGTCGACGCGACGGCTCAATGAGATGGAGGGCGTCGTCGATCGCGAGCTGCTCCGCGTCGAGGGCAAGCTGGCCGAGCTGCCGTCGGTCACCGTCGAGGACGAGTCCGGCACCGGGAGCGACCTCGCGCTGCTGGGAGACTGGTCGCTGATGCGCGTCCTCTCGCGCTGCGCGACGCCCTTCGGTGCCGAGCACCTGAAGAAGCTCCTGCTCACCCCCGATCCCGCGACCGTTCGCGAGCGTCAGGAGGCGGTCTGGGACCTCAAGGGTCGTCGGGCCTTCCGTCAGCGCTTCGAGGCCGAGGGGCGACGCGGTGTCGAGGACGGACCGGAGCCGGCCGCGCTCATCGCGGCGCTGGAGACCTCGTCGATCCACGAGCGTCATCCTTGGCTCGTCCACGTCGCCCGAGCGCTGGTCGTCCTGACCTGGGTCGGCATCGCCTGGGCCTGGCTCGAAGGACCGACCGCCCTGGCCTTGGGAGGCTTGCTCGCCCAGCTCGGGATCTTCGCGTGGAGCGACAAGCAGGTCGGCGACGAGGTCAACGACCTGCTCCCCTTCGAGCTCTCGCTCTCGTCTTGGGCGGGGATGCTCGCGCTTCTCGAGAAGCAACGCTTCGACGCGGAGCGTCTTCGTGAAGTGCAGGCCGCGCTCGTTCGCGACGGCCGTCCCAGCTCGGCGGCGCTGGCCCGGCTGAGCGAGCTGTTGAGTCCCTTGCAGTCTCGCTTCGGGATGATGCACCCGGTGCTCGGAGTGCTCCTCGCGTGGGACCTGCACTCCTCGCATCGGCTCTGGCGCTTCAGGAAGGACTGGGCCGGCGGCCTGCGTGAGGTGTTTCGCGCGCTGGGAGAGATGGAGGCTCTCTCATCGTTGGCCGCCCATGCCGACTCGTTCGCCGAGCCCTGTCGCCCGGTGCTCGCGGCCGACGGTCCGCCGCTCAAGGCGGAGCGCTTGAACCACCCGCTGCTGGATCGCGCGCGGGCGGTGGCCAACGACGTCGAGCTCTCCGAGGAACAGCCGCTGCTCCTGCTCACTGGCTCGAACATGTCGGGCAAGAGCACCTTGCTCCGCAGCGTCGGTCTCAACGCGGTGCTCGCCTTGGCCGGCGGTGCCGTGCATGCGGCACGCTTCGAGCTCCGTCCCTGCCGCATCGAGTCGAGCATCCACGTCAGCGACGCCCTCGATGAAGGCGTGTCGCTCTTCCACGCCGAGGTGCGTCGTCTCCACGAGCTCGTCACCGCGATCGCGGAGAGCGACCGGGAGTCGAGTCGGCTCCCTGTCCTCTTCCTCATCGACGAGGTGCTGCGTGGCACGAACACGCGGGAGCGGACCCAGGCTTCGGCAGCCCTGCTGCGGCGCCTGGCTCAGTCGCGGAGCTTCGGGGTCGTGACCTCGCACGAGATCGCGCTCACCGAGCTGGAGACCGAGCTGCCGCGGCTGGTCAACGCACACTTCTCGGAGCAGGTCGAGGACGGCGAGATGACCTTCGACTACCAGCTCCGGTCCGGCCCGGTTCAGAGCACCAACGCGCTGGAGGTGCTCCGACTGTTCGGACTGGACGCGGAGCTGGACCTGAACGGGTGAGGAGAGTTCCCATCCAGAGAGTCTGCCTCGCGGCTTCATCCCGCCTGGCACGCCATCTCGCAGGCCTCCTCAATCGCCGTAGGCACCCAGCTACGACTCTTTCGTCGGCCAGCGATCTGACGCACCAGTCGGGCGAATCCTGGCGGGCCGACTCTCCGGAAGGGAACTCGACTACGGGATCTCGAACCCGTGCAGGTAGATGAGGTCGGAGCTCGGCTCGAGCGTGAAGGTGTGGCACTGGAGCCCGCCGAAGAACTGACCGGCGAGCATGAGCGTCACGTCCTCGGCGCCGCGGTCGGTGCACTCGCCATCGTCGTCGGCGGTCTCGGCGAAGCGGAGGAAGACCTCATAGGTCCCGAACGGCACGCCGGAGAACCAGATCACCGACTCGTGCCGACCCGAGCCCACCGTCAACGCGCAAGAGTGCTCCTCGTTGATGCTGCCGGTGTTCATGTCGCAGTCGGAGATCCGTGAGTCGGCGACCGAGACCAGGTTGCCGCAGGGATCGAGGATGACGAGGTCGAGATCCATGTCGGCGTGCCAGTAGGCCGAGATGGCGAACCAACCGTAGAAGCCCCAGTAGGCCGTGCGGGTGTCGTCCTGGTACGCGAGGGTCGTGGGATCGTCGGTGAGGTGGACGGTGCCGTCGGGGTCGAGCTCGTTGGGCACGCGGAAGAGGCCCTGGTTGCTCGGGATGAGGGGCCACTCGCTCACTCGTGGCGGCAGCGTGCCCTCGACGATGACGCTCGCGGTCTGACCGACGGGGATGTCGATGTTGGTGACACGCACGTCACGGCCGACCGTCTCGTCCGTGGCGCCCGGCGGGATGGACAGCACGCTGAACGAGTCGAATTCGGTGGGGATGGAGTCTTCCAGGCTGACACCCCAGACCGGCAGGTCGCTCGTGTTGGTCGCCGAGATCGTGTAGGTGACGCTGGGGATGCCACCGGGCTCGGGCGGAACGCAAGGCGAGGGTGAGGCGGTCTTCGTCGCCTCGATGCGTCCGTAGCCGCAGTCGTGCGGGCGCACCAAGTAACAGTAGAGCCTCGTGTCGTCGACGATGACGCCCGGGTCGACGTGCACGGTGAGCGGCTCGCCATCTTCATCGCCCGCAGGATCGTTGACCAGGCTCTCCACGGCGCCGGTGAAGTCGGAGGGGAGCTCGCTCCGGCTGACCGTGTAGCACTCCTGACCGGCGTCGTTCCATTCGAGCACGGCGTCGGTATCGGTCTTGGTCACGAAGAGGAGGATGGGGTCTTCGACTTCGACGTTCAGGCTGTAGCTGGCGGCGCCCCCCAGGGTCGAGTAGACCCGCACGAAGTAGTCGCCCGCCGCAGCGCGCTTGATGGTGATGTCTTCGGGAGAGGTGCGCAGGGTCGAGCGTCGGTAGACACCGGCCGGAGTCGCTCGGTAGAGCTCGAGATCGAGGTCGCTCTCGGCCACCGAGTGATTGAGCTGCACGCGGAGCAGGCTGGTCTCGGGGACGTTGAACGAGAACCAGTCGGAGTCCGTGTCGCAAAGACGCCCGAACAGGACCTCACCGGGGACGAGCGGTCGGGCATCGGCCTGGGTGTCGTCGTTCTCACGGAGGTCGTCGAAGCAACCGGTGAGCGTGACCGTGAGGTCATGAACGTTGGAGTCGGCGGTGGTCTTGCCCCGCACCTCGATCCCGTACAAGCCCTCCTGGGTGAACATGGCTTCGACTCGCTCCGTGTCGGAAGTCCCGTCCGAACGGCCGGCCTCCGTGCCGTCGGGGGCGTGCACGATCAAGTCGAGGTCACCGAGGTCGTGCTCGAAGGCGAGCTCGACGGTGAGGGTCTCGAAGGCCTGAACGCCGACGAGGTAGTGGTCGACGTCGTCGGGGCAGACGACGAGGTCGGGGGTCGTGCCGAGGGCCACGGCAGCGCCGGTGGCGAGCGTGGCGTTGGGCTCGGAGGGGTCGTCGATGCAGTCGGCGTCGATGGTGAGGTCATAGCCGGTCTCGGCGTCGGCGATGCCGTCGACGGAGACGTGATGCGTGCCGGCAAACGGTGCGGTCACCGTGAGCGTCACCGTGCCGCCGGTGGTCATGGCGCTGTCGAGCTCGGCACCGGTGGGGCCGACCAGCGCGACGGTGAGCGGGGACGCGGCCGCGTCGTGATCGACGGTGACCCGGACCTCCGCGCCACCGGCGAGGTGGAAGCGACTCCAGTCCTGGTCGTAGGCACAGCGCATGAGACCAGCGTGGAGACCGCCCGAGCGGGCCCAGGCCTGGGACAGCGAGTCATCGGGCTCGGCGGGATCGTCGGCGCAGTCGGTGTTCACGTAGACCTCGACCGCCGCGGGGCTGGGCTCGACGAGACCGAGGTCGTTGGTGCCACGCAGCTCGAGCAGGTGCAGGCCCTCGGACAGGCCGGACAGGGCGATGTCGACCGTCTCGCAGGTGTCGCCGAAGTCGCCATCAGAGGCGGCCAAGGCCATCCACGCTCCACCGTCCACGCGGTACTCGGCGGCGGTGACGTCATTGAAGGCGGCGGGACGGGCGTGCTCGATCTCGGACTCGTCGGGGAAGCTGCTAACGGTCCCGGTGAAGCTGGGCGCGTCGGTCTCGAAGACCTGGAAGGCCGCACCGTCGAGCGTGCTGTCGGGAGGCGCGTCGAGGGGGTCGAGAATGCCGTCGCCGTCGGTGTCGCGGATCCCGAGCTGATGGGCGGTGAAGGAGCAGGCGTTGAGCGTGCGGTTGGCGCGCATGAAGCAATTCACCGCGCTCTCGCAGGCCGAGTCGCCGGCGGCGCTGTCGTTGTTGCCGTTCTTCACCCGGAGGAAACCCGAGAGGTGGGAGCAACTGTTGCCGGCCGATCGGTACTCGTCGAGCGCGCCGTAGTTGTGACCGACCTCGTGTGCCATGACGACGTCCATGCCATCGATGCGCCAGCCGTTGTTGTCGTAGGTCATGACGAGGTAGTTGCCGTTGAGGATGGCGTAGGCGAAGTTGCCCGAGCTCGGGTAGCCATCGTCGTCGTTGAGGCTGTCGAGGATGAAGGCCACCGTCCCCGAGTCGGCGTCGAAGCGCTCCTTGAGCTCCTCGACGTAGGCGTTGACGCCACCGAAGCCCGAGAACCCCAGGGTGTCCATGGCGGCGCCACCCCACTGCCAACGCTCACCGGCCCCGCGATTGATGGCCTCGTACGGGATGCTCACGACGTTCGGGTCGTAGGCGAAGCTCAGACCGGCCTCAGGGAACTGACTCACCAGCGCGTCCATGCCCTCGATGATCTCGGCGGTCACGAGGTCGGGCCGCGGCATCCCGGGGTAGGCGGGGTCGTCGTTGGTCCAGTCCTCCGTGTCCGCGTCGAGGGTCCCGTCGCTCTCGAGCATGACGATGCCGATGGCGACGCGACCGATGAGCACGCGACCCGAGCGGCGGCAGCTCCCACCGGAGTGGGGACGCAGGCCGTCGCGTGGGTCGGGGAGGAGCGCGTCACCACGCAGTGGTGGGGGCTCGGGTCGATCGCCTCCGGTCGTGGGCAGGCCTTGGAAGTAGAGCTGTCCGAGTCGGTCGGCCGAGGAGACGGCGCCGGGGGACGCCGGGCTCGGAGAGGCGCTGGTCGGGCTGGCGACCAGGTCGAGCGTGACGCCGCTGTCGCGGACGGCGCTCAGAGCCGCGTCCGAGATGTCGCCGAGGAGTAGGTCGGGGGCGACGAGGTGGCGGATGCGGGCCCCGTGGCTCTCCAGGCGCTTCGCGACCGCGGCCAGGTCGGCAGGGCCGTCGGAGACGACGCGGAGGGCCCGTCGGGTGTCGGAAGAAGCGAGCGCGTGGCCGACGAAGAGGGCTGCGAGAAGGCCGAGAACAGGGAGCCGGAGACTGCGAGGAGAGGGCATGGGACGTCACCGCTGTCGAGCTCCCGACCCACGATGAGTCGGGTTCGGGTGAACCTAGGTCGTTGCTCGAAGCGGTGGGCGGGGGGTGATCAGCATGGTGAGAGATCGTGCCTGGCTCGGGGCAGGATCTCTCACCTCGGGAAGCTGAACGACAGCACGTGAACCGGTTCCGGGCTCGGCTCGATCGTGACCGGGTGGCACCGCAGGCCGCCGAAGTTCTGCCCGACGATCATGATCGTCACGTCCTCGGGGCCTCGGTCACGACAGTCCGGGCCGTCCTCGGCGGTCTCGGCCCAGCGGATGAAGACATCGTAGGTGCCGATGGGGATCGAGCTGGTCCAGAGGATCGACTCGTGTCGTCCCGAGCCGATGGTCATCGTGCAGGAGTGCTCCTCGTTCACCTCGCCGATGCTGGAATCGCAGTCGCCGATTCGGGAGTCGGCCACCGAGATCGTGTTCCCGCAGGGATCGACGAGGACGAGGTCGAGGTCCAGGTCGGCGTGCCAGTAGGCGGCGACGGCGTGGAGCTGGTAGTCACCCCAGTACGCCGTTCTCGTGTCGTCACGGTACGCCAGGGTGGTCGGGTCGTCGGTCGGGAAGAGGGCTCCCAGCGGATCGATCCCATCGGGGACGCGGAACACGGCCTGGTTGCCGGGGATGAGGGGCCAGTCACTCATCAAGCGGGGCAGCGTTCCCTCGATGAGGACGCTGGCGATCTCCCCCGCCGGCAGGTCGATGCCGGTCACGAGCAGGTCGCGGCCCACGGTGGTCTCCGTCGCGCCCGGGGGAACGGACAGCACGCGGAACGATTCCAACTCGTCCGGCAGCGTGTTCTCCAGGCTGATGCCGAAGAGATCCTCCTCGCCCGGATTGCTCGCCGAGATCGTGTAGGTGATCGTCCCGATCCCACCGAGACCGGGTCTCGCGCAGGGCGCCGGCGAGACGATCTGAGTCGCCTCGATGCGGGCGCGGCCGCAGTCGTGAGGACGGACCCGGTAGGCATGGAGGGGCACGTCGTCGCCGATGACACCGGGATCGACGTGGGTGGTGAGGGGCTCGCCGTCCTCGTCGCCGGGCGGATCGTTGACCAGGGCTTCGACGGCCGCAGCGAAGTCGGAAGGGAGCTCACTTCGGCTCACCAGGTAGCACTCCTGCCCGACGTCGTTCCAGTCGAGAACCGCGTCGGTCTCGGTCTTGCTGACGAACAGGAGAAGGGGGTCCTCGACTTCCACGGTGAGCTCGTAGGCCGACGTCCCGCCGAGGGATGAGAGGACCCGCAGGAAGTACTCGCCGGGCGCCGCACGCTGGACGGTGATGTCTTCGGGGGAGGTGAGCCGGGTCGAACGACGGAAGAGTCCGACGGGCTCGGCTCGATGGAGCTCGAGGTCGAGGCCGCCCTCGGCCAGCGAGTGGGCGAGCTGCACGCGGAGCAGGCTGGTCTCGGGAACGATGAAGGAGTACCAGTCGTCGTCGGTGTCGCAGAGTCGGCCGCTGATCGGCTCGCCCGGTGTCATCGGGCGGGCGTCGGCCTGCGTGTCGTCGTTCTCCCGGATGTCGTCGTGACAGCCGGTGAGGGTGACCGTGAGATCGTGGACGTTGGTGTCGGTGGGGGTCTTGCCCCGGACCTCGATCGCGTGGACCCCCTCGCGCGCGAACCTCACCTCGACGCTCTCCGAGTCGGTCAGGCCGTCGGAGCGACCGGCGACCGTGCCGTCCGGAGCGTGGACGATGAGGTCGAGATCGCCGAGGTCGTGATCGAAGTCGACCTGGACGTGGAGGGTCTCGAGGACGTGCGTGCTCACCAGGTAGAAGTCGACGTCACCTGGACAGACGACGAGGTTCTCCGTCAGGCCGAGGGCGATGCCCGTGCCCGTCGCCGGATCCCCGTTCGGCTCGGAGGGCCCGTCGAGACAATCGGCGTCGAGCGTGAGCTGGTAGACGGTCTCGTCCTCGTCGATCCCGTCGATGGCGAGGTAGTGGGTCCCGTCGACCCGGGCGGTCGTCGTCAGGCTCAGTGCTCCGTCGGTGCTGGTGGCCGTGGCCTGCGTGCGGTGTGAGGGGTCGAGGACGCACGCGGTCAGCGGTCCGGCCAGGGGGTCGTGCTCGACGGTGACTCGGAGCTCGGCGTCGCTCGCGAGATGGAAGCGGCTCCAGTCCGCGTCGTGAGCACAGCGCATCAGGCCGACATGGCGACCCACCGATCGGGTCCGGGCCTGCGCGATCGAGTCATCCGGTTCGGCGGAGTCGTCGGCGCAATCGGTGTTCACGTAGACCCCGACCTCGGCGGGGCTGGGCTCGACGAGACCGACGTCGTTGGTGCCGCGCAACTCGATGAGATGAAGTCCCTCGGACAGGCCGGACAGGGCGATGTCGACCTCCTCACAGGCATCGCCGAAGGCCCCGTCGGAGGCGACCAGGGGCATCCAGGCACCACCGTCCACGCGGACCTCGGCGGCGGTGATGTCGTTGAAGGCGGCTGGGCGTGCGTGGGGGCTCTCAGACGCTTCGGGGAGGCTGCTCACCGTGCCGGTCAGGGCGGGCGAGTCGGTCTCGAAGACCTGCAAGGGCGGGCCGTCGAGCGAGCTGTCGGGCGGAGCGTCGAGGGGATCGATGATGCCGTCACCGTCGCTGTCGCGGATGCCGAGCTGACCCGCCGTGAACGAGCAGGCCACGTGCGTGCGGTTGCCACGCATGAAGCAGGCGACGGCGGACTCGCAGGCACCGTCCCCGGGCTCGCTGTCGTTGTTGCCGTTCCTGACCCGCAGGAAGCCGGCGACGTGCGAGCAGGTGTTGCCCGCTGCGCGGTACTCGTCGAGGGCACCGTAGTTGTGAGCGAGCTCGTGCGCGATGACGACGTCCATCCCGTCGATGCGCCAGTCGGCGTTGTCGTAGGTCATGACGAAGTAGTCGCCGTCGAGGACGGCGTAGGCGAAGTTGCCCGAGCTCGGGTTGCCGTCCTCGTCGTTGAGGCTGTCGAGGACGAACGCGACCGTGCCCGAGTCGGCATCGAAGCGCTCCTCGAGGTCCGCGATGTAGCTGTCGCGATCCGTGAAGCCCGCGTAGCCCAGGCTTTCCAGGGCGGCACCGCCCCAGGTCCAACGCTCGCCGGCGCCACGGTTGATCGCCTCGTAGGGGATGGTGACGATCCGTGGGTCGTAGGCGAAGCTCAAGTCGGCTTCGGGGAACTGGCTCACCAGGGCGTCCATGCCCTCGATGATCTCGGCCATCACGAGCTCGGTTCGGTCCAGTCCGGGGTGCTCGGGGTCCTCGTTGGCCCAGTCCTCCGTGTCGGAGTCGATGGTGCCGTCGCTCTCGAGCATGAGGATGCCGATGGCGACGCGACCGACGAGCACTCGACCGGGGCCACGACAGCTCCCGCCGGCATGACGACGCAACCCGTCGCGTGGGTCGGCGGGAAGAGCGTCGCCGTGGAGCGGCGGGGGCGGCGGGCGGTCGTCACCGGGCTCCAGCGGCCCGTCGAGGTAGCGCCGCCCGAGGCGTGCGCTGCGCGAGCTGGCATCGGTGTCCATCGAACGGGGGCCCGCGCCGTCCGGAGCGTTGACGAGCTCGAGCTCGAGGCCACTGGAGCGGACACTGAGCAAGGCCGCGTCCGGGATGTCACCGAGCAGGAGATCGGGGGCCACGAGGTGACGGATGCGAGCCCCCTGGTTCTCGAGCCGACGAACGATCATTGCGAGATCGAGGGTCCCGTCGGCGTGAACCCGAACGGCACGGCGGGGCGAGGCGGCCTCGGAAGGACCGGGGACGAGCAGCCCGAGGAGGAGGGCGAGGCTCGAGGGCAGGAGTTGACGGATGTCGGACATGGGACGTCACCGGGCGAGCTTGGAGCCGTGGTGCTCGAGGGAAGGTAGGCAGGCAGGGCTCGCAGTCGAGGCTGGTGGTTCCCGTTGCGTGAGGGAGAGGGCGTGCACGCTCCGCATGACACCCTGGGGACGCTCATCACGGGCAGCGTGGTGGGCCGCTGACCGCGGTGAGTGAAGGAAGGAGGTGAGCCATGCGCCATGACGTCTGCATCGATGCCGATGCACGGAGCTTCAGTCTCGCCAGCGTGGCGAACCTGGAGCAGCACGCCGAGTCGATCCTGGCCGACGTCGAGAGCGCGGCTCGACGTGGCCTCATCATCGGGAAGAAGCTTCACTCCGATGACGGGTGCCACGTCCGCGTGCTGGTGGGAGAGCTCGAGGGAGCCGAGCGCGAGTGGGTCGGTCGCTTGGTCGGCGCGCTGAGCATCCCGGACGGCCGGCTTCAGGTCATGGGCGGGCTCTGCCAGGACGCCTTCGACGACGAGAGCACCTTTCATCGTGTCGAGGTCGAGCCCGGCGACCATCGCGTCGAGATCTACAGCTACTTCGGCGGATGCAATGGTGACGATTTCCACGCGGCGTCCGAGCAGGAGGGGCCTCCGTGGGGAGCCTGGTTCCGCGAGTCCCGGCCCGGTGAGGCCATGCCTGCCTGGCTGAAGATGGTGTTGTTCGAGGAGCCCGAGGAGGACCCGGGCTTCGAGAGCGAGTGGGAGGCGGAGGATGAGGACGAGCTCGACGACGCCTGCACCGAGGAGCAGGTCGTCGACTTCGTCATTCGTCTCGTGAAGGGGGCGGAGGTCGACGATCGCACGCCGACCGAGCGTGGGGTCTCGCCCCTCGTGATGGAGGTGCGTCGACCCGAGCGCTTCCCGCTGGCTCCCATCGTCGGACGCGAGCCATGAGCTTCGACCAGGACGTGCTTCTCCACTGCGGTCGCTGGTGCACGCTCACCAGTGCCAGGCACGTGGCCGAGCATGGTGAGGCCCTGGCGAAGGGGACTGACCGTGGCCTGCCGCCCGGGCGACTCGTCTACAAGACCGTGGGCACGAAGGGCGAGCTCGCGGTCCGCGTGGTCATCGGCGAGCTTCGTGGCGCCGAGGAGGACTGGGTCGGTCGAGGCGAGTCCAGCCTCGAGCTTCCCGATGGTCGGCTCTTGATCGGTCGCCTGGACGAGGAGTGCCTCGATCCCCGTGCGACGCCTCAGCCCATCGAGGTCGAGCCCGGCGACTACGGCGTGGAGGTCTTCACGTATCTCGCCAGCGCCGCCGGACCGCACTGCTATTGGAAGGCAGGGGGCGACGAGCCCTTCGCGGCCTGGCACCGCCGCACGCGACCGAGCGAGGAGCTTCCGCTCTGGCTGCAGGACGAGCTGATCTCGGGCGGTGGGTACGAAGACCCGGAGTTCGAGAGCCATTGGATGTCGATCCTCGAAGACGACAAGCGGCTCAACCCACTTCGACGGACCCTGGACCTGCGCCCGCCTCTCGACTTCGTCATCCGCCTGACTCCGGGCGTGCCGACACCGATGCCGATGCCGAAAGACTGGGACGAGATCGGCATGGAGGACGGTGCGCGTCGCCTCGAGGTCTTTCCCCGAACCCCGGTGTTCGGCGATCCCCGCGGCTGAGAAGGAGAGGGCGCTCAGGCGGCCCGCAGCTGATCGCTCCCGAGCTCGTCGATCCTCTTCTGGAACGCGCGACTGGCGACGGTCTCCTGCACGGCGATGGACAGCGGCCCGAGCAGGCTCGCGACCAAGGGGAAGCCGGCGAGCAGAACCAGCACGGCGAGGCTCGCTCGCACGAGCCAGCGTCCGGCGAGACGTTGCGTGATCCCGAGATGTCGACGTCGAGGTGCTGCCAGTCGGAAGCGTCCGAAGGCGAGCGCCGCGGCGGCACCGAGCACGGGGACGAGGCCGAGCAGCGCGCAAGCGATGCCGAGCTTCCAGGCGCGTCGTCGGAGCAAGGCCTGAAGCTCGGTCGGCCAGTCTCTCCCGGGGACGCCGAGCTCGCGCGCGTTGCCGGGCCAGCCGCAGGCACACGGCTCGCTGGCGAGAAGCTCGTCGGAGTCGCGTCGCTCGGCACACGCGGGACAGCGCCCGGAGGCGAGGAGCTCGGCTCCGTGTCGGTACGGCGGGTCCGCTTCACTCGGCAGCTCGATCCAGCGATCGGGCCAGGCCCGCGAGCTCGCGCGACGCGTCGGCTGCCGACGCTGCTCACAGGCCGGGCAGGCGATGGCCTCGGGAAGGACCGCCGCGCCACAGGCACGACAGGGCTGACGTCGTTCCTTCTCGGCCTGCTCGACCCGACGTCGCAGCCAAGCGAGGCCACCGAGCATCACCGCCGCGAGAACGAGGCAGAGCAGGGGAGCGAAGAGAACGAGCAGGGCACCACCGGCGGCCCACAGGGCTTCGAGCCGGACGAAGACCTTGGCCAGGCCGAGACCCTCGCCGCCGTCGAGCTCGTCGAGGGCTTCGGTGAGACCGGCACGCCAGCGGGCGAAGAAGAACACGGCGATGCCGACCACGACCGTCATTGCGATGAGGGGAGCTCGACCGCCGCCCGCGAGCGCCACGCCTCCGGGCGAGGCGAGCTGCGCCAGCTCCTGGATGAGCTCGCGAGAGCTGCCCGAGGTCAGGGCGAAGGTCGAGAGCATGGCCGCGCCGGCCTTGAGCGCGGGCTGGATCCAGTTGAGGACGACGCGGGCGTCGGGGCTCTCCTCGGCGAAGAGCTCGAGGAGCGTGAGGGCGCCCAGGCCGGCGAGGCCGGCGTCGCTGATGAGCCAGCCGAGGTCCTCGGGCCAGACGAGGGGAGCGTCCGAGATCAGCGGCAGCCAGGTCACCAGCTCGGGGAAGCGCCCGACGAGCGCCACCACGAACAGCGGCAGGAAGGCGCGGGCTGCGAAGACGCTCGTGCTGGAGAGGGCCTGGAGGGCGGCGAGGGGAGTCATGGGCGGCTCAGCGGGAAGGGAAAGACCGTCCCTGAATCCTACGTCGGCCGGACCGGTGATGTTCACCCCGCCGAGCTACACTGAGGCTCCTGGAACGCTTCGGGCCTCGCTGGCTCGTCCCGCACGAGGTCTCGCCGTGCTCCTCGGTACCCGCCCCAGCCTGCTGCTGTCCGTCGGCCTGATTCTCTCCGCCTGTCAGGGCAGTGACGCCGCCCAGCGTCCGGCCGCCGACGCTCCCCGCGCGCAGCCCGAGCCGCGTGCTGCTCGGGCCGAACGTCCGGCGTTCCCCGATGACATGCGGGGGATCACCATCTCCTGCTGGGGCATCGGCAAGGAGTGGGGTAGCGAGGGCATGCGCCAGACGATGCTCGGCCTGCCCGAGGTCGGAGCCAATTGGGTCGCCATCCACCCTTATGCCCACGTCGACCGGCAGACCGCGAATCTCCGCCCGGCTCCTCGCGGCGAGCAGCACGTCGTCGCCCCCATCCGCTGGGCACGCGAGCAGGGCTTGTCCATCCTCATCAAGCCCCACCTTTCCTACTGGGGTGAGTTCTCGTGGCGTGGCGAGGTCGGTTGGGGTGACGACGAGAAGCGCTGGCAGAACTTCCTCACCCAGTACCGTCGCTGGATCCTCGGCCTGGCCGAGCTTTGTGAGCGCGAGGGGGCGCACGCCTTCGTGGTGGGCACCGAGCTGCGATTGGCCGAGCCACGCACGGCGTATTGGACGAAGCTCATCGCCGAGGTGCGTCAGCGCTACTCCGGTCCGCTGACTTACGCGGCCAACTGGGACGACGTCACTCACGTCGGCTTCTGGTCCGAGCTCGACGCCATCGGCATCCAGGCCTACATGCCCCTGTCCGATCGCGAGAACCCGCCGCTCTCCGAGGTCCGTGCCGCCTGGAAGAAGCACGAGCGTTGGTTGGCGCAGTACTCGCGCGAGCAGGGGAGGCCCGTCGTCCTGACCGAGGTCGGCTACACGAACATCGCCACCGCCGCGATGCGACCCTGGGAGCCCAGCCAAGGCAAGACCGACCACCCCCTGCAAGCCCGCTGCCTGCGCACCGCCCTGGAGACCGTCGAGAGCAGCAAGGTCATCAAGGGGTCCTTCATCTGGAAGTGGTTCCCCACTCCCGGCACCCAGGGACCGGACGACTTCACCGTGCAGACGCCGGCCTTCAAGCGCCTGCTCCGCGAGACCTGGGCGCCGCCGGCGCGGAAGAGCCGGTGAGCCGCACCGCTCTCCTGTTCGGCCTGATCGTTTCGCTCGCCGCCTGTCGACCCTCTGGCGACGAGGCCACGACGACCTCTCCGTCGTCTCGGGCCTTCGTCGACGCCACCGCCGCGAGCGGCCTGCTCTTCGTGCACGACGCCGACGACGGCGACGAGCTCTTCCGACTCCCGGAGGAGATGGGCCCGGGCGGTGCGCTCCTCGACCACGACGGTGACGCCGACCTCGACGTCTTCCTCGTGCAGGGCGGGCCGCTGGTCGGCGCCGCGCGCCGCAGCCCGTGCGTGCTGTACGAAAATGATGGCCAGGCGCGCTTCCGCGACGTGACGGCTGCCGCTGGAGCGGCCGTGGTCGATGCCGCGCCGCCGGCACACGCCTTCGGCGCAGCGGCTGCCGACGTGGACGCCGACGGCGACGTCGACCTGCTCGTCACGCGTCTCGGTCCCGACGTGCTGTTGGTCAACGACGGCTCGGGTCGGTTCACCGACGCGACCGAGCGCTCCGGTCTCGGCACTCCCGGATTCAGTAGCAGCGCCGCGTTCTTCGATGCCGACCGCGACGGCCGGCTCGACCTCTACGTCTGTCGCTACGTGGACTGGTCGGCTTCGAAGGAGGAAAGCTGCTTCGATCGCCGCGGCCTCCGCGACTACTGCAACCCGCTGGAGTACCGCGCGCCCATGAGCGACCGGTTCTATCGGGGCCGGGATGGAGGCGTGTTCCAGGACCGCAGCGAGGCCTCGGGAGTCGCCGGCGTGACCGGGCACGGGCTCGGTGTCGTCGCCGCCGACTTCGATGACGACGGTTGGCCCGACCTCTACGTCGCCAACGATCAGACGCCGGCCTTCGTGTGGATGAACCGCGACGGCGGCGCTCGCTTCGTCGAGGACGCGGGGCTTCGTGGTGCCGCCTTCGATGGGGACGGCGTCGCCATCGCCGGCATGGGCGTGGCGGCCGAGGACCTCGACGGTGACCTCGATCCCGACCTGCTGGTGACCAACATCCACCATCAGTCTCACCTGGGCCTGATCAACGAGCGGGGCTTGTTCTCCGATCGCAGCCGACGGCTGGGCTTGTCGGGGTGGGCCGTGCCCTACACGGGCTTCGGCATCGCTCTCTTCGACCAGGACCACGACGGTTCTCTCGACGGCTTCATCGTCAACGGCGCGGTCAACCGGCTCACCGAGCCCTGGGATCCGCAGCAGCCTTATGCCGAGCCCGATCAGCTCGTGCGGATGGGCGAGAGCGGTTTCGTCGACGCCAGTGACGAGGTCGACTCCGAGGCCCTGCTCGGCGTCGGTCGGGGTGTCATGGTCGGCGACCTGGACGGCGACGGTGACCTCGATCTCGTCGTCACGAACAACCGCGGTCCCGCTCGTCTCCTGCTCAATCAGACGACGTCGGCGGCCTGGTGCCTGCTCTCCCTCCGGCCGGCCGGCGGTGGTCGGCACGCCATCGGGGCCGAGGTCGTGTTGCATGCCGGAGGGCGACGCCAGCTCCGCGCGGTCCGACCTCATGCCGGCTACCTCACGAGCAACGACCCACGAGTCCACTTCGGGCTCGCCGACGCGACCCGCATCGATCGCATCGACGTGACCTGGCCGACCGGAGAGGTCGAGAGCTGGACTGACTTGCCGGCGTCGCGCTGGCTGGAGCTCCGGCAGGGTGCGTCCCCACAGCACGAGGAGCGTCCGTGAACGTCCCGTTCCGCCTGGTCTCGACGAGCCTGACCCTGGTGTCCTGTCTCGCGCTCACCGCCTGCACGAGTCCTCCAGCCTACGAGCCCCCGCCGCTGGCCACGTTCGAGCAGGGACCTGCCGGTGAGCAACGAGCCCGGCTCGATCCGAACGCCCTCGCTGCCTGGGCACGACGACAGGAGCTCCCCGAGCCACCGCAGATCGACCTCGTGGAGCCGGCCGTCGCCGACGTGCTGCTCGGCGCGCTCTCCGATGCCGCCGAGCGACGTGACGGTGCGTCGTACGGGCTCGTGGGCATGGCCTGCGAAAGTCTCGAGGCACATCGCAGCGCAGAGGCCTACTTCGAGCTGGCTCGCGAGGCGGAGCCGCAGGACTTCCGCTGGGTCTACTACCTCGCCTGCATCCATCAGGTCACCGGTCGTGACGACAGCGCCCACGGCTTGTTCCTCGAGGCACTGGAGATCGACGCGAGCTACCCGACCACTCACGCCCGGCTGGCCGAGCTCGAGCTCGACGCGGGTCGTCTCGGAGAAGCGGCGCAGAGCTTCGAGCGGTATCGACAGCTCGTCCCTCAGGACTGGCTCGGCGAGGTCGGCCTCGCTCGCGTCGCCCTGGAGCGGGCGCAGGCCGCGGAGGCATTGACCCTGCTCGAGCGGGCGGCGCAGAAGCGCGCCGATGACTTCCAGGTCCAGCACTATCTCGGCCGCGCCCTGGCCGCGTTGGGCCGTGAGGACGAAGCGCGTGCCGCCTTGGCGCGGGCTGCCGAGCTTCCGAAGGGGGCCTGGTTCCAGGCGCGCGATCGGCTCGACCAGGAGCTGCACGCCGTCACCGACTCGACCACCAGCCTGGTGGAGGAGTTCGAGCGTCTCAGCAAGACGCAGGACTGGCCGGCCCTCGTCGCGCTGGGCGAGCAGGTCGTCGCGAAGCGGCCCGGCGACAAGACCATGTGGCTGAACCTCGTCAGTCTCTACCGCAAGCTCGGTCGAGTCGACGACGCCGAGGCCGCCATGAGACGGGCGGAGGCACTTCCCGGCAAGGAAGCTCGGGTGCCCGTCACGCGCGCCGAGCTCGAGCTCGCTCGGAGTCGTGCGGCGGAGGCGCTCGTCGCGGCGGAAGAAGCGCTGGCTCTCGAGTCCGACTCCTTGCGCGCGCGGGCGGTGAAGGGCCGCAGCCTCATCCTGCTCGGTCGCTATGGTGAGGCCGAAGCGGAGCTCCTCGCCGTGCGGGCCGGGGCTCCGACGGACGCCGGCAACGAGTTCGCGCTCGGCGAGCTCTACCGAGGAACCGGACGCAAGTCCGAGGCCATCACCTGCTACCGACGTTGTCTCGAGCTGCAGCCGGGCATGACCAACGCGCGGGTGCGGCTGCGCGAGCTGGGCGGCTGAGCATCGCCCGCAGGCTGTGGGCCTGAAACGAGAAACGCCCCGCCGTCACGAGAACGGCGGGGCGTCGTGGGTCGAAGGAAGAAGAGCCTCAGCTCCCCATGCCCTCGACCTGGGGCTTGCCGACCAGCGGCCGCGGCGGGTGCGGGTAGGCGAGCGTCGCGGGCTCCGGCAGGGCGATCTCCATGATGCCGTTCGGGCCAGCGATGTTCTCGAGTTGGTACTCGGGCTTGTCCGGATCACCGGCCATGACCTCGTCGACCTTGCCGACCACGAGGACGGTGACCTTGTCCGGATGGAGGTGCTGCTGGGCGACGCGCTGGACGTCGGCCGCGGTCACCGCGCGGAGCTTGTCACGGTAGGTCTTCCAGTAGTCGAGGGGCCGACCGCGGATCTCGTCGGAAACGAAGGTCCCGGCCTTGGCGCCGGCGGAGCTGAAGTTCGACGGGAAGGAGTCGACGAATCCGTTGATCGAGGTGGTGAGCTCTTCCTCGCTCACCGGCTCGGCCTGGATGCGGCGGATCTCCTCGCCGAGGATGGTCAGCGCGTGGGCGACCGACTCGTTCTTGGACTGGAAGACCGCGACAAAGGTGCGCGGGTAGTCCCGACCGAAGCCGTAGCCCGAGCCGGCCGAGTAGGCGAGGCCCTCATCGGAGCGGACGCGCTTGGTGATGCGGCTGGTGAAGCCGCCGCCACCGAGGATGTCGTTCATGACCTGAATCGCACGGGCGTCGGGGTGATCCCAGGTGACCGAGCGATGACCCATGCGGACGCGGGTCTGGTTGACGTCTTCCTTGTTGACCACGAAGACGCCGGTGGGCGACTCGGAAGGAGGAGCCGGGACGGCCGGGAGCGGCGCGCCGACGTTCCAGCCGGCCATCCGCTGCTCGAGGGCAGGGAGGATCC
>JBCCFW010000152.1:0-19374 GCA_039029535.1 Acidobacteriota bacterium
CACGCTTTCAAGCGCTGGCGGAGCGGATCGCCGAGCTGGACCCGGACGACATCAGCCCCCGGCAAGCGCTCGATCTCCTCGGACGCTTCCAGGCAGAAGCAAGGGAGTTGACCACGTGAGCACCTCGAATCGGAGCTTTCTCGAGCTGGCGCGCGAGCGTCGCAGCACGCGCGCCTTCAAGTCGGACCCGGTCCCGCACGAGCTCATCGCGCAGGTGACCGAGGCGGCGTACAACGCGCCGGCGGGTTCCGGTCATCGTGGGTTGTGGATCGTCGTCGTCGAAGACGAGGCTCAGCGTCGGCTGCTCCGCGAGCGCTGCGAGCCCTGGGACATGAAGTGGGTGGAGAGCCGACCGGAGCCGCTGCGGACGCGGATCAAGGAGCTACCGGGCTTCCAGCGGGAGAAGGTCTTCCTCACCGAGGCGCCGGTGCTGTTGGTGGTCTGCAACGAGCCGCGGAACAGCAACTACCCGTACCCGATCGAGTCGGCCTGGACCGCCATCGAGAACATCTGCCTGGCGGCCACCGACCTCGGTCTCGGCACCCTGACCTACACGCCCGAGATCTCGCGGCTCCAGGGGCAGCAGTCCCTGCACGACATCCTCGGCCTGCCGCGGGAGAAGCGCGTGCAGGCGGTCATGCCCCTGGGCTACCCCGACACCGAGCGGCTGGGTGAGCGGGAGCGGGAGCCGGACTTCAAGAGCAAGGTCTTCCTCGGCAACTTCGGCACGTTCTTCCCGTTCCCGCGTTCGTCGGACTGAAGCCTCACCGTGAGTCGCTGCCCTGCAAGACCTCCTGCAGGGCCAGCGCCAGCTCGCCCCGGTGGAAGGGCTTGCGGAGCCAGCGGATCTCCTCGAAGCGACGCAGGTCCCGAGGCAGCTCGGCGTCCGGCTGACCCGACATGAAGACCACCGGCAGGTCCGGGTGGACCGCGCGTCCATGCAGCGCCACGCCGATCCCGTCGCAGGTTCCCGGCAAGTTCACGTCGGCGAGCAGGGCATCGGGTCGTGAACCCGTGCTCAAGACGCGCAGGGCCTCGTCGCTGTCGGCGGCGAGCAAGACCTCGTAGCCCAGCGACCGGAGCTGTCGGGCGACGAGGTGACGGATGCCGTCCTCGTCCTCGACGATGAGCACCGTCCTGCCGAAGGCGCTCTCCGTCCGCCGTGCCCGCGGGAAGAGCAGCGTGACGGTGGTACCGGCGCCGGGCTTGCTGTCGATGCGGATGCGTCCGCTCGAGCTCTCGACGAAGTCGCGCACGCTCGCGAGACCGAGCCCGGTCCCGCCGTCGGCCTTGGTCGTGAAGAAGGGATCGAGAGCCGCCTCGAGCGTCTGGCTCTCCATCCCGTGCCCCGTGTCGGTCACCGCGATCCCGACCCGATCCGGGTCCTCTGCTCCAGCCGCTGGCAGGTTGGTCACCTCGATGGTGAGCCGACCTCCCTCGGGCATGGCGTCACGAGCGTTGAGGGCGAGGTTGACGATGGCGTTGGCCAGCTCGCCCGGGTCCACGTGGATGCACCAGGGAGTCGGCGGGTGCTTCAGCTCGACCTCCAGGGTCTGACCGAGCAGTCGACGCAGCATGGCGACCTGCTCCACGAGGTGTCGTTCGGGCTGGACGACCTCCACGTGTTGAGGTCGATGACGTGAGAGAGCGAGGAGGCGATCGATGAGCTCCGCGCAGCGCTCGCTGGCACCGAGCGTCGTGCCCAGGAGCTCGCGGACGTCGCGCCCTTCGCCATCGAGATCGGCGAGAGCCGATTCGAGGCAGCCGCTGATGACCGTCAGCGTGTTGTTGATGTCGTGGGCGATGCCTCCGGCCAAGCGGCCGACGGCGTCGAGACGTCGTGCCTGACGGAGCCGTTCCTCGAGGTCGTGGCGCTCGGTCACGTCTTCCAACGTGACGCAGGTCTCACCCGTCGCGAGCCGAACGCGACGGACCTTCACCTGACGACCCGAGGGCAGGGCGAGCGTGTCCTCGGCGGGTGGTGGGTCGTCGCGGAACGCCTCGAGCCAACGTCGCGTGAGCTGCACGGGGAGCTCGGGATCGAAGACCCCCGCTCGAGCCCTCTCGAGCGAGACGTCCGCCAAGCTGATCCGGTATTGGAAGAACTCCGAGTTGAAGAGACCCATCTCGGCGCTGCGTCGGTTCCAGGCCACGAGACGCAGCTCGGAGTCGAACACGAGGACTCCCCGGTCCGTCGAGTCGGCGACCTGCTCGAGCAGGTCACGCAGACAGTCGACGTCCAGCTCTTCAAAGGCCCTTCCCTGCACGCAGGTTCCCCTGGGCCGCGCTCCGAGCTCGCGGTGCGCTGGCTCGACTGGGAGCGGGTCGCCGGGCGTGAGCTACACGGAGCCCGCGCATGGCACGCGTTTCCCAGGCGGTTCGAGCCCCGTCTCCGTTCCCACGCGGAGAAGCGACTCGATGGCTGATGGCTTCTTCCCTGCTCAATTGATAGCGCCACTTGCCGCCGCGCGCACCCCGCCCCCGGGAGCTCACGGTCAGCATGCCGCGACGAAGTGAGAGCCTCACCAAGTCGAGAAGCAGCGTTCAGCTAAAGAAGAGGTCAGCCTCAGTTGGGCTTGCGCTTGGCCTTCTTCCGCTTGGAGGCGGCCTTCTTCGCCGCCGCGCTGCGCTTGGCCTTGCGCTCGGCCAGCCAGCGGTCGAGCTCGGCGTCGTCTCGGAAGTACGCCTGGTACTCGATCTCGCCGGTGAACTCACAGTCGTCCGCGCTGTGGTCCTTACAAATCTGCGGTCGCGTCTCGTAGATCGTGCAGAGGTTGTTGGGCCCGAGGTGACGGCAGTCCTGGTTCACGAGGAGGAACCAGTCGCCGTCGACCTTGTAGACGTGCGTGTCCGGACGCATGAGGTACCAGCGGAGCTCGTCGAACTGCTCCCGGCTCCGTGGCGTGTCCAGCGCGGTCGCGTAGTACTTGCAGCAGGCACCGCCGCAGCGGACCGCGCAGGTGTGCGCCTGCGTGCCGGGAGTGATGATGGGGAGCTCGAGCACCTCAGGCGTCCTCGAGGCTGGCCTTGTCGTCGATCGCCTTCGTCGCTCGCGCGAGGAACTCGGCCACGGGCATGGCGCCGGCGTCGCCGCCGCGCAGCAATCGCAGGGCGACCTGACCGCTCTCCGCCTCACGCTTGCCGAGCACGAGCTGGTACGGAATCTTGTCGAGCTGGGCCTCGCGGATCTTCTTGCCGAGCTTCTCGGTACGAAGGTCCGCTTCCGCTCGGAGCCCGGCGGCCTTCAGCTCGGCCAGGATGGACTCCGCGGTCTCGTTGAGCTCGTCGACGATGGGCAGGATGCGAGCCTGCACCGGAGCGAGCCAGGGCGGGAAGGCCCCGGCGTGGTGCTCGATGAGGATGCCCATGAAGCGCTCGAGCGTGCCGAGCACCGCCCGGTGGATCATGACCGGACGCTGGGCCTGGCTCTCCGAGTTCGTGTACTTGAGCTCGAAGCGCTCGGGCAGGTTGAAGTCGAGCTGGATGGTCGAGAGCTGCCAGGGGCGATCGAGCACGTCGTTGAAGAAGAAGTCGATCTTCGGACCGTAGAACGCGCCTTCGCCCTCCTCGATCTCGTAGTCCATGCCCGAGGCCGCGAGGATCTCGCGGAGGGCGCTCTCGGCCTTCTCCCAGAGAGCGGCGTCGCCGAGCGCCTTCTCGGGCTTGGTCGAGAGGGTCACCTTGGGCTCGCCCAAGCCGAGGTCGGCGTACACCTTCTGGACCATGGCGATGACGCCCTCGATCTCCTGTCCGACCTGATCGGGCGTGCAGAAGATGTGGGCGTCGTCCTGCTGCATGGAGCGGACGCGGGTGAGGCCCTGCGTGACGCCCGAGCGCTCGTAACGGTGCAGCCGGCCGAAGTCGGCGAAGCGCACCGGCAAGTCGCGGTAGGACCACTTGCTCTCGGAGAACAGCAGGCAGTGCGACGGACAGTTCATCGGCTTGACGCCGAACTCGCGTCCGTCGACGTCGACCAGGAACATGTTCTCGAGGTAGTTGTCGTAGTGACCGGAGGTCTTCCAGAGCTGGGTGTCGAAGATCTGCGGCGTGACGATCTCGTCGTAGCCATGTTCGCGGTAGAGGCCGCGCACGTACTCCTGCAAGAGGTTGTAGACCGTCGTGCCCTTGGGGTGGAAGAAGGGCATGGCCGGCGCTTCCGGATGGAAGCTGAAGAGACCGAGCTCCTTGCCGAGCTTCCGGTGGTCGCGCTGCCGCGCCTGCTCGAGCTTCTCGAGATGGGCCTCGAGCTCCTCGGCGGTGCGGAAGGCGGCGCCGTAGATCCGCGTGAGCATGGGCTTGGTCTCATCGCCCCGCCAGTAGGCACCGGCGACCGAGAGCAGCTTGAAGTGCTTGAGCTGACCGGTGTGGGCGAGGTGCGGTCCCCGGCAGAGGTCGGTGAACTCGCCCTGCTTGTAGATCGAGACCTCGGCGTCCTCGAGACCGTCGATGATCTCGAGCTTGAAGGGGTCTTCCTTGAAGAACTCCTGGGCCTGGTCCTTCGGCCAGTCCTCCTGCTCGAACTTGAAGTTCCGCTTGGCGACCCGCCGCATCTCCTTCTCGATCTTCGGCAGGTCGTCCGCGGTGAGGGTCTCGGGCACGTTCATGTCGTAGTAGAAGCCGTTGGCGATGGTCGGGCCGATGGCCAAGGTGGTGCCCGGCCAGAGGCGGGTCACCGCCTGAGCCATGACGTGGGCCGCCGAGTGCCTCAGCTTCTCGACGGCCAGCTCCTCCTCGGACAGGACGGCGACGTCGCGGACGTCATCGAGATCGGACATGCTGCTCTCCAGACCCCCTCGTAGCAGCGGGGGAGCGGGGAGTCTATCAACCGCGTGCAAGGCGTGAAGACGGGGATCAGCGGCAAGTGACGAGCACGGCGGCCTGGCGTCGGCTCGGCCTGCCCCTGGCGGTGCGGGTGGCCCTGCCTCCGTTCCTCGCTCTCCTCGCTTGCTGGCTCCTGGGAGCCTGGGCCTGGAAGCGTCAGGCGAACGCGGGGCTGGGGGTCGGTCCCGACTTCGAGCTGGCCGCGCTGCGGGGCGTGGTCCGTGCGGAGGTCCAGGGGCTGGCGACCACGCGGCTCCCCGAGCTCGACTGGGCCGACGCCGAGATCGAGGCCGACCTGGCCCGTGAGGAGGAGCTCCGACGCTACCGCGCCGTCCGACGGAAGGAGCCCATGCCGCAGCGCGAGGAGCTGCTTCGCGAGCGTCTCGTTCAGCTCGCCTCGCGGCCCGAGTCCGAGCCGTTTCGACTGGACCTCGGCTGGATCCGCCGAGCGAGAGGGGAGCCCTGGACGACGGGCGGCTACGGACCGCCGCCCAGCGGCGTGCCGCGCAAGGGGCTGCACGTCGTGGCCGACACGGCCGGACGGTCCTGGCTCTTCCGGGTCGTCGAGGTGAGCTTCTCGACCGAGGACGGCGAGGAGCTCGTGGCTGGGCTCGGTCACCGGGTCGTCGAGCCGGTGCTGCCTGGCCGCTGGCGCGTGCGGCAAGGCGAGCCGGACGCACGAGGCCCCCGTCTCCTGGAGTCTGAGGACTGGGGTGAGCCACCTCCCGAGCCGCTCTCGTACGAGGCCAAGAGCTTCGTCGCCGGTGGGGTGGTCATGACGCTCGAGCTGGTCGTGCCGGCCTTCGAGCGCGTGAGCTGGTCGGAGCTGTTCGCCGGTCGAGCCGGGCCGCTGACGAAGGAGTGGCGCGAGTGGTTGCTCGTGTCGCTCCCGTTCGTCGCCTTGGCGGGCGTGGTCCTGGCCTGGTTGGGGCTGCGACTGACACGGGCGCTCGATCCGCTGGTCGTCGGTGCACGACGGCTGTCGCAAGGTGACTTCGGAGAGCTGCTCCCGGTGGAGCGAGACGACGAGATCGGCCTGCTCGCCACGGCCCTCAACGACGTCACCCTCTCCCTCAAGGGCGAGCGGATCGGACGGGCTCGAGAGGCCCGGCTCGCCGCCTGGCGGGATGCCGCCCGGGTCATGGCTCACGAGCTCAAGAACCCCTTGCAGCCCATCCGTGCGACGGCCGAGAACCTGCTCCGCTGGAAGCGTGAGGATCCTGCCCGGCTCGATGAGCGGCTGGAGTCCCGGCTGGAGGCCGTGCTCGCCGAGGTCGACCAGCTCACCGCCCTCGCGCAGGAGTTCTCCGACTTCGCGCGGCTGCCCGAGCCGTCGCCCGAGCCGACCGATCTCGTGCCGTTGCTCCGTGAGGTCGCTGAGCTTCAGGTCGGCACCACGTCGTCGCTCCGTCTCATCGACGAGCTGCCCGAGCGGCTGCCGGCGCTCGTGGACCGGGGCCAGCTCCGTCAGCTCGTCACCAACCTGTTGACCAACGCGCGGCAGGCCCTCGGCGCCGACGGCGGCAGCATCACCTTGCGGGGCGGGTCCGCCGGTGCGCAGGTGAGCTGGTTCAGCGTGGCCGACGATGGACCGGGCTTCGAAGGTCCACTCGAGAAGATCTTCAACACGGGCTTCTCGACCAAGACGGCCTCGGGTGGTCAGGGACTCGGCACCTGGACCTGCCAGCGCATTGCCACCGAGCACGGCGGCTCGATCACCGCGGAGCGAGTGGACGGCGGGGGGCTGGAGATGCGCGTCGAGCTGCCGACGTCGTCGGCGTGACGGGCTGACGCGATACCCTCAAGGGAGCTGGAACGGCAACCCAGCGGAGGACTCTCGCCGTGGCCACCATCCTTCTCGTCGACGACGAGCGTGGCGTTCACCTGAGCTTCGAAGACGCGATGGAGCCCTCCCATCGCGTGCTGCACGCCGAGTCGCCGCAGGAGGCCCTCGAGGTCCTCGACCGTGAAGAGGTCGATCTCCTGGTCACCGACCTCGAGATGCCGGGAGGTGGTGGGCTCGATCTCCTCCGCAGCCTGGTCGACCGCGGCAAGAAGCTCGCGTCGCTGGTGCTGTCGGGACACGGCACGGTGCCCAACGTGGTCGAGGCCATGCAGCTCGGCGCCCTCGACTTCCTCGAGAAGCCGGCCTCCACCGATCGCCTGAGGGTGGCGGTGGCGACGGCGCTCCGGCTCGTCGACCGCGAGCGGGAAGCCGACGAGCTGCGGGCTCGGGCGGGCGTCGACCCGGCGGTGCTCGCGCGCTTGGTGGGTGCTGCACGCGAGATGAACGAGCTGCTGGAAGCCATCCAGCTCGTGGCGCCGCGCAAGGCGCGCGTGCTCATCACCGGCGAGAACGGCACGGGCAAGGAGCTCGTCGCCCGCGCCATCCACGAGGGCTCCCCCCGCAGCGAGGCACCCTTCGTGCGGGTCAACTGCGCGGCCCTGCCCGAGACGCTCATCGAGTCGGAGCTGTTCGGGCACGAGAAGGGAGCGTTCACCGGAGCACAGGCTCGCAAGGCCGGTCGCTTCGAGCGCGCGTCGGGGGGCACCTTGTTCCTCGACGAGGTCGGCGAGCTGCCGCTCTCCATGCAACCCAAGCTCCTGCGCGCCATCGAGGCGGGAGAGATCGAGCGGGTCGGCGGGACCGAGACCTTGAAGGTCGACGTGCGTCTGCTGGCGGCGACCAATCGTGACCTCGAGCAACTGGTCGCCGAGGGCGAGTTCCGCGAGGACCTGTACTACCGCTTGTCGGTCGTGCCGGTCGCGGTGCCGCCGCTGCGTCGTCGGCTCTCGGACCTGCCCGCGTTGTCGCAACACTTCCTCGACTGGGCCTGTGCCGAGGAGGGCTTGCCGCGACGTGAGCTCACGCCCGACGCGTTGGCGGTGCTGGCCGAGCACTCCTGGCCGGGCAACGTCCGCGAGCTGCGCAACCTCGTCGAACGGCTCGTCATCTTCTCGGCCACGGAGCGCATCGGCGCCGACGCGGTGCGTGCCGCGCTGCCAGGCGGTGGGGGAGGTGTCACGGCGACCGGTGACGACGGGCTCTTCGACGGCGAGCAGAGTCTCAAGGACCTCGTCGCCGAGGCGGAGCGTCGGGCGATCACGCGACGGCTCGCTCAATGCGATGGCCACAAGACTCGGGCTGCCGAGTCACTCGGGATGGAGCGGAGTCATCTCTACAAGAAGATGAAGGCGCTGGGGATCGACGGCGACGACAAGTAGCTCGGCAGAGGCTGGGCTCCTGGACGACCTTCGGCGAGGGAAGAAGCTCGACATGCCTCAGGGGCTGGCCGGAGTGCTGATGACCCGCTCGCTGCCAGCTCAGCGGGGGCGGACGGCACCCATGAGGAGGCGGAGGAGCAGGTCCAGGCTGCCTCGGGCCAGCAGGAGGCCACAGCCGATGGACGCCACGATGGCGGCGGTGGGGGCGAGGACGGTGAGCAGCGGCATGAGGTGGTCAGTCATGCGATCCACCAGTGCAGCCGGCTTGCCAGCCCTGAAAGTGCCGAAATGGCCCGTCTCAAGGGGCCTTCGGGCCGACGTGGCCCGCACCGCGGGCCTGGAGCCACGACTGGCGTGAGGCTGGTCGCCCCACCAGAAATTGATCTCCCCAACTCCTGGACCTAACCTCAGGACGAACCATCAGTGGGGGCGACAGGAGCGCGGAACGGCCCGAGAGCCGTCCGGAAGCCATCTTTCCGGAGGGTTGCGTGGCGCCGTGGCTCCAGGGGAAGTTGCCGTGCGGATCTTGCTCCAGGGGGCCTTCGTGGCCCTCCTATTGGCCCAATCGACAGTCGCGCAACGCGGGGACCGGGTGATCCCGGCCGTCCCGAATCCGGTTTGGACCGAGGGCACGACACGCGATGGCGTGACGAGCTTCTCCACCTACCACTGCCGGCCCGGCCCGGCACGTGGTCCGGAAGCGCACTACACCTACGTCGTCGAGGAGCATCACGACCTCGAGCTCACCCTCGAGTCCGACGATCCCGACCTCTTCCTGGTCGTGCTCAGCCCGGCCGGTCCCCGCGACCCACACTCCTGCCTGGCGACGGGTCGTCAGGTCTTCTTGCCGGCCACGACGCCTGGCGACTACCTCGTCATCGTCGACGGCCCCGACGCCGAGGGTGCGGACTTCCGCATTCGTCGGCATGGCGCCCCCGACCTCGACTGCTCGGCGGCCACCGAGATCGAGTGCAATCAGCGCCTGTCCGGCGACACCACCGGTGCTCCTGACAACGTGACGGGCTACGACTGCAGCGGCGAGACCTACGACGGCGGCGAGGTCGTGTTCGACTTCGGCAACCCGGTCGGCCAGACCATCTCCTTCTCCATCGACGACTCGGCCGACGCGGACCTCGATCTCTTCCTCCTCGATGCCTGCAACGAGAACTCCTGCCTCGAGCTCGACGACACGACCTTCTCGCTCGACCTGGGTCCGGGCAACTACTTCTTGGTGGTCGATGGTCGCAACGGCGCCGAAGGCCCGTTCGAGATCACGGTCACCTGCGCCAACTCGCTGACCCCTGGAACGCTCGAGTTCGACATCGGGGCAGGGGAGTGCGTCGACGAGAACAAGGTCGGCTTCCTCACGCCGCGGCTCAACCGGGCCGACGTCATGTTCGCCATCGACCTGACCAACTCGATGCAGGAAGAGCGCGATGCGCTGGCCGACAACATGGTCGACATCATCGATCGTCTCGAGCGGGACATCGACGACCTCGCCTTCGGTCTCATCTCCTACCGCGACTACCCCGACAGCGGCATCGGCCGCGACCCCTGCTTCTACAACATCGGTGGATTCGGGAACGCCGACGACTGGCCCTACCGACTCGACCAACCGGTGACCGTCAATCGTGCCGACATCCTCGCCGCGGTCACCGGGCTGCCTGACGTCGGCGGCGGCGGTGACCGTCCGGAGGCTGCCGCGCGCGTGCTGCACGAGCTGGCCAACGACCCGGCCATCGCCTGGCGCAACGGCTCGCGGCGCATCGCCGTGCACTTCGGCGACACGATCCCGCACGACTGCAACGTGCTCGAGTGCCTGGGTGACACCGCCATCGCCCTGGGCGTGGATCCCGGCCGCGACGAGATGCCCGAGAGCGGTGACGAGATCTTCGTCATGGACGCCATCCAGGACCTGCTCGACAACTTCACGTCGATCGTTCACCTCCACTCCGGTGACGATCGCGAGAGCGGTGTCGAGCACTTCGCCATGTGGGAGTGCTGGACCGCTCGCACCGGCGGTCGTGTCGAGCTGCTCAACGACGACGGCACCGTCCCCAGCGGCATCGACCTCGTCACCCTCATCGGTGACGTCATCGCCGAGCAGGCGACGTCCTGCAGCTCGGTGAGCCTGCGCACCTCGCCTGGCTACGAGGACTGGCTGGTCGACGACGGCGGCACTCTCACGTCCGTGACCTTGCCGGCCTCGGTGGAGTTCGACATCCGCATCTGTGCTCCCGAAGACGCACCGGAGGGTCTGCACGAGTTCGAGATCGATCTCCTCTGCGCCGGCGGCTTCGTCGCCTCACAGACGGTGCGGGTCAACGTGCTGCCTTGCGAGCCCACCATCGACGCGCTTCCGCCGACCGAGATCGCGATCTGCCTCGGTGAGAGCGTCGACCTCGACGCCTCCGGCATTCAGCTCGCCCGCTGTGGCGGCTCGACCAACCACGTGTGGTTCGACAGCGAGGGCATGCCGATGCACATCGGTGAGTCGGTCACGGTCATGCCGACCGAGAGCACGACCTACATGGCCGAGATTCGCTGCTCGAGCGACTCCGAGTGCGTCTACACCCACGAGATCAGCGTCGACGTCCAGGAAGCGCCGACCCTCGGCACGGGCACCGTCGTCGACCTCGACACCTGCAGTCTCGGCGTGGAGCTGACCTGGGACGCCGCGGTCTTCCGCGATCCGGCAGGGACGGGGACCTACTCGATCTATCGGAGCGAGCTCTCCTGCGAGGACGCGCTCACGCAGCCCCCGGTCCTCACCGGGCTGACCGAGACGACCGTCGTGGAGCGCGGTCTCACCGCGGACACCACCTACTTCTATGTCGTCGAGGCCGAGGAGAGCCGCACCACCGCGGCCTGCATGCCGATCGGGCCGAACAACGGCGGAGCGGTCGTCCAGCTCTGCCTGGGTGAGGTCACCGAGACCGACCGCCCGCCCTTCCCGGACGGGGTGTACACGACCCTCTTCGTCGCCAACCGGGGTGAAGAGATCCGCGCTCACTGGGAGACCGCCCGCGACCTGGAGCGGCGCGAGGGCTATCACCTCCTCAAGGCCGTGAACCACCCGACGGAGCCGTACACCCAGGTGAACCCGATGGGAGACCTCTCCCGGGACTACGTGGAGACCGACACGTCGGCGCGCATCCAGTTCTTCGATCTCCGGGTCGACACCGACTGCGGCGATCTCTCGATCGACGAGTACCCGCCGACCCTGCCGTAGCTCGTCTGCGGAGCCCGAGCTTTCTCGGGCGTGGACTTGACGGGGGAGCCCGGTGTCGACCAGGTTCCTCCGTCAACCCGAACCCTTCACGAGTCTCCTGCTCCGGCCGCTCGCGGCGAACACTCATGAAGGGTCCGGGTTAGGATCTCGCGCGTTTCCTGGTACGACTGCGCGCCCCCGGGCTCGACCGGGGGTTGGAGAGTGGAGCCATGTCTCGATCTACGCATTCCCCCCGCAAGCTCGGCGGGGTCTCCGGCCTCGTCCTCGTGTTCTCCCTCGGCCTGGCTGGAGCGGCGCTCGCCGGCAGCGGCGGCCCGGACACCTTCGGCTACACGTGGATCGACTCCGACGAGGCGGGCTGCGACGCCCTGCTCCCGACCGACGGTCGCACCCTCGCCACCGAGGGAGACTTCTTCAACGGGGCGAGCTTCGACAACTTCCAGGGGCCCTTCCCGCTGACCATCGACTTCCCCTGGTACGAGCGGGTGCCCACGGAGTGGTTCATCCATCGCAACGGGCTCGTCTTCTTCGACACGCCGCCCGACACCACCCTCAACTCGCCCATGAACGTCCCCACCATGGGCGACGGGCCCCTCGGCTTCCTCGCGGCCTACTGGGACTTCCTGGGGGTCGAGCGACCGTCCTACTGGTACCAGTACTTCCCGGCCGAGGACCTGGTCCAGATCCGGATGCGCGCCACGACGGTCTTCACTGGCACGTCCGTCGAGTTCGACGTCTACCTCTACGAGGGAGGGGACGTCCGCATCCACTTCAGCGATCCGCCCAACATGCCCCGCAACGGCACCATCGGGACGGAGTCCTTCGACGAGACCGGCGGTCTTCCCATCCAGGAGATAGGGATGGCGCGCGGCGGTCTGATGATGCCCGACGACGGGCCCTTCGCCATCTGTCTCGACCGCGTGTCGACGCTGGACTGTGCGGCGGCCACGCCCATCTCCTGCGGCGTCACCATGGGCACCTCGCCGGGGATGCTCGCCGGTCCGGTGGGCGCCTACGGCTGCAGCGGTGGCGTGAGCTACGACGGCAACGAGGTTCTCTACGCCATCGACCTGCCCTTCCTCGGTGACATCGACGTCACCCTCGAGGCCGGCGGTCGCGACATGGCGGTCTTCGTGCTCGGCGCCTGCGACGAGTGGAACTGCCTGGGCGGTGGCGGGCTCACGGGCACCGCCGACACCTTGGCGCCCGGTCGCTACTACATCGTGGTCGACGCGCTCACGCCGGGTGACGAGGGGGCCTTCACGCTCACGGTGAACTGCACCGAGCTCTCGGTTCCCATCGCCTGTGAGGAGATGCGATCCGGCACCACCGTCGGTGAGCCCAACCGACTCCGCGGCTATCCCTGCCTTCCGACCGACAGCGATGGTCCGGACTTCTGGTACAGCGTCGACGTGCCGGCGGCCTCCAACCTCTCGGTTCGCGTGACGTCCGGCAGCGGCACCCTCGGAGCGGTGATCCTTCCGGCCGGGGCCGAGTTCCGCGCCGACAACTGCCTCCTCGGTGGCACTCCGAGCGTCACGCTCTTCGGTCCGACCCCGGGGACCTACCTGGTCGGCGTCGACGGTCCGGCCGGTCCCGGCGAGGCCTACGACATCGAGATCGCCTGTCAGCCGGTGCTCGACTGCGCCACCGCCGTCGACTTGAGCTGTGGCTCCATGATGATGGCCGACACCAGCGCGGGAGCTGCCGACATCGACGTCTATCCCTGCTCGGCCAGCGTGTACGACGGACCCGAGCAGGTCTACCGCTTCGTCAATCCCGTCCGACAGCCGCTGTCGATCGTTCTCGACGACAGCATGACGCCCGGGCTGGACCTGCTCTTCCTCGACGCCTGCAACGAGGGCAACTGCACCCAGCAGATCGACTCGGAGCTCGTGGCGGTCCTGCCGGCTGGCGAGTACTTCCTCGTGGTCGACGGGGTCGCCGGCTCCGCCGGGCCCTACACGCTCTCGATCGACTGCCCGAACACCATCACGCCCGAGGTGGTGAGCTTCACGGGCGGACCGGGCGAGTGCATCGACGAGGCCAAGTCGGTCTCGCTGAACCCGCAGCTCTCGCGCACCGACGTGCTCTTCGCCATCGACCTCACCAACGGCATGGGGCCTGAGCAGAACCGCTTCGAGGCCGAGCTCGGGGACATCCTCGATGCCCTCGCGGCCGCCGTGCCCGATCTCGCCTACGGTCTGGTGTCGTTCCGTGACTACGACACCGACGGAATCGGGATGATCGGCTGTGCCTACAACGCCTCGCGCTACGGCCGCGACGGCGACTACCCGTACCGTCTCGAGCAGCCCATCACCAACATCCGAGCGCTGATGACGACGGCGGTCAACGGGCTGCCGGGTGCCGCCGGCGGTGGTGACGGCTTCGAGTCGTACACCCGCGTCGTGCACGAGGCTCGGGTCGACGACAGCATCGGTTGGCGTGAGGGGAGCCGGAGGGTGCTCATCACGCTCGGCGACAACATGGCCCACGACTGCAACTTCCTCGAGTGCGTCGGCGGCGTCGCGTCGTTCCCGTCGGGTGCCGACGTCGGTCGCGATGCCATTCCCGACACCGGCGACGAGCTCGTCATGCTCGACGAGATCGATGCCTTGGCTGCCGCGGGCATCTCGCTCATCCACCTGCACTCCAGCCCCTTCGGGGAAGACTCCGGTTTCAGCTACTTCGAGATCTGGGACTGCTGGGCCCAGCGCACCGGCGGTCGTGCCCTGATGCTCGAGGAGGACGGCGCGCCGTCTGGCGGCGGTAGCCTCGCCGACCTCATCGCCGGTGAGCTGGTCGCCCTGTCCAACGGCTGCTCGACCCTGCGGATGCAGGCCGAGCCCGGCTTCGAGGACTGGCTCGTCGATCCCGGCGAGACCCTGTCGATGCTGGCGCTGCCGCTCACGGCCGACTTCGACATTCGCATTTGCATCCCCGAGGGCACGCCCGAGGGCGACGTCACCTTCGAGGTGCAGGCGCGTTGCTCGGGGGCCTTGTCCATCGCGCAGACCGTGCAGGTCACCGTCGACGAGTGCGCCCCCGACGGCGTGATGCCGCCGCCGGACCGGATGATCTGCCCCGGCGACGCCACCACGCTCGATGCTTCCGGCATGACTCTCGAGACCTGCCCCGGCGGCACGCCGGAGTTCGAGTGGTTCGACGAGGGCGGGATGTCGCTCGGGACCATGGCCATGCTGGACGTCATGCCGATGGTCGACAGCATCTACTCGGTGCGGGTCACCTGCTCGACCGACCCGACCTGCTACTACGTCCGCACGGTGTCGGTCACCGTGGACGCGCCGAGCTTCGAGACGGCGACCGCCGCGGACCCGTCCGACTGCTTCACGGGGGTCGACTTGAGCTGGGAGGCCGCGAGCTTCCCGCGGGGTGGTGGCGTCTACAACGTGTACCGCAGCACGATCGACTGCGCCGACGCGGTGATGCAGCCGCCCGTGGCGACCGGTCTCACGGACCTCACCTTCACCGACATGACCACCATGGCCGGCACGACTTACCACTACGTCATCGAGGCCGAAGACGGGGCCGGCTCGGCTTGCCTGCCGCAAGGACCCGGCGGTGGCGCCGCGGCGCGGGTCTGCGTCATGCCCATCGAGGACGTGGCCGGTGGCGGCTCCGTGCCCGACGGCGTCTTCGACGTCCTGCGGGTGAGCCACGTCGGTGACGAGGTCACGGTCTCCTGGGCCGCGTCCCGGGCCCTCCTGGCCGATGAGGAGTTCTACCTCCTCAAGGCCGTGGACTTGCCGACCAACCCGTTCAGCCGGGTGAACCCGATGGGGGACACCACCCTCGAGTACACCGAGACGGACCTCGGCTCGCCGGTGCAGTTCTTCGACCTTCGGGTCAGCAACACCTGCGGAGCCATCTCCGAGGACGAGTACCCGCCTGGCCCGTGATTTCGTGGCGCTCATCCGCTCCAGGTCTCGTTTCGTAGACAAGGTGTGTCGAATTGACACGCGTTGCCCGTGACTCCAGCCTGGTCGGGTGGCCGTCCGGGCCCTCGCGTTGACCCCCCCTGGGGCGTGGCCTAACCTCATGGTGAGGCAGTAGACGCACGTGGAACCCCGGCGCTCGCCTTCGAGCCCGGGGACGATGGGGACCGAGGTGTCGTCGACTGCCCTCGGAGTTTCCATGCCCTATCGCCATCAGACGTGGCGGGGAGAACGCAGGTTGGGGAACCTCGCGTCACTTCTCGCGAGCACCCTCCTGTTCGTCACCTTCGCCGCCAGCACTCAGGCGGGCATGGGAGGGCCTGACGACTTCGGCTACTTCTGGAACGACAGCGACGAGATGGTCTGCTCGGCCACCGACGCTCGTGACGGAACCGGGCTCGCCAACTCGGCCGAGTTCTTCGATGGCGTCGTCTTCCAGAACCGGATCGGGCCGTTCGACATCGGCTTCGCGTTCCCCTGGTACGAGCGCCTGGCGACTCAGGTGTGGATCAACCGGAACGGGCTGATCTTCTTCGAGCTCCCACCCGACTCGAGCTTCAACACCGCGCGGGCGATCCCCACGGCCATGGACGGACCGATGGGCTTCCTCGCTCCGTACTGGGACTTCCTCGGCACGCCGACCAACGGCGCGGTGACCTGGGAGAGCTTCCCCGCCGACGGTTACTTCCACCTGCGGATGAGCGCCACGACCGTGTTCACTGGTCAGCCGGTGGTCTTCGAGGTCTACCTCTTCGAGGGTGGCGACGTTCGCATCTTCTACTCGGATCCGCCCAACGCTCCGCGCAACGGCACGATCGGCACTGAGAACTACGCCGAGAACACCGGTCTCGCCATTCAGAACATGGGCGTGCCCAGCGGCGGGATGATGATGCCCGACGGCGGCCCCTTCGCCATCTGCATCGACCGCGAGTCGCAGCTCGACTGCGCTGCCGCTCCCCCCATCACCTGTGGCACGACCATGGGCACCTCGCCAGCGATGGTGCCGACCAACATCACTGGGTACGGCTGCTCGGCCGGCATCAACTACGACGGCAACGAGGCCATCTACGCCCTCGACGTTCCCTTCCTCGGCGACGTCGACATCACGCTGTCGGGGATCGGCGGTCGTGACATGGCCGTGTTCCTGCTGGACGGTTGCGACGAGTGGCTCTGCCTCGGCGGTGGTGGGACCACCGCCATGGGGACGACCCTCACGCCTGGCACCTACTACGTGGTCGTGGATGCGCTGACCCCCGGGGACGAGGGCGACTTCCAGCTCGACATCGCCTGCACGGAGCTGTCGACGGCGGTGACATGCGAATCGACGACCATGGGGACGACGATCGGCGCTCCCAACCGACTGGCCGGCTACGCTTGCCTGCCCGGCGACTTCAGCGGTCCCGACGTCTGGTACAGCATCAACGTGCCGCCGGCCTCGAACCTCAACGTGACGGTCACCTCGGCGTCGCTCACCCTCGGCGCGGTGATCCTGCGCTCGGGCGATGCTTTCGAGGCGAGCAGCTGCGTGTTGGGCGGCTCGCCGAACGTGACGCTCTTCGGAGCCGATCCCGGCACCTACCTCATCGGTGTCGACGGGCCGATGGGGGCAGGGGAAGACTTCACGCTCCGGGTGACCTGCCAGCCCGAGATCGACTGCGCCGCGGCGACGGACGTGATGTGCAACGAGTCGGTGATGGGGGACACGAGCCTGTCGGGGACCGACCTCGTGGCTTCCTACCCCTGCATCGCGGGCAATTTCTCCGGCAACGAGCAGATCTATCGCTTCGACAACCCGGCGAGCCAGCCGATCTCGCTGGTCCTCGACGACTCGGCCGACACGAACCTCGACCTGTTCTTGCTCGACGCCTGCAACGAGGGCGACTGCATCGGCTTCGGCGACAACGAGATCAGCCGACTGCTCGATCCGGGCGAGTACTACATCGTGGTGGACGGCCAGGACGAGGCGGCGGCGCCCTTCGAGCTCTTCGTCATCTGCGCCAACTCGATCGATCCGGCCGTCATCTTCATCGACGGTGGCCCCGAGACCTGCGTCGAGGAGCACAAGACGGTGTTCCTCACCCCGGCCATTCCGCGCGCCGACGTCATGTTCATGATCGACCTCACCGGCTCGATGATCGGGCCGCGGACCGAGCTCATCAACAACATGACGAACCTCGTCACGCGCCTGGAAGAGGTCGTCAACGACGTCCACTTCGGGTTGATCTCCTACAAGGATTACGACACGACCGGCAATGGCCTCATGCCCTGCCCGTACAACGCGACGAACTTCGGTGGGGCCGGTGACTATCCCTACCGTCTCGAGCAGCCGATCACGGGCGACCGCATCCTCATGGAGAACGCGGTCATGAACATCCCGCCGGCCAGCGGTGGCTTCGACGGACCGGAGGCCTACAGCCGGGCCATGTTCGAGCTCTACTCCGATCCCGGCATCGGCTGGCGCGACGGCTCGCGCAAGATCGCCGTCAACTTCGGCGACAACGTGCCGCACGACTGCAACATCCTGGAGTGCCTGGGCGCCACGTCCACGCTGTTCGAGCCCGGCATCGACGTCGGCCGAGACGGGATGCCCGACAGCGGTGACGAGCTGGCCATCCTCGACGTCATCCAGGGGCTGATCGACAACGACATCACCCTGATCCACATGAACTCGGGCTCGGCCTCCGATTCCGGCTTCACCTACCTCGACATCTGGGACTGCTGGGCCGAGCAGACCGGCGGTGACGCTCTTCAGCTCAACTTCGACGGCACCGTTCCCGACGGGATCGATCTCGTCGACTACGTCGGCAACATCATCGACCAGCAGGGCAGCTTCTGCTCGACGCTGCGACTCGAGGCCGAGCCGGGCTTCGAGGACTGGGTCGTCGATGCGGGCGTGACCATCAACGATCGCGACCTTCCGACCAGCGCCGAGTTCGACATCCGGGTCTGCATCCCACCCGGCACGCCGGAAGGGGACTACAGCTTCGAGATTCAGGTGCTCTGTTCCGGCGGAGTGGTGATCGCGCAGACGATCGAGTCGTCGATCAGCGAGTGCGCTCCCGACGGCGTCGTCCCGCCACCCGATCGCGAGATCTGCCTGGGTGAGTCGACCATGCTCGACGCCTCGGGCATGACCCTCGAGGACTGCATGGGCGGAGTGGCCGAGTACGAGTGGTTCGACGGCATGGGCATGAGCATCGGTACGGGTCCGACCATCGACGTCACCCCAGCCTTCCCGACGATCTACTCGGTCGCGGTCACTTGCTCGACCGACCCGACCTGCAACTACACCCGACGAGTGCAGGTGGACGTCGACGCGCCGCCGATGTTCGACGTGGCCCGGGCGGTCGATGCCTCGAGCTGCAACATCGGCATCGACCTGTCCTGGGACGCGGCGATCTTCGCCGGGGTCGACGGCACCTACAACATCTACCGGAGCACGGTGGACTGCGCCGACGCCTTGGCTCAGCCGCCGCTCATCATGGGGATCGCGGCCGACGAGCTCGGCTGGATCGACCTGACCACCACCGACGGGATGACCTACCACTACGTCATCGAGGCGGAGGGACCGGCGGGCACGCCTTGCATGCCGGTCGGTGCCGCGGGCGGTGCCGCGACGCGCATCTGCCTGCCGGCGGTGCTCGAGGACGGCTCGGCCACGGCCCCGCGGCCCGACGGTGTCTACGCGACCCTGCTCATGCGTCACGACGGCGAGGAAGTCACCGCGTACTGGGACGGCGCTCGGGCGCTCGGTGTCGGCGAGGAGTACTACCTCCTCAAGGCGCTCGACCGACCGACCGAGGCCTTCCGTCGGGTCAACCCGATGGGGGACACCACGCGTGAGTTCGTCGACCTCGACACGAGCTCGCCGCGGCAGTTCTTCGACCTCCGCGTCCAGAACGCCTGTGGCGACATCTCGCTCGACGAGTATCCGCCCACCGGGCCCTGAGCACCCTCGGAGACGCCCGTTCGACGCCGGTCACGCTCGCGTGACCGGCGTCCTCAGGACCCGCGTCACGGGTCCCGCCCGAGCTTCGTAGAGAGCCTCGTGGACCCGTGAAGAGCTGGCTCCTTGAGTTCCGTAGCCCGGATCCGATGGTTTGAACGGGTTTTTCTGCCTCGGCCCGCCCCCCCCCCCCC
>JBCCFW010000153.1:0-19115 GCA_039029535.1 Acidobacteriota bacterium
CGACCCCGGGCCTGGGCCCGGGGCCGCGTTCCCTCGGCCGCATGCTCGGGATGCCCGCATCGCCGTTCCGAGAGCAGGCTGGCTCATCATCCCGAGGTTCGCTCGATGACTCCCTTGCTTGCCGCCCTGCTCTCGTCGCTGTTCGTCACCGGTGACTTCGTGCCGACCGCGATGGAGCCGCTCTCTCACCCGTCATGTGGCCATTCGCACGGAGTGCCCTTCGTCGGCCCCTTGCCGGAGGGCACGCGCTTCGTCGATCGCTGGGGGCATCCCCACGAACCCGCGTCTCGACCCGCCCGCATTCAGGCCAGGCAGCACGGCGATCGGCAGGTTCCAGGGCTCCCGGACGACGACCTCATCGGGGTGGCGTCGAACTGCAACGTGCCGGTCACCTGCTCGAACGGGTTCGACATCGAGTTTGAAGACGTGACGACGGGCACGATGTGGGGCTTCGACGACTGCACGCCGGTGGGCGCGACCACCCTGGGAGCCGTGCGGATGAACACCGCCTGCGCGGTGCTCGACTACGTGGCGTCGATCATCGACCTGGGGGCCGCGACGCCCGACATCCTGGTGCTGCCCTCGCTCAACGACACCATGTCCTCGACCATCGCCTTCGCCTCACCGACGTACCCGGTCACGCTCGGACCCGGCTTCCATGGCGGCAACCTCCGCGATCACGTCGTGACCGGGGTCGATCCGACGCCTCTCGCCAGCGATCGCGACGCTGAGATCACGGTGAACTTCGCCATCACCATGAACTCGGACCACACGATCCCAGCCGGGTCGAACGTCGACCTCTTCAGCGTGATGCTCCATGAGCTGTCCCACGCTCTCGGCTTTGCCAGCGGGATCGGCCAGACGGGTGCGGGGGAGCTGCCCGGAGGTGGCTACACGCTCTTCGACCAGTTCCTCCGCATCACGGCGCCCGCAGGTCCGGTGCTCACCAATGGCACCGCGTATCTCGGAGGCCCCGGCGACCTGACCTCGAACGACGTCTGGTACTTCGAGGCCGGCAACGTCGAGGACCAGCCGGCGTACTCGCCCTTCGCCTTCGAGCCGAAGAGCAGCCTGAGTCACTTCGATCCCAGCCGTCCCACGGCCGCCTCGAGTGCTCCCCAGCCCTTCGTCATGCGACCGAGCTACTCGGGTGGCGACTACCGCGAGTGGACGCCGCAGGAGATCGAGGTGTGGTGTGATCTCGGCTATCTCCTGACGAACCCGGGCCTCTGCACGATCCCCCACGCCCTGGGGGTCGACGACTTCGACGTCACCACCCAGGCCACTCCAGTGACCACGAACGTCATCGCCAACGACGTGGGTGGTTTCGCCGTCGCGATCGGCTCGGTAGTGGCGCCGCCACCCTCGGTGGGCACCGTCACGGTGTCGGGGACCGACATCACCTTCACGCCCGACCCGGGCTTCTGCGGTGACGCGACGATCCTCTACTCGCCCATCGGGGCCAGCGGTCAGCCGGGCACGGTGGCGGCGCTGACCGTCACGGTGAACTGCACGTTCTGTCCGGAAGATCCTTGCAACCTGGTCTGCAACGGTGGCTTCGAGATCGCGCCGGACCCCTGCGTCCTCATGTACGACTTCGACACGATCTTCGACGGATTCTTGCCGAACTGGTCGACCTCGGGAGGATCACCGGATCTCTTCTCTCGTCAGTACCTCCTGTGGGATCCGAACCCCTGCGACACGCCTTGGGTCTGCACCGGCACCGTCTTCAATCCGCCCGGCTTCGGGATTCCGTTCTCGTCGTTCTCTTGCCCTGGTGGCATCGACTCGTGGAATGGGGTGGGGAACGACCATTACATCGGGATGTACTCGAGCATGAGCGCGAGTAGCGTTCCCTCCTCCGAGGGAGTCACGGCGCCTCTGGTGGACGCGCTCGTTCCAGGTCAGACCTACGAGCTGTGCTTCCGGGCGCGCTCCCGGCCAGGATTCGGGACGAGCTCTCCAGAGACCCTTCACGTGGCCTTGAACGTTGCCGCTCCTGGAGCGGGGTCGCCCCACGTGAACATGCCGGGCAATCAGGTTCTCACTCCGGCGCTGGGTAGCTTCAACAGTTGGGAGCTGCTCACGCAGACCTTCGTCGCCAATGCTGCTCATGCCTTCATCACCATCGAGCCGCAGGTGACCAGCGGGGTGACGTCGTTCTCGAACTACGTCTTCATCGACGACGTTCGCCTGGTTCAGGACCTCCCGCAGCTCCAGGTGAGCAAGACGGTGAGCGACCCGAGCCCGGAGCCCGGCGACACGATCACCTACGCGATCGAGACCTGCAACGTGGGGAAGGACATCGCCATCAACGTCGAGGTCCAGGACCTGCTGCCGGCGGGGCTGAGCTACGCCGGTGGCTTCAGCGCCTACCCGAACCACCTCTATCCCTCGTCGTTCCTGCCCGGTGACTGTTTCACCGTGAACCTCGCGGCCGTCGTGGAGCCGACCGTTCCCCTGAACGTGCCCATCGACAACTGCGTGAGCATCGTCAGCCCTCATGCCGACTGCGTCCAACCCGATGGCTGTGCGACCCTCGAGGTCGCGGCGACCGACATCCAGGTCCAGAAGACCGTCACGCCGAGCAACCCGTCTCCGAGCGGCGTCACGACCTTCACGATCACGGTGACCAACCTCGGGCCGGAGCCGGCGACCGGCATCGAGGTGCTCGACCCGCTCGGACCCTGCTTCGGCTACGACTCGCACTCCCTGATGCCGCCCATCGGGGGGTACTCACCGGTCACGGGCGAGCTCGTCATCCCGAACCTGGCGGTGGGGCAGTCCGTCCAGCTCGAGATCGTCGCCGAGACCCTCTGCACCTGCGCCGAGAACTGCGCCGAGCTCGTCGCCGCCGAGCCCTACGACTTCAACCCTCTCAACGACCGAGCATGCGTCGACGTCTTCACCGCCAACGTGGTCATCGACGGGAGCGTCACGCCGGCGCTCGCCAGCAACGTCGGCTTCATCCCTCCGGGGTCCTCGGTGTTCATCACCGGAACCTTCGTCCACGACCTGCTGGGCGCCAACTACATCCTCGATGGTTGCCAGGTCTCGCTCGACACCAACGCCCGGATCGAGATCCCGCCGGGGGTGCGCACGTTGACCCTTCGCGACTCCAGCCTCCGCGCCTGCACCGACATGTGGGACGGCATCCACGTCTGGGCGACCGACGCGGGGGTCGTCGTCGAGCAGGGGAGTCTCATCCAGGACGCCCGCAACGCCATCGTCTCCCACGACGGCGGCAACTTCGAGATCTTCGACTCCACCCTCGACCGCAACCACGTCCACGTGGAAGTGACCCCGTACCCGGGTCTGATGGGGGCCACGATCTCGAACTCGACGCTCGGATGCTCGGCACCGCTCATCGCTCCCCACGCCGGTGAGCGCACGGCGGTGGGGGTCGACGTCGATCAGGTCGGCTACCTGCGCATCGGCGAGAACGTGGCGGGGGCGATGAACACGTTCTCGAGCCTGGCCGTTGGCGTCCGGTCGCGGCTGTCTGACGTCGAGATCTTCAACAACTTGTTCCTGGAGATTCAGCCCGAGACGGCGGGCGGCCAGCCGGTGCCGGGAACGGGGATCGCCGTGCACGCCATCGGTGCCCCTGGTGGCGTGGGTGGTCAGTCCTTCGATCTCAGGGTGGGCGGACCCTCTCCGGGGCAATTCGGAAACACCTTCCAGAACTGCTACGACGGGATCGACGCCTCCGAGCAGCTCGACACGGCCATCGAGCACAACGCCTTCATCGACACCGACGAGACCGCGGTTCGGGTCCACCTGCAGCGCGATCGCGAGATCCTCGTCCAGTTCAACGACTTCCGCGACTTCCGCATCGGCATCGCGCTCGAGCTGTTCCGGGACTGTGACGCCGACGTGGTCGGCAACGAGCTGACCGATACCAGCGGGCAGTCGGTGCGGGCCTTCCTGGCCGACGACGTTCAGCGAGTGTTCTCGAGCTCGGCGCGGACTCATGCCTGGCGCAACGTCGTCGAAGGCTGGGGCGAGCTGGCGCTGATCCAGACCTCCGATCACGTCTCGTTCAGCGACAACGTGGTGACCATGATCCCCGGCGCCTCGTTGTCGGCTCAGGGGGTTCGGGTCCTGGGAAGCGAGGACATCGTCGTCAACGGCAACCGCATCACCGCCAACGGCTCGAGCGGAGTCGCGCAGGTGCAGGCGGTCTTCGCTGCCCAGAGTCCTCGCACGAGGGTCACCTGCAATCGGATCACGGGGGCGGGCGTGCACGTGCACGCTCAAGGACCGGCGATGGCCGCCAGCACGATCGGTCGGAACCGGATGACGACGGGGCTGGCTGCCTACGTGCTCAGCCTGCTCGGCTTCACCGGACAGCAAGGAGCCCTGAATGCGCCCAGCGACAACGTCTGGCAGACGTCCTTCGGTCTCGCCGACACCGCTTCGGTGCTCAGCGACGGCTCCCTGTCTCCCTTCGTCGTGCGTCAGGGCTCGCCACCGCATCAACCGCTGGTGAACCTGGCGTTCTTCGGCTCTCCCATCCTGGTGGCCACCACGCCGCCTCCGTTCTTCCTCGACCCTTGCGTGTCGATCGCGCTCAAGCCGGGACCGGGGGACGGGCCGGCCCTCGAGGCGATCGCGGCGGGTGAGCTCGGCTCGCTGGAAGAGCTGCCGGCCCTTTGGGAGGCCGACCGCTACTTCTTCGAGACGGTCCTGGTGGTGCCGGAGCTGCTGGAGAATCCGGCCCTGGCGGAGCACCACGCTCGGCTCATGCGGACCAACGTCCCGGTCGTGATCGAGGTGATCGAGCGTCTCCTCCGGGACGAGGCCGGCTCGGCCGCGGATCTCCTGGGCACGATGACGCCGCGGGGCGCGATCGAGCAGGGCTACTGGGACGTTCTCGAGGCGATGGCCGCCCGGCTGGGTCATCCCGTCGTGCGGGAGCGAAGCGACGAGGAACGCCTGACGCTTCTCGGAGAGCTGGCCAAGCAGTGCATCGTCGACCGCGGTCGCGCCGTCACGTTGGCTCGGTCCGAGTTGGCCCGACGTGGCATCCGTGTTCTCGACGATGACGAGGGCCCCTGTGCGGTCCTGGAGCTGCTCGAAGCGGAGGGGAGGGGTCGCGACGCGACGACTCCCGTCGACCGGAGCCTGCGGCCGCGCCGCTCGCGTTAGTCCCATCGTTGCTTCCGAGGTGCGCGTCGCTCACCTCGGCTTGCCCGCACGAGCCAGTCGGGTCGTGAGGGCACGACTGTCCTCCTCTACTGGGTATTGACCGATGACCTCCTTGCTTGTCGCTCTTCTCTCGACCGCCCTGGTGACCTCAGAGCCCGCGCACTGGCTGTCTCCTGTGTCCGAGCCAGCTCCTGTCTCCTGGTCCTGTCGGCACCGCGCTCCCTACTCGGGCGTGCTGCCGGCAGGCACCCGTCTCATCGATCGCTTCGGTCATCCGTGGAAGCCGGTGGCGCGGCCTGAGCGCATCCAAGCGAGCGAGCCCGGCGACGCGCGAGCTCCCGGACTGCCGCAGCCCGACGTCGGGACCTTCGCCTCGACCTGCAACGTCCCGCTGACCTGCGCCAGCGGCTTCGTGGTCGAGTTCGAGGACGTCCTCCTCGGCACGGGCCAGGGCTTCGACGACTGTGACCCGGTAGGGGGCGGTACGCTGGGTGAGCAGCGGATGGAGACGGCCTGCGCCGTGCTCGACTACGTGGCGTCGGTCATCGACCTGGGGCCGGCGACGCCCGACATCATCGCCCGGAGCTCGCTGAACGACCCGTCCGGCTCGGTCATCGCCTTCGCTTCGGCGTCCTACCTGAACGGCCTGGGCACCGGGTTTCACGGAGGCAACCTCCGCGACCACGTCGTCACGGGCATCGACCCGACGCCCTTGGCCGGGGAACACGACGCCGAGGTCACGGTGAACTTCGGCATCACCATGCACTCGGACCACGCCGTCTCGTCGGGGACTGGAGTCGACCTGTTCAGCGTCCTGCTCCACGAGCTCTCCCACGCCCTGGGTTTCGCCAGCGCGATCGGGCCGACAGGAGCGGGGCAGTTGACCGGCGGCGGCTACACGCTCTTCGACGAGTTTCTCCGGAGCTCGACGCCCAGCGGTCCGGTGCTGACCAACGGCACGACCTACCTGGGAGGGCCCGGTGCCCTGACCTCCAACGACGTCTGGTACTTCGAGACGGCCAACGTCGAGGACCAGCCGGTCTACTCACCGCTGAGCTGGCAGCAAGGGAGCAGCCTCAGTCACTTCGACCATGACCGCGCGACGGCCGCGTCCAGCGCTCCGCAGCCCTTCGTCATGCGACCGAGCTACTCGGGTGGGGACCTGCGCTCGTGGACCCCTCAAGAGATCGAGGTCTGGTGTGATCTCGGCTACTCGCTGGTGGGCTCTTGCACCACGTCGCATCCGCTCGGCGTCGACGACGTCGACATGACGACCCAGGGAACGCCGGTGACGGTCGACGTCATCGCCAACGACATCGGGGGCGTGGCGATCGACGTGGGCTCCGTGGTGGCGCCGGTGCCGACCATCGGAGCCATCGTCATGTCGGGCACCGACATCACGTTCACGCCGGACCCTGGCTTCTGCGGGGTCGCGACGATCCTCTACTCGCCGGTCGGTCCCACGGGCCTGGTGGGGACCGTGGCCTCATTGACCATCACCGTGAGCTGCGACTTCTGTCCTGAGGACCCCTGCAACTTCGTCTGCAACGGAGACTTCGAGGGTGCTCCGAGTCCCTGCGCGGTGCAGTACGACTTCAACACCGTGGGCCTGGGGCAGGTGCCGAACTGGATCTCGCCGGGGGGAGGGGCCGACATCTACTCGCGTCAGTACATGGCGTGGGACCCGAACCCGTGCGACACGCCGTGGAGCTGCACCATGACCTCGGGGCTGGTGGGCTTCGGCATCCCTGAGTCGTTCTACTCCTGCATCAACAACGGCTTCGACACGTGGAACGGCGCCGGGTCCGGCAACGACCACTACATGGGCATGCGCTACGCCCGCAACATCTTGGGGCCCTACTCGGAAGGCATCACCGCCCCGCTGGTCAAGCCGCTGGTTCCCGGTCAGCCCTACGAGCTCTGCCTACGAGCGCTCAACTCGGTGGTGCAGAACCTGCCTGGTTCGCCGGGGGCGCTCCACGTGGCTCTGAACACCACGAACCCTGGAGTGGGCTCGTTCACGGCGAACATGCCGGGCGTGCAGGTCTTCAGCCTGCCGTTCTCCGGCTTCGACACCTGGGAGCAGCTCACCCTGCCCTTCGTCGCCAACGCGGCCCACGAGTTCGTCACCATCGAGCCGGAGATCTTGTCGGGCGGGGGCCACTACTCCTACTACGTGTTCGCCGACGACGTGCGACTGGTCCAGGACCTGCCGCAGCTCCAGGTCAGCAAGACGGTGAACGATCCGACCCCCGAGCTCGGCGACACGATCTTCTACTGGATCCAGACCTGCAACCTCGGCAAGAACGACGTGTTCGGGGTTCAGCTCCAGGACGTGCTGCCGGCAGGGCTCTCACACGTCAGCGGGCTCTCGGCCTATCCCGACCACCAGATCTCGTTCTTGCCGGCTGGTGCTTGCAACACCGTCGTCTTGACCGCGCTCGTCGAGCCCACGGCGCCCGTCAACACGCCCATCGACAACTGCGTGAGCATCGTCAGCCCGCACGCCGACTGCGCCCAGCCCGACTCCTGCGCGACGATCGAGGTGGTGGCGACCGACATCGCCGTGACCAAGAACGCCACGCCGGTGAACCCGCCACCGGGTGGGACCACGACCTTCGAGATCACCGTCACGAATCTCGGCCCGAAGCACGCGACCACCGTCCAGGTGTCGGACCAGCTCGGGCCCTGCTTTGCTCACGTCTCGCACTCGGTGACGCCGGCGACGGGAACCTACACGCCGGCGACCGGGCTGCTCGTCCTCCCGTCACTGGCGGTGGGGCAGACCGTGCAGCTCGACATCGTCGCGCAAGCCCTCTGCACCTGTGCCGAGAACTGTGCCGAGCTGGTGGGCGTGAATCCGCCCGACTTCAACCCGCTCAACGATCGAGCCTGTGTCGACGTCAGCACCGCCGACGTGGTCATCGACGGCAGCGTGACGCCAGCGCTCGCCAGCACGGTGGGGCCGATTCCACCGGGCTCCACCGTCTTCATCACGGGCACCTTCGTGCACGACCTCTTCGCGTCGACCTACCTCATCGACGGCTGCCAGGTCTTCCTCGACACCAACGCGCGGATCGAGCTGCCGGCGGGGCCCCGGACGCTCGTCGTCAGTGACTCGACCCTCCAGGCCTGCAACGACATGTGGGACGGCATCCACGTCTGGTCGAACGAGGTCGGGCTGCTCGTTGCCAATGACAGTCTCCTCCAGGACGCTCGCAACGCCATCGTGTCCCATGCCGGCGGGAGCTTCGAGGTGAGGAACTCCACCCTCGACCGCAACCACGTTCACGTGTTGGTGACACCGCACGCCGGCACGCTCAACGCGTCGATCCGCGGCTCGGTCTTGAGCTGCACGGATCCGCTCATCGCCCCGCACGCGGGCGAGCAGACGGCGGTGGGCGTCGACGTCGAGCAGGTCGACTACCTCCGCGTCGGCGAGAACATCGCGGGGGCGACCAACACCTTCGTCGATCTCGAGGTCGGCATTCGATCCCGGCAGACGAACCTCGAGGTCGTCAACAACGTCTTCGTCGCCATCCAGCCCGAGCTGGCGGGAGGCGCCCCGGTGCCGGGGACCGGAGTGGCCGTGCTCGCGGAGGGCGTGTCCGGCGGTCCGGGCGGGGCCTTCGAGCTCGTCGTGGGTGGGCCCCCGCCGTTCACGCTATCCAACACCTTCAAGGATTGTCATCGAGGCATCGACGCCTCGGTGCAGCTCGATGCCACCATCTCGCACAACACCTTCCTCGACACGGAGCGGGAGGCCGTGCGGATCCACTCGCAGCGTGAGAGCGAGCTGGTCGTGGACTCCAATCACTTCCACGGCTTCGGGGTGGGGGTCGCGCTCGAGGCCTTCCGCGACTGTCGGGCCGACGTGTTCGTCAACGACATCGTCGACGCGACGGGGGTCGCCGTCCTGGGGGTCCTGGTCGACGACGTCAGACGCGTGGTCTCTGCCACGGCGAGCACCAACGTCTGGCGCAACGCCTTCCAGGGCTGGGGCGACCTCACGCACGTGCGCTCGTCCGACCACGTCTCGGTGAGCAACAACGAGATGGTCCTCACGGCCGGCGTCACTGCGGCGGCCCGGGGCGTGCACGTCGTCGACTGCGAAGAGGTGGTCGTCAACTCGAACTCGGTGACCGCGCTCGGCGTCAGCCAGGTCCCCGGAGTCCAGGCCATCCATGCTGCCCAGAGCCCGCGGACGCGGATCACCTGCAACGACATCGTGGGCGCTGGAGTCCACGTTCACGCTCAAGGACCGGCCATGGCGGCGAGCACGATCCGCCGCAATCACTTCACGACGGGGCTCGCCGGTTACCTGCTCAGCATGAAGGGGTTCACCGGTCCGCAGGGAGGCCCCGGCGACCCGAGCGACAACGCCTGGCAGACACCCTTCACTTTCGCCGACACGGTCAGTCTCATCAGTGACGGCAGCCAGTCACCCTTCCTCGTGCGCCAGGGCTCGCCGCCACATCAACCCACGGTGAACGTCGCGTTGTTCGGCGTGCCCATCCCCATCGGGATCACGCCGCCGCCGTACGTGCCGGGGAACCCCTGCCAGAGCGTGGCGTTCAAGATCGGCACCGGTGACTTGCCGGCTCTTCACGTCATCGCTGCTAGCGAGCTCGGCTCACCGGAGGAGGAGCCGGCGCTCTGGGAGGCCGACCGCTACTTCTTCGACACCGTGACCCTCGCGCCGGAGTTGCTCGAGGACCGAGAGCTCGCTGCGCACCACGCGCGTCTGCTGCGCACCAACGTGGCGGTCGTCGTCGAGCTACTCGCCTTGCTGCGTCGTGGCGAGACCGGCGCGGCGGCGGACCTGCTCCAGACGATGACGCCACGGGGGACCATCGAGGGGAATTACTGGGACGTGCTGGAGGCGACGCTGGCGCGGCTCGGTCATCCGGTCGCCCGTGGGCGGAGCGAAGAGGAGCGCCTGGCCGTTCTGAGCGACATGGCCGCGCAGTGCATCGTCGACGGAGGTCGGGCGGTGGCGATGGCCCGCTCGGAGTTGGCGCGTCGGGACGTGAGCGTCATCCATGGCGAAGAAGACCCGTGCGGAGTGGTGCAGGCGATGGGAGGAGAGGGTGGCCGCGGACGCGGCCGTGTCGTGCCCGAGGCTCGGGACGCACGACCTCGTCGAACGGAGTGAGGTTCGGGCGATCCGGAGTGGAGAGCCACCGCCCCGGATCGCCCGCTTCCCTCCATCGCCCGACCCGAAGGCCGGGCGGCGGAGGGAAAAGGCAGGCCGCACACGTCTTGCCCGACCGGTCTGCGCAGTGACCGGCACGTGGCGGCCTTGGCGCGGGGCTGGGGTAGGCCACCCTCGCGCCTGGGGCTCGGTGTCGATGCTCTGGGATGAAAGAGCACCGACCTGGGGGAAGAGCGTGGAAAGGAAGGGCTGGGAGTGCGCGCTCCCGGGTGAGCCCCACGAACGAAGACGAAGATAAAGCGAAATTGAGGCGAATGCAAGGGGAAAATTTCGTGGCATCATCTGGCGAAAATCGGGAGGGCGACGGCCCCTCTTGCTTCGGGAACCAGCGGTCGCTGGTGCTCGTTGACGAGATCCCGGGGGACCACTAGCGTCCGCCCCGACAGGTCCTTCAACCACCGAATCGACTTCGGAGACATGACCATGGCGAACGAGAAACCGAGCGGCCCGGGTACTTTCTGCTGGAACGAGCTGATGACGCGCGACGTGCCAGCGGCAACCAACTTCTACACGAAGCTCCTGGGCTGGACGATCGAGGAGATGGACATGGGTGAGATGGGCACCTACACCATGTTCAAGCGAGGCGACGACACCGTCGGCGGGATGATGGCGATGCCGTCGGACATGCCGGAGCAGGTGCCCCCGCACTGGATGACCTACGTCCAGGTCGATGACGTCGACGCTTCGTTCGGACAGGCGAAGGAGCTCGGCGCGACCGGTCAGGTGCCGCCGATGGACATCCCCAACATCGGCCGCTTCGCCGTCATCACCGATCCCACCGGTGCGACCATCGCGCTCTACCAGGAAGCCGCGCAGCAGGCTTGAGCCTGACGGTGACCGCGTCGACCTCGCTGCGCCGCCAGTCGGCTCAGTAGCCCTCGTCCAGGTCGACGCGGTTGCCCACCTCCTCACCGGCAGCCGCGGCCCTCAGCAGCTCGGCCAGCGCTTCGGCCCGACGTCGTGGCGTCGCATCGCCATGACCGGCTCGATGAGGGCTGAGCACGACGCTGTCGAGTGAGCCGAAGTCGAAGCGGGACGGCGCCGTGTTCGTCTTGCCCTCCGCGCTCGTCGGGTACTGCCACCAGACGTCGAGCCCTGCACCCGCGAGGCGACCCGAGCTCAGCTCGGACCAGAGCGCCTCCTCGTCGATGATGGGGCCCCGACCGACGTTGACCACCACGGCACCATCGGGGAGCGCCGCGAGCTCTTCCTTCCCGATGAGACCACGGGTCTTCTCGGTCAGCGGCAACGCGACGTGCAGGACGTCCGCCACCGGCAAGAGCTCTCGCAGGTGCTCGATCCCGCGCACCTCGATGTCGGTGTCCGGCGTCGAGCCAGTCAGGCGCCGACGCACTCCCGTCACGTGCATCCCGAGCGCACGGCAGGTCGCGCCCACCCGTCGACCGATGGAGCCGTAGCCCACCACCAGCACGCGACGTCCCGCCAGGATGAAGCCCTGGTCGGTCTCGTAGCGACGGCTCCAATCGCCCGAGCGCAGCTCTCGATCGGCGGGCACGAGACGCTTGCACGCGGCCAGCATGAGCGCGACCGCCATCTCGGCGGTGGCCGCCGCGTTGTGATGCAGCACGTGCAGGCTCAGGCCGGAACGTTCGCGCAAGAGATGCAGCGTCGGCTCGGGCACGCCGGCCCAGGGGATGACCACGTGTCGAAGTGACGGGCACGAGTCGAGTCGCTCCTCGCTCGGCCGTCCCTCGACGAGGACCTGCGCTTCATCGCAGCCGGGAGGATCGTCACCGACCAGCAGCTCGACCTCGGGCGGGAGCCCGGCCCGAAGCACGTCGAGGAAGCCGGGCTCGTCTCCGTGCGGGAGGTGAACCTTCACGCCGTCACCGGCGATGAGCTCGGCTCCGACTCGAGCCTCTCGTCACGGGGCACGAGCACCTCACCGAGGAGGACCGCGGCGGCCGACTGTCCCAGCGCGACGCTGAAGATGCCGACGAGCGGCACGGCGAGGAAGAGGCTGAACGTCAGCCCGAAGCCGACCACGGTCGCACGGTGCTCGTGAAGCCACTGACGCTGATGCGAGCCATTCATGCCCGAGAGGCTCATGTAGGGATCGAGCAGCTCGGAGCCGAGCACCCAGGCGGTGAGCAGGAGCTTCAGCGGCACCACCACGAGGGCGCCCACGAGAGGGACGAAGGAGAGCACCAACAGGCCTGCGAGGCAGAGCACGTAGCGAATGAGACGACCGAGCGAGATGCGCAGCGAACGCCAAGTGCTGAGGCCTTCGCGCTCCAGGAGCTCGGCGTGGAGGTTGGGGTGACGTTCCTTCAGCGCGGCGAGCAGGACTCGCTCCGACAGCAGCGGCACGCCGAGGCGGATGACGACGAACGAGATCGCGGGAGAGGCCACCAACACGACGAAGAGCAGCGTCCACCGCAGCAGGGTCCACCAGAAGCGGGACGGTTCGATGTCGGTGAAGCGCCAGACCAGCAGCCCGAGCCCTCCTTGCAAGAGCAGCGTGCCCCCGAGGATCGCCAGGACGAGCTGGAGGTAGGTCCGTCGCATGGCCTTGCTCTGCCAGGCCATGCGGGCGCCACGGAGGGCCGCCGACAGCCCATCGAGGAAGTGGGTCGCCGTCGCCGTCATGCTGGGACGAGCGTCACGAAGGTGTCGAGGTAGACGGCACCCTCGCCGTGATCCGTGCAGGCTGCCGCCACGAGCACGTTCGCGCAGCGGCCAGCCGAGAGCCAGCCGCCCTTGTCGACGAGCACGACCCCCGGCCGCTGCTTCGCATCGAGCTCGAGCTGCACGACGAGACGACCGAGCTCGTTGACCAGCTCGGCACGGGCGCCGTCATCGAGCCCCGCCGCACTGTCGGGGTGCAGGCGTGCGACCAAGGGGCCCTGTTGCTCCTCCCGTCGTGTCTGGGAGGCCTGTGTCTTGCTCGTGGACTGGGACAGCAACATGAGCTGGCCTTCCGGCGCCTCGGGTGGGTCGGGGTCGAGCTCGGTGACCAGATTGGCCTTACCCGACGGCGTGTCGAAGACGCGCTCGGCGAATACGACGTCCGCGGCCTCGGGGTTGCGCACGGCCGGCTTCTCGCGCAGGTCGGCGAGCGACGCCCCCTGGCCGGCGACCCGCGACAGCATCTTCTCCTTCCAGGCCTCGGCGTCGTCGGTGAACGGTGCGCCGAGGCCGAGTCGGGGAGCGAGCTGCGCGACGATCTCGTGGTCGGCGAGAACTCCAGGCGGCGGCGGCAGCGCCGGACGCGCCTCGGTGATCCAGTGATGCCCGTAGGCGCCGAGGAGGTCGTCTTCCTCGAGCATGGTCGTCGTGGGGAGCACGTAATCCGCGCAGGCCGCCGTGTCGGTGAGGAAGGAGTCGACCACCACCGTGAGCTCGCGCGTGCGCAAGGCCTCGGCGACCGCGTTGGCGTCGGGCAGCATGCAGGCGGGGTTGCCCGAGCTGATCCAGCATGCGCGGATCGGCGGGTCGTTCGCGGCGAGGATGCCGGGACCGAAGAGGGGCTCGGGGATGGTGCGTGGCGCGATGGCGAGCCCTTGGCTGAACGAGGTGTCGAAGGCCTGGCGTCGACGCGAGTAGAACGACACGCCGGCACCCGGTCGGCCGATGTTGCCGGAGATCGCGGCGAGCGCGTCGACCGCTCGGACGATGGCCGCTCCGTTGGCGCGTCGTTGCATGCCCCAGCCGACGAGGATGGTCGCCGGACCCTCCGCCAGCATCGTGGCCAGCAGCTCGAGCTCGTCGGTCTCGACTTCGGCGAGGGCCGCCCACTCCTGCGTGTTGCGGGCCATCGCCAGCGTGCGGAAGGTGTCGAAGTTGTCGCAGTACTCCGCCGCGTCAGCCTCGTGGCGGTCGGTCTCGAACAGGCGTCGCGCGACGCCGAGGACCAGCGCCACGTCGGCGCCGGGTCGCGGCTGGAGGTAGTGGTCGACCAAGCTGGTGCCGCGATGGTGCACGGGGTCGATGAGCGCGAGCCGCGCGCCGCTGCGTCGGACCTCCTTGAGAAGAGGCAGCAGGTGGACGCTGGCGACGTGGGGGTTCTTGCCCCAGAGGAGGACCGACCGGGCGTTGCGCAGGTCGAAGAAGTCGTTGCTCTCGGAGATGCCGAAGTCGGCTTCCTGCGCGGCCTCGCCCGCACCCGAGCAGACGTCGCCGGACTTCACGGTGACGGGACCGAAGGCCTCGAAGAAGGCGTCGGTGACGTGCTTCATCAGGCCCATCGAGCCGCCGCAGCGGTACGCGAAGATGGCGGCCGGTCCGGACTCCTCGCGGATGGCGAGGAGCTGGGCGGCGATGTCGTCGAGGGCCTCGTCCCAGCTCACCGTCTCGAAGCCGTCGCCGGTGCGGCGAAGGGGACTCGTGAGCCGTGCCGGATCGTGCTGACGCTCGGGAAAGCGCGTCGTCCGTTCGCAGAGGAAGCCGCGGGTGACCGGGTGGTCCGGGTCGCCGCGCAGCCGCGTGACGCGCCCGTTCTCGACGGTGACGAGGAGGGAGCAGGCGTCGGGGCAATCCCGGTTGCAAGAGGTCCGAACGGTGGCCATGAGACCCAGCATGGCGATGCGTCGAGACGCCCGCAAGCTGACCCAGGGCGGCCTCAGTCCACGGTCGTCAGCTCCGTGAGCCCCGCTCGCTCGCAGAGCTCTCTGAACCAGCTCGCTGCCGTCTCCGTCCGTTCGGTCAGGTCGCTGCTCCCCCAGACCAGGCAGAGGAGCGAGCGGGTCGTGCCGTCGGTCTTCGTGCGCTGGGCGTCCTTGACGGGGCTCGCCGTCGCCCCGTCGGCATCGTGGAGGCAGAGCAGGCCCTTGAGGCTCAGCTCCTGACCGCTCGGGTTGAAGACGTAGTGCGAGTGCGGCGGCTCCGCGTCGGGAGGCACGACGCCGACCCGCAGGGGCTCGCTCAGGCGGTCGAGGTCGACGACGCTCACCGGCAGGCCCGAGTGCAGGCTGACGACGTTGCCGAGGTCGACTGCCAGGTTGATGGAGCCGAGCCCGTCACCCTCGGCGACCCGCGCCAGGTACTCCGAGGCCGGGCGGCTCCGACCGCTCGGTCGAAAGCCGCCGTGACGCAGCAGCAGGCGCACGGCCTTCTTGGTGTCGTCGTCCCGACGCAAGGGGGCGTCGGCCGTCTCCGCTGCGAGCAGCGCGATGAGCCAGTCGGGGCTGGGGTGTTCTTCCAGGGGACCGGGCAGTCGGGCGGTGAAGGCCACCAGGCGCAGGAGAGGATGCTCGTCGACGGTCAAGGTCATGACGAATGCTGCCACGGTTGGTGCGGTGCATGCTCTCGAGCATGGACATCATCCTCGACACGCAGCGACTCGACCTGGAGACCGGAGGCGAGGGGGAGATCGTCGACATCACCCCCGAGCTCGTGAGCCGAGTCGAGCAGGCCGGCCTCGAGGAGGGGCAGGTCCTGATCTTCTGCCCAGGTTCCACCGGTGGGCTCACGACCGTCGAGCACGAGCCCGGTCTCGTGCGCGACCTCGCCGAGCTCTGGGAGCGCATCGCTCCTCGCGACCAGCACTATCACCACGAGGACACCTGGCACGACGGCAACGGTCACTCGCACGTCCGGGCGAGCCTGCTCGGTCCCTCGCTGGTGGTCCCCGTCTTCGAGGGACGACCCGTGCTCGGCACCTGGCAGCAGGTCATCTTCGTCGACTTCGACAACCGCGCGCGTCAGCGTCGGCTGGTCGTGCAGCTCTCGGGCCGACGAGGGGAAGGTCAACTCGACTGATCCTCGGCCGGGACCGTGTCGCGACCGGTCCACCACACCAGCAGCGACGACACGATCAGCGCGGGCACGAGGGAGAAGACGAGCCCGGCGGGATCGGGCAGGCCACGCCGGAGCCCGAGCAACATGAGGAGGAGAGTCGCCGCGGTGAGCAGCGCCAGCCAGCGATCGCGGCCGACGGGACGACCCCACCAGGGGAGGAGGCCCACGACGAGGACGAGCCCGGCGGTCGCGGTGACCAGCACGAGCCCGAGCGGTCGCAGCGCCGGCCAGAGCAGTGAGAGGAGCGAAGCGGCGAGGAGGTGCAGGGTGAGCAAGCCCGCCACGCCGTCGGCGTCCGGACCGTCGCTCGTGTCGTCGTCGTTCGGGACCCGGGTCAGGCCGAGGAAGGGGAGGGCGACCAGGCCGAAGCCCGTCGTGAGCGAGCCGGCCCAGGGCTGAACCGGCCAGCTCAGGCCCGGCAGCAGCGCGGACCCGGGCACGGAGACCGCAAGGCAGAGCGCGAGCTCGGTGATCGCGAGCGGCAGCAACAAGGCGGCAGCGAGACAGTCGAAGGGGAGGCTCGAGCCGACCTTGGGCCGGACTCGCAGCCAACTCGCGGCAGCCATGACGACCAGGGCGAACACGGGCACGAGGGTCTCGAGCTGCCCTCGGGCCACGCCTTCCAACCAGCCTGCCTGCGCCGACGTCATGACGCATCCTGGCATGTCCGGGCCAGGGAACCACGTCTCGGAAACGAGGAGACCCCGCCGAGTCGCCTCGACGGGGTCTCGTCACCGAGCTCGGAGCTCGGATCGGCGGTCAGGCGTCAGCGGCGCGTGCGACCGGCGCCCGGATCCCGACGGGAGTCCGCGACGCTGCCGCGACGACCGTCACTGACGCCGCCCCGGATGACGCGACCACTCCCGAGCGGACGACCCACGCTGGAGCCCCGACGGCCGCCGGAGTCGCAGGCCAGCTCGGTCACGGCACCGGAGCCGTTGAGAGTCACCTCGACGACCGAGACACCACAGCCGTTGAGCACCTCGATGCGCTGCCAGCCGTTGTTCTCGCTGGCGGCGATCGTGACGGTGTCGAGCAGGCCGCCGCCGTCGTCGTAGGTGCGGACCTCGCCACCCTCCTCGGTGTCGAGCACGCCCAACCAATCGAGCTTGATCGGGGCGTCGAAGGTGAAGGTCATGACGCCGCCGTCCTGCGCGTCGTTGGGCTCGCAGTCGCTGTCTTCCTGGAGGACTGCAGCGTTGCCACGCGCCATGTCGTTGCCGGCGCCGGCACCGGGAGTCAGGAGGTCGTCGTCGTCACAAGTCGGCGTGCTGGTGTCGAAGATCCTCACCGTCGAGGTGCCGGTGATGGTCACGCCGGAGAACGCGGTCTCCGCATCCGTGCCGGCGTCGACCCCTGCGAAGTCGAGGGTGATGCAGTCGGCCGGGCAGGGACCCGTGCAGGGATGACCGAACGGCAGCATCGTGGGCATGCCCGGGATGAGCGGCAAGAAGTAGTTGGCGGTCTCGCAGCACAGGTCGGACGCGAAGGGTGCCGGGGCTCCGAAGCAGGGATGCATGTCGGAGAGCGGCGGCGGGTCCGGGAAGGCCAGGCGCACGAGCTGGAAGAGGTTGCAGCCCTCGCAGCAGGGGTCGCTGTCGACGCAGATGGGGAAGTCGTCGCAGGACACCCCGCCGGAGATGTCGTTGGCCGCGACGGTGAAGTTGCCGGTCGAGTCGGAGAAGCCGTGGACCTGGATGAGGTACTCCACGCCGGCCTCGGCGCACCACTCGACCGTCGAGGTCAGGCGGTTGCCCGGGCTGCAGGTCAGGTCGTCTTCGCTGGCGTCGACGCAGCGGAGCTCGTCGCAAGTTCCGCAGAAGACACTGATGCGCGTGTCGAAGTCGGCGGCGCCGCCGAGGTCGGGGCAGGTCGTGACCTGCAATCGGCCACCCTCACCGACGACCTTGTACCAGGTGTCGGGTGAGGTGTTCATGACCTGGCCGTCGTCCTCGGTGCAGCACTGAGGCACGTCGGGAGAGCTGAGGGCGTCCATCGTGGTGCCGTCGATCGCGCTGCCGATCTCGAGAGACTCGGCGGTCACGCAGGTCGTGAGGCAGGGGCCATCGTCGATGACCGCGAGCTCGAAGTTGCCGCAGGCGATGAAGCCGGTGACGACCACGAGGTACTCGAAGCCTTCCTCGGTGCAGAGCGTGACCGTGGAGGGGCCGAACTCCGAGCAGAGGGGGTCGGAGTCGTCGCCGTCGACGCAGGTCAAGACGGGCTCGGCGCAGTCGCCCGAGAGCACGGCGATCTGCGTGTCGAAGTCGGCGGACCCGCCGAGGTCCAGGCAGGTGCTCAGGGTGACCTGCTCACCGGTGCCGATGAACGAGAACCAGACGTTGTTGTCGAACAGGTCGAGGAAGCTGCCGCACACGGGCGGGAGGTTGAACGAGGGGTTGGCGTCGCAGGTCTCGCCGGCGGTCAGCGAGGGCACGGCGACCATGGTGGCGTTGGAGCACTCGTCGTTGGCGGGCTGGGCTTGGGCGCCCAGGGCGAGGAGGAGGAGGGCCGAGCCGCTCAGGAAGGAGAGGGTCCGTCTCGACATGGGGGATGTCTCCGGGTGGGCTGAGTTTCAGCGGAAGCGCGGGAGACCTCAAGACGTGCGGCGTGACCGGAGGCGGGGAGCCGCCGTGCCCGGGGGAAGAGCTGAGTCCAAGGTGATCGACCGTCAGGGACGGTGCACGCGTCGAGGAGCGGCTAGGTAACCGTAATCAGAAAGGTGCGGCAAGGAGTTTCTCCCGGCCTCACGGAGCCCTGACGCGGTCACTGAGGTCCCTGCCTGACGCCGAACAACGCGAAGTCGAGAAAAATCGCGGTCTCGGGGCCGATCGACGTTCGCGCGGACACGTCTCGGAAAACGAACCACGCCCCCGCAAGGCGAGGGCGTGGGGGCGAGCGCTGCAACGCTCGAAACGACCTGTCAGACGCACCGATGCCCCGCCGAAGACGTTCGGCGAGGCATCGGGGGGCGGGGGACCGGAGACCC
>JBCCFW010000154.1:0-18904 GCA_039029535.1 Acidobacteriota bacterium
GAGCCCTTAGTGCAAGCTATTCCCTCTTTGCGTGATGCAAAAGCGGTTGTGAGTGGCGATACATTAGCTGTGTCAAAACCATCACCGGATCCACTATTACACACCGCTGAGATCTTAGACGTTGATCCGAGCCGTTGTTTGTATATCGGTGATGCTGAACGTGATATTCAAGCTGCAAAAGCGGCCAATATGTACAGCGCAACAGCGTTATGGGGTTATATACCCAGTGTAGATGCCGCACTTGGCTGGCAAGCGGATTTCAATTGGCAAACGCCGATTGATGGTTTCAACCATATATAGAGCAGCTCGAGCAAGGGAGACCGAGGTGAGGGCCGATCGCAGGTCACCATCTCGAACCATGGTCGGAGCTCGGCCGGTCGGGCCGAGCCCGGCGTCGGCGGGACCCCTGTCGAGCAACCGGCGGATCTCGATCGCTTGCCCTACGGGGATCCGGCCGATCCCACTCATCCGACCAAGCCCGTGCCGGGTTCGGCGGCCAGCCACCAACACCGCTCGTCCTCCACGACGACGGTCACCGAGACCACGCTGCACAGCGATCACTCGGCGACGACCGTCTCGGCGGCGGGCAGCGGGGCCAGTAGTGGCTACGGCAGCTCGGCCAGCCACGCGGCGACCAACGGTGAGGGTGATGCCAAGGTCGACAACGACCTCGACCTCAACGACGTGTCGCAGCAATACGTCGACGCGATCAACCTCATCGCGGCCATGGGGCCGGTGGGGACGGCGGTCGGCGTGAGCTCGAACGTCAACTCGGGCGGTGTCTCGGTCGACAACGTCGAGGGCGGCGGAAGCATCGCGACCGGTGCGACCAACAGCAGTTTCTCGAACGTCGGCGCCGTCTCTCGGACCGGTGATGTCGGGGTCGGTGGGGGCATCGACCCCATCGGCATCACCGACATCATCAAGAGCGGGATCTGAGCCGAACTGCGCTCCGGGGCTGGACCCGGGGCGCAGGGCTCCGAAAGGAGTGCTGTCATGAACTCATGGCTCAAGACGACCGCGCTGGTCGTGATCGTGTCGTGGCTCCTCGCGAGCGCGACGCGTGCCGAGAGCGAGGTTCTCACCGACGCCGAGCTGGATTCGATCCACGCCGGCGGCATCGAGGTGGCCTTGGACTTGGGAGCGACGCTCGGCTTCAGCGGCCTGGTCGATGCGGGCCATCCGGTTGCTGCGTTGGCGCCGGGCCTCGAGGCGCCGAGCGAGGCGCCGCCGATCCTCGTGGCGCCTTCCGATGGCTCCGCGACGACCGGACCGACCGAGATCACCACGCCGTCGGGTCGAGTCACGCTCGGCTTCGACGGGGTCGACCTCAATCAGATCACGACCAACATCTCCCTCGGCGGCGAGGCACTCAGCAACGCGCAGAGCTTCCTCAACGTGTTCGCCGGTGGCGACGTGTCGGTCGGCATCAACCTGCAGGTCATCATCGATCCCGCTCACAGCTCCATCGGCTTCGACGGGAACAACCTCAGCTTCGTGAACCTCTCGGAGCTGACGGGGAGTCTTCAGAGGTAAGAGGCGAACGGAGCTTCCGTCATGTGTCGCTGGGGAGCGAGGCGAGCGTTGCTCGTCGCAGGGATGTCGATGCACCTCGTCTGGACGAGCCCGGTCCACGGCGCCGAGATCGCCGTGGCCGGCTCGGCCAGTCACGTGGGGAGCCGCGTGCGGGTCCCCGTCAAGAGTCTTCACGAGCTCCGTGAAGAAGGAGTCGTGCTCCAAGAGCTCGACTTCAGCTGCGGAGCCGCCGCCCTGGCGACCATCCTCCGGGGCGAGCTCGACGTCGAGGTGGAGGAGGCCGAGATCATCTCGATGATCCTGGCCACGGGAGACATCGGAAAGATCGTCGCGCGTCGGGGCTTCTCGCTTCTCGACCTGCGTCGCTTCGTGCGCAGCCGTGGTCTCGATGCCACGGGTTACCGTCTCGACCTCGAGTCGTTGGCCGATCACGCGCCGCCGCTCATCGTGCCGGTGAGGGTCAACGGCTTTCAGCACTACGTCGTGTTGCTGGGATTCCGTGACGGCCGCGCGCTCCTGGCGGATCCCGCGAAGGGGCGGGTCAACGTCCCGCTCAAGCAGTTCGCCCGCTGGTGGCGGGCGGCGCAAGGATGCCGGGGTTACGACTGCCGAGGCTTGGCGTTTCGGGTGTTCGACCCACGACGCCCGCCGGAGCCCGTGCTCACCGCGCTCGACGCCACCGAGCAGGCACCACCGGGTCACGTTCTCCGACGTCTCGGCCGACCGGCGGGACCCTTCGTCCCCCTCGTGGCTGGGGAATTCTGATGGCGAGCACGGCTCGTGCGTCACGGTGGCTGCTCCTCGGCGTCTTCCTGGTCGGAGTGACGAGGTCGCCGACCGTCGACGCGCTGGAGAGCGCCCCCGCGGAGGCGACGTCGGACCACCGCATCCAGCAGCTCGAGCGGCGGGTGGCGGAGCTGGAAGGGCGTCTTCAGCAGGCGCTCGGTCTCTTGGCCGAGCGGCCGGCGCCCCGAGTTGCCGCCCCGCCGCCGACGGCGGCCCCGGTCGCGCTGCCCTCCGACGCAGCCGACCGGACGAGGGAGGCCCTGCTGCAGGCGGAGGTGCAGGCGGCTGCCGAGCGACGTCGGGCGGAGATGGCGACCGGCAGTCCGCTGCTGCGACCGGGGGAGTGGGAGCTCGAGCCGTCGCTGACCTACGGCTTCACGTCGAACAGCCGGCTCTCGATCGAGGGCTTCAGCCTGCTGCCGTTCTTCGTGGCCGGGCTCATCCGCAGCGGATCGGTCGAGCGCGACCTGGTCAGCGCGGGCTTCGCCGCCAGCTACGGTCTCTCGGGTCGTTACCAGCTCGAGGGTGAGCTGCCGTATCGCTACCGTTCCGACGACCTCGCGCTCAACGACGGCGAGGCCAAGCGTGCGAGCGGCTCGGGGCTGGGTGACCTACGGCTGGGCTTCAGCATGCATCTCAACCCGAAAGCCATCGCCGGCAGCACGACTTGGCTGGCGCGAGGCAACCTGTTCGTGCCGACCGGCAAGGATCCCTTCGACCACGATCCCGAGAACCCCCGTGACGACACCTTGCCGTTCGGCTCGGGGTTCTGGTCGGTGTCGGCCGACGTCACGGCGATCCGCCCGAGCGATCCGGTGGTGCTCTTCGCGAGCGCCGGCCTGCGCTACACGCACGGTCGCGAGGTGAGCGGCGACTACTTGAGCGGTGACCTTTCACCGGGCCTGGCGTTCGACTACAGCCTCGGCCTGGCGCTGCAACTGAACTACCGCACCAGCCTGAGCTTCCAGCTCCAGCACTCGATCACCGACGAGACGAGTCTCGACGGCACGGACATCCCGGGCTCGCGGATCAACGACGCCCGCTTCGGCATCGGCGCGAGCTGGTCACTGAGCCCGCGTCGGAGCCTGTCGGTGTCGATCGCTGCTGGCCTGACCGAGGACGCCCCCGACTTCCTGCTGAGGGTGTCGATGCCGATGAAGTTCGGAGGGAAGGGCTGAGTCGCCGGTTGCCAGCCATCGCTCGTTGCAGCCTACGGACCGTTGATCGGATCCCCCGGCGAGCCGTCGTGGCACTCCATGCAGAGCCCGAAGTTCTCGCGACGCAGCGTTCGCATCGCATCGGAGTCGGCCCAGCCCGCCGGGTGCGTGCGTGGGGCGCCGACATACCAGGCGTGACAGGAGACGCAGTCCTCCTGCACGTGGCAGGCCGTGCACGAGCTGATGTTCTTCTTCGCGATCTTCGAGTGATGCTCGGCGGTCGAGAAGGGCGGGAAGTCGGCCCAGCCCGGCGGATGGAAGGTGTCGAAGCTCCACCGACCGCTGTCGAAGGTCACCCCAGCGCGGAAGTGACAGTCCTGGCAGAAGGTCTCGAGCCGATGACACGACGCGCAGACCGGGCTGTTGGCCATCGCTTCCTGTGGGTGACGATGCAGGTAACCCCCATCGTGGAAGGTCGGTGGGAGTGAGCCCTCGTGACAGGAGAGGCAGTCGGTCTGTGCGTGACAGGACGCGCAGTACTCGAGATCGCGTTCACCGTGGACCTCGTGCTGGCTCGCCCAGAGCTCGCCGTGGTCGTCGGGGATGAGCTCGCCCTCGGCGAAGGCCGTCTTGATCCGGCCGCCCCAGCCCTCGAGGTGACAGGTCGTGCAGGAGTCCGCGGCCTGCGTGCCGTCGTGGCAGGTCAGGCAGGTCTCCATCGAGGGGAGGTGCGCCCGTGTCGCCAGCCCGGCCTCTTCGACTCCCGGATGGCAGGTGGCGCAGCTCACGCCTTCCAGCTCCATGTGGATGGAGTGGGCGAAGTGGAGGTGCGCCGGCGGCAGGGCGATGGCGTTCTTGGGGTCCTTCGCCTTCTTCGACCAGCGCCAGGGGATCTCGTCGCCGTCGTGGCAGTCGAGGCAGAGGTCGCGCGACGGGATGTTGTAGTCCTTGGTCTTGGTGGACTCGGTCACGCCCTCGTGGCAGTCGATGCAGGTGAGACCCGCCTCGGCGAGATGCTTGGCGTGGTCGAAGGTCACCTCGATGCGTTGCTCCGGCATGACCACCGGGTTGCGCTCGTCGTCCTTCGTCTGGTGACCGCCGGACCACGGGTCGAAGAGGGTGGGCAGCAGCAGGACCAGCGCTTTCATTGAGCACCTCTCTCGACGACCGGACGCTCACGGCTCTCGGCGGGGCGACTGACCCAACCCTCGTCGAAGCCGCCCTGCCACCAGGGACGCTGCTGTCGAGCCTTGCCGAGCAGCGTGCGGACGACCACGCTGCCTCGGAGGTTGTCGCGATCGCGACCGAAGAACTGCTCGAGGCTCATCGCCAGCTCGAAGCGCTGCCGCCACCGATAGGTGAGCCGGCTTCGCAAGGCGACGACCTGGTCGCTGTCGTCGAGGCGGTAGCGGTTCTCGTAGCGGTTGACCGCTGCGCCGCCGCCGAGCCGCCAGCGCGGGTTCAGGTCGAAGTCGACGTCGTAACGGGCGGCGAGACGATCACCGGAGAAGCCCGACTGCCAGCCGATCTCGCCACGGTGCTTCGTCTTGCGCACGCCAGGGCCTCGGTAGCTCGCGGTGACCGCCGCGCGGTCGAGATCCTCGGGGCCGGGGACGTCGGTGTCCTCGTAGTTGGCGTGCAGGAAGTAGGTGCCGAGCGAGAGGCCCTTGTCCGTGCGATAGGTGTAGGCGACGCGCTGCTCGGTCACCGGGTTGCTGGTGAACACCACGAAGATGGAGTCGGCCGGGAGGATGGGCTGGACCCGCAGCACCCGTCCCTCGACGTGATGACGGGGGGCCGGACTGAAGCTGGCGACCACCGCGGTCTCGCCAAAACGATCGAGCAGCAGGCTGTAGTCGGCGTTGGCGTGAACCTGCACCCGACCGAGCCGCAGCTCGAGGTCGGCACCCGCCGTCTCTTCGCGGACCTTGCCGTCGAACTCGCGTCGCTCGTAGTCGAGGCCGAAGGAGCCCGTCTTCGCCAGCCGCAAGCGCAGGCCACCGGCGTAGGTCAGGCCGTCGGTGTCGGACGACTCGTTCTCACCGAGCTCGACGGGGAAGCCCAGCGAGCCGAAGAGGTGAACGTGACTGTTCGGTCGTCCCTGAACCTTCACTCCGTCGAACGCGCGCCAGCCGAGACCGGTGAGGGAACGTTGACGACCGAGGTGAACCGAGAGCTTGCCCGACGGTCGCCGCCAGGTGGCTTCGGCCAGCAACACCTGAAGCTCGTCCTCGCCGCCTCGCTGACCGGTGGCGAGATCGACACGGCCCCGGGCGTGGAGGTCGATCTCCCAGCGGTCCTTCGCGCCGAGGTCGCTCCAGTTGAGCCGGACGTGTTGGTCGAGCGGACGATAAGTCCGCACCGACTCGACCTCCGGTCGGTCGTGCCGGAGGTCGAAGAAGCGGAAGATCGTGGTCGTGCTGCCCGTGACCTCGGCCGTGGCGAGGCCGGGGACCACGAGCAGCGTGGCCGCGAGGAGCCCTCGATGCAGGCGTCTCATGGACCGAGCCTACCTCGACAGCACGCCGTCGGGGTCAGCGGAGCTCGACGACGACCTCTCCGGCAGGAGTCTTGGTGACGTCCAGCACTCCGGTGTCACCGGGCGTGGCGATGTCGGCGTCGTGCTCGATGAGCACCAGGGCGCCGTCCACTGCCATGGTGAAGGGGAAGACCGGGTCGTTCACGTCGAGGATCGTGCCGAGGTCGGTTCCCAGCTCTTCGCAAGCGCGGAGGTCGCCAGTGGTCGTGCAGGGATCGCGGCCGAGCATGAGGGCGACGTCACCCGGACCGGCCGTGGGCCAGGAGGCCAGCCGCAGTCGGGCCGGGCTTCCAACGGCACAGTCACCGCCGACGGCCGGATCGCTCTCACCGGCAGAGACCGCGCCGTCACCGTTGGCGTCTTCCTCGCCATCGAGACAGCCATCGCCGTCGGAGTCGTCTTCGAGGGGCGAGGTGGTCGCCATGCCGTCGGCGTCGAGCACGTAGGCGAGGCCCATGCCGCAGGGCGCGTCGGTGTCGGTGCCCTTGAGCAGGCCCATGTCGTCGGGATCGGCCACGGGCATGAGCACCGAGAGCTCGAGCCCGTCGGGGAGCCCGTCGCCGTCGGTGTCGCAGTTGCTGGGCGAGGTCTCATCCACGTCGACGAGCCCGTTGGCCGTCGTGTCCTCGTCGAAGTCGGAGATGCCGTCGTCGTCGCTGTCGGCGTCGAGGGGATCGGTGGAGGTCATCGGATCCGCGTCGGCGAAGAAGGCGAACAGGCCGCCGGGATCGCAGAAGGCGGCGATGTCGGTGCCGAGCAGCGGTCCGGCGCCGTCGGGGTCGGCGATTTCCGCGGTCACCGAGAGCTCGAGCCCGTCGGGGAGACCGTCCCCGTCGCTGTCGCAGTCGGCCGCGTCGGTCTCGTCCACGCTCAATGCGCCGTCGAGGTTGGCGTCCTCGGCGGAGTCGGAGATGCCGTCGTCGTCGCTGTCGACGTCGAGCGGGTCCGTGCTGGTCGCCGGATCGGCGTCGGGCGTGAAGCAGCCTGCCGCGACGTCCGTGCCCATCACCGGGCCCGCGCCGGCGAGCGGCATCGTGACGGACTGCTCGAGACCATCGAAGAGCCCGTCGCCGTCGGTGTCGCAGACAGCGGGGTCCAGGCCGGCGAGGACCTCGTCGCCGTCGGCCACGCCATCGTCGTCACTGTCGATGTCCATGTCGCTGGTGCCGAGCATCATTTCGGTCGGACCGTCGAGGCCGTCACCGTCTTCATCGGTCGCGACGGCACCCGGGCTGATCGTCACGACGTCGCAGAGCTCGGTGTCACCGCTGTTGCGGTTGTTGCCGTTGGCGGCGAGCGTGCAAAAGAAGAAGTTGATGTCGCCTTCGTCGGTCGCGGGCGCGGTCCAGTCGATGATCCACGTGACGGTGTCGGGCTGACCGTCGGGGGCCGTCGAATGCGTGTGGTACGTGTAGCCCGTCATGATGTCGGTGGTGTTGGCCGTCGCGAAGGCCGACATCGCCGAGGTGGCGAAGCTTCCGGCCTGGGTCGTGCCCGCCAGGCCGATCATCGAGAAGCCGAACTCGTCCCGTCCCAAGTACTGCGTGGAGAGCTCGAGCGTGTAGGTCGTGCCCGGCTCGTACGCGGTGAAGGCGCCACCGCCGAGCTCCGTGAGGCCGACCTCGTGCATCGCTCCGACGGGAGCCGGGGTGCTCGCTCCGGCGTGGTGCGTGCCGCAGGTGCGTCCCGGAACCAGCTCGACGGGAGAGCCGGTGTAGCCGGTGGGCGCAGCCGCTGAGCGTGCCGAGACCGATGTCACGCAGGGTCCGAGCATCAAGACCAGGGCGAGCGAACCGATGAATCGAGACATGAGGGCTTCCGGGATGACGTTGGGGGCCACGGAGGAATGTCGGATGCGAAACATTATCGTGACTTTCCGGCTGGGCCCGGTGTGGTTCAGATAGTGATCACGGTGACGTCCCTCGCTGGGCGGCTCCGCGGCGAGCGGCGACGCTCATGACGCGCGCGGGCGCAGCCACGGTCGAGCCCGTCGTGCGTGCGTCGTGCGATCGAGTGAATCTCGATGATCCGTCGACTCCTGACCTGACGACTGCCCAGCGTGCGCTCGATCGATCGAGTGAGCTGCTCGACCAGGGGCAGGTCGCCGAGGCGATCGCGGTGGGTGAGGGCGTCGCGCGATGCCTCGATGTCTTGCGACAGGGTTCGAACGAGACCGACTTCGTCGAGCTCGCCCTCCTGGAGGGGCGGCTGGCCGAGCTGCGCGCCGAGCTCGCCGAGCTCGCAGGTGCCTGGGACGAGGCCGACGAGCGGGCGCGTGAGGCCCTCGAGGCGGCGCGTCGAACGGGTGAGCGGCTGAGGTACGCCGAGGCCCTGGCGCGTCGTGGCCGTGTCGCCGTGCGCCGAGGTCGGCTGGGCATGGCCGTGCCGAGCTGCGAGCGCGCCTTGGGACTGCTCGCTGCGGGTGGCAGTGAGGACGACTTGGTCGAGGGTGAGCTCCGGCTCTCCACGCTGATGGACCTGGTCGTCGCCCATGGCCGAGCGGGGGCTCACGAGCAGGCGGAGGCTGCGCTACGCGAGGCTCGCGGCGCGCTCGAATCGCTCGAGGCGGCTCGACCACGGGAGCGAGAGCACGCCTGGCTCGTCCTCCTCGACGGGTGGCTTCACGCCGAGCGCGATCGACCACTTCCGGCGATCGTCGAGGAGGCGGTGGCCTGGCTCCGGCGGCGGTCCTGGACCGAGCAGGTCGAGGCCACGCTGCTGCTCGCCGAGGCCCTTGGTCGTGGTGGCCGCGAGCGAGACGGCCTGCACCGCCTCGACGAGCTGCTCCTTCGACGAACGAGCGAGCCGGGGGGATGGTGCTTGGCGGTGGCCGAGCTCGCCGCCGAGCTCAGCGACGCGGTCGAGCCGGTGAGAGCCACCTGGCGACGTTGGTGCCTGGCTCGGCGTCTCGCGCGAGCGCGCGGCGACCGCCCCGCGCTGCGTCGTGCCCTGCGGCGTGGTTGCGACCTGGCGATCCGACTCGGCCACGTGCGCTGGGCGCAGCGGGTGGCCACGGCCCTCGTCGACGGCGTGAGCACGGAGCCAGGGAGCGCCGACGACTGGACCCGCCTGGGCTGGGCTTGCTGGTTGGGTGCGCAGCACGCGGATTCTCTCGAGGCCTTCGAGCGGGCCCGAGCGCGAGCCGAGTCGGAGGACGACGCGCCGGCTTGGGGTCGAGCCTGTCGTGGGCTCGGGCGAGTTCACGCCACCTTGGGTGCCGGTGACGAGGCCCGCCGGTGGCTGGAGCGCTGCCTCGACGACGAGCGGGTGGTCGACGCGACGACGCGAGCGCAGGTCCGACTCGACCTCGCCGAGCTCGACGAACGAAGGGGTGAGCGGGAGCGAGCCGACCAGCTGCTTCAAGGACCTGCGGAGGAGATCGTCGAGCACGGAGGAGTCGAGGGTCGACTGCGTCTCGAGCTCCTCCACGCCCGACGTGCCGCCACGCAGGGGGAGCTCGGTCGAGCTCGTTCGGCCTTGCTCGACTTGCTGCACCGCGCCCGCGACCGAGGTGACGAGGTGCTGGCGTTGGAGCTGTGCCGAAGGCTCGGCGAGCTCCACGGCTGCCTGGGTGAGACCGAGCTGGCTCGGGCCCTGCTCGAGGACGCTCTCGGAAGAGCACGTCGGCGTCGTGTCGTGCAGGCCCTTCCGGGCTTGCTCGTGGCCCTGGCGCGGGGTCGGCTGGAGGGTTGCCTCCGCGTGCGGCTACCCGGTGGCTTCGCGGCCGATCGCTTGGAGCTCACCGAGGCCCGTCGCGCCATCAGTCGGGGCTACGAGGCCTGCTCGGCGAGTGGACAACTACCCGAGCGCGTGGAACTTCAGCTCCTGAGCTTGCGGCTGCGTCTCATCGAGGGCAGCTCCATGGGCTCGCTCGAAGAGCTCGCCGAAGCCGAGCGCGTGCTGCGCGAAATGGGGGACGAGCAGGTGCTGATCGGAGTCGGTCGACTCCGTGCCGAGCTCCTGCTGCAGCAGCGTGCGCTGGGAGAGGCCCTCGCCCAGGCGGCCGAGCTGAAGGCCAACGCGGAGGCGAGCGGGCTGGCCGAGGAGTCCTGGCGGGCTGCCGACCTGCTGGCCCGCGTGCATCGCGCCTGGGGGATGGCGGAGCCGGCGCGACACCATGCCTGCGAGGCCGCCGCGACGCTCGATCGGCTCGCAGCGAGCCTCGATGACGATCTTGCGGCCCGACGCTTCCTCTCCGGCGTGGAGCGCTCAGCGGCGCGAGCGGAGGCCGACGCTCCCGTGCGTCGTCGTCGTGCCGACCCGCAGCCGCTGCCGAAGGGGCGCTTCGTCGGTTGCCTCGACGGTGAGGAGCTCATCGACGAGCTGCTCCGTCTGCGCGAAGCCGAGCGAGTCGCGAAGCAGCGTCGCGGGCGACAGCGGGAGGGGCTGCGACAGACCTTGCGTCAGGCGGCACTCCTGAGCACTGCCGCGTCCTGGCTGGCGGCCGAGCAGGCGCCGCCGGAGACGGTCTTGCGACGCTTCCTCGAACGTCTGACCCGGACCATCGGCGCCCGTCGTGCTCGGGTTCTCGTTCACGCCGACGAGGAGCTGACGACGGTGCTCGCCGTGGACCTCGCCGCCGAGGGCGCGCTCGATGAGGCCGGCTCTTACAGCCGTGGCATCGTGCGCGAGGCGTTGTCGGCGCAGCGAGTGGTGAGCAGCGACGACGCCAGCGCCGATCCTCGTCATGCCGAGCTCGGCAGCGTCCGCGAGCACGGTCTCCGGAGCATCGCCTGCGTGCCGCTGCGTCATCGCGGGTGGGTGCTCGGAGCCCTCCACGTCGACCAACCGGAGCGTCCGGGAGCCTTCTCGCGGCGTGACCTGGACTTCCTCGGCTCGGCGGGCGACTTGCTCGGGGCGGGGCTGGCGGAGTGGCTCGAAGCCCGACGTGACGAGCTGGTGACCCCGCCGGCATGAGGGCATGCTTGCCTCGCTGAACATCGAGCAAAGAAGGCGAGGCGAGCGATGACACGCATCAAGACCGTTCCTGTCGACGAGGCCGAGGGTCGTCTCGCTCGGGTCTATGGCGGGGCCCTCGACCGCGTGGGTCACGTGGCCCAGGTCATCCAGACGATGTCGCTCAACGGGGCGAGCTGTCACTCGTCCATCGGCTTCTACGTCTCGATCATGCAGGCGGAGTCTCCGCTGTCGCGCGCGCAGCGGGAGATGCTCGCCACGGTCGTCTCCCGCGCCAATGAGTGCCACTACTGAACCGAGTCTCACGGGGAGGATCTCCGTGGCCATGGAGTCGGTGACGAGGTAGCGGACGCGGTCAAGCGCGACTGGCGTGAGGCCGAGCTGAGCGAGGTCGATCGAGCGCTCTGCGTCTTCGCGGAGAAGCTGACCTTCACGCCGGCGGAGATGAACGACGACGACATCGCGGCCCTGCGGACGGCGGGCCTGGAGGATCGAGCGATCCTCGATGCGGTGCAGGTGATCTCGTACTTCAACTACATCAACCGCGTGGTCGACGCCCTGGGCACGGACCTCGAGGCGGACATGCCCGAGACCCCGGCCTGGAAGCGCTGACGGCGGGAGGTCGCGGTGCTGGCGCTGCCCCTGCTCACCCTGCTCGCTCTCGCTGGTGGGTCGGTCACCGCCGACGGTCGTGACCACCACGGCAACCTCCTCGACGAGAAGGGGGAGCCGGTGCACGTCAACCGGCTCATCGTCGCGACCTCGCCGTACCTGCGTCAGCACGCGCACAACCCCGTGCAGTGGTACGAGTGGGGTGAAGAGGCCTTCGAGAAGGCACGCACCGAGAACAAGCCGATCTTCCTGTCGGTCGGCTACAGCACCTGTCACTGGTGCCACGTCATGGCACGCGAGTCGTTCTCCGACGACGAGGTGGCGTGGCTGCTCAACGACCTCTTCGTGCCGGTCAAGCTCGACCGCGAGGAGCGACCCGACGTCGACGACGTCTACATGAGGGCGGTCCAGCTCCTGAGGCGACGCGGAGGCTGGCCGCTCTCGGCCTGGCTGACTCCCGAGCTCGAGCCCTTCGCCGGTGGGACCTACTACCCGAAGTTCCGATTCATCGACCAGCTCGAGACCATCGCTGATCGGTGGAGCTCCGAGGAAGCTCTCGTTCGCAACGAGGCGCGTCTCCTCGCGCGGCGAGTCAAGCAGCGCCTGGAGCAGCAGCTCCGAGTGGTGGAGCTCGCCGACGACACCTTCAGCACGGCCATCGACGGCCTCTGGCATGGCTTCGACCAGACGCACGGCGGTTGGCGCACGCCGAAGTTCCCCAATGAGTCGTCCCTGCTCTACCTGCTGTGGCGATGGCAGCGCGATGGTGATCCGCGATCGCTGCAGATGGCGCGCAAGACCCTCGATGCCATGCAGGTCGGGGGCATCCACGATCAGGTGGGCGGAGGCTTCGCGCGTTACGCGGTCGACGCTCGCTGGCTCGTGCCGCACTTCGAGAAGATGCTCTACAACCAGGCCTGGCTCGGGCAGGCCTACGTCGAGGCTCACCGTCTCACGGGTGACGTCACCTACCGGCGCAGCGCCGAGGGCATCTACCGCTACGCGCTGCGCGACATGCTCGCCGAGGGAGGCGCCTTCTACTCGGCCGAGGACGCCGACTCGGAGGGGGAAGAGGGCAAGTTCTACGTCTGGCGTCCGAGCGAGCTGGTCGCGGCCCTCGGTGCCGAGGACGCGGCGTTGTTCTCCGCCTTCCACGGCGTGAGCCCGGGTGGAAACTTCCCCGAGCATCCCGGTGCCAGCATCCTGACCGCGCCGAAGGATCCCGTGAGCTTCGCGACCGCTCGCAAGATGAAGGAACCGGTGCTTCATCGGCGCCTGCAGGCCCTGAGGGAGAAGCTGGTCGCCGTGCGGGGCCAGCGCATCCGGCCGGAGCGCGACGAGAAGATCCTGTGCGACTGGAACGGTTTCTTCATCGCCAGCCTGGCGCGTGCAGCCCGCGTGCTCGGCGACCCGAAGCTGGAGGCGGCGGCTGCTCGCGCGGCGACCTTCGTGCTCCGCGAGCTGCGCGATGACGAGGGGAGGCTCCTTCACCAGTGGGCGGACGGACGCGCGAGCGGACCGGCCTTCCTCGATGACCACCTCGCCCTGGTCGACGGTCTCCTCGAGCTTCACGAGACCAGCGGCGACGAGCACTGGCTGACCCAGGCGAAACGGCTGCACGCCGAGGCTCGTGAGCAGTTCCTCCTACCGGGTGGCGCCTGGGCGGACACCGGCAGTCGGCATCAGAAGCTGTTGGCGCGGAATCGCGACGGCTACGACGGCGCCGTGCCCTCGGGCAACGGCCTGGCCGCGTGGACCTCGGTGAGGCTCTGGCGCTTGACGGGTGAGCGTCGGTATCGCGCCGACGCCGAGGCCGTGCTGTTGGCCTTCGGTCGCAACCTACGCAACCCCAACGCCACGGCGTTCCTGCTCCGCGCTGCCGACGCGCTGCGCTTCGGCGAGCAGGGAGCCGTCGACCGTGGTGGCGATGGGGTCCTGAGCCTGCGTGCTGCGCAGTCGTCCTGGACGGTCACCGCCGGTGAGAGCGTGAGCCTGACTCTCGAGCTCGACCTGAAGAAAGGGTGGCACGTCAACTCGTCCGCGCCGGTGCCTGAGGGGCTCCGTGCGAGCGAGCTGAGCGTGGCGAGACCGTTCACCTTGGGCGAGGTGAGCTGGCCCAAGGGGAAGACGCGACGCTTGCCCTTCCTCGAGGGGCCGGTGCGGCTGGTCGAGGGTCGCGTGTCGCTCCCGGTGCGGATCGAGGTCCCCGCGAATCATCTCGCCGGCACGACCATGACGAGGCTGGAGCTCACGGCGCAGCCCTGCGATGACGAGCGCTGTCTCAGGCCACGCACGCTGCGGGTCGAGCTGCCGCTGCTGGTGGAGGCGAAGCCGGCCGGCTAGCCAATCCTCCGACGACCGTGTCGTTCTCCGAATGGGCCGACCGGCACCGTTCGAGACCACTCGCTACCTTCGAGCAGCGCTGGGGAGCGCGGGGAGAGACCGTCTGACGGAGTCGGATCCGCCGAGGTCTCGAGGAGGCGTGAGTGAACGAGGATCACGAGCTCGACGTTCTCGACCAGGCGCCGGTGGCGATGGACGAGGAGCGAACACCACCCGACGAGCCTGCCTGGTCGTGGCTGCGCTGCTGGGCCTTCCGGATCGCCTTCCTGTTCGTCCTGCTGTTCCCCATGCCGGGCGGCAAGGAGGTCGGGATGCTGGCGGAGTGGCTCGGGCTCGGGCCGGTTTCGTCGACCAGCACCGGAAGCGGTGACACGCTCCACGATTGGGTGAAGCTCCTCGCCTTTGCGCTCGTCGCTCTCGCCGCCGGCACCATCTGGTCGCTCATCGACCGTCGACGCCGTCGTCCTCGCGTGCTGTTCCCGTTGTTGTTGATCCTCGCGCGCTACTTCCTCGCGATGGTCAGCTTCAGCTACGGCTTTGCCAAGGTCTTCAAGACCCAGTTCCCGGCGCCCTTCCTGACCCGCCTCGTACAGGACTACGGCGACTCCTCGCCCATGGGGCTGGCGTGGACGTTCATGGGGCAGTCCCTGCCGTACAACGTCTTCACGGGCGGCGGCGAGGTACTGGGTGGTCTCTTGCTGCTCTTCCGGCGCACCCGCGCTCTCGGAGCGCTGGTCGTCGTGGCGGTCATGAGCAACGTGGTGATGTTGAACTTCTGTTACGACATCCCCGTGAAGATCAACTCCACCTACTACCTCTTGCTCGCCCTCGGCTTGCTCCTCCCCGACCTGCGGCGGCTGGCTGACGTTCTGGTCTTCAACCGACGAGCAGAGCCCGCGGACTTGTCGCCGTACTTCGGCCTCCGCTGGGCGAACGTCGCGACCCGAGTCGTCAAGTGGCTCGTCATCGGCTGGATCGCGATCCCGCCAGCCCATCGCAACTGGGAGGGCTTTCAGCGCTTGAACGATCGAGAAGGGACGCCGCTCTACGGCATTCACGAGGTCGAGAGCTTCCTCCTCGACGGCGAAGAGGTGCCACCGCTGCTGACCGATCAGCGACGCTGGGACTCCCTCATCGTCGAGTGGCCTGGCGGTGGAATGACTCGGAAGCTCGACGGCGGCATCGAGTTCTTCAGGCTCGAGCTCGCCGATGACGCGCTGACCCTCTCCACCCAGGGGGAGAGCTACCCGCTCGCGCTCGCGCGACCGGAGCCCGGGCTCATGGTCCTGACCGGCCCTTGGCGGGACGGTCAGGAGTTGGAGGTGCGGCTCCGCGAGAAGGACCTGAACGACTTCGAGCTCGTCGGTCGCGGCTTCCACTGGGTCAGTGAGCGTCCCTACAACCGCTGAGCGAGAGGCCGTGGCCGCTCCTCAGGGCTGGAGGTCGTTCGGCACGCCGTTGGGGAAGACCTTGTCGATGGCCTCCTCGATCCGCTGGATGCGGTTCTCGGGGTTCGGATGCGTGGAGAAGAACTCCGGCTGGCTGCGACCACCCGAGGCCTCCGCGAGCACCTTCATGACCCCGATGAGCGCGCGCGGGTCGTAGCCGGACTGAGCCATGAAGCGGACGCCGAGCTGGTCGGACTGGAGCTCGTCCTCGCGGCCGTACTTCATGTTCACCATCTGGCCGACCATCTGAGCCATCCGCGCGCCGCCGCCGCCATCGGAGCCCATGAGCACGGCGCCCGTCAGCCCCTGGGTCAGCTTGGCCTTGGCCATCCGTTGAGCGCCGTGCCGTGCGACGACGTGGCCGATCTCGTGACCGAGCACTCCCGCCAGCTCACCCTCGGTGGAGAGCCGCGAGTAGAGCGCGCTGGTGATGAAGCACTGACCGCCGGGGAGGGCGAAGGCGTTGATCGTCTGCGGGTCGTCGAGGAGGTGGAAGTCGAAGCGCCACTCGGTCTGGGCGGCGTCCGAGCGAGCGACGAGACGCTGACCCACGCGATCGACGAGATCCTGTGCTGCGCGATCGGGGTGCTGGCCGCCGTGCTGCTGGATCATCTGAGGAGCAGCCTGGAGACCCATGGCGATCTCCTGATCGGCCGTCATCGCGAGGTGCTGCTTCTCGCCGGTGACCTCGTTGTACTGCGAGGAGCCGAAGTAGGAGATGAGGGCGAAGAGGCCCATGCCCACCGCGATCAACAGGCGGAACTTGCCGCCGCGACGTCGACCGCCTCCGGGCATGCCGCGCATGACCCGTCGGCGTTGCGTGGGGAGGCCCCCGCGTCGTCGGTACCTCATGGCGTCGCCTCCTCCGGCGTGGCGGCCGGCTCGTCGTCATCGTCGTCTGCGAGGACGAACTCCTCGACCTCGAGGGCCTCGTAGACACCTCCGGCCACGGCCCCGAAGGCGACGTGGGTGAGGAGGAAGACGGTGCTCTTCATGTTGAAGAACCAGGGGAAGAAGAGGGTCATCGTGTAGACGTTGACCAGGTAGATGGCCACGCCGAGGGCCGCGCCGCCGAGCACGCCGATCAGCAGGCCCCAGCGGTGGAGGAGGAAGGCGATCAAGCAGGCGAACAGGATCGACAGCACGAAGTGCGTGAGGAGCCCGATGGCGATGGTCCCGCCGCTCGGCTCGATCGGTGGAGCCAGCACGCCCTTGCCCAGCACCGGCGACGCCAGGTAGGCGAGGATGACGCTGGCGGTGCCACCGAGGGCCTTGGGCGTCACCAGGAGGTTGAGGACCAGGAACACCGTCCCGGCGACGAGGCCGGCCCAGAGGGCGGCGCTCCAGTCGACGACTTGCTCGAGACGGGGTTCGACGGTGCGGGTGGTGGCCTCGCTCATGCGGGGGCCTCCTCGAACGAGTGGGTTGGGAGGCCGCGAGCATGCCAGGAGCCGTGGCGCGGAACCCAGTGAGTTTCCCGTCCACGGCGCGAGTGAACGACGGTCTTCATCAGCTCGGCGAGGGCAGGTCCTGGAAACGTAAGTCGTGTCGGGCGAGATACTTCCGGAGTCGGTCCGCGTCGTTGCTCGAGCGCTTCTGCTGCCGCGACACCGAGAAGAGCTCACGTCCGGCGGCTGACAGGCTCCGTGCTCGACGGCAGACCTCGAGCACGGTCTCGAGCTGGGTGCGCTCGAACAGGTCCAGCTCCACGTCCTCACCGAGACAGGTCGCGACGTGCTCTCCGGCGTCCTGTCTCGAGGGCTCACCGCGGAAGCGGGCCCAGCCGCTCTCCAGTCGCTCGATCTCCTCAGCCACCAGCGGCTCGTCGATGCGACCGCCGCTGGCCAGCGTTGCCATCCGCTCGATGGCGGCACGCAGCTCGCGGAAGTTGCCGGGCCAGGGCGCCCGCTGGGCGAAGTCGAGGAAGCGTCGACGCGCCTCCTTGTTGAACGCGACCACGTGGCCGCTCGTCGTCCGGAAGCGCTCGAGCTCGTGCTGCACGTTGGGCTCGATGTCCTCCGGACGCCGAGCCAGGTCGGGGAGCTCGAAGCTCCAGAGGTCGATGCGGGCGAGCAGGTCCTCGCGGAACAGGCCCTCGCGGACCCGCGCCCGCAGGTCGCGATGGGTTCCCGCGATGAGCTGGAAGTCACTCTCGACCTCCCGGTCCGAGCCCATGGGGAGGAAGCGCTTCTGCTCGAGGGCGCGGAGGAGCATGGCCTGCTCGTCGAGACCGAGGTCGCCGATCTCGTCGAGGAAGAGCTGACCGCCGTCGGCCTGACGGAGCAGCCCGGCGCGATCGCGCTGCGCTCCGGTGAAGGCGCCCTTCACGTGACCGAAAAGGGTCGACATCGCCGTTTCGCCTCGCAGCGTCGCGCAGTTCACCTCGACCAGCTCGCCCTCCACCCGCCGGCGGGAGCGCTTCAGCTCGTGGATGCGCCGAGCCAGACGCGACTTGCCCGTCCCCGTGGAGCCGAGCAGCAGGAGCGGTGAGTCGGAGACCAGCGCGACCTGCTCGACCCGCTCGATGAGTCGGTTGAAGGTGACGTTCCTCGTGGCGATGCCGTCCTTGAGGAAGTCGCGGCCTTCTTGATGCTCGGCGTCGAAGCGACGGGCGAGCCGGTCGTAGCGCGACAGCTCGAGGTCGACGATGGCCAGCGAGCCGAGCTCCTCGCCACGCTTCGGGGGAGCCGCGCGGAGGATGCGGGCGGGGATGCGGCGGGACTCCGCGAGGAGGAAGAGGCAGATCTGCTCGACGTGCGTTCCGGTCGTCACGTGGACGAAGTAGTCCTCGGCTTCGGTGTCGAAGTCCTGCGACCGGGCGAAATCGTCCAGCGCGCCGTGGACCTCTTCGAGATCCCACGGGTCGGCGACCGCGAGCTCGTGCAGCCGGAGATCGGTCTCAGGAGACACGGCGGTGATGTCGTCGACCACGCGACGCGCCTCGCGCATGTGCTCGGGCTGGGCGAGCAGCTCGAAGCGGTCGACCAGGAAGTCCTGGTGCTGGCAGAGGTCGACGGACGGACCGACGATGACCAACTTCTACTCGCGCGATCGGGGCGAGTACGTATTGGAGGAAGAGAAGGAGCAGGGACACTATCGATGGGCAACTGTCGATGCGCGACGAGTTTGCTCTGGCTACGTCAATCCCGCCAGCGCCGAACTAGCGCTTGAGCAGCATGCTCTGATCTTGGATGTGATTCCGTTCGCGCTGTCGGTTAGCTCGCTGGACTGTGAATCGCTGAACCTGATGTATGGGTTCGACTTCAACTATCGTGGTAACCACAACGAATTGATTGCCGATGCGTTGGGCGTACCATCTGCGTTTGAATCGCTTACTGAGAAGTACAGCGACAAAGCAGTCGCGTACGAGCCGCACATTCAGTTCTCAATTGACGAAGATTGTCGCACGCAGTTGCGGGTGAGCGTGGAAACACGCACGTCTGCGTATCACGTGAAAACTGGCGAGTTCCCGCAGGAGCAGCTAAGTGTTTACGTTACGGCTCGACGCTACGGAAGCGTTCGTAAAGACGGCACCTTTGGCGAAGTAATGGCCGAGTTGAATGAGC
>JBCCFW010000155.1:0-18721 GCA_039029535.1 Acidobacteriota bacterium
CAGCCGAACACGCCCGGTGTAGAGCGAGGCCGGCAGGCCCCAGGTCGAGTCCGAAACGAACGAGACCTTCAGCCGCAGCTCGAACACCTCCCCGTCCTCGCCCTCGATCAGCCGACCGCAGCCAACGAGCTCGAGACCGTCATCGGCGGTCACGGGCTCCTGCGGGCAAGCCTCACGGGGAAGCGAATCGGGGGCGTCGTGCTCGCACCGAGCCGCCGCTGCACCGAGGTTCAGCAGCGGGAAACCACCGTCGAAGTGAGCGATGGACGGAGCGAAGCCCGTCGAGAGGATGAGCAGGTCCGTCGAGTGAGTCCGAAGCTCACCCGAGACCAGACCCGTCTCGAGTCGACCGAGGTCTCCGTGCTCCGCCAGCAAGTCCGCCACCGAGTGACCGGTGTCCACGCGCTGAGGCGTGAAGCCACCAGCAGCACCGGCCGACGGCGAGAAGGACACGAAGCACGACGCAACGAAGATTGCGAGATGGATCGCGCGCATGACGCAGGCCCTCCATGCAGAGGAAGCCCGGTCCGGGGCACGCAGAACGGTGCCCGGTCCCTCCGTCTCCCTCCACGGATCAGAAGTGATCGAATCCCTAGCTCACATCGAGCCAGGAATCTAAGTTTACCGCTCTGAGCGTCCAAATGCAACGGACGCCCCCACGCAATGGGGCTACGATCACGCTTTGATGAACGGTCGACCTCACCTCCGAGGGCTGCCTCCGGAGCAGCTCGTCGAGGCCCTGCCGGAGCTGGCGCTCTCGGCCCGGGCCGCGCGTCTCGTCGTCAAGCGCACGGTCCGAGAGGACTCGGATCGCCTCGACGGGATCGAAGGCTTCGGTCAGGGCCGCGCCGATCGTCTCGGAGCTCTCGGTCGTCTCGATCGGCTCCGCGTCGTGGAACGACGAGCCAGCTCCGTCGACCCCTTCGTGAAGTACCTCTTCGAAGCCGACGATCGCTCCGTCTTCGAGGCCGTTCGGATCCCCCTCGCGGCACCGCGTTGGAGCGTCTGCGTGTCGTCGCAGGCGGGTTGCGCGCTGGCCTGTGCCTTTTGTGAAACGGGTCGACTCGGCCTGAAGCGCAACCTGGAGGCCTGGGAGATCGTCGAGCAGGTCCTGACGGTTCGACGTGAAGCACCCGAGCGCCCGGTGACCGGCGTCGTGTTCCAGGGCCAGGGTGAGCCGCTGCAGAACCTCGACGAGGTGTTGAAGGCGGCCGAGCTGTTCCGACATCCCTGCGGACTGCAAGTCGCCGGGGAGCGGATCACCATCTCGACCTCGGGCTTGCTGGCTCCCATCGAGCGCTTCACCGACGAAGGCCATCCCTATCGCTTGATCTTATCTCTCACCTCGGCATTGCAGGACAAGCGCGAGGAGCTCGTCCCCGTGGCGCGTGCCAATCCCTTGACCGACCTGGCCGAGGCCATGCGACGCCGAGTCACCGAGCGCGGTGGTGTCGTTCACCTGGCCTGGGTGTTGATGGCGGGGGTGAACACCGGCGACGACGAGGCCGAAGCCATCGCCCGACTCTTCCACGACCTGCCCGTGCGTCTTCACGTCATCGACGTGGAAGATCCCAGCGGTCGCTTCGCGGCTCCAGACGAAGCCGAACGTCATCGCTTCCTCGACGCGCTGCATCGACACGGGATCCCCTTCGTGCGTCGGTACTCGGGAGGAGCCGACGTCCAGGCGTCGTGCGGAACGCTCGCTGCGACACGCGCCGGAGGACGAGTGCTCCCCGAGCCCGGCTGAGCGCGATGACTCCTGAGAGACATCGGCTCCTGACCGAGCTGCTCGAAGAGCTCCTCGCGCTGTCACCAGACGAGCGCAGCACGCGCCTCGACCGACACCGCGACGACGACCCCGAGCTCGTCGAGCGAGCCGAGGCCCTCCTTCGACACGAACGCGGTGACGAAGACGACGACCTTCTCGACAGCCTGGGTGGCTGGAGCCGTGACCTGCTGGCCGCCAGGCTCTCTCACGAGGAGGGCGTCCGACTCCCCGAACGACTGGGTCGCTACCTCCTTCGCGAAGAGCTGGGTCGCGGCGCGTTCGGAGTCGTCCATCGCGCCCATGACGAGCAGCTCAACCGCGACCTGGCTCTCAAGATCTCGGATCCCGACCTGGCCCTGGTCGACGAGTGGCACGCCCGCTTCGTCCGAGAGGCCGAGCTCCTCGCCAAGCTCGTTCATCCCAACGTGGCCGCCATCCATGACCTCGGTCGCGACGAGACGACGGGCCGAGTCTTCCTGGCCATGCAGCACGTCGAGGGCGTCACGCTGCGCGATCACCTGAAGGCCCACGGCCCCCTCTCGGTGAGCGAGACCCGCGAGCTCGGTCTTCAGCTCGCGAGCGCGATGACCGCAGCGCAAGAGCGACAGGTCGTTCACTGTGACCTCAAGCCCGAGAACCTCATGCTCACGCACGATGCTCGGGGTCGCGCCTGGCTGACCATTCTCGACTTCGGCCTGGCGCGCGTGCTGTACGGACTGAGCGGCAGCTCACCACGGGGCGGCACGCCGTCGTACATGAGCCCGGAGCTGTGGGACCTCGATCGAGCAGTCGACCATCGCAGCGATCTCTGGTCCTGCGGTGTCGTGCTCTTCGAGTGTCTCACCGGCCAGCGTCCGTTCACGGGCGACGGCGACGCCTTGCGTCGGGCCATCGAGACATCGGAGCCGCCCTGGCATCTCTTGCCCGACGACGTGCCGGAGAGCCTCGAAGGGCTCTTGCGTCACTGCCTCGCGAAGTCACCGGCTCGGCGTCTCGACTCCTTCCTCGAGCTCGGTCGGATGCTGGAGACCCTTCCGACGGAGAGTCCGCCCCCGCGACCTCGCTCGGGTCGGCGTCTCCTCGTCGTCGCGCTCACGTCCCTCGTCGTCATGACATCCGCCCTCGGCCTCGGCGCTCGGTGGCGGGAACAGCAGCGAGAGAGCACGGTCGAGCGCTTGCTTCAGCAGGCAGAAGTCGCGCTCGAAGACGACGATGCTCAGCTCGCGGCCTTGCTCGCACGCGAGGCCCGCCTCGTCTCTCCCGATGACTCCGTGAGCGAGCAGCTCGCTCGCGCGCTCGTGAGGGTGTCGAGCACGCCCCGTGTCGTGCTGGACGGACACGAGGGGCCGCTTCGAATGGGTGCCTGGCATCCCGACGGCGATCGCATCGTCACGGTCTCGCGTGACGGCACGGCAATCGTCTGGTCACGCGACGGCCGCCGGCTGACCACGCTGGCAGGCGGCGGAGGCGAGGTGTACTTCGCGACCTGGAATCCATCCGGCACGCAGCTCGTGACCACCTCGGCCGACGGCAAGGCGCGGGCCTGGGACGACGACGGTCGGCTCCTCGCCACGCTCGACGGTCGCCATGCCGATCGCCTCCACCACGGAGCCTTCAGTCCCGACGGTTCTCGCTTGGTGACCGTGGCCTATGACGGTGGCAGCAATCTCTGGGACGCCGAGCGTCACGTGCTCGTGCGATCACTCGAACGTCGGCCGGGGCGGATCTTTCGCATCGAGTGGAGCCCCGACGGCACTCGCTTCGTCACCGCCGGTGACGACGGTGCCTGGACCTGGAGCCGCGACGGCCTCCCCCTCCTTCACCTGGACGACCACGAACGCGCCGTGCTGCTCGCGAGCTGGGATCCCCGCGGCGAGCTGCTCGTCACGACCTCCGAGGACGGCAGCGCTCGGCTCTGGGACAACGAGGGCCGACTGCTTCGAGTGATGGACGACCACGACGGCAAGGTCACCTGGGCGGACTGGAGTCCCGACGGTGAGCGCATCGCCACCTCGTCGTCCGATCATTCCGCGCGCACCTGGCGCCGTGACGGCAGCGCCGAGCACCACCTGGTCGGCCACGAGGACGAGCTCTGGCACTTGAGCTGGAGTCCGGATGGGTCTCGACTGGCCACCTTCAGCAACGACGGCACGGCCAGGACCTGGGATCGTCACGGCAGCGGGCTGACCGTCCTGCGTGGACATCGCGACGCGGTTCACGGCAGCGACTGGAGCCCAGACGGTCGATCACTGTTGACGGTCTCGGCCGACGGCACCGCGCTCGCCTGGTCGCCCGCGCTCGGCGAGTCGACGATCCTCACGAGCTCGTCCTCCCTCATCCACGTCGGCGAGTGGATGGCGGACGGCACGGGCATCCTCACCTGGTCTCGAAACGGGCGTGTCCGTCTTCACGACGTCGAGGGCCGAGAACGGCTCGTCCTGGATCACGTCGGGCTCCGCGCCTGCGCCCTTCATCCGGCAGGCGATCGAATCGCGACGAGCTCGTCCGACGGCAGCACGCGCATCTGGGGACCGACGGGACGGCTGCTACACGAGCTCACCACGACCGATCCGATCTCGGCCCTGAGCTGGAGCCCTGTCGGTGACCTCCTCCTCACGCGCTCGGCCAACGAGGTCGCCACGTGGACCGCGACGGGTCGACGTCGTCACGGCTTCCCGGGTCATCAGGCCCGGCTCGGTGGCGTGCTCTGGTCTCCCGACGGGCGGCGGGTGCTCACCTTGGACGGCTCCCTGGCCCGCATCTGGACGTCGAGCGGCGAGCCTCTCGGTCTCTTGCGCGGCCATGACGGTCGTGCGCATGCGGCAGCTTGGCACCCGACAGAGCCGCAGGTCGCGACGGCGGGACAGGACGGCACCGTCATCACCTGGGAGGTGACGACCGGCTCGCAGCTCCGTCGTCTCGTCCACTCCGATCCCGTTCGTGCGCTCGCATGGAGCCCCGATGGAGAGCTCCTGGCCACGGCCAGCCACGACACGGTGCGGCTCTGGCCCCGCGGCGACGCGTCTCTTCACGTGTTGACCGGTCACGCCGATCGCGTGAGCGCCGTGGCCTGGAGCCCGGACGGTCGTCGCCTGTTGACCACGTCTCACGACGGCACGTCGCGCACCTGGGATCGCGAGGGACGCTTGCTCTCGGTCCACGCCGAGCACGCGGCCGCCGTCCGTGGGGGTGCGTGGAGCCCCGACGGCGAGCGCGTCGTGACCTGGGCGCACGATCACGTCGCACGGCTCTGGACGCCGAGCCCGATCTGGGAGCAGGTCGAGACTCTCGTCGATCGCGACCTCAGCGATGAGGAGTGCGCCCGCTACGAGCTGCCCTGCGCAGAACGCTGACGGCACGGCTCAGGTCGGGTCACCCTCCCTCTCGAGTCGATCGCGCAACCAGAGCCGGCAGCTCGACCACCGCCGCTTGACGGTGCCCTCGGGAAGGTCGAGAGCCTCGGCCACTTCGACGATGGTCAGCTGCAGGAGGATCCGCAGCTCGGCGATCTCGGCCTGGACCGGATCGAGCTCCTTCAGCTCGATGAGCGCGTCGTGAACGTCGAGGACCCGCTCGGGCTCCAGGCCGGCCGGCAGCGGAACGTCGAGCCCCTCGTCGAGTGAACGCGGCCCCGTCTTGCCCCCCCGCCTGAGCGCCTTCTTCTCCCGCGCGCGATCGACCATGAGCCGGCGCATGATGCGGGCGGCGATGAGCAGGAAGTGCCGCCGGTCCTGCCAGCGACAGCGACGCTGGTCGACGAGGCGCAGGTAGGTCTCCTGCACGAGATCGGACACCTGGACGCTGTTGCCGGGAGCCTCTCGCCGCAACCGGGCGCCGGCGACCTGACGGAGCGACGGATAGACGATCCCGAACAGCTCGTCGAGCGCCTCCGGGTCACCGTCCTGCCATCGGTGCAGGAGCACGGTGACCTCGCCCGGGACGTCGTCGACGTCCTCCCCTTTCCGCTCGCTGCCGTCCCCTCGACTCATCTCCGAGCGATGGTGCGACCCCGGCTCCGACACGTCAACGCGCCCGAGCGAGAGTCGGTGAGAAATCTCTCGGAAAAACCTCCGGCGGCGACTCCCACCTGTTCGAGGAGCTCAGTCGAGAGTGACGGCAGATCGCCGTCGCCGGGGTCGCGGAGTCCGCGACAACGGCTCGCTCCCGCTGTGCCTGCCACCAGGAGGTATCGAGTGAGAGCCCTGCCCCTTCGTCTCCCCGTCCTGGCCCTGCTCGCGCTGGCGTCGCTGGTCATCCCACGCGCAGCGTTCGCCCAAGGGCGCGACGCCTACTTCAACGTCGAGACCCCCCAGGTTCACCCCATCGAGCTCATCGAGATCGCGGGGGTCCACTACTTGGCCGTGGTGAACACGCCCGACAACTCGGTCGAGCTGTATCTCACCGACGAGAGCCTGCCACCCGCCAGTCGCTTCCTCGATCGCGTCCCGGTCGGCTTCGAGCCCGGTTCGTGTCGATGGATCGAGGAGCTGGGTCAGCTCATGGTCACGAACTTCCTGGGTGACTCGCTGACCGCCATCGCCATCGAGGCTCCCACCGGACCGGCCTCGTTCTCTGCCACGCCGGTGCAGACCATCCCGGTGACCGACGAGCCCATGGACGTGCTCTACCTCGAGGTGCCGGACCCCAACGCCCCGGACGGGGAAGAGCCCGAGCTCGTCCCGGCCCTCATGGTCACGCACGCAACCCTCGATGCCGTCGGGCTCTACGACGCCAACACGCTGCTCGCGCTCGAACCCGGATCGGGTCGACGCGACGCCTCGCTGTCCTCGGGTCAGGACCTCGACGGCGACGGTGCCGTCGACGACATCGCCGTCAAGCAACCGTGGACCCTCGCCACCTGCGATCCGGGTGACGGGAGCGAGCGTGTCCTCGTGCTCGGCCACCTCGGCGGCAACACGATGTTCCACGACCTCGACCTCTACTCCGAGGATCCAGGCGGCGGCAACCCCGGAGCACTCGCCGGCCTGGGAGCGGTGAACTGGAACATGACCTTCGGCGCCGACGGCACGCTCTACGTGGTCGGCGCCCAGCATCTCAACGGCAGTCGCTTCGGTGAGTCCACCGTGGCGACCGCGCCGACCGGCTTCACCGAGAGCACGATCTGGGCCATCGAGAATCCCTGTTCCGACATGCCCATCGTCCATCGCCGCGACGTGAACGAGCGTCTCACCGGGCTCATCGCTCAGCCGCGCGGACCCGTCGTGGCCCCCGGTCCGTCGGGACCCGGCGGTGCGCTTCCCGGAGGCGTCGGTGGTCTCGCGACGGGAGACGATCCTGAGACCGATCTCGATCGGCTGCGTCGGGACGGACGACGCTCCAGCGACCGCCGCTCGACCGCGGACGACTCGGATTTCGGCACCATGGCGCATGTTGGTGACGAGACGACGACGCCCGAGCTGCCCGAGACGAATCAGGCGGGCGGCGTCGTCATCGGCCCGCCCGTCCTTCATCAGATTCCCGGTCCCTTCCCCAAGGACGAGGCGCTCGCACAGCTCACCGACGTCGTGGTCTTCGAGCGACCGACGGCCAACTGGCCCAAGGTCTTCTTCACCGCGCTCTCGAGCGACCGCATCGGCATCGTCGTGCCGCGTCTGAATCAAGACCCGCTGCGCTGGCCCCGTCGCTTCATCGACCTGGGTCCGGCCCTCGGCGGCTCCCCCATCCGCGGCCCGCGCGGGCTGGCGCTGCGTCAGGCGACCGACTTCGACGACGGTCGTCTCTACGTGCTCAGCCGCTTCGACAACTCGATCACCATCATCAACCCCACCACCGAGACCGTCATCGACAGCTTCGAGCTTCAGGCTCATCCGGTCGATCCCTGGATTCTCGACGGTCGCGAGCCGCTCTACAGCGCCAAGCGCTCGGGCAACGGCTTCGTCTCCTGCTCGAGCTGTCACGTCGACGGGCGCACCGACGGACTGGGCTGGGACCTCAGCGACGGCATGGCGGCCACCATCCCGCCGGAGCTCAACAGCACTCCGGCGCTCGAGTGGCCGGCAGACAAGGAGTTCATGGTCACGCAGACCCTGCAGGGCCTGCTCAACTGGGAAGTCGAGCCCGAGGCCCAGTCCCTGTTCACCAACGCGCCTTATCACTGGCGTGGTGACCGAGCGACCTTCCTGAACTTCGCCGGCGCCTTCGTGAGCCTGCTCGGAGGCGATCCGATCAGCAATGACGACATGGTGGCGTACGAGGAGTTCATCAACTCGATCCACTACCCGCCCAACCCCAAGCAACCGCTCAGCCGAAACTACAGCGGCTCCGTGGGCAATCCGCAGGACGGCGTCGATTTCCCCGACTTCGAGCTCAGCGGCGAGGACGCTCTCAAGGGGCTCAAGGTCTTCCACACCATCAACAGCGGTGACGGCGTCTCCTGCGTCCACTGCCACTCCCTCCCCGAGGGCAGCAACAACATCCTCACCGAGGTCATCGGAGGCCACAACCCCCACCCGATCCCCGCGGCCCTGTCCACGCCGCAGCCCATCGAGACGGCGGCCATGCGGATGCTCTTCCAGCGTGAGTCGCGCCTGGATCGCGACGGCAGCAGCATCCCCCGTGACTCACCCATCACCGGCTACGAAGGCCTGACGCACACCGGCCTCATCCTCGGTAGCGCCAACCATCCGGCCAACGACGCCAACGCCGTGGCCTCGATCAACGCCTTCAACCTGAACTTCTTCGACGCCGCGCTCTGCGGTCCACCGCTTCCCCCGTTCTGCGGCAACATGTCGACGGTCAACCAGTTCAGCCACGAGATGGACACGGGGACCGGGCCGCTTGCCGGCAAGGGCATCACGGTCAACCTCGCGAACCTCGGCAACCCGGGCATCATCCCGGGCCTGCTGTCGGCCGAGGACCAGGCCAAGGCCGCCAACTCGGGCGTCGCCGTCAACGGCATCATCAGCGGTGTCCGTCGGAGCTGGTGGTACGACGTCACCGAGCCGGTTCCCGTCTACCGCGAGGAACCGAGCGGCACGGCCTTCACCGGCGTCGCGCTCATCTCCCTGCTGGTCCTTCCCGAAGACCGTCTCACCTTCACAGCGACCCCCCTCGGCTCCGAGCGACGCTTCGGTCACCCCGACGGGGATCCCAACGCCCTGCCCGGCCCGGCACCGGACAACCTGCGGATGTTGCCGATGGTCCTGAACACGGCCAACGCCGACGTCCCGTCGTTCGGCTCCACGGGCTGGATCCCGCCGCTGGCCGTGCTGCAGTTCGGTCATCACTCGCACACCATCCGGCTCTACCAGAACGCCATTCTCGACGATGGTCCGGCCGACGGCTGGGGCCTGTGCAGCGTCCGTCACGACGCCCCGCGCAAGTTCTGCGTGTCGGGAAGCAACATCCGCCACGGCGCGAGGATGCGCTTGCGCGTGGTCACCGATCGCTCCTTCGGACCGCTGAACCCGGACCTGCCCATCGACGATCCCAGCCAGCCGCCGACGACCGAGATCGTGCTGCCGCTCCATGGAACCGACCTGCTCATCGGCGACGACCCCGTGTTCGAAACGGCGGTCGAGATGGAGCCGCAATACTTCTTCGCTCTCATGGCAGGTGCGCCCGGCCCGGCGAGTCCACTCGACCAGATCACCGGCTTCGACTTCATGCCGCAGTTCGATCCCGAGTCGCAGCCCGGTCTCTTCAACCCCATCCGGTGGAACAACCACTGGATGGAGGTGGAGAACGAGGACGGCACGCTCGGCCGAGCCGGCTACGTGCAGCTCCGCATCGCTCCCGGACCCGATTGTCCCTAGCCCGGACGGAGCATGAAGCCTCCGCTGAGTGGTCGGCTCGGACCACTCGCCACGAAGCTTCACGCACTGTCCGAGCTGAGGCTCTTCCCCCACTCTCGCGGGGGCCGGTGATCGCCCGCACGATCCCGGTCCCCGCGCGAGCTTGTCCCGATCGCCCGGCTCCCGCATGCTCGGTGTTCGATCGCTTCGAACCTGGGAGGGAGCATGCCCACGAAACTCGTCCTCGCGATGGCCTCGGTCCTCGCCGTCACCGCCCCCGCTTCCGCGCCGGCCAGCGGGCTCCTCGAGGCCCGCGAGGGTCATGAGACCCAACTCGTTCGGCAAGAGCGTCACGGTGACGCTCTCGCACCACCGCCGCCGGAGCTCTTCACGCTCGTGAAGTACCCCACCGAGCTGGGCGAGATGACCGCCTACCTCGGCACGGCTCCCGGCCCCGGTCGTCACCCCGCCATCCTCTGGATCACCGGGGGCTTCCCGGCCGGCGGCGTCGGCAGCTCCGCCTGGGAACGCTCGGACCCCGACAACGACCAGTCGGCCAAGGCGTATCGGCTGTCCGAGCTGGTCATGATGTATCCGGCGCTGCGCGGCAGTTTCGGGAATCCGGGCGTCCAGGAGACGCTCTACGGTGAGGTCGACGACGTGCTCGCCGCGCTGAGCTACCTGCAGCGCGTGCCGCACGTGGACCCCGACCGCATCTACCTCGGCGGCCACAGCACCGGCGGGACCCTGGCGCTGCTGGTGGCGGCGGCCACCTCCGACCTCGCCGGCGTGATCGCGTTCGGTCCGGTGGCGGACCCCGCTGGCTACGGGACCGACTCCCTGACCCACGACCCCGACGACGAGAGGGAGAACCGGCTGCGCTCGCCCGTGCACTACCTCGACGCCATCACCCCTCCGACCCTCGTGCTGGAGGGCGAAACCGGCAACAGCAGCTCGCTTCGTGAGCTCGCCTCGGCGACCGACAACGAGCAATTGCGCACCTGTCTCGTGAGAGGAGCCGATCACTTCGACGTGCTCGCTCCCGTCAATCGTCTCCTCGCACGGACCCTCGTCGCCGAGGAGGCCTTCCCTCCCTCCTGCGATGACGTCCAGTCGGCGTTCACCGAGTCCAAGAGCGCGCGTCGAGAGGCCGACGATCTCGACACGCTCGCCGACTTGCGTCGGTCCGGCATCGGCCTGTCGGGCGAGAGCGTCGTCCAGCACTACCTCATCGACCGCGAGCGGGACGCACTCGTGACGGCTGCAGCGAACCTCCGGGGCTGGAAGACGAAGGAGATCCGGGAGCTCCAGGACTCCGAGGGTCGTCCCTTCCACGTGCTCATCGTGACCCGGACCTTGCGGCTGACCGACCTGGACTCGGTGTTTGCGGCGACGCAGACCGTGCAGGCTCTCGCCCGTCGACACGACCTACACCACGACGGCTGGGACGTGCAGGAGTAGTCCTGCTCGTTGAGGCAGGCTCGACCCGTTACCCTTTCCGGATGAGAGCCGCCGCTTGCCCGACCGTGCGCCCGTGACCGAGCTGCGCACGTCCGCCATCCTCGACGAGCTTCGGCGCGACGGACCTCCCGCGACGCTCCTGGTCCTCGGCACGGATGCCTCGGGCAAGGACCACGTGGCCAACGTGCTCGAGAAGGCCTATGCGGAGGCGGGGCACGAAGCCGAACGTCGCAACAGCCGCTTCAGCGGCAGCGTGAGCCAGGCGACGACCAGCGAGGACAAGGGTGCGCTCTCACTCCTGGCCGAGCGCATCTTCCTGCGGACCTTCCCCATCCTTCACCGGCTGCTGCCGCTGGTCGTCACGGTCTACCTGAAGCTCGACGGCGTCCTGTTCCGGGAGTCGTCGCGCCCCCTCATCGTCGTCAGCCACACGGCCTTGCGCGTGCTGGCCCTCTGCCTGGCGCATCGCCATCGAACGCGGGACGAGCTGCGTCTCCCGTCATCGCTCGAGCGAGCGTTGGTCTCGCTGCGAGAGCGCACGCAGCCAGTCACCATGGTTCTCGACTGCGAGGACGCGACGCGACGACGTCGGATCCGCGAGCGGGAGAAGCGCGGCAAGGCCGATCACTTCGACCGCTTCATGGCCCGCGACAGCGAGCGCTCCGAGCGCACCGAGGACTTCCTCGTCTGGATCGCCGTCACCTACTTGGGCGCCGTCCACGTGCTCAACGACGATCTCGACGACGACGAGCTCCTCCTCGCCTTCCACCAGGCGGCGACGAGCGTCGGCCCGAGCGCACCAATCGAGTCGTGACGCTCAGCGTCGCGCGGAGTGACGCTTCAGCTCGGCCCGCTGCTCGGGCGTGAGCCAGCTCATCGCCTGCTTGCGATCGACGCGGGCGAAGGCATTGACCTTGGTCTGCTGCATGGGCGAGAGCTCCAGCTCGGCCAAGGGAGTGCCGCGGACCTGTCGCTTCTGGTCGGAGTCACGCGCACGGCTGTAGCCGCGGTCGAGCTCACCGACGGGGACGTCCCGAACCGAGCCCCGCTGCTTGGTGCCCGCGGGCAGGTAGACCTTGTCGGCGACGTTGGCGGCAACCGCCCGTTCGACGAGCGTCTTCAACGGGAGCTGCTTCGGATCGTAGGTCACGAGCGTGACCTCACGCCCTTCCAGCCAGCCGGCCTCGGTGGTGATGACGCCATCGAGGCGTCCGAGCTGGGCCTCACCCGTCCAGTAGCAGTGCTGCGCGAAGGCCGCCTTCGCGTGACGAGCCCGCCCGCCCTCGTGAATCAACGCCTGCAGGTAGCCGGGCACCGATCGCTTGGCGACGCGCAAGGCCTCGGCCATCCGCGGTGCCAGGGCGTCGAGCGTCCAGACGCGATCCTTCCTCGGGATGAGGTCCTTGCCCGACGCGTCGAGGAATCGAATGACCTGGTAGTTCCAGGACGGCTCACCGAAGCGCTCGAGAGTGGCGGCGTCCTTGCCTCGTGAGTTGTTGTGAATGAGAACGGGGACGAACTCGCTCTCCACCGCGGCGACGATGGACGGATGGCTCATGACCGTCTTGCCGAAGGTCTGGCAGCCGGCGCAGCCGGGCACCTCCTGGAAGAACGCGAAGACCGGCTTGCCCGTGCGCTTGGAGACCTTCAGGCCATCGTCGATGTCGCGGAGGTAGGAGGCGGGCCCGACTTCCACGGGATGGTCGCCGGGACCGGCGGCCTCGGCGGGAAGCGCCGGCAGGAGGATGAGGAGCGAGACGAGGAAGCGGGCGGTGTTCACGAGCACGGGCGTTCTCCTTCGCGGCAACTGTAGCCGACGAGCGGGCCCGGGGCTCCACCCCTGGTCGGTGCCGGACAAGGTGGCCGGATCGACCGTGCCAGCCTGCCGGTCGAGACGACGTCGACCGCTTCCATCAGTCGACGAGCGGGTGCGCCGGCACCACCCGATCGAGGGGGACGTCGTGCCGTCCGTGGGCTCCGAAGTCGACCACGCCGCGACTCCGCCGAACGCTGACGAGCACGCCGACCCAGGTCATTCGGGGCCCCACTCCGGGGCCCGTGCAGACACGGACTGGCTGGCCGAGGAGCGCGCGGGCATGGGCATGCCGGAGGGAGACCTCCGCCTTGCGGCGTCGTGTCTCCAGCTCGCGCCGACGTTCCGCGAGGCGCGCCAACTCCGCGTGAATCCGGTCGAGCCGAGACCGGAGACGACCGGCGGCTGAAACCGGACTCTTGCCCACGCGCTGAAGTCTAGGCTAGGTTTTGCGATATCGCATAACTTTGAATGAGGCCCAGCCGTGGGGCGGTCAGATCGACAGGTCGACGCAGCGGGAGCGATACCATCGCGCCCGTGGCTGAGGATTCGAAGAATCGGGGCGGTCGTCCGCCGAAGGACGTTGCCGTCCGGCGGGACTACCCGGTGATCCACGCGCGGGTCGAGCCGGAGCTGAAGGCGTTGTTCGACGCCCTCGCCTCCCGCTCCGGCCTCAGCTACCGCGAGCTCATTCGATTGCTCACCGACGAGCACGTCGAGCGTCTCGACGCCAAGGAGCGCCGCGCGGTCGAGCAACTGGCCAAGAAGCTCCGGGCGGCGCTCGAGGCCAAGCAACCGGGCAGCGTTCGCTCGGGATCCCGCTCCCCGACCAGCCCACCACGCGACTGAGCCCGCTCGCCGACGATGCCGTCCTGGCCGACGATCACTCGCGCGGCACGAACGCCATCCGCCGCTGCGCCAGGTCGAACACGACCCGGAAGTCGTCGAGGAGCTGAATCCCCACGAGGCCGTCGGGATACGGGTGCGCGTGGCTGCCCTGGTCGGAGATGGCGAAGCTGACGTCCAGGTTCTCGTAGCGCCGACCACCGAGCTCGACGGTCCGCAGGGCACCGCGCTGCACGGCCACGCTGCCGCCGACGCCACGATGGCTCGAGCTTCGCGTGCTGCGTCCTGCCAGCAGGTTCAGCCGATCCACGAGCGGCTTGGAGAGCGAGAGCGTGCCGCTGGCCGCCGTGTCGACGAGACACTCGGCGCGATGACCCTCGAGGCTCAGGGTCACCACGGGCTTGCCCTCGGTGAAGACGAGACGGGTCCAGCTCGCGCCGTCCGGGAGCTCGTGCTGCGCCGGGTCGTGGAAGACGATCCGCCTCCCCACGATGTCGTGCTCGACCACCGCCTTGCCGATGAGATCGCAACCGACGATCCCGGCGATGGGGATGTTCGGCCAGCCGAGCTGGCTCACGTCCATCGACGCCAGCAGGGCCGGGCCCATGCGCACCGGCCCGAGCTCGATGGTGTCGACGGCGTGGATGCCGATGGTCGCGCTGCCGCCCACGCCGGACGAGTCCGACTCGGTCAGGCGGTCCAGCGCGAGCGTGCGAAGGGCCCCCTTCCCGAGGATGGTCGCCGGCGCTCCCGTGTCGAAGAGGAACCAACCCACTCGCTTGCCGTTGATGACGGGCCGCACGAAGAAGAAGCCATTGCCGTCGTGGCGGACTTCCAGCTCGGCGCTCTTCTCGGGATGGTAGGTCGAGCGAGTGAGCTGCTTCGGGCGAGGCCAAGAGCTGCCCCTGTTGGAGCTGGGTGGCTCGAAGCGCAGCTCGAGCAGCGTGTTGCCGCCCTTCAAGACCCTGACGACGCCGGGCACCGGGCGGCTGTTCACGACGCGGATGACGTCCATCTCGTAGGTGGTCATGGACACGCCGACCGCTGCCTGGACCCGGACGGGGCCACCCTTCTTCTCATCGATCAAGACTTCGAAGGGGAGCGTCCCGTCGCGATGCCGGACCTGCAACGCCACGAGCCCGTCCCGACGACCCGCTGCACCGGCCGTGATGGTGACGGGCGCCGTGGGGGCCAACCAGTAGCCGGTCAGGACCCAGCTCGGGATCAGCGTCATCTCCTCCTCGCGACCCTCGACGTCCAGCACGCTTCCCCACGGGTAGAGCTTGGTAGTGATCGTGCCGTCGTGCGTGTCGGCCAGGCGCACGGGCGTGTCGAGCTCGAAGGCGAAGCGGCCGTCTCCATCGCCACGAAGCCAGGCGATGGCCGGCACGCCCCGCATCGTGCCGTGACCAACGGTCCGCCAGGCCCCGATGGATGCCGTCGGCGTCCGAAGCCGCTCGATCAGCGCCTGGACCTCGGCCTCGGACAGGGGTGCCGTCCCTGCCGAGAGACAGCCGCTGCCGACGAACAGCGTGAGGAGAAGGACGGACGAGCGCAGCGGGCAGCACGAGCGACGCATCGGTGACTCCTGGGCGGTCGGGCCGTTGACGGCCCGCTACGGAATCGGTGGGCACCGAGTTCCTCGCGTCAGTAGGAGACCTGCAAGTCGTCGGGACTGGGCCCCCGGATCACTCGCAGGTCGGCACCCAGCCCACCACCGCTCGCGTCGAGGAGCCGATACAGCACGAGCGGCGCGCCCTCTGCGACGACGCCGAGGTCGTCGAGCGTTCCCGGCACGACGAAGGGCCGAGGCCAGCCCGGATCGAGAGCCGAGGCCGGCGTGAGCGGCAGCGGCACGCGCTGCTGCCAGCCCGGGGACAGGTCGGTGACCGAGCTTCGGTAGAGCTGGTCCGGCTGCGGCACGACGCCAAGTCCAAAGCGCACGATGGCCTCGCGCTCGGTGCCGCCCCCCACCGGCTCGAAGTCGATGCCGACGAAGAGGAAGCCGTCCTCCGCCAGGTCGAGCCCCGGTCCGACGGTCCCGGAGGCGGTCAGGTCCGTGACGAGGATGTCCGCCACGCCGTCGCCGTCGCTGTCGACCTCGTCACCCACCGTCAGCAGCACCGTGCTCGCACCGAGGTCGGAGGCATCGGCCGCGAAGAAGAGATGCTCGACGGCGCCGACCCTCCAAGTGAACACCGCCTGGCCCAGGTCGTTGAGGCTCAGCGCCTGGACCGTCGAGCCCGGATCCAGCACGACGCCGTCGACGGTGTCGCCCTCACGCAGCGCGATCACCGCGTCGTAGGCGAGGAACTCGTCGGTGTCGGTGACGCCGTCGGTGTCGCCGCTGAAGAGGTAGTCACCCGACGCGTTGATGCTGACGTCGTCGAAGTTCTCCCAGAAGTCGCCGGCCCCCGTCGGCTGCCCTTCGCGGGCCACGGTCGTGCCGCCGACCTCGACCACCTCCAGGTTCGGAGTCCCGTCGTCGAGCAGCAGGATGCTGATGCGGTGGGCCCCGTCACCCGACACGTCGTAGTCGAAGCTCACGCCCGAGGTCCGGGCGACGGGCAGCCCGTCGACGAGGTCGTCGGAGCGGATGACCACCTCCGGCGGTCCGGCACCTCGGCTTCGATAGAGCACGCGCCCCTCCGTCGACATGCCACCGGTCTCGTTGAAACCGGCGACCCAGTAGGCAGTGCCGTCATCGATCATCTGCGGTCGACTGTGGAAGGTCGTGACGACTCCAGCCGGGAAGCCCGGCGCGGGCGTGTTCTCCACGAGGACGAGACCCAGCTCTCCCCAGACCCCGTCACCGCCGTTGATGGAGGGGCTGTAGATGAACTCACCGCCGTTGCCGATGCCCATGGTGGACTCGCCGCCGGTGAGCACGTCCGGATCGGCATCGATGGACAGCCAGCGCACGCCGTCGTCGTACCAGACCCCAGTCCCGCCGGCCACGAGCGAGAAGGTGAACCCCACTCGTCCGTCACCATTGGTGAACGGAGCGTTGAGATTGCCCAGGTTGCCGACCGCCACTGGGTCTCCCTCCGCCGCGACCATCACCACCGACGTCACGCCGGCCGAGACCGGAGCATGAATCAGAGCCAGACCGAGAAGGCACGCCAACGAACGCTTCTGAGAGACTGTCATCTGACGATCATGACACGAGCGTCGTCACGGATCGAAAGGAGCCCCCCGGGGTCAGTCTCAGGAGGGGCGTCGTTTCTTCGAGCGTGCCTTCCTGGGCTTCGTCCCACGTGACGAGGTCCCGGGCCTCTCCTTCAGGAGCTGACGGAAGCGCTTGATGAGCCGGCTCTGGAAGCGATGGGGGTTCCACGCCACGGCGAGCCGGCGGGTCGGCTTGGGCCCGGAGAGCGAGCGATAGACCCGACGCTCGCCCTGGTCGACCTCCCGCGCCATCGCCGGGATCATCGAGATGCCGTGTGACAGCGAGACCAGCTCCTGGACCATGGCGAGCTGGTTCGTGCGCTCCACCGCCACCGGCTGGAACGACCGCTGCCGACAATAGGAGACGATGTCGGCAGAGAGACAGTGCGCCTCGTCGAGCAGCACGAACGGGTACGACTCGATGTCGCTCAGGCGGATCCGCGACTTCTCGACCAGCGCATGGTCCGGCGGCAGGACGAGGAAGAGCTCCTCCTCGAACAGCTCCTCCACGCAGAGATGATCCGTCGGGATGGGCAGGGCGACGACCGCGAGGTCCACCTCGCCCTGCGTGCAGCTCTTCAGCAGGCCGTCGGTCGTGTTCTCGTGAACCACCAGGGTGGCCTTGGGATGGGCCTCGGAGAAGCGGCGGAGCACGTCGGGAAGGAAGTAGGGGGCGATGGTGGGGATGGCCCCCACCCGCACGCGTCCGCTCTCGCCGTCGTCGGTGATCTCGGCGAGGGTGTCCTCCATGATCGAGAGCACCTGACGAGCCCGCGCCTGCAACAGCTCGCCGGCGTCGGTGAGGGTCACCGATCGCGCCTCCCGCTCGAACACCGGCTGGCCCAGCTCGTCCTCGAGCTTGCGGATCGAGCGGCTGAGCGCGGGCTGCGAGACCGCGAGGCCCTCCGCCGCCCGCGTGAAGCTCCCGTGCTCCGCCACGCGGAGGAAGTACCGCAGCTGATCGAGCTCCACGAGGCCTCCGTTCCATTCCCGGAATTCATTGCAAGCATGTCACGAGTGCATTGGACTCATTCCTCGTGCCAGTTCATGATCATTCTCAACTGGCGCAATGGCTCCCCGTGCCCTCGGCGCGGTTCGCTCTCTCCGTGGACTCACGCCCGAGCTGTCGCGCACGAACGACTCAGCCAAAGAAGGAGCGCGTCCCATGATCCGGAAAGCAATCCCGGTGCTCGTCGCCCTGCTCATCGCCGCCCAGGCCCTGGCGACCCCGCCCGGCTTCCGCACGACCCCGAAGGAGAACCGCGGCTGGTGGCCCAAGACGCTCAACCTCCAGCCCCTCCGGGACAACTCGGCGCTCTCCGACCCCATGGGCGAGGACTTCGACTACGCCCGCGAGTTCAGCACCCTCGACCTCGAGGCGGTGAAGGCCGACCTCCGCGCCCTCATGACCAGCTCCCAGGACTGGTGGCCGGCGGACTTCGGCCACTACGGCGGTCTCTTCATCCGCATGGCCTGGCACAGCGCCGGCACCTACCGCAGCCACGACGGCCGGGGCGGCTCCGACGGTGGTCAGCTCCGCTTCGAGCCCCTCAATAGCTGGCCCGACAACACCCACCTCGACAAGGCGCGCCGCCTGCTCTGGCCCATCAAGAAGAAGTACGGCAACAAGATCTCCTGGGCCGACCTCATGGTGCTGACCGGCAACGTCGCCCTCGAATCGATGGGCTTCGAGACCTACGGTTTCGCCGGCGGTCGCGTGGACGACTGGGAAGCCGACCTCGTCTACTGGGGCCCGGAAGAAGAGATGCTCGCCGACGAGCGCTACAGCGGTGACCGCGAGCTCCAGGCCCCTCGGGCAGGCCTTTGATGCAACCAATGCGGCCGTTGCAGCAAACACCACCAGCATTACGTAGGTGTAGGCGTCTGTGTCTGCTCTTCGTGATGCGATGG
>JBCCFW010000156.1:0-18718 GCA_039029535.1 Acidobacteriota bacterium
CACCCAACCACCATCTGGCAGCTGAATCGCCGTCCAAATGTCCTCGATCTGCGCGGTGCCATGGACGAGCTGCCACTCGATGTCACCGCTCGAGTCCACGGCCAGGGTCCACCCATCACCCTGCCCGAACGCTTCGTCGTCGGCGCTACCGGCCATGAGCAACCCGCCCCCGGCACGCAGGCTCATGTGGCGCGGGTGGTATCGGCTCGATGTCGTGTAGTAGTTCCGATACCAGCTCACGTCCAGCTCCGAGCTGAGCTCCATGAGCCCGATCCGACCACTTTCCCCTCCGCTCAACATTACCCTCCCGGCCGGCGTGACCACGGCAGCGATGGGGGCTAGGCGCACGTCGTATTGCCGCGCGCTCGACACCGAGCCATCCTCGGCCGACAAGCGGATCAGCACGAGCGAAGGGTAAACCCGAGCGGCGACGAGCAGCTCGCCGTCAGGGAGCTCCAAGAGGACTGGAAACCAGTCGGCCGCTGCGGAATAGCTCCACGACCAGCGGAGCTCGCGCTCGGCATCGAAACTCGCGACGTGAATCTCGCCGAGCGGCCTGCTGAGGCCGCGATCCCGTTCGTACCAGGCCACGACGAGGTCGCCATTCCGGGTGATCACCGAGCTCCGGACTCGGGACGCGTTGCCGAGCCCGAAGCGCACCTCGCGCAGCAGGGTTCCGTCCGCCGTCAGCTCCGACCAGCCGAGATCGAGGTGCCCCTCGCCCAGGTCGACCTCCTCCACGACGGTGAGCTCGTCTCCGAGATCGTGAATGGCCACGGGCAGTGCTCCGCGGCCCTCGCGATCCCAGGCGATGCTCCCGAACTGGAGAGCCTGAGATGAGGAAGCGGCGAGACCGCCGAAGAGCAGGGCGCCAGCAAGGAATGAAGAGAGGTGCACGAGGGTCCTCAGACGAGCCTCCGTCGCTGCCCCCAGGCCGGGAGCTCATCGAGTCATGGAGGGCTCGCTCTCTCCTTCAACCCTCACCGCGCCGGATCCTGACAGCGCTCGCCAGGACTCAGCATTGCGTCGAGACTCAGGGACAAGCGCCCGGCGTCGCTCGCACGTCGCCCCGGGAGTCGTTGCCGACCGGTCCTTCCCCACCCTCGTTCACGCCCGCCACGAGGTAGTACCAGCCCTCCGAGACGCTCGGCAGCTCGGCATCGACCGTCGACGAGCTCGTGAGCCCGAACTCCAGGCAACTCGCCGAGCCACCGGCGGCGAGCTCACCGAGCACGCCGCGATGGAGGTTGAAGCTCGTCGACGAAGAGAGGGCCCCGTCCTCCCAGCTCACGACCGAGCCGGCATCGACCCGCAGGGGCACGACGGCGCCCGGTGGCGACACCTCACTCGGTGGCTCGGGAGCGGTGGACTCCCAGCACGGCACGATCGGCGACGACGGTGCGTCGGACAGGAGCAGCTCGTGCTCGAGCCGACGAACGGTCACCGGCACTTCCGCGGGAGTCTCCGCGACCACCACCATGGTCAGTTGAGCCGACTGCGACGTGAGTGTCCTGCTGAGCTCACACCCCTCGGGCAACCAACCCGTTGGCTCGATGAACGACACGATGGGATCCCATTCGGAGGTCCCGCCGACCTGGTTGGTGTCGGCGACGACGACGAGGCGACCATCATCGAGACGCACGAGCGACTTGCCGCGCTCCGTCCGGTCCGTGCCGTGTGCCGTCTCCCATCGCACGGCGCCGCCTGGCTCGAGCGCCAGGAGCCAGGCATCCGGGCGCGAAAGAGCCGTGTCGGTCGTCCAGCCCGCGAGCACGAAACCGCCGTCCGGTAGCTGGACCGCAGAAGAGAACTCCTCGAACTCGACCCTGCCGTAGGCGAACTGCCACTCGATCACCCCGACCGCGTCGACGGCCATCGCCCAGGCATCCTGCCATCCGAAGAGATCGTCCGGGGTAGTGCCGACCAGCAGCGCTCCGCCCTCGGCACGCGCAACGACCTGACGCACGGGGTGATCGCCTTCCAGCTCGTATCGCCGCAGCCAGTTCAGGTCGAGGCTCGGTGACAGCGACAGGAGCGCGGCATCGGAGCTCGTCCCGCCACCCACCAGGATCTCGTCGGTCTCCGTGACCGCGACCGTCACCGCACCGAACGACAGCTCGTAGGACCGCGTGCTCAAGAGAGCCCCGTCCTCTGCAGAGAGACGGAGCAGCAGGAGGTTCGCGTCGCTCTGACCGATGACGAGCAGGTCTCCCCCGGGAAGCTCCGTGACGAGCCGGGCCCGGTCGAGGACATCGGTGGACGCCGCGCCCGAGTCGTAGCTGTAGGACCAGCGCAGCTCACGGTCCGGGCCCAAGCAGGTCACGTGGACGTCGCCGGTCTCGGGCCCGGGGAAGAGCTCTTGCTCCCACCATGCGACGACCAGGCTGCCGTCACTCGTGAGAGTCGAGCCGAAGTCGACCAGGTCATCGCCCAGGCTCAGCCGTCCCTCGCGGAGCACGCTCCCGTCCAACGTGAGGTCGGACCAGGTGATCTCCCAGGCGAAGCGGTCCCCCAGCGCGGTGAAACCCGTCACCGTCAGGCCGCCCGTGCCCGAGTGGATCGACTTGGCGTGGTTGACGCCGATCTCGCGATCGAGGATGACGGCGCCCGAGGAGGTCGCCTGAGCGGAGCCCGTCGCGAGACCGCCGACGAGGAGCACGAGAAGCAGGTCGCGGCTGAGACGCACGGGAGCTCCACGGCGGAGCCCTGACAGCGACCTTCCGGATGTCGGAAGGGATCATGACGACGCGACGGGACCGCTCATCCCGTTCAACCACGTCGACACCGTGATCTGACAGCGGCCGCGTGGGGACACGCGACCGCTTCTCCCTCCGAGGCGCGGGCCGAGCCTGGCCCTACTGGCCGCCGCCCTGCTTCTTGGCTTCCTTCTCGGCCTGCTTCTGCGCCTTCTTCTCCTCCTCGAGACGCTTCTTCTCGGCCTTGGCGGCTTCCTTGTCGCGACGGGCCTGCTCGCGGGCCTCCTGGCGCGCGGCCTCCTGACGCTCCTCCTCCTCCGCCTGCTCCATCTTCTTGCGCTGCTTCTCGAGCCGCTCGGCTTCCTTCTTGGCCGCCTTGTCCGACTTCGCCGAATCGGTCGACGCGACCTCGCTCGCGGGCGCGGCGCTGGTCTCCTTGGCCGCCTGCTTCTCGGCCTTCTTCATCTCGCGCTCGAGCTTGGCCTGACGCTCGGCCTGCTCCTTCTCCTCCTCACGGCGCATCTTCTCGGCGAGCTTGGCGTCCTTCCTCTCCGTCTTCGCCAGCGACTTCGAGCTCTCGCGCTCGCTCTTGTCGACGGCCTCCTCGTGCCAGGCGGCCACCGCCACGGGATCGGTCGGGACACGCTTCGGCAGCCCGCTGTCCTTGCGGATCTGACGGGTGCGCTTGGCCTGACGCGCCCGGGTCCGACGATGCGTGCGGTCGGCACGCTTCTCGCGCTTGAGGTGACGCTTCTCGACCTGCTCCATGGCCTGCACGGGATCGCGGGGCTTGAGCTTCGCCGCCCACGACGAGTCCGGATGGTCCGTGCGCAACCGGGCCGCCCAGGCCTCGGCCTCGTCGGGCCGACCGAGCTCGTAGAGACACTGTGCCGTGAGGTAGAGCGCCTGCTCGCGATCCGGTGTCTCGGGGCGCTCGAGGAGCAAGCGCATGAGACGACCGGACGCCGCTTCGTAGTTGCCCCAGTCCCAGTAGAACTTGCCGACCTGGAACTCGTGACGCGCCGCCAGGGCCCGCGCCTCGACGATGCGCTCGGCGGCCGACTCGGCGTAGGGGCTGTCCGGGTTGCTGACGAGCAGCTTCTCGTACTCGGCGATGGCCGACTTGGTGAACGACTGATCACGATCGGCGGGGCCGAGCTGCTTGTAGTAGCAGTTGCCGAGCTGGAAGCGGGCGTACTCGGCGTGCTCGCTGCCGGGGAAGAAGGTGAGGAAGCTCCGGTACCGCGCCAGGGCCTCGGTGAGGTTCAGCGAGCCGCCCTGGTAGTAGTAGGTGTCGGCGATGAGGAGCTTGACCTTCTCCTGGATGTCGAGCGCACGCGGGGAGTCCTCGAGAGGCAGGAGGATCTCGCGGGCGGGCAGGTACTTGCCGGTCTTGTAGCGGGCCAGCGCCGTGGCGTACCACTGCTCGGCGGTCTGCGAGGCGAGCCCCATCTTCTCCCACTTCTTCTGGTCGCGAGAGCTCTCCTTCTCGAGCTTGTTGCGCTCCTTCCGGGCCTTCTCCTGCTCGCGCTCCAGGGCCTTCTGTTGCTTCTTTTCCTTGCGGGTGAGCTTCTTGCTCTGGACGCGGAGCGCGTTGCTGCCCCCGTCCTCCGTCGAGCTCCCCGTCCCCTCCTGCGCGCGCACCGTGTCGGGGGTGCCGAGCCCGAGGATCAATCCGAGGATCACGCCGAGCCCGAGGGCCACGCGCGTCTTCCGCTTGTCGAAGGAAGGCTGAATCATCGTTCTTGCTCCGTCACGAGCACCCGGCCTGCAAGGACCTGTCAGTGGGTGGTGCTCTCGGGCTGTCTCAAGGTGGGGCTGCGGCGTCGTCGCCCAGCAGCCACTGGTGGACCGTGGTTGGGAGCCGGCGAGGCCGACCAGCGCCGTCGACGACGGCGTGCTCGGTGCGTGCGGTCGCCAGGAGGCCACCATCCGCGCCGTGCTCGACCCGGTAGTCGAAGACGAATCGGATCCGGCTGGCCTCCCGCAGGGTGGTGAGGACCGCCAGCTCGTCGTCGTACCGAGCCGGCAAATGATAGCGGCAAGAGAGCTCGACGACGGGCAAGAAGTAACCCGCCTCCTCCAGCCGCCGGTAGGACCGCCCCTCTCCACGACCCCTGATCCAGCCCGTCCGGCCCAGCTCGAGCCAGGGCAGGTACGACGCGTGGTGGGCCACGCCCATGGCGTCGGTCTCGCTGTACCGCACGCTCACGACCGTGCGGTGCGGCTCCTCCCCCGGGCTGGACTCGTCGCTCAACGCTCGCAGGCCTCCCGGATCGCCCGGATCGCCGCGCCTCGGTCGTCGCGCCCGAACACGGCCGAGCCGGCCACGACCACCGAGACTCCCGCCGCCACGGGCTCGGCGACGGTGTCGGGAGCCAGCCCGCCGTCCATCTCGATGAGCGTGGGCAACCCCCGTCGATCCAGCTCCTCGCGCAGGCGACGCGCCTTGTCCACTTGGGACTTCAGGAAAGCCTGACCGCCGAAGCCGGGGTTCACCGACATGAGGAGGACGTGGTGGCAGTCGGGGAGGACCTCCTCGATGAGCGAGAGCGAGCTGCCCGGGTTGAGGACGACGCCCGGCTTCGCGCCCAGCTCGGCGATGCGGGCGAGGGTGCGCTGGAGGTGCGGGACCGCCTCGGCATGGACGCTGATCCAGTCGGCCCCCGCCTTGCGGAAGTCCTCGAGGTAGCGGTCGGGCTCCTCGATCATGAGATGGACGTCGAAGGGCAGCTTGCAGTGCTCGCGCAGCGCCGCGATGAGGGGCGGGCCGAAGGTGATGTTCGGCACGAAGTGACCGTCCATGACGTCGAGGTGGAGGACGTCGGCGCCGGCCTCCTCCACGTCACGCAGCTCCTCGGCGAGACGAGCGAAGTCGGCGGAGAGCAAGGACGGGGCGACCTGAAGCGGTGGTGCGCTCACTCGGTGAAGAACCTCGGCCGGCCGCGAAGGCCGGGAAGGGCCGTCTCGACACGACTGCTGATGACCAGCCGGACGGCCGTGTCGCCGGTCACCCGTGAGCCGACCGGCGGCTCCTGCTGGAAGACACGTCCACCGGACATCCCCGGCAGGTGACGCTCTTCGATCTCCGTGATGGGCAGGCCGGCCGCGGCGAAGGCGGCCTCGACCTCGAGCACGGTGCGCCCGCTGAGGTCGGGCATGACGAAGGCCAGCGGTCGCGCACCCTTGCTCACGAGCAGGTCGACCCGCGCGCCGTCCTCGACGCGGAGACCGAATGACGGCTCCTGGGCGATGACCTCGTTGCCACGCACCCGCGACGAGTGAACCTGCATGACCTCACCGGGGGCGAGCCCCTTGCGTCCGAGGTCGAGCACCGCGTGCCGCGAAGAGCTGCCGACGAGCTCGGGGACCTCCAGGCGCTGCGGTCCCACCGAGAGCACGACGCCGACGTGACGGTGCTTGCGGGTGCGCGCGCCCGGAGCGGGCTCCTGGAAGAACACGTGACCAGCCTCGACGACCTCGTGCGGACGCCGCGCCTCGATGCGGAGGACCAAGTCCTCGCGAGCGAGCTTGCGAGTGGCCGAGTCGAGGTCGAGGTCGATGAGGTCGGGGACGACCACCTCGGCGGCCTGGAAGACCTCGCCGACCGTCGAGTACACCGAGTACGCCGCGACCGCGACGGCACCCGCCACCACCAGCCCGAGCTGCACGCAGACGAGCAGGGCGCGGAGCAGCCAGCGCACGGGTCGCGGCATCAGCGGCCCCGTGCCGACGCCACCGGCCGACGCTTGATCTCGCGCCAGACTTCTTCGAGGAAGGGACCGAGGGCTCGCCGCGACACCTCCAGCGAGCGACCGGAGCCCACCGTGAACGCCGCGAAGGCGAGCCGAGGCTCGTCGGCCGGCATCCAGCCGATGAAGGCAGCGTTGAGCGGACCGCCGTCACCACCGGTCGTGCCGGTCTTCGCTGCCACCGGCACGCCGGCTTTCTTGAGACCGCGCCCGGTGCCCTCGGGATCTTCGACGACCCGTCGCATGGCCGAGTTGAGCTCGCGCACCGTCGCCTCACCGAGGACGCGCTCCGGCGCCGGCCCCTCACCCAGCGGCAACGCGCTGCCCGCGACGTTCCGCTTCTCGCGGATGAAGGTCGGCGGCACGCGCTCGCCGCCTCGGGCGAGGGTGAGCGCGATGAGGGCCGACTGCAGCGCGCTCACTCGCGTCTCGCCGAGACCGATCGACGCCCGCGCCAGGTCCATGCCGAGCAGCGGACCGGGCGCGAAGGCACCGGCCGGGTAGACCTCGCCGGCCGAGCCGCGGATGTCGAGACCGTCGAAGTGGAAGGGATCGAGCGCCGAGCGGAGCCCCTCGTCGCGGAGCTCGAGACCCATCTTGCAGAAGACCGTGTTGCACGAGGCCGACAGCGCGGTGGCCACGTTGTCCATGTTCCCGTGGGCGGCCCAGTCGTAGGCGATCTTCCCCTCGACGACGTAGTCGTTGCCCTTGCAGTGGTGCGGCACGACCATCGCCGGGTCGAGCCCGGCCTCGAGGTAGGCGGCCTGGGTCAGCACCTTCAGCGTGGAGCCCGGCTGGAAGCGTGGGTCGAAGGGACCGAGCACGTCCCCCTCCGGACCCGAAGCCGCCGCGGCCAGGAGCTCGCCAGTGGCGACGTCGAAGGCGACGAAGGCGCCCTCCTCGCGACGCAGCAAGCGCGTGGCCAGACCCTGAAGACCGAAGTCGAGGGAGACCTGCACGACGCCGTCGAGATCACCCGCGTCGATGCCGGGCAGGGTCGCGATCTGCTGGTTGCCGAGGAGGCTACGCAGCTCGGGCACGACCTGAAGCGGTCGCGCGCCGTCGACGCCCCGCCAGGCCATGGCGCGTCCGTCGCGCGCTTCGATGACGGTCACGCGACCCGAGCGCTGCGCGAGCCGGGCGGCGTCGACCGTCTTGGTGAGAGCGACCGTGAGGTCCTCGGGAAGCGAGCTCCCGGACTCGAGCGCCCTTGATTGGAGGTCGATGGCCTCCTTCAGCTCACCTCGCGAGAGGGCGGCCAGGCCAGCGAGCCCGGTCATCGTCGGCGAGAGCGGCCCGCCGCTGGTGGCATCGAGGTGGTCGCAGAGGACACCGAGCTCGGCCTCGCGACCGGCGTCCAACAGTCGCTGGCCGACCGTCTCCGCGGTGAGCAGCTCCCGGCTCCCGCGCGGGCCGCCCTTGGCGAGGCCGGCGAGGGTCGCCTCGCCCGCGGAGCGACGCCCCTGCAGGAGCTGGATGAAGCCCTTCAGCTCGACGAGCGCGGGCGACTCACCGGCACGCGCGGTGGCGAGCTCGACCTGCTCGAGGGCCGGGCCCAGCTCACCGGCATGGGCGAGACGCTCCGCCTCGCGGGCTGGGGCCGTGCGGTACTGGAGGAATCCGAGCCCACCCGCAACGAGGAGGACGAGCAGCACGACTCCGATGACGATGAGCCGCAGGCGGCCTGACATGAAAGTGCTCTAGCCTCCGAACTGGACGGCGACCGCGTCGCCTCGCTTGGCGCCGAGCCCGGCGCTCGCGTCTGCCTTCGCTCCGACGATCTCGACGAAGCCGGCGTTCCCGAAGACACCGAAGACCTCGGGGCCGCCGTCGGCGTAGCCGCCGAGGATCGGCACGCGGTGCTGGCCGACCACGAGCTGGAAGGGGACCTGCGCACCGAGCTCCTGACGCATGGCGTTGATGGCGGCCTCGGTCAGGTTGGTCACGAGACCGCCGTGCCGGTCGACGTGCAGCACGTGGCCCTTGAGCTCGTTGGGCTGGCTGCGTTGCGCCGTCGGAAGCTGGGTGCGGACGTAGTCGTCGACGGCGTCGCCGAAGTTGTTCGACTCGATGCCCTTGGTGAGCCAGCCGGCGGCCGAGCCGTAGACGTCGCGGTGACCCGAGACCGGGCCGATCGGCTCCTTGATGTAGTGCTCGGCAGTGACGTGGTAGACGTTGCTGGGCGGATCGCTCTGGTAGAGGAAGGACAACACCCCGTTGTCGGGAGCGAAGTAGTAGTTGTCCATCGTGACCACCAGCAGCGGCCGAGCGCGCGCCCCCCGGAACTGCTCGACCATGACGCAGAAAATCGTGCGGGTCGGGTAATTCCGGTAGATCCGCTCGAGGTGGAAGCCCGCCTCGAGCAGGTCCCTCGGCCGGATCTCGTGCGTCGCGTCCACGATCTCGACGTCGCGGTTGACGTTGAGGATCGCGGCCTTGGTCTGGGCGATGCTCGGGTCGCGGGTGCCGAGATCCGAGAGCAGGACGATCAAGGGTTTCCTAGCCATGGCGGGCATCATGACATGGCCCAGGGCCGCCGCGGGAGCCGATGTTTCGTCAACAGGGGGCCTCCGGCGGCTCCGGAGTTGACAGCGCGATCTCTTCGGTCTCAACCTGCGCCGAGCCATGATCTCCGCCGAAGCCGTCAGCCGCTCCTTCTCTGGCCGCCCCGCCGTCCGCTCACTGAGCTTCACGGTGGCCTCGGGTGAGACCGTGGGCTTCCTCGGGCGCAACGGCGCCGGGAAGACGACGACGCTGCGTCTCCTGACGGGCGCCCTCGCCCCGAGCTCCGGCCGGCTGGAGGTCGCCGGCGCCCCCCTCCCCGACGCCCGTCGGCAGGTGCAGGGGCGGATCGGCTACCTGCCCGAGCTCCCGGCACTCCACGAGGGGATGACGGTCGCGGCCTTCCTCCGCTTCTGCGGTCGGCTCCGCGACCTCGACGCGAGCCGGATCGAGGAGCGTCTCGACCAGGTCCTGACGAGCTGCGACCTGGTCGACTCGGCCGAGCGCCGGATCGAGACCCTGTCGAAGGGCTTCCGGCAGCGGGTCGGCGTGGCCCAGGCCCTCATCCACGACCCGGATCTCCTCATCCTCGACGAGCCCACCACCGCCCTCGACCCGGCTCAGGTCCGCGACCTCCGCGATCTCCTGGTGAAGCTCTCCACCGAGCCTCGCGAGCCGCGACGCACGCTCCTGCTCTCGACCCACCGCCTCGAGGACGTCGTCGCTTGCTGCCGCCGCGTCCTGGTCATCTCCGACGGCGAGCTGGTCGCCGACGAGCAGCTCGCGACGGACTTGACCACGGCCGACCTCGAACGGCGCTTCCTCTCGTGGACCGAAGGTGCGCCGCTGGAGATCCGCTCGTGATGGCCACGCTCCTGACCGAGTGGCGGGGTGTCCTCACCATCGCCCGGCGCGAGCTCGGGGCCTACCTCGAGAGCCCGGGCACCTGGCTGGCGATCGGCGGCTGGATGGCGGCGTCGACGGTCGCGCTCGGCGCTCACGTCCTCGACTTCTCCGAGCTCTCCGGGATGGTGCGCGAGCAGGCGGCCGGCGACCCGAGCCTCCGCGCGCTGGTCGACGCCGACCTCGCCGTCATCGTGCCCCTGCTTCGAGCCGAGCTCCTCCTCGCGCTGATCCTCGTCCCCCTTCTCTCGATGCACCTGCTCGCCGGCGAGGGGCGTCGTGGCACGCTCGAGCTGCTCTTGTCGGCACCGCGGACCACCGGTGGGATCGTCCTCGGCAAGTTCCTGGCAGTGCTCGTCGTGCTGCTCATTCCCATGGTCCTGACGGCGGCCAGCACGTGGTTTCTCTTCGCCTGGGCCTCGCCGGACTTCGGGCTCTTCCTCAGCGGACACCTCGGCCTGTTCACCGCCGTCGCCTTCTTCGCCGCCGTGGGCGTTCTCGGCTCCTCCTGCTTCGACCTCCCCTTCCCCGCCGCCTGCCTGAGCTTCGGCCTGCTGCTGGCCACGATCCTGCCCGGCTGGCTCCTCGGTGACGACGCCGCGCTGTCGCGTGTCTCGGTCCTGCGTCGCGCCAGCGCCTTCGTGCTCGGCCGCTTCGCGCTGGGCGACGTCGTCTTCTTCCTCGGCCTGAGCAGCCTGGTCCTCTTCCTCGCCTCCCGCCGGCTCGAGAGCAGACGATGGCGTTGAGCGAATGGCTTCGGCAGGCCTGGCGTCGTCAGCGACGCCCGGGCTGGCGCGGCTGGGCCTGGGGCTTCGCGGTGACGATCTTCACCGTCGTCCTCATCCTGTTCGCCGACGCCAGCGGGATCGTCGCCGACCTGACCTCACGTCAGCGTCATCGGCTCGACGCGACCACCCGCGCCCTGCTCGACGTCTTGCCCGCCGACCGCGGCAAGCTCGAGGTCTACGGCGTCGTGTCCGACCGCGCGGTCGATCGCGTGGCGGCCGAGCAGGGGCTCGATCCGCTGCTGGCCAACGTCGCCGCGCACTCGCCTCGAGTGCGTGCCCGGCTCATCGCCTTCTCCACCGAGCCGGAGCTCTGCCGTGAGCTCGGCACCGGCCGAACGCCGACGCTCGCGTTGCGCTGGTCCGAGCCCGTCAGCGACGGGCTTCAACTGGTCGCCGACATCGAGCCGACACCGGCCGGTCTCCGCCGCGCCCTGCGCACGCTGCTCGAGACCAAGCGCCCTCCCGTGTTGCTGCTCTCGGGTCACGGTGAGCTCGCGGTGAGCGGCAGCGGCGGCGAGCCAGGCCCGCTCCTGCTCTTCGCGCATCACCTCGACGACGAGGCGGGCTTCGCCGTGGGTCCCGGCACCCTCGTCGCCCGCGGTGGCGCGCTGCCTCCCGACGCCGTCGTCGTCTCCGCCGGTCCCCGTGCCGACTTCCTCGTCGAGGAGCTCGACCAGCTCGACACCCACCTTCGCTCCGGGGGCGGAGCGCTGCTCCTGCTCGGTCCGGTCCTCGGAACCGGCGGCCGACAGCGCCCGCTGCCCTTGCTCGAGCAGTGGCTGGACTCACGCGGCGTCAGCTTGCAAGCGGACGTCGTCGCCGATCTCGACGGCTTGAGCCGAGGCGACGTGCGTCACCTCGTGCTGACCCCAACGGTCGACGTGCACCCGGCCGGCCCCCCACCGGGCCTGCTGCTCACCCTTCCCATCGCCCGCAGCCTCGTCGGCAACGAGGCACTGGCAGCGGCAACACGGGCTCAGGCGCTCTTCGAGACACGTCGGTCGAGCTGGTCCGAGCGAGACGACCTGGCCGCGCCGACCTTCGACCTCGACCGAGACGCCACCGGACCGCTGGAGCTGGCGCGGGCGCTGCACGTCGGCGACGGACGTCTCGTCGTCATCGGCTCGCACGAGCTCGCGCGCAACGAGCGCTTCCTGCAGGGCGGCAACTCGGCCTTCCTCACGCGCGCCGTGCGCTGGCTCGCCGGTGGTGACGCCGAAGCGACAGGCGCCGGTGACACGACCGAGGCCGACACGCCGGCCCGTGACGGCACCCTGGTCCTCGACGGCGGTCGGCGCGCTCCCTTCCGCTGGACCTTGATGTTGGCCGTGATCCTCCCGCTCGCGCTGGCCGGCTGGACCGCCTGGCGTCGACGATGAGCCCGAGCCCGTGAGCGACCGTCTCCGACCGACAGCCGCCCAGCTCGGCCGTCTCGCCCGCGAGCTCGACGAGACCGTGGGCGGTGGTGTCGTGCAAGGCCTGCGGGTCGTGGGCGACGGCCTGTGCTGCTTGTCGGTGCGTCGCCCCGGGCACACGCATCAGCTCGGGCTGTCGTTTCACTCCGCGGCCAGCGGTCCCCTGCTGCTGCCGCGTCGAGGCGGTCGCGACCGAGACGCCGAGGCGGGCACGAACTTCTGGCAGCGGCTGAGCCCGGGCGTCATGGCGTCGTTGCTCGAGAGCGTGGAGTCACCGGAAGGCGACCGCAGTCTCCTGCTGTCGCTGCGACGGGGGCACGAGCGGGGTCAGCTCCTCTGCACGCACCACGGTCGCGACCCGGATCTCGTCTGGCTCGTCGACGGTCTGGTGGTCGCGTCGCTCCGCGGACGTGCACGCAAGGGACAGTCTCTCGACGACTTGCTCGGCTCCGGCGGACGACCCGGTCGCCCCTCTCCCGACGACGCGGCTACCCCGCTCGACCTGAAGGCCTGGTCAGCGCGACTGGCCGAAGCGCGCACGCGGGAGCTGGCCACCGGCGAGCTGGAGACACTGGCGCAGCGGCTGCGCGAGGCGGCGCGCAAGGCCGAGACGCGACGCGAGCGTCGCGAGGCCGACGTCGAGAAGCTCGGCGACGCCTCCGATCTCCAGCGTGAGGCCGAGGCCCTCGCCTCGAACCTGCACCTCATCGAGAAGGGTCAAGAGCAGCTCTCGCTCCCGAGCTGGCCAGGTGACGAGGATCCGCCGGTGCTCGTGGCGCTCGACCCTTCGGTCGCTCCGGCCGAGAACCTGCGGCGCGCCTGGCAACGGCATCGCAAGACCCAGCGCGGACGTGAGCAGGCGGAGGAGCGTCTCGCCGAGACCGTGACCGAGCTCGCGACCATCGAGGAGTGCCAGCTCGAGGTCGAGGTGCTGCGCGACGAGCTTCCCGAGGAAGGGCTCGCCGACACTCTCGACGACCTGCGCGAACGCTGTCGGCCTCTCCTTCCCAAGCCCAAGGTCCAGGGCAAGAAGCGCAAGGAAGAGAGCGCGCTTCCCTTCAAGACCTACCTCTCCAAGGACGGTCTCCCCATCCTCGTCGGCCGCAACGCCAGCTCCAACGATCAGCTCAGCCTCAAGATCGCGCACGGCAACGACCTCTGGCTCCACGCTCAAGGAGTGCCGGGCTCCCACGTCGTCGTGCGTCTCCCCAAGGGAGCGGAGATCCCGCAAGAGACGTTGTTGGATGCGGCGACGCTCGCTCACCTCCACGGGGGTCGCAAGGGAGCCTCGAGCGGTGAGGTCACCTGGACCCGGGCCAAGCACGTGACCAAGAAGAAGGGGCTAGCAGCGGGTCAGGTCATCGTCAGCCAGGAGAAGAGCGTGCGCGTGCGGGTGGAAGAGGACCGGGTGAAGAGATTGAAGGACACGCTGGAAGGGTGAGCTCCCGAGGGGCTCAGGTGCCGACCGCACTCAACGCCGCGGCACACTCCGCCTCGCGATCGGGCACCGGCCACTGACGCACCGCGTGCACGATCCGCGTCGCTGCCTTTGCCACGGCGGGCACCGACTCGTCCTTCATCAGCTCGGAAGCCAACGCCAAGACCTCGGGGGTCGTGCCGGACTTCAACTGACGGATCGACGTCGCCAGCTCCTCGATGCCCCGGGGCAACACGCCCGGCTGCTCGAGCGCCCAGGCCACGACGACGCGACCGGCGAGGTCGTGCTCCGCCAGCGCGCGCAGCGAGCCCAGCACGAGCCCGAGCTTCTTCTTCGAACAGCCGATGACCAGCTTCGCGATCTCGGTGGCCAAGCGCGACGGTGGAACCCGTCCCTCGATGAGCCAAGCTCGGATCAGCTCACGACCTCGCTCACGATGTCTCGCCTGCCGACTCAGCCAGAGCTCGAGCGTGCCGGCGACGCCGTCGCTCGGCTCCACCCAGGGCAGCTTGCCCAGCGAGAGGAACACCGGCTTGGCGTCGTGCTGACGATCGAGCCGACGCGCGGCTCCCACCTCGAAGAAGCGCTGGGCCGCACCGGGCTGCGGGAACACGAACGGTTCGAGGAAGCGCTCCTCGGCCATCGTCTCTCCCAGGGAGCCCGGCGTCCCCTTCACCGCCACCCAGGGCGCGAGTCGCGGATGCTCGGTGCGGTCGCCATGGAAGGCGAACTGGTCGGGACCGGGCCGACCGTCGGCCTGCGGGTTGGTCGCCGTCGCCAGCCAACGACGGTCGACCGGCCGCCCGCTCAGGAACGTGTCGACCAGCACGCGCCGCAGCTTGGGGGCCGAGCACGACACGTCGAGATGGTCGTCGATGACCTCGCGGCTGGACTCGTGACCGAGCACGGGGAAGACAGCGCGCAGGTCACTCCATCCGATTCGCGCATGCAGCGCCGCGAAGAGCAAGCGGAAGCACGCCCGGCGTTCATGGCCGTCGGCCGTACGCTCCTTCGCCAGCGCGGGCCGGCTCCCGTCCTGTCGCTTCGAGAGACGGAGCTCCTCGAGCCAGCTCCTCACCAGCGGCTCGGCCTTCTCGACGGGACCGAAGGCGATGGCGATGGCGCGGTCCGGGCCCTCGGTCGCCGAAGCACAGCGCTCGCCGAGCACCGACCAGACCGCCTCGCGAGGCTCGTCGCCGACCGGGAGCCTGAGCAGCGCGGCATGCAGGTCCTCGCTGCCCACCTGGTCGATGGGCAGCGCGTCGTAGCGCTCCGCGAAGACCGCCGGCTGCAACCAGCCGAAGCACTGCGTCGGCGTGGCGAGGAGCTGGTCGCTGCCACCATCGCGGAGACGCTCGATGACGTGCACCAGCCGCGCCTGGCGGGGCGTGCTCGGACGACAGGGTCGACCGGGTGAGTTGCCACGCCAGGTCGCCAATACCTCACGCAGCAGCAAGCGGTCGGTGCGGAAGACGTCGGGAGACTCGTCCGGCGGGCTCCGCATCGACTTCGTCCGGCTGTTGAGCCGACTCTCGACCGTTCCGGAGCTCACCTCCCACTGACCCTTGCGAACACGCAGCAAGCCCGCGAGCACGCCCTCGAGCTCCCGCTCGGAGAGCTCGGGCGAGCGCAGCGAAGTCAGCAACCTCGACAGCTCGATGGCCGTGCTCGGCACCGGGAACGGCGCGCCTTGCAACACGCCCTCCACGCCCGTCTCGGGAACCGCTTCGCGCATGGGCTCTACTGACGCGACCTCGTCTCCCAGCCCGGGGAAGCACGCATCGAGTCGTTCCCGATCATGCGGATGAAGACACGGCCTCAGCTCGGACGCTCGCGAGCGATGCGCCGGGGAGAGCGGCTCACCCCCTCGCTCCTCGAGCCAGCGCAGCGCCACCTCGCGGACGAACGCGTGCCGGCTCGTGAGGGACTCGAGGTAGATCCAGGCCCCAGCGTCGGCCCACTCCCCACCCCGCGCGACGAGCTGCGCGAGCAAGTCGCCCGCCGCCTGCGCTGCCGACTCACGGGGGTTCGTGAGGGCCGGCAGGATCGAGGAGAGGAGCTCGGCCGGCGCGAAGGCGTCGTGGCGGCACAGCCTCTTCAACATCGCGAGCCCGACCCGCACGCCCGATCCGTGGTTCACCGACAGGAGGTCGACCACGCGGGCCCGACGCTCCGCCAGCTCATCCTCGGTGAGAGCGAGTCGATCGAAGAGCTCGCCCCAGCCCTGCGCGAGCCGAGGTGAGTGACGGTCGAGGAGACGACGCAGGGTCAGGTCGATCAACGCCGAGCGCTCGACGCCCCCGCTCCGGCTCAGCCGCAGCACGTCCTCGACGGCGTTGGTGCTCAAGATGGTCGATCGAGACGACCGCGGCGGCTCGTGTGCGAGTCCGATCAGCACCAGCTCGGACGCCACCGCCGGCCCCTTGCCGGCCCAGCTGACCCGGCTGCGCCCCAGGTACTCGTCGGACACGATCCGACCGGCGTGAATGAGGACGTCGTCTCGCCACTCGGGCACGCGCTCGAGAACCTCCACGAGCAGGGGCAAGGCCTCGCATCGCCCGGTCACCCACTCGTCGTGACGCGCGAGGAGCTCGACGACGAGCTCACGCCGCCAGGGCTCGGGTCGATCGACCAAGACCCGACCGACTCTCAGCAGGAACAGCAGGTTCTCGCGACCGCTCCCGATGAAGCGCGGGTCATCGTCGAGCCGCCGCAGCCCGAGGGCGGCGTCCTCGCTCGTGCGGGCGAGACCGACCCAGGCGCACTGAACGTTGGTGAAGAGTCGACCATCGCGGAGCGCGAGCTTCTCTCCCAGCCGACCCCAGGCGCGGACGAAGCCCTCGGCCGAGTCGACCTCAGCCGCCACGGTCTCGACGTCCACCGTGCGCCCCGGCACGCCCTGCCGACCGGCTTCGCGGAGCTTGTCGAAGATCCCGCCGAGCTCGAGGAAGAGCTCACGGCGACGTTCCTCGTCGAGCGGCGCGAGCTCGTCGCGGAGCTCGTCGGGAGCGCCGCTGAGGACGCACCGCAGCAGGTCGTCGGCTGTCGAGCTCATCGGGGTGCCTCCGTTCACCGTCGATGATCATGCGCAGGACCGGTCGGCCGTGCCTCAAGTGGCCGAGGGCCGACCGCGAAAAAAAAACAACGGCTGCCTTCGCCAAAGGCGAAGACAGCCGTCATGACTTGCTTGCTCCCAGCGTCCCAGAGGAGCAGGCGAGGAACTCTCGTGCTATTTCGTGGTCAAAACTCTTCTTGCTGCTACTCGCCGACGGCGGCGCGACGGTACGCGACCGGCTGCCAGGCGAACTCGAACTCGCAGCTATCACCTTCTTCGTTGCGGCAGCGGACCTCACGGACCTCGACCTCGTTCTCGGTGCAGTAGGCGAGCACCGTGCGGAAGTAGGCGCCGAGGGTGAGGCAGTGGGCGCGACCGGCGGAGGCGCCGACGACGCTGAGCCGCTCCTGTCCGGGTTCCTGTCCCTTGCGGAGGACCAGGCGTCCGTGTCCGCAGGCACAACCGGAGAAGATGCTCACCGCCAGGCGCAGCACGCGCTCGGGGTCGGCTTCACGATGGAAGACGCGGAACAGGCTGCGGGCGTGCTGACGACCCACCTGCTCTCCGGCGACCTCGAAGACTTCGTCGGCCTCCACGCCCAGCTCGTTGACGATGGCTTCGTCCAGCCCCTGGAGGACCTGGTAGGGGTACCAGATCGAGGGCAGCAAGGTGCCGGTGAGGATGACCTGCGACATGTCGTCGAGGGAATCGACGATGCGGTCGAGCGTGTCCTGCCCGTGCCGCTCGCGAATGAAGTCCAGTCGAGCGTTGATGGCCGCACCCTTGATTCTGCTCATCTGGCCTCTCCTACTCTTCTCTGCTTCTTGAATCGGCTTGAAATGTCCCGCCGGAGGCGCCGCTGGTTCGCCCGTCCCTGTAGCTCGCCAGGACGCCTCCGGGGGAGGCTCCCCGTCGCATGCTCGGGTGCCTGGGAGGCTCCGTTGCACGCGCCTTTCCATAGAGCAAGGGCAGTGCCAACCTCGCCGCTGGCGGCCTTCGTTGCAGAAAGCGGCTTTTTCGGCAGCATCGTCCCGACATGCCCCGGCCGGACCACCGATTCCCGGCCGGACGGGGTGTCCGAGTCCCGGACAGGGGTGTCGACCGTCCGGAATCCCGACACCGACAACCGGACACCGCCGGAGTCCGGTCACCGGGCCAGCCCCGCGCCAGGAAGGAGAGAAGGACGTTCGGGGAGGAGCGCCGGCGGCTACTTGAGGTCGTAGCGCTTGATCTTCTCGATCAAGGTGGAGCGCGAGATCCCCAGCGCCAGGGCGGTCTGGGTGCGGTTGCCGTCCTTCCGACGGAGCACCTCGGCGATGTGGGCCTTCTCGACCTCGGCCAGGGTGCCGTCGGTGGTCACGGCCGCCGGGGGCGCCTCGACCTCGGCCCCCCGCCCGGTGAGCTCCGGGGGCAGGTCCTCCGGACCGATCCACTCGCCGGAGCCGAGCAGGGCGCAGCGCTCGACGACGTTCTTCAGCTCTCGAACGTTCCCCGGCCAGGGGTCCGCCAGCAGGATGGCCTCGGCCTCGGGGGTGAAGCCCTGAGGACCCCGACCCAGGGTCTGGCGGAAGTGCTCGAGGAAGCGGGCCGCCAGGAGGAGGACGTCGCGCCCGCGCTCCCGCAGGGGCGGCAGCCGGAGCTGGAGGACGTTGAGTCGGTAATAGAGGTCCTCGCGGTACTTCCCCTCCTTCATGGCCGTCTCGAGATCGCGGTTGGTGGCCGCGACGATGCGGACGTCGACGTCGATGTCCCGCACGCCGCCCAGACGCCGGAAGCGCCGGGACTCGAGCACCTTGAGGAGTTTCGGCTGGAGGGCACCCGCCAGGTCGCCGACCTCGTCCAGGAAGACGGTGCCGCCGTCGGCGATCTCGAGCAGCCCCCTCTTGAGGTTGGCCGAGCCCGTGTAGGCGCCCCGCTCGGCGCCGAAGAGCTCGCTCTCCAGGAAGGTCTCGGAGAGCCCGGCGCAGTTGATCTCCTGGAAGGGCTGCTCCCGCCGCTCGCTGCGCTGGTGGATCGCCTCGGCGACGACCCCCTTGCCGGTGCCGCTCTCGCCCAGGAGGAGCACGGTGGTGTCCCGACTCTCGGAGACGACGCCGACCATCCGGTCGATCTCGCGCATGGCCTCGCTCTCGCCGAGGCTCACGGCCTTCGGCTGGAGCTGCTCGACCC
>JBCCFW010000157.1:0-18674 GCA_039029535.1 Acidobacteriota bacterium
GGACAGGCGTCGCAGCCGTCGGCCACCCCATCCATGTCGGCGTCCACGGCGTCATCCGATCCCGCGCACTGGTCGCAGCCGTCCGGCACGGAGTCACCGTCCGCATCGTCGCCGTCGTCAGAGCCGGGACAGGCGTCACAGCCGTCGGCCACGCCGTCCATGTCCGAGTCCACCGCATCGTCGGAGCCCGCGCACTGATCACAGCCGTCCGGCACCGAGTCACCGTCCGCGTCGGCGCCGTCGTCCGAACCGGGACAGGCGTCGCAGCCGTCGGCCACCCCATCCATGTCGGCGTCCACGGCGTCATCCGATCCCGCGCACTGGTCGCAGCCGTCCGGCACCGAGTCGCCGTCGGCATCGTCCGCATCACTCGAGCCCGGACAGGCGTCGCAACCATCGGCCACGCCGTCGCTGTCCGAGTCGACAGCGTCATCGGAGCCCGCGCACTGGTCGCAGCCGTCCGGCACGGAGTCGCCGTCAGCATCCTCGGCATCGTCCGAACCGGCGCACGCATCACAGTCGTCGGGCACGCCGTCCATGTCGGCATCCGCCGTGTCGTCGGAGCCCGGACAGGCATCACAACCGTCCGGCACCGTGTCGCCGTCCGCGTCCGCCGCATCGTCCGAGCCGGGACAGGCGTCGCAGCCGTCGGCCACCCCATCCATGTCCGTGTCGACCGCATCGTCGGAGCCCGGACACTGGTCGAAGCAGTTCAGGACCGAGTCGCCATCGTCGTCGTCGGCATCCTCGACGACGCCGCAACCGCACTCGCCCGGCTCCGTCTTGTTCACGTCGTCCGGGCAGCCGTCCTTGCAGTCGAGCGTGCCGTCGGCGTCGCCATCGGCGTCCCCGGTGAGACAGACGAAGGCGCTCATGCTCGCGCTGGAGGCGCTGATCGAATCGATGCGCAGCAAGCTGTCCGAACCGTCGTAGAAGCTGCTCGGTGGCACGGTGCTCGGACCGAAGACCGTCCCGTTGGTCGCGTGCCAGGGATCGGCGACGTCACCTCGGTTGCAACCGGTGTAGCACTCGAGGTCGTAGTCGCCGTCCGCCTGCTCGAGCGCCACGATGCGAGAGCCACCTGGCGCGACGCCCTCGTTCTCGTTGTCGGCCGCACCCTCATCGACGTGCCAGATGAGCAGCCCCGCCGCGTTGAGACCGGAGTCGAAACCGACGAGCTGTCGGTTTTCGATGAGGAAGTACTCGCCGCTTCCTCCATCTTCCTGATCGACGCCGCCCGGATTGGCGAAGACCTGTCGCACGCCGCCGGAGACCGTCGCGTCCGTCTCGACCTGGGGGAAGGTCACCGCGCCCGAGCTGGTGACCTGCTCGGGGGTGATGAATCCGAAGAACCATCGAGCCCAGGCGCTCGGCCAGGCCGGTGACGTGCCGGGGGGCGAGCCCTGGAAGCTGCCGGAACCCATGAGCCCCCACTCCCCGATGCCCTCGGACGAGCCGTCGGTGTCGTAGAGATCGGGCATCCCCGTGCCGAGAGCGTGCCCCGTCTCGTGGGCGAGCACGCCGATGGTCGCGTGACTGCCGAGGAAGCAGTAGAGCTCTCCGCCCTGCAGGTAGGCACCCTGCTGGTCGCCGAAGGTCGGAGCCCCTCGCCAGTGCGCGACGAGCACGCCGTCGACGGAGGGCGCATTGATGCCGCTGAACCCCAGGCTCCACTTGTGGGCCCAGACCGAGGGCGGGTCGCCAGCGCAACCAGACTCGCCCACCTCCGCCGCCGCGCCACGCACGACGACGTAGACGAGGAGCTCGTCGGTGTCGAGATAGCCGTCCGCGTCGGCGTCGAAGGCGCCATAGTCGACGAAGGCATCCGACGCGACGATGGCGTCGTGCACGATCTGCCGGTTGGCGTTGCCGGTGTTGCCGGCCGTGTCCGGGTGCGCGCTGGCGAGCGTGACCTCGACGATGCCGTCGTCGACGGTGCCCTGGGTCTCCGGCGCCGGCGTCAGCGTGATCGTGCCGCGTGACACCTCGGTCCAGTAGTCGGCGAGGCTGTCCGGCGCGCTCGCCGTGTCGCCGCTGAAGAAGGCCGCCTCCCAGTCGGCCGCCGTCGTGCCGAGGCTCGTCGAGGGCGTGAAGTCGGCCAGCAGCACGATGAGCGGATGTGAGCCCGGGGCCGGCGGGGTCTGCTGCGGTCCGTCGCCGCCCGGGGGACCGCTGGACGCCGCCACCGGCAGGAGCGGACGCAGGCCCGGAGTCAGCCCGGCCGGCGCCGGGAGATCGGCTCGCGTGGCTCCAGGAAGGAGCTCGCCCTCGACCAGCTCGGCGTAGCGCCAGACGTCACCTCCGTCACGAAGGATGGTGTAGCCGGCGATGGTCTCGTGACCGTTCGCCCACTCGTTGCCCCAGAGCCGCACCGAAAACGTGACGCCGTCGGGCTGCGCGAGCTGCAGCGGCCCACGGAAGGCGGGCATGGCCTGGACGGGGAGAGCGAGAGAGAAAGAGAGGAGGAGAGCCAGCCAAGAGGCTGGAGCACAGCGACCGAGAGTCGACATGAAGTCCTCGGGCGACGCCGGGCAACGTCACCAGGTCAGCACGAGCGGTCCTCCCACCTGAATCTTGTGGCGCGCCTCGGCGAGCGTCAAGAGATGGGCCTCGTCAGGCCTGTCGGCATGCCACTCGACTTCCTCCAGCACTTTCTTCATGCGATGGCCGTTCACTTGAGGGAGCAGCGGTCGTCGAGACGCATGAAGGGTCGGAGGGAGATGTGGGACCGCACCACGCTGGTGCGGTCCCAGCCATCCCCACGGAGGAACGACATGAACAGGATCGCGCACGCACTCTTCTGGTCGATCGTGCTGACTTGCGGGAGCCTCCCGCTGGCGCAGGCGGTGGGTCCTTGCATTCCCGAGCCCGACTCGAATCCCCCACCGGAGTGTCCCTACTGCGAAGGTGACACCGAGGACAACCAGTGTCCGCCCGACGTCGAGGGCGGCAACACCCAAGGCAGCGGCGCTTCGAATCAGGAACCGGCACGGATCCGAGGTCGCATCGTCTACCGCGACTGGCGACTGGGCCCCCTGGACTACTCGGCCTACAACGGCTCGCGCTGGAAGGACTGGCCCATGGAGTGGCCGGTGACCTCGGACGACTATTTGCGCCCGCTGCGTCACGCGACGGTGATGATCTGGGAGAGGGACGACAACGGTCCCGACGACTTCATCGGCAAGGCCGTGACCAGCTCCAACGGCACCTTCTTCTTCCGGCTCGACTACCTCGACGACTCGGACGAGCGAGGCTACCCGGACATCTACATCAAGGTCCGCCTGGAGGGAGCACTCCCCTTCGACGGCAAGCAGGACTGGGAGGGCATCGGCGCCATCTACACCCTGGGCTCGAGCGTGGAGAAGCTCTGGAGCGTCGAGCTCAACGACGGTCTCATCAACGGTGCCAGCGACGACTGCAGCCCGAACAGCGACCGCAAGTGTCGCGTCCCCTTCATCAGCACGCGCAACCAACCTGGCGGCACGGTCTGGGAAGCAGGTCCGGGCACGCACTGGATCAACAACGGCAACCCGATCGTCTTCGGCTCCGACGCCGACGTCGACATCTTCCGGCTCGACGGATCGGGCACGATGAACCCGGGTCCGTTCACCACGGCGGCCAACCTCTTCGCCTACACCGACCACTTCATGCGCGTGAACGCCGAGCCCCTGCGCGGTGGCTCGACGCTGACCTGCGGTCGGCTCCTCGGCAACTTGGCGGCGTCCTGCGGCAACGGCGGGTCACCCCTGCGCATTCAGCTCTGGGACGCCATTCCCTCCGGCTCGCCCGGCGACTGGTCCGATGGCCCGAAGGTCGTGCGCATCAACTTCGGCAACCGCATGGCCGACACGACCCTGGCCGACACGCTCCCTCACGAGCTCGGTCACTGGTTCCACACGTCTGCCGGCGGCTCACCGCCGAGCTCCAACCCGGTCGACCTGGGCAGTGGCCTCCAGGCCACCACCGAGCCCGCGGCGCTGCGCGAGGGCTTCGCCGAGTTCATGAAGGCCTACGTGAACTGGTTCCACGACGCGCCCGCCCCCCTCTCGTTCAACGTCTGGAACGACTCGAACGACCGCAACTGGGAGCTCTCCGCACCCAACGCGTCTCCTTGGGGCGCGGTTCGCAGGACCGGCAAGGCCCTCTGGGACTTCCACGACAGCCGGCGGGACCGCAACGACTGCGCACCCGGGGCCCGCTGCATTCCCACCGTCCTCGGCGTGCAGGACGAGGTCAGCCACACGCTGGGCCGGTACTACCAGACCTTCGTGAAGCTCAACGACGGCTCGATCGACGTCGGCCCCTCGGTGAGCCTCTGGGACTGGTGGGAGGCGTACGCGGCGCAGTGGCCCGACGAGTCGGAGAACGACGCCCGGGTCCTGTTCCTCATGCACGACTTCTGCGACGAGCTGACGCAGGACCTCGATGGCAACGGCGATCCCGCCGAGGACATCTTCGGAGTCTGTGACTGAGCCCACCTTCGTCGCACCTCTCCCCGCGGAGGGGTGCGACGGCTTCGACCCGAAGCGCCTCGGCGTAGGTGTCGACAGACACCTTCGTGAGGGGCTTCGTACGCCGGCTGCGCATGGGCTTTCGAGGGACGTCTCGCGTCGCTCGCTCAGCACCCTTTCTCCCGCCGGAGACCACCCATGTGCTCGCCTTCTCGCCGACTGCTCGCCCTGTCCTTCTCGGCCATCCTGACGACCTCGTCTGCTCACGCGACCTGTCCGCCCGAGGAGATCCCAATCCCCTTCGTCTGGCACGACGAGGGCTGGCCCGCAGATGAGAATCACCGCTGCCCGGACGAGGGCGGCGGGAGCAACGTCCTCCCCATCGCTCAACTCTGGCCTGAACCCGCGAGGATTCGCGGTCACGTGGTCTTCCGAGACTGGCGTTACCAGGCCCGCGCCTTCGCGGATCGACGCGGCAGCGTGTACGGCAACGCCCCCCTCTATCGCGGCGTGAGCTCGAGCAAGTACCTCGCCCCGCTCCGACATGCGAGGGTCGAGCTATGGGACCGCAACGATCTCGTCGCCGACGAGCTCGTCGGCAAGGCCGTGACCAGCGCTCGAGGCTCCTTCACCTTCGACCTGGCCGGCTGGCAGGACGCCGACGACGGCGGTGATCCCGACCTCTACGTCAAGGTCTTCCTCGAAGGCGTGCTCCCCTTCGACGGTCCCAAGAACTGGGCCAACCTGGGGGCGATCTACCAGCTCGGCGCGACCCCCGAGGTCCTCTGGACCGTCAAGCTGCCCAACCTCAACGAAGATCAGTCCATGCCCTGCGACTCGCCCTTGCCGGCCGTCATCAGCACCCGCGACAAGCCGGGAGGCTTGCTCGAGGACGTCGGCTCGGGCGACGACGTGGTCTTCCCGGAGTCCTTCGTCTTCGGCTCGGACGTCGTGGTCGACATCTTCGAGCCGAACGGAGGGACCGAGAACCCCGATCTCGAGACCACGGCCGCCAACCTCTTCGCGATCACCGACCTGTTCATGCACCGCATGGCCGCCCCCGATCGCGGTCGCTCGCTGCTGACCTGCGATCGGCTCCTCGGACCGCTGGCAGGGCGCTGTCTTCAGCGGCCAGCTCCTCTCGAGATCCGTCTCTGCCCGGACCTGCCCACGCATGGGCTCACCGAGAGTCAACACCTCATCAAGATCGGCTACGACCATCTCACCCTGGCGTCGGTGCTCCCCCACGAGCTCGGTCACTGGTTCCACCTGGTCGCCACCGACGAGTGGATCGACGACGACGGCACCAACGGCGTCCAGCTCCCGTGCATTCCCGGCATCCCTGTCGGAGCGGTGCCGGACTGGCAGGCACTGACCGAGGGCTTCGCCGAGTTCATCAAGGTCGTCACGAGCTGGCACCACGACGCCCCCGAGCCCATGACCTGGGACCTCGTGAACGACATCCAGGACGGGAGCTGGGAGACGAGCCGCCTCCCGCCGGGCGGTCGCCGCGTGTCGACCTGCGTGAATGCCTGGTGTGCGGTCCGCTCCCACGGCAAGGCGTTCTTCGACCTCTGGGATGCCGGACGAGACCACAACATCCCCTACTTCCCCGACCCGCACTGCAGCGCGGCATCGGAAGCGGTCGCCAAGGTTCACGACGACGCGTCTCGCCCTCTCGAGGACTTCTACGAGGCTTGGGTCGCCATGGCGAACGAGCCCTTTCCCGCCGAGTGGCGGTCGAGCCTCTGGACCTGGTGGATCGGTCTCTCCGTCCATGCCGCCAGCGGCGACACGCCGGTCACCGCCGAAGACCAAGCGGTGCTCTTCCCCATGCACCTGACGCACTGCCAGCTCCGACCCGTGGCGGTCCGCGACGACCTGGGCACCTGCGACTGGTGACGACCTCGTCGCCTCGATGATCCCTGAGGGGAAGCGAGCCGACGGCACGCATGGAAGACGAGGCCGTGAGTGCTTCGCGTCAGCCTGACCCGAAGGCTCACGGCCACGTTCTCTCTCTCAACAGGAGCTTCCATCATGTCGACCCACGCGAGGTCTCAGTTCCTCACGCTTTGCCTTCTCTCGTTTCTCATCGGAGCTCACGCCCTCGCCGGCCCCGCCGGCGGCATCTGCCTCGAAGATCCCGAGCAGCCTCCAGTGCCTGGCTGCCGAACCTGCGGCGATCTCGAATCCCTCGACTGCCTCGACGAGGACGACGGCCGAGGCCTGCCCGACGACGATGACGACAAGGACGAGGGTCCCTGGGTCATCCGCGGCCAGGTCGTGTTCCGCGACTGGCGTCTCGGCGCCCGCGAGTTCTCGCAGATGCCGGGCTCACGCTGGAACGAGCCTCCGCTCTACGAACCGGTCACCGAGACCGACTACCTCCGTCCGCTCCGTCACGCCATCGTCGAGATCATGGACTTCGACGCTGGCGGCACGCAGCACGACGACCTCATCGGACGCGCCGTCACGAGCTCGAACGGCACCTTCTTCTTCCGCTTCGACGACTGGGACGACTCCGACGACAGCGGCCCCCTCCCCGACGTCTACGTTCGGGTGCTGCTCCAGGGTGAGCTCCCCTTCAACGGCACGCGCGACTGGGAGGGCCTGGGCGCCGTCTACCGTCCCAACGTGGTGCCGGAAGTCCTGTGGCAAGTCGAGCTGGAGGAGGAGCTCCTCTACCAGGTCCCCATCCGCGACGACGAGCTGATCGACGATTGCTATCCGGGCAACGAGGACCTGTCGGGCGTGAAGTGCGGCGTCCCGTTCATCAGGACGCTGAGCACGCCCGACGGCTTCTTCCCCGAGCTGAAGCCAGGCGTCACGTTCATCAACGAGGGCCAGCCGCTCCTCTTCGGAACCGAGGACGAGTACAACGTCCACGACCTTCCGGAGCCGCCTGTTGGAGGTGAGCCCGACATCATCCGAGAGGAGCTCGGGAACGGGCCCGGAATCGAGCCGGAGGTCAACCCCGACCCCCTGACCACGGCTGCCAACATGTTCGCCCACGTCGACGTCTTCATGCACCACCAGGCCGAGCCCGACCGCGGTGGATCGACGCTCACCTGCAACCGCCTGCTCGGAGACCTGTCGCACCGCTGTGGCGGCAACGCCGACGGACGGCTGCACGTGCAGCTCTGGAAGCTCCTCGACGGTGACGTGGCCCACTGGCAGGACAGCAGCCAGACGATCCGCATCCGATACATGGAGAACGCCACCGACCACGAAGATGCCGTGCTGGCCGGCGCCCTCCACCACGAGCTCGGACACTGGGTCCACCACGTCGCCGGCGGCTCACCGTCGAGTAACGACGTCCCCGTCCCGAGCGACCCCGGGACGACGGAGAAAGCGGCCCTCCGCGAGGGCTTCGCCGAGTTCATGAGGGTCTACACGAGCTGGCGTCACGACGCCCCGCGCCCCCTCTCCCGCAACGTTGCCGCCGACGTCGACCCTCACTGGGAGTGGAGCGTGCCACCGGCCGATCCAGCGGACGCACCCGGCGCCGTCCGCCGCACCGGCAAGGCCTTCTGGGACTTCTTCGACAGCCGTTTCGATCGCAACGACTGCGAGCCCACCGTGCGTTGCTTCCCGACCCCCGACGGCTCGCGGGACGGGGTCAGTCAACCGATGGAGCGCATCTACCTGACCTGGGTGACGCTCAACAACGGCTCGATCGGCGTCGGCAACTCCGTGAGCCTCTGGGACTGGTGGGAGGCTTACAGCCAGCGGGCCCCCGACGAGACCGCCGATGACGCGGAGGCGCTGATCCGAATGCACGGCTTCTGCGAGCTGACCCAAGACTCCACGGAGGACATCTTCGGGATCTGCCCCTGACCCTTCCAAGCGCTGCGAAACGACCCAACTCAGGGGTCGATTTCGCAGCGCGTGAGGGAGACCCGGACCGGCGGCCGCATGTCCCTCTCAGGGAGGTGGACGAGTCCCGCCGGTCCGCCACCAGGTCGAGCTCCTGCGCCGAGGGAGGCGCGGGGCCTCGGCGGGCTGTCTCATGGCCGGTGTTAGTCTCGGCGGCCTCGATGGGTCCAGCCCAGGAGCACGGCTCATGCGCACTCCGAGCAGTCTGTCTCGTCCGCTGAGCCGGATCACCCTTCTCGCACTGCTCCTGGCCTCCGTCGCCCACGCCGAGTCCCCTGCGGACCGAGCCCGGGAGTGCCGCTTCGGATCCTGCCCACGCAGCGGCGACGTCCTCTGGGAGCGGGCGGACGCCGCCGTGCGACGAGGACAACCGGCTCGACCTCGGCACCGAGACCCCGCGACCTGGACGACCCTTCGCGGTCGGGTCTTCTTCAACGACCTGCGCGTGCCGGCTCGCGACTACGCCCACCTGCCCGGGTCGCGCTGGTTCGAGCCGCCGCTCTACACGAAGGTCACCGACGAGGACCCCATCCGTCCGCTGCGGCACGCCGTGGTGCGCATCTGGGATCACGATCCCGAAGGCCTCCCCGACCTCATCGGCGAGGCGGTGACCAGCGTGCGCGGCACCTTCCGCTTCCAGTTCCGATGGGACGAGGTCCGCGCCCTGCGCCCCGACGACGCCTTCGACCTCACCGAGGAGGCCCCCGACCTCTTCGTGACCGTGCACCTCGAGGGCGTGCTGCCCTTCCTGGGCGACGGCGACTGGGACCTCACCCGTGCCACCGTGCACGAGCCCGGGGAGGACCTGCGTCCGCTCTTCCGCGTGACCGGGTTCAGCGAGGAGCGCTTCACCGTGCCCTCGGTCGACACGAAGATGCTGGGTGGCGGCATCGTGCAGGACGCCGGGCCGGGCACGCACTGGCTGCTCGAGGGAGAGCCCTTGATCTTCGGTCGTGTCGAGCAGCTCGACATCGAGACCGAGATCCCCGACGACATGACGCTCGCCGCGAACGTGTTCGCCTACCTCGACGCGTTCTTTCATAGGATGACCGATCCCGCGGTGGGTCTCGACCTCATGACGCCCGAGCGCTTGCTCCTCTGCTGGACCGAGCCCGAACGCTGCAGCGGCCACGAGGCTCTCGAGGTGCGGATCGTGCGCAACGCACCCTGGGCAGCGCGGTCGTTCCACCGCTGCCTGCTCTCGGTCAACGCTCGCAAGAACGCCATGCGGACCGCGCTCTATCACGAGCTCGGACATTGGTTCATCGAGCTCGCAGTCGATCGAGCGGGCGGTCTGCGTTGTCAGGACAAGGAGGGCAGCTGCTCACTTCTCCTCGAGAGCTTCGCCGAGTTCTTCCGCGTCGTCCTGAGCTGGGATCGCGACGCGGGTGAGCCGATCTCCCCGCACCTCGAGGACTGGGAGACCTGGGAAGAGACCGCCCCCTGCCCCGAAGGTGTTCGCGCACGTCAGACCCGCGCCCGGGGTCGTGCCTTCTGGGACCTCCACGATCTCCATGACGATCACGACGCGGAGGGCAACGCCTACGGCGAGCGAGCCTCGCATGGTCTCGAGGACTTCTGGGCCACCTGGCAGCTCCTCGCCGACACCGTCGAGCTCTCCGAGGTCAGCATGAAGGACTGGTGGGAAGCCTGGAGCTCGCAACATCCCGAGTGGAAGTACGAGCACCACGCCATCCTCCGCGACCTCAACTGTCTCGGCGAGGTGTCCAACCTGCCGAAGGAGCCCTGAGCGACCGTGGCGGAGGATCGCTACGAGCGCGTGAAGTCGCTCTTCCTCGAGGCGGTCGAGCTCGAGCCCGACGAGCAAGCCGCCTTCCTGCGCGAGGCCAGCGGGGGTGACGACGCCCTCCTCTCGGAGGTGCGTCAGCTCCTCGACGCCTACGCCGAGAGCAGTGACATCGTCGCGACCCGCACCGCCTCGCTCGATCGAGAGGAGTACGAGCTCGGTGCGGACTCCCAGCTTCTCGAGCTTCTCGAGAGCTGGGGACGCTACGAGGACATCGAGCTCATCGGCCGCGGCGGCATGGGGGTCGTGTTCCGCGCCCGCGACACGCGACTGCGACGCACGGTCGCCCTGAAGTTCCTGAGGCTTGCTGCGATCGATCAGCTCGATCGCTTCCGTCGGGAAGCCGAGGCTCAAGCCCGCATCGACCACGAGCACGTGTTGCCGCTGTTCGAAGCCGGCGAGCGCGACGGGCGACTGTTCATCGCCATGCGTCACGTTCAGGGGCCGAGCCTGCTGGGCGTTCGCGATTCGACCACTCTCCGAGAGCAAGTCCTCCTCATGCTCCAGGTCGCGCGAGGCCTGGGCGCCGCTCACCAGCGAGGCCTCGTCCATCGCGACGTCAAGCCGGGCAACATCCTCGTCGAGCGTCGACCCGACGGTCGGCTCTGGCCCTACATCGCCGACTTCGGCCTCGCAGCTCGCACCGACGGCCCTCGCCTCACGGCGACCGGCCTGCTGGTCGGCAGCCCGTCGTACATGGCGCCGGAGCGACTCGGCGACTCGGACGCCACCGTCGACGCACGGAGCGACCTCTACAGTCTCGGCACGAGCTTCTTCGAGCTCATCGCGGGTCGTCTCCCCCACGAAGCGAGCAACTCGCTCGAAGCGCTGGTCAAGCTCAAGACGGAGAAGCCCGCGCCCCTGAGGCGCACTCGACCCGAGGTTCCGCGGGGTCTCGAGAAGGTGTTCTCCAAGCTACTGGCACGCGACCCGGCCGGCCGCCCCACCTCGGCCACCGAGTTGGTCGTCGAGCTGGAGAAGCTGCTGGACACGGAGTTGGCAGCCGGACGACCCGCCGCTGCCTTGCGCGCTCGCGACTCGCAGCCCAGGCGATGGGCCGGATTCCTCGAGAGTCGCTGGCCCCGCGTGGCCGCTGCGGCTGCAGTCCTCGCCTTCGGTCTCTTCGTGGCCAGCCAGTGGCCACGCCGCGAAGCCACGGTCGCCGACGATCGGCGCGCCGGCGCCATCCCCGAGCACAGCGTCCCCCCTCACCGCGTGGCGATCCTCTCACTGCAAGCGCGGGGCGAGGAGACCGACGCGCCCGATCCCCTGCCCGAGATCATCGCTCTCCAGCTCGAGCGCTACTGGCTGCGTGAGGGCATCGTGCTCCCGAAGCCGGAGAAGGCCCCCGACGCGCCCAAGTTCTCGCTCGTCCCCGAGATCGAGAGCTCGTTGCGTCTCGCCGACGCCGAGCTGGTGCTCATCATGGTGCCGGAGGTGAGCGACCCGCGTCGCAAGACCCTGCGCGTGGGCCTCTACGACGACACCAGCGGCATCCCCATGGCTTCGGAGCTGTTTCGGATCCGCGGCCCCCTGGAGACCGCCGATCGGATCTTGGGCTGGCTTCAGGTCCGGCTCGGGTTGAGCCCGATCGACCGCCCCCTCGGCGACCAACCCCTGGCGGAAGCTCGGGCTCTCCTGCGCCATGGCCACGTCTTCGAAGCGAAGGGAAGGCTCGATCGGGCCGAGGCCCGCTCTGGCTCCGATCCGGCGTTCCAGCACGCCCGTGGCGAGATCGCCGTGGCCCAGGGCGAGCTCGACGTCGCCCGACACGCCTTCGTGATGGCGGCCGAGCTGTCTCGCGATGCCGTGCACCAGCGGGTGCGAGCCGTCCACGCCATGGAGGTCCTCGGAGATCACGACTCCGCCGCCCGCTTCTGGCACGAGCTGGTCGATCAGCAGCCGCGAGTGGTGTCTCACCGGCTCGGCCTCGTCGAGGCGTTGCTGAACGCAGGTCGCCTGAAGGAGGCGCAGGAGGTCCTGGTCGAGATTCGCATTCGAGACGCTTGGAGCGGTGACCCCCGCGTCGCCGCGACGCGGAGCCGCGTGCTGGAGGCTTCGGGCGATCTCGACAGCGCGCGGGTGCAGGCCCAGCGCTCCATCGACCTCGCCCGTCGGCTGGGCTCGACGCTCCTGCGAGCTCGAGGTCACGTGCGCCTGGCCGAGGTGAACGCCGCGGCGGGGTTCTGGGCGCGCGCGAGCGAGCACTGGACGCGGGCCCGCTGTCTCTTCGAGCAAGTCGGTGACTCGGTGTCTCAGCAACACTGCCTTCTCCAGGAAGCACGGGTGGCCAGCCACTTGGGTCAGCTCGAGTACGCCTGGAAGATGGCGGGCGAGGCCAGACAGCTCGCCCGGACCGAGCACTTGCTCGGCAGCGAGCTCGAGGCGCTCCTCCTCGGAGCCCACCTCCTCCGCGCTCGCGGCGAGCTCGACGACTCATCGAGCTGGGCGGAGGCGGCCGTCTCGCTCAGCCGCACGAACGGTCGGCCCGTCTCACGCGGTGACGCGCTTCGCGAGCAAGCGCTCACCTTCGAGGAGCTGGGCGACTTCCGGCGAGCGCGCGATCTCCACGAGCAGGCGTCCTTCGCGTACAACGCGGCCTCGCACGAGCCGGGCATCGCGGCACAAGCGGGACACCTCGCCCGCCTGCGCTTCGTCATCGACGCCGACACCGAGGCCGCCCGACGTCGAAACCAGCTCGCGATCACCTGGTTGAACGATCGAGCGGACGACCGCGTGGTGGCCCGGCTCCTCGACGATCACGGCGAGCTCGAAGCCCGGGCGGGCCAGCTCGCGGAAGCGTGGAGAAGCCACGAGGAAGCGAGAGCTCACCGCCGTCGACGGGGCGACCTCGAGGGACAGGCTCGTTCGCACCTCCTGTCGGCACGACTCGCCATCTCGAAGGCCAGCCTCGGCGAGGCTCGCGAGCACCTGTCCGAAGCCCTTCGGCTGGCCGAGCAGAGGGGCGAGGTCCTCGTGGCGGCGGCGGCGCATCGGGAGCTGGGTCTCCTCCACGCGCTCGAGGGCGACCCCGGTCGGGCTCGCTGGGAGCTGGAGCTCGCCCTGGAGCAGCAAGAGCCTCGGGGGGCCCGGGCCGAGGCCGCCCGGACGCGCTCGGCCCTGGCCTGGCTCGACCTCGAAGAGGGATTCCACGTCGAGGCCGAAACGACGGCTCGGGAGGCCGCCACCGTCCTGCGCGAGGCCGGCGACGTCACCACCGAGGCGCTGGCGCGAACGACTCTCGGGCTCGCCCTGCTCGGCCAGGGCCGCAACAGCGAGGCCGACGAGGTCCTGCACCGGGCTCAGGTCCTCGCCATGAACGGCGGCGACCGGGCGGTCCGCTCACGCGTGCTGGCGCTGGTGGCCCGCTCCCGGGCCTTCCTCGGCCACGTGGAGGTCGAGGATGCACTTCGGATGATCATCGACCTGGCCGACGACCTCGAAGAGGTCCAGCTCGTGGTGGACGCCCTGCGGGTCGACCTCGTCGCCGGTACTCTCGAGCCTCCCAATGACGACGACCACCGTCTCCTCAACGTCGCCGAGCGCGCCTCGGGGCTGCGTCTCCGTCAGGTCGAGCAAGCTGCGACCACGGCTTACCTCAGGCTCGAGTCGATCGAGCCCTGACGGCTCACCTCCCGCTTGGGCGAAGACCGCCGACGGCGTTAGGGTTCTCCGTTCTCCGCGCGCCCGTCACCCACTTTCTCCGGAGCCCCTCATGAACTTGCGGATGCCCTCTCTCGCCCTCGCCTGCGGACTCGTCCTCGGCGCCTGCTCGAACCCGACGGCCGACAAGCCCAAGGCGACCGTCGACTCCCCCAGCACCCAGACGGCGCCATCCACCCAGGTGGCCAGCGGTCCGGTGCGCACCTTCACCTTCGACGGCAGCGGCTCGAAGGTCGAGTTCGTCGGCTCGAAGCTCTCCGGCAGTCACTCGGGCGGCTTCAACGCCTTCACCGGTCGCGTCGAGCTCGGCTCGGCCGGCCTCGCCAGCGCGCAGCTCCAGGTCGAGATCGACATGACCTCGACGCACTCCGATCACCCCAAGCTCACCGGTCACCTCAAGTCACCGGACTTCTTCGACGTCGAGCAGTTCCCGACGGCGACCTTCGTGTCGCGTCAGGTGGCCGGCGCCGACGCGGGGGCCTTCACCGTCACCGGCGACCTCACGCTCCACGGCGTGACCAAGACGATCTCCTTCCCGGCCACGGCCAGCGTCGACGGCAACACGCTCACCACCAACGCCGAGTTCGCCATCGACCGTCAGCAGTTCGACATCACCTACCCGGGTCGTCCCGACGACCTCATCCGCGACGACGTGCTCATCAAGCTGATGATCAACGCGACGGCGAGCGGAGCCTAGGCTCTGGTCTTCGGAAGGCCCGTCAGCTCTCCATCCCGCCGATTTCACGGGCGATGAAGGCACGGGCCATCTTCCACTCGCGTGAGACGGTGGCGGCCGAGATGTTCATCAGCGCGGCCGTCTCGTCGATGCTCATGCCCACGAAGCAGCGAAGCTCCACGACTCGCGCCAGTCGCGGGTCGAGCTCGCCGAGCTTGTCGAGCGCCTGATCGAGGTCGAGCAGGTCGAGCCCGGGATCGATCGCGGGCTCGACCGCCACGTCGATGGGCAGCTTGGCTTCGGGAGGGATGCGGGTCCCCGCGCGTCGCTTGCGAGCGTGGTCGACCAACACGCGACGCATCGCGCGAGCGGCCGCACCGAAGAAGTGCGCCCGATTCTCGTAGCCCTGACTCGAGCTGGTGAACAGCCGGAGGAAGGCCTCGTGGATCAGCGCGGTGCCCTGCAGGCTGTGACCCTGCCGCTCGCGCCGAAGGTGGTGACGAGCGAGCCCCTTGAGCTCGTCGTACACGAGGGGAAGCAATCGCTCCAGAGCCTGCTCGTCGCCGGTCTTCCAGCGAGCGAGCAGTTGGGTGATCTCTCCCCCTTCAGCCTGGGTGGTGGCGTTGCGAGTCACTCTCTTGACCGAGGCGGGAGAACGGGCGGACGAGGACGAGGTCGGCGACCTCCGGGTCGTCGTCGAGCCCAGGTGAACAGACTCCATCGACCCCTCCAAGAATCGTAGCCGCGCTGAGTGGAGCCCACTCGCCGGGCTGACGGTCCGCTGACACGAAGGTTATAGCGTCGCTGCGACGCAATTCCAAGTACGGCGACTCACCATGCGACACGACTTCCGGACAAATCAGGACATTCCGTGGCGGCGGAGGGCAGCGACCGAGCGACGGAGCGTCTCCGTCTCGTTTTCGGTCGATTCCGGCAGGTAGCCGAGACTGCCGGCAAGCAGCCGAGATCGCCATCGAGGGGCGATTCGGCGGCTCTCCTCCCAGAGAGCGGCGGCCAGCTTGAACTGGTGGCTCTGCCGCGCCTTCCGGGTGAGCTGGTCTCTCAGCTCGGCGGCCAGGCGGCCAGCGCTCGTGTCGTCCCGCTCCAACCAACGCCGCAAGCGTGCGGGGTCCCGACGCAGGGTGTCGACATCGCCGGCAGGTTCGGGCGCGGCCGGGTCGATCGCCTCGCCGAGGGTCTCGATGCCCGGTCCCGTGAGGCGGAGCCGCGAGCGCTCGACCAGGGCGTCGCGGATGAGCGGCATCCAGCCCGCCACCTGCAGGAGCAGCTCGCGACGACGTGTCAGTGAGGCCGTGCGCGACGCGGCGTGGGCAAAGGCGTTGACCTCGGTGAGCGCGTGGACGGGCAGCAGGATCGGGCGTCGCCAACAGACCTCCGCCGCGAAGAGACGCAGGGAGTCCCAGGCCGTGCTCTCGGCGAGACCGTCGGCGAGACCGGCTGCCACCAGCTCTTGCACCTCCCGCGACGTTGCCGTGCGAAGGGTCGGTAGCCAGCGCGCGCTCTCCTCGACGCTCGCTCGGCCCTGACTCTTGCGAGTCGGGAGCGCAGCCGCCAGCTCACGCGCCGGCTCCCAGGTCGCGTCGGCACGACCTCCGCCGTCGACGTGGAGGAGGCCGTGAACGAGGTTGCGGAGGGCCGGCTCGGCGTGCTGCCAGCCGATGCGAGCCAGGGTGCGCTCGACGTGCGCGCCGAGAATGATCTTGTGGCCGAGGCTCACGATGCTGCGCGCGCAGTACGGCCAGAGGATCTCGAACAGCGAGGCTCGGTCGTGGAAGGGCAGCAGGCCGACGATGGCGCGGTCGGCCCGATCGTCGTCCCAGGCTTGCATGGCCGCGTGCAGCTCGCGCCGGGCGACGGTCTCGCTCGCGAAGGTCACGTCGGGACGCGGCGGCAGGGACCAGTCCCCTTCTCGGCGGTCGCGCGCCTGCGAGCTCTTGAAGTCGTCGAGGTTCCACAAGGCGGCGAGCCGCGCCTGCTGAGGCGTCGCGGTCTCGTTCAACTGGCAGGCCGACTCGACCATCATCACGCAGTGCAGCTTGCCGCCCACGTGACGGGGCCGAACCTCGCGGACACCGGCGAGGAACACGGCACCGAGGAGCTGCTCGGGAGTGGCCCCGCGCGCGAGGGCCCGGGCTCCGACGTCGAAGGCGTCCTCGCGGCTCGCGACGGTGATCGCCTGGGCCAGGCGGGAAAGGTCGGGCGTGGCCGCGCCAGCCGCGCCGGAGGCCCAGCCGAGCCGCCGCGTGGCCAGCACGCCACCGGCGGCGAGTCCTCCCTGGAGCAGGCGGCGTCGGGTCATGGTCATGGGCATCACCTCGGTCGTGGACTGTAGCAGTCTCTCCACCCTCGACTCACTGGACGTCCGCGCCGGCCGCATCGTTCCAGGACGCGACGGGCTGGCCATCCGCGGAGAGAGCCGGCAAGATCCGCCACCGCCGACCCCGGCAGCCCCCTCCGGAGCACTCCGATGCCCGAATTCACCTACCAGCCGCTGTTCGAGCTCGCCCCCGACGAGACGACCTATCGCCAGGTCTCGGACCAGGGCGTCTCGGTCACCACGGTCGGCGATCGCGAGATCCTGAGCGTGGAGAGCTCCGCTCTCACCGACCTGGCGGCAGCGGCCGTGCGCGACGTCTCCCACCTGTTCCGCACCGGCCACCTGGAGCAGCTCGCGGCCATCCTCGCCGACTCCGAGGCCTCCGACAACGACCGCTTCGTCGCCCGCGAGATGCTGGAGAACGCCAACATCTCGGCCGGCATGGTCCTCCCCTCGTGTCAGGACACGGGCACCGCCATCGTCATCGGGAAGAAGGGCGAAAGCGTCTTCACCACCGGCAACGACGAGGAGTCACTGTCGCGGGGGGTGCACCGCACCTACACGGAGACCAACCTCCGCTACTCGCAGCTCGCTCCGCTCACGACCTTCCAGGAGAAGAACACGGGCAGCAATCTCCCAGCACAGCTCGAGCTCTACGCCACCGACGGCGACGAGTACCACTTCCTCTTCGTGACCAAGGGCGGTGGCTCGGCCAACAAGACCTTCCTGTTCCAGGAGACCCGGGCGCTGCTCAACCCCGAGTCGCTCCGGAAGTTCGTCGCCGAGAAGATCAAGATGCTCGGCACCGCGGCCTGCCCGCCCTATCACCTCGCGATCGTCATCGGCGGCACGAGCGCCGAGATGACGCTCAAGACGGTCAAGCTCGCGAGCTGCCGCTACCTCGACGGCCTGCCCACCGAGGGCAACGCCCACGGTCGTGCCTTCCGCGATCACGCGCTCGAGGACGAAGTGCTGCAGCTCACCCGCGAGACGGGCATCGGCGCGCAGTTCGGCGGCAAGTACTTCTGCCACGACGTGCGGGTCGTCCGTCTCCCCCGCCACGGCGCCTCCTGCCCCGTGGGCATCGGCGTCTCGTGCAGCGCGGACCGCCAGGTCAAGGGGAAGATCACCCGCGACGGTGTCTTCCTCGAGCAGCTCGACACCAACCCGGCTCGCTTCCTCCCCGAGGTCGAGGAGGGTGAGCTGCGCAGCGACGAGGTCGTGCAGGTCGACCTGTCGCGGCCGATGAAGGAGCTTCGCGCCGAGCTCTCCAAGTACCCCATCCGGACACGGCTCTCGCTCACCGGCTCGCTCGTCGTCGCACGAGACATCGCGCACGCCAAGCTGAAGGAGCGCATCGACTCCGGCGAGGGCCTGCCCGACTACTTCAAGGAGAGCGTCGTCTACTACGCGGGCCCGGCGAAGACTCCGGAGGGTCACGCTTCGGGAAGCTTCGGACCGACCACCGCCGGGCGGATGGACTCCTACGTCGACCTGTTCATGCGTCACGGCGGTAGCTTCGTGTCGCTCGCCAAGGGCAACCGAAGCCAACAAGTGGTGAAGGCCTGCCACGAGCACGGAGGCTTCTATCTCGGCTCGATCGGGGGCCCGGCCGCGGTGCTGGCGAAGAACAGCATCAAGAAGGTCGAGGTCGTCGAGTACGAGGAGCTCGGCATGGAGGCCGAGGACCCGGACGGCCACGCCATGGACTATGTCCACAGCTACCTGGCGATCGAGAAGGTTTGACGCGCGTCAAGCCGGGTCAAGGACCCGGTCTACGCGGGCGTTGCGCGTGTGGCCGGGGTCGTCGCAGATCAGTGACCCTGTCTACATCGGCCAGAGTATCGGTGAGGCCGATCCGGA
>JBCCFW010000158.1:0-18346 GCA_039029535.1 Acidobacteriota bacterium
GGTCTCGGCCTTGGGGTGGTGGTGCTCGACCCGCTTCTCGGCCCGCCGCCCCTTCGAGTGGGCGTGGGCTTGCTCGAGAGCCTGGTCGACCTGGAGCTCGAGCATGACCATGTCGATGGGCTTGGAGAAGAACCAGAACGCCCCGCGCTGCCGCATGGCCTCGCGGGCCAGGTCGGTGTCGCCGTGGGCGGTCATGATGAGGACCACCGTGCCGGGAACCGCCTCCTTGATCCGAGAGAGCACGCTGAGCCCGTCCTCGTCGGGCAGCTTCACGTCGAGGAGGACGACGTCGGGCTCCGAGTGCTGGGCAGTCTCGAGCCCGGTGGCGCCGTCGGCCGCCTCGAAGACCTCGTAGCCCTTCTTCTCGAAGAAGAAGCGGAGGGTGCGACGGATGGTCTGCTCGTCGTCGACGATGAGGAGAGAAGCGCTCACGGGAGGTCCTTCAGGCCAGAGGCGGTGAGAGCGTATCTAAAAACGACCGGTCGGCCGGTCACCGAGGCAACAGCACCTCGAACACCGCTCCCTCTCCGGGGCGGGCCTGGGCCTGCAAGACGCCCCCGTGGTCCTCGACGATCTTGCGCGAGATGGCCAGGCCCATCCCGCTGCCCTTCCCCTTGGTCGTGTAGAAGAGGTCGAAGACGTGCTCGAGGTCGGCCTCGGTCAAGCCGGGCCCGTCATCCTCGATGGACAGCACCACCTTCTCGGGGACGGCCTCCCAGTCGACCGCCAGCTCGATGCGACTCTCCGCGGCATCGATGGCGTTGAGCAAGAGATTGAGCAGGACCTGCTTGAGCTGGTCGTGGTCGGCCTCGACCGTGCGGTCGTCCTCGCCCTCCCCCTCGATGACCACCTCACACGAGCTCTCGTCGACCTGGGGCCGACAGGCCTCCACGACCTCGCGCCACAGCGCGACCGGATCGACCGGCGACAACGCGAGCGAGGGCGGTCGCCCGTAGGCCACCAGGCTCGTCACCAGGCGGTTGAGCCGGTTGGTCTCCTCGAGCATCGAGTGGCAGAGCTCGGCCAGGGCGCCGTCGGTGAGCTCACCCGCCAGGACCTGCGCCGTGGCGCTGATCCCGAACAGGGGATTGCGGATCTCGTGCGCCACGCCCGCCGCGACCGTGCCGATGGTCGCCAGGCGCTCGGCCTGACGCACCTGACGCTGGAGCTCGCGGACCTCGGAGAGATCGCGGAAGGTCACGATGATCGCCGTGCGACGCCCCGTCGCGTCGGCGAAGAAGGCGTTGGAGAAGCCCAGGGGGACGGCGGTCTCGTCGGCGCGCAGGACCTCGCACTCCCGGCTCACCGTGTCGGGCGCGTACTGGAACAAGGGCGCCGCGCTCGGGAAGACCTCGATGAGGTCCCGCTCGAGGAGGTCTTCGGGATCGATGCGCAGCATCTCGGCGCCGCGGGTGTTGATGACCTTCACCAGACGTCGATGGTCGGTGACGAGCAGGCCCCCGCTCATGTTCTCGATGATGCGCTGCGTGAACTCGCGCTCCTCCTGCAGGTCGTCGACGAGCTGCGCGAGCTTGATCGCGGCGCCGAGCTGGTCGGCCAGGGTCGACGCGACGACGAGGTCTTCCTCGCGGAACGCCCGCAGCCGCTCGCTCTGGAGATCGAGGACGCCCAGCGTCACCCCCTCGACGCGGATGGGCACCGCGAGCTCCGAGCGCGTGGGCACGCCCTTGGTCGCCAGGAAGCCCGGCGCCGAGGTGACGTCCGCCGCGAGCACGGGCTTGCCCTCACCGAAGGCCTGCCCGCAGAGCCCCTCGTCGACCCGCTGACGATGCTCCTTCAAGACGTCGCCGAGGGAGTCGTCGGCGCTCGACGAGCCCGCGACCCTCAGCTCCTGTCCGCTCTCGTCGAGCTGGAGCACGGCGACCATCCAGAAACCGAGCGACTCGCGGATGAGATGCGCCGCGGTGTCGAGGAGGTGTCCTGCGCCGACGCGACCGGTGAGCTGACGTCCGATGTCGGAGATGACGCGGAACTGCCGGGTCCGCTGTCGCTCCGCCTCGACGAGCCGCGCACGCTCGAGGGCAATCGACATCTCGCCGGCCACCTGCTGGAGCAGCTCGAGCTCTTCGCTGCCGAACGCCTCCTCTGCCGTGGCGAAGGCCTGGATCGCACCGACCAGGCCGTCCTTCGACACCAGGGGTGCGAGCACGTGCGAGCCACGGCCCTCCAGGTGATGACCCGGCCCGCTGGGCAAGGGCACGCCCACGCCCTCGAGCTCGAGCACGCCGCGGTCGGTGGCGTCTTCGAGCTCGTGCTCGACGCGGAGCAGCTCACCGCCCGGTCCCAGGCCCAGCACCTCGACCTGAGGCTCCTCGGGCTCGGCGAGGTAGACCTGCACGTGGTCGAAGCCCTCGAGCCGCTCGAGATGACCGAGGGCCGCGCAGAGCAGGCCCTCCTGGTCGTGCGCCAGGTTCAGCGCGATGGTGATGTCGTTGAGCATCGAGAGCCGGAGATGCGACTGCTGGAGACGTCGCGTCCGTACCTCGACGGCCTTCTCGAGCTCCTTCGCAGAGGCCTCGAGCTCCCCGAAGAGCTCCGCGTTGTGGATGGCGACCGCCGCGAGGTTCGAGACCGCAAGCACCAGCGCCCGCGAGTCCTCGGAGAGCTCTTCCCCCTCCGCGTCGGCCAGCGAGAGCGCTCCGAGGCAGTGCCCCCTCACGACCAGGGGCACGACGAAGAGGCTCCGCAGGCCGGTCGCCGCGAGGGCCTCCCGCACGGGGCTGAGGAGGGAATGCGTGTCGACCTCGGCGATCTGCAGGGGCTGCCGGGTCTCGAGGACCTGCTGGATCTCCGGATAGCGATCGCCGTCGAGGAGACGCTCGGTGAAGCCGCTGCCCTCCTCCCGGGCCGCTGCGGCGACGAGCCGGAGCCGGGTCCGGTCGCGGCTGCGTAGGACGACACCGACACGGGTGCCAGGCACCACCTCGAGCAGCTTGCGGCCCACCCGCTCGAGCACGTCGCTCAGCGCCAGGGAGCCGGAGAACTCCCGGCTGGCTTCCAGGAGGAAGCTCAGGTGTCGCTCGACGGCCTCGTTGGGCTCTCGACCCTCGACCACGTCTCTCAGCCTGGTCCCCGCCCTCGAAGTGATGAGGGCGCGAGTGTAGCCCGGGCCGTCGCCGGGAGCGCAGGTCACCGACCGACCGGCTGCCGGTCGGCGTCCGGGTTCCGACCGGGCCATTTCGACCCGGAAGGAAACAGGAACCGCCCAAACGGGATGTTCTGTCCTTTCACTGACTGGCCCCGACCTTGCACGATCAGGTGGTGAGTCCGCGCGCGGGGGCAGACGCGGACCGAACGGAGAACACCATGGGCTACTGCAAGCACGACTGGCAGCACGTCAGCGACGCGCTGAGAGTGGTCTTCGGTGGGGACGCCGACCGAAGGCAGCACGACTTCTACGTGTGTCGGAACTGCCTGAAGATCGAAGAGGTCGCGGCGCAGGTCGAGAACGCCGCCTAGCGACCTCCCCATCGAGACCGAGTGAGTGAGAGCGACTCTCGCAAGACGCGAGGGGACGCTAGCGTCGTCGGTCTCGGCGCGACTCCTTCGGGGTCGACAGGGGACCCTGGAAGGTCCAGCTCAGGCCGACGATGCGGCCGAAGCTCGTCGCCGCCAGGGTGACCCCTCCGAGCTCCACCGCGGGCCCGACGAAGAACTCGTCCTCGTCACTGAGGCCCTTCCAGCCGAGCAGAGCTCCGTTTCGCGTCGAGCTCACCACCATCAGGCCGGTCGGCGCCAGGACGAACTCGAGCCGCCCACCCCGGCGCACGGGCGGATGCAGCACGCGCGCCGGCAAGTCCGCTTCCCAGGACGGCCGACCCTTCCGACCGGTGACCGCCCGCAGGTAGCCGTCGTGGCTGGCGACCAGCACGCGGTCGTCGAGGACCATCGGCGGCGTGCTGCTTCCGCCGCCCACCCGCAGGCGCCAGCGCGACCGCGGCGCGAGGCCTCCGGAGCGGAGCTGCCAGCGCGCCAGGAAGGGACCCCGGTCCTTGGCGTAGCGCCCGGTGGGGCCCTGAGCAATGAGGTAGAGGTCGGCCCGGTCCCGCGTCAGCTCGTCGACGGCCTCGCCAACTTCCCGACGGTCGACGATCCCGCCGCCGGCGTCGGCCACGACCAGCTCCCCTCCCCCCGTGCCGACGATGAAGCGATCGCCCCAGGTGACTGGCCCGGCGGTCAGCCCGCCAGGGAGCGCGACCTCGAAGCGGACCTCGCCCGACTCGACATCCAGGGCGACCCAACGGTCGTCGGAGAGCGCGACGTGGACGAGCCCCGGCGTCACCCGCGGCGCCTCGACGGGAGCCGCCGCCAGCGGGCGGCACCAGGCCATCCCGTACAGGTCGACCCGGCAGGCCGAGTCGCCGGCCAGCACGACGGCCGAGCCGTCCAGCGCGCGGGCCGGCGGGTGTGCGACTGGACCGGGCAGGCCATCGTCGGCGGACACTCCCCCACGGAGGTCCATTCGGAGGAGCCGTCCCGAGCGCAGCGGCACCACCAGGGTGTCGTCGGGGAGGACCACCAGCCCGGTGGCGACCCCCGGCAAGGCCAGCGACAGCTCGAGCTCGACCCGGCCTTCGGGGCCTTCGGGCAGCGGATGGGGCGCGCTGCGGTCGACGTCGCGCTTCCAGCTCGGGAAGTCGTTGCGACGCTGGGCCTGCGCCGCCGAAGCGACGACGAGGAGAGTCAGCGCCGCGAGGACGCGAGGACCGGCGGGGCGGAGACGAAGCGGGTTCACCGACCCATCATGCCTCGCCCGGGCACGGATCGAGGACGGAGACCGACCCCTTCCGCGGTAGACTTCCGTCCACTCCATGATCGAACACGAAGTCGTCCTGATCCTCGACTACGGCTCGCAGTACACGCAGCTCATCGCACGGCGTGTCCGCGAGTGTCGGGTCTACTGCGAGGTTCTCGGGCCGGAGGTCTCCTCCTCCGACCTGGCCGCCAAGAAGCCTCGCGCCATCATCCTGTCCGGCGGCCCCGACAGCGTCGACCGCGAGGGAGCTCCTCAGCTCCCCGACGGCCTGCTCGACCTCGACGTCCCCGTCCTGGGGATCTGCTACGGCCTGCAGCTCCTCGCGCGGGAGCTGGGCGGTCGGGTCGAGGGAGAGCCGACCGGGCGGGAGTACGGCCACGCGGACCTCGTCATCGAGCCCGACAGCCGGCTCTTCGCGGGTCTCTCCGAGAGGGAGTCGGTCTGGATGAGCCACGGCGACCACGTCGCCGAGGCTCCGCCCGGCACCGAGGTCCTCGCGCGCGCCACCGACGGGGTCATCGCCGGCGTGCGCTGGAAGGACCGACCGGTCCACGGCATCCAATTCCACCCGGAGGTGTCGCACACTGCGCGGGGGCTCCAGGTGCTGGAGAACTTCCTTTACGAGATCGCCGGCTGCCGCGGCGACTGGACCGCCGGCCGCTTCATCGAGGGCGAGATCGAGCGCATCCGCCAGCAGGTCGGTGACGGTCACGTGCTCTGCGGGATCTCGGGTGGCGTCGACTCGGCGGTGGCCGCGCTGCTCCTCCACGCCGCGATCGGCGACCAGCTCCACTGTCTCTTCGTCGACAACGGCCTGCTCCGCAAGAACGAAGGCCAGCGGGTCATGGAGGCCTTCCGCAGTCACTTCAAGGTGCCGGTCACTTCGGTCGACGCGTCCGAGGTGTTCTTGAAGGAGCTCGCCGGCACCACCGAGCCGGAGGCCAAGCGCAAGACCATCGGCCGGGTGTTCATCGAGGTCTTCGAGAGCGAGAGCAAGAACCTCTCCGACGAGCCCCTGCGCTACCTCGCCCAGGGCACGCTCTACCCCGACGTCATCGAGTCGAGCCCGGTGCGTGGTCCCTCGGCGGTCATCAAGTCGCATCACAACGTCGGCGGCCTGCCCGAGCGGATGAACATGGAGCTGGTCGAGCCACTGCGCTGGCTCTTCAAGGACGAGGTCCGTCGCGTCGGCGCCGAGCTGGGCTTGATGGAAGACTTCGTCCAGCGGCATCCGTTCCCCGGTCCGGGCCTGGCGGTGCGCTGTCTCGGCGAGCTGGTGCCCGAGCGTCTCGACAAGCTCCGGGAAGCCGACGACATCTTCATCAGCGAGCTCCGCAAGGAGGGGCTGTACCGCTCGGTCGCCCAGGCCTTCGCCGTGCTCCTGCCGGTGAGGTCGGTGGGTGTCATGGGCGACTACCGCACCTATGAAGAGGTCGTGTCCCTCCGCTCGGTCGACAGCGACGACTTCATGACCGCGAGCTGGAGTCGTCTCCCCCACTCCTTCCTGGCCCGGGTGGCCAGCCGCATCGTCAACGAGGTGCCCGGCATCAACCGCGTCACCTACGACATCACCTCCAAGCCGCCGGGCACCATCGAGTGGGAGTAGCTCTCTCCTTCAGGACCGGGTGAGCCATGTCCTTCGTCCATCTCCAGCTCCACTCGCACTACAGCTTCCTCCGCAGCACGGTGCGGCTCAAGGAGGCCTGCGCCCGCGCGGCCGAGCTGGGCATGCCGGCGCTCGCCCTCACCGACGACGCCAACCTCTTCGGCGCGGTGGAGTTCTGCAGCGCCGCGCGGGCCGCGGGCATCAAGCCCATCCTCGGCTGTCAGCTCAACGTCTCGCACCACGGTCGCTACGACGAGGAGCCCGACGAGAGCAAGGGACCGGCCAGCCACCGCCTGACCTTGTTGGTCGAGAACAAGACCGGCTACCAGAACCTCAGCATGCTCGTGAGCAAGGGCTGCCTCGAGGGCAACTTCAAGATCCCGCGGGTCGACCGCGACCTGCTCGTCACCCATCACGAGGGGCTCATCGCCCTGTCGTCGGGTCTCTTCGGTCGCGTTGGCCAGCTCCTGGCAGCCAGCAAGCCCGAGGAGGCCGAGGCGGTGGCGGCCGACTACCGCGACCTCTTCGGAGCCGAGCACTTCTTCCTCGAGCTCCAGGACCACGGCCGCGCCGAGCAGCGGGGGCTCAACGCCTTCTGTCGTGAGCTGGGTCCACGCCTCGGCATCGGGTTGGTGGCCACCAACGACCCGCGCTTCCTCGATCGCGATCACTTCGACTCGCATCGGGCGCTGACCTGCATCGGCACGGGCAAGACCCTCGACGATCAGCCCTCACCGGACTACACGCCCCACCACTACTTCCGGACGACGGAGGAGATGACGGCGTTGTTCCCCGACCTCCCGGAGGCCTTGGAGAACACGGTCGCGATCGCCGAGCGATGCAACTACGAGGTCGAGCATCGCGAAGCCATGATGCCGGAGTTCGAGGTCCCCGAGGGGGAGACGCTCGACTCCGACTTCCGCAACCGCTCGTGGGCCGGGCTGGAGAAGCGGCTCGACGCTGTCGAGAAGGCCACCGGCACGATCCCCGTGCCGCGGGAGGAGTACGACGCCCGTCTCGAGCTCGAGCTCGACGTCATCTGTCAGATGGGCTACCCGGGTTACTTCCTCATCACCTGGGATCTCATGCGCTTCGCGCGCGAAAACGACATCCCGGTGGGGCCGGGGCGCGGCTCGGCCGTCGGCTCGCTGGTCTCCTACGCCCTCGAGATCACCGACCTCGATCCCCTCGAGCACGGCCTGCTCTTCGAGCGCTTCCTCAACCCGGAGCGGAAGAGCCTGCCTGACATCGATCTCGACTTCTGCCAGCGACGGCGGGCCGAGATGATCCGCTACTCGCAGGAGAAGTACGGCTACGACCGCGTCGCGCAGATCATCACCTTCGGCACGCTCAACGCGCGTTCGGCCATCCGCGACGTGGGCCGGGTCATGAACATGACCTTCGGCGAGGTCGACCGCGTCGCCAAGCTCGTGCCGGACGAGCTCGGCATCACCCTGGAGAAGGCCATCGAGACCTCGCCGGGGCTGGCCGAGCTCCAGCGCGAGGACGAGCGAGTCGCGCGCCTGCTGACCACGGCGCGCCAGCTCGAGGGGCTCGCGCGCAACCCGGGCATCCATGCGGCCGCGGTCATCATCGCGCCCTGCCCCCTGACCGAGCTGGTCCCGCTGTTCAAGACGAACCGCGACGAAATCACGACCCAATTCGCCAAGGACGAGGCGGAGGACGTCGGCCTGCTCAAGATGGATTTCCTGGGGCTCAAGACCCTCACGGTCATCCACGACGCCCTGGGATCCATCGAGCGGAGCACCGGCGAGAAGATCGACCAGTACGAGCTCCCCATGGACGACGATAAGACCTTCGAGCTCTTCCGTCAGGCGAAGACCTCGGGGGTGTTCCAGTTCGAGTCCTCGGGCATGAAGGAGATCTTCCGCAAGCTCCAGCCGCAGAGCTTCGTCGACCTCATCGCCCTCAACGCCCTGTACCGACCGGGCACGCTCAAGGCAGGCGTGGTCGACGACTTCATCGAGCGTCGCCACGGTCGTCAGGAAGCGGTCTACCCCCACGAGAAGCTCAAGGGGATCCTCGAGCCGACCTACGGCATCATGGCCTTCCAGGAGCAGGTCATGATGGTGGCGGTGGAGCTGGCCGGCTACTCCCTTGGCCAAGCCGACAACCTCCGCAAGGCCATGGGCAAGAAGAAGCCGGAGGTCATGGCGGCCCAGCGCAAGTTGTTCCTCGACGGCGCCAAGGAGCGGGACATCCCGGAGAAGACCGCCATCGAGGTCTTCGAGCTCATGGAGTACTTCGCGGGCTACGGCTTCAACAAGAGCCACTCCGCGGCGTACTCGCTGGTCGCCTACTGGTGCGGCTACCTCAAGGCTCACTACCCCGCCCACTTCATGGCGGCGCTGCTCACCTCGGATCGGGACAACACCGAGAAGGTCGTCCGCTACATCAACGAGTGTCGCGAGCTCGAGATCGAGGTCAAGCCGCCGGACGTCAACGAGTCCGAGGAGAACTTCACCGTCGTCGCACCTCAGGAGATCCGCTTCGGTCTCTCGGCCATCAAGGGCGTGGGGATCGCCGCGGTCCTCTCCATCATCGAGGCGCGCAAGCGGGTCGGTCGCTTCACCGACCTCTACCAGTTCGCCTCCGAGATCGACCTCCGCCTCAACAACCGCAAGGTGCTCGAGGCCCTCATCAAGGCCGGCGCTCTCGACAGCCTCGGAGGCAAGCGCGCAGCCCTCATCGCCGGGCTGGAGTCGGCCTGCGACGAGGCGGCGGCAGCTCAGGCCGATCGCAGCGTCGGTCAGGGCTCGCTCTTCTCCGACGACGACTTCGGCGACGACAGCTCCCCGCGGATGCTCCCCGAGGTGCCCGAGTGGCGGGAGGACGATCGGCTCCGACGCGAGAAGGAGGTGCTCGGCTTCTACGTCTCGGGCCATCCGCTGGAGAAGCACCGCGAGCTGCTGGCGAGCATCACCTCCGCTCCACTGTCGGACCTGGGCAACCACGGCGGTCAGGTCGTGAGCGTGGTGGGCATCGTCACCGCCTCGCGTCAGACGCGGACCAAGAAGGGCGACGCCATGGCCTTCCTGACGCTCGAGGACTTCTCGGGTCAGGTCGAGGTGGTCGTCTTCCCCAAGACCTGGGACGCCGGGGCGGCCTTCGTCGAGCCGGACGCCCCGCTCTGCGTGAAGGGTCAGGTGGAGGAGCAGTCCGAGCCGCCCAAGGTGCTGGCGGAGGAGCTCCTCCCCCTCGAGGACGCCGAGAAGGACGCGGCCGCGCGGCTCATGGTCTCCCTGCCGGGGAACCTGGAGGAACGGGCCCTGGACGAGCTCCTCGGTCGAGCCGACGACATCCTCGTCGGCCACCCCGGGGACTGTCCGGTGAGCTTCGAGCTCGAGGTCTCGGGGGTGGGCAAGGTGACGGTGGCGGCAGCCGACCGCTTCCGGGTGAGCCCGGAGGGTCAGCTCCTGAGCTCGCTCGAGGAGCTCGTGGGCAAGGGCCGGGTCAACCTGGCGTACCGCTGAGGCCCTTCGGGGCGCTTCTCGAGGAAAAGGCGACCTGGAGGTCGCGTGCTACGATCTCACTCCGATTTCGGGGCGAGAGTGACGGGGTGACGACGGCATGAGCGAGGAGACGTTCGAGGAGCCCATCGCGAAGTTGCGCGAGGAGTTCCTGGCGGTCGAGGGCTTCGGCCCGGAGGCCGACAAGCAGCGGGCCAAGCTGCAGCGCAAGCTCGAGGACTTGCAGGCCAAGATCTACTCGAGCCTGACGCCGTGGCAGGAGGCCATTGTCGCCCGGCACGCCCAGCGGCCGTACACCCTCGACTACGTCCGCATGCTCTGCGAGGACTTCGTCGAGCAGCACGGCGACCGTCGCTTCGCCGACGACCCGGCCATCGTCGCTGGGACCGCGTCGTTCCGCGGTCGTCAGGTCGTGGTCATCGGTCACCAGAAGGGCCGCAACGCGAAGGAGCGCATCGAGCGCAACTTCGGGATGCCGCGTCCGGAGGGTTACCGCAAGGCGCTCCGCCTCATGAAGCAGGCGGAGAAGTTCAACCGCCCCATCCTCACCTTCATCGACACGCCGGGTGCCTACCCCGGCATCGAGGCGGAGGAGCGGGGTCAGGCGGAGGCCATCGCGGTCAGTCTCAGGGAGATGGCGGCGCTGACCTGCCCCATCATCGTGAGCATCACCGGCGAGGGCGGCTCGGGCGGCGCGCTGGCCATCGGCGTGGGCGACGCGATCCTCATGCTCGAGCACTCGGTGTACTCGGTCATCTCGCCGGAGGGTTGCGCTGCCATCCTGTGGCGTGACGCGGCCAAGAAGCGCGAGGCGGCCAAGGCCATGAAGATCCGCGCCGCGGACCTGCTCGAGCTGGGGGTCATCGACGAGGTCGTGCCCGAGGCGCTGGGTGGCGCGCACGCCGACGCCGACCAGACGGCCGAGCACCTCGGTGATGCCGTCGAGCGTCACCTCGCGCGGCTGGAGGGTCTCGACACCGAGACGATGCTCCAGGAGCGCTACGAGAAGTTCCGACGGATGGGTCGCTTCGAGGAGCGGATCGAGGAGTGAGCTCGTCCCTCGTGCTTCGTACCTGAAGTGCGCGCAACGAGATCGGCACGGGACGGTCTTCCCATCGGGCTCGTGCTGACCCTGGCCGTGCTGGGGGTCAGCTCGTCGGCGCTGTGGATCCGCTGGTGCGAGAGCGGTCCGTTCGCGGTGGCGTTCTGGCGACTCGTGCTCGCCACCTTCTTCGTCGGCATGGCCTGCCTGCGAACGCAGGCTTCCAGGACCGCCGTCGAGCGTCTCCTCGGCCGACCGGCGGTCGCCTTGGCGGGTCTCTTCCTCGCGGCCCACTTCATCACCTGGATCGCGTCACTCGACGAGATCTCGGTCTCGGCGTCGTGCTTCCTCTTGTCGGTGCAGGTGCCCTTCTCCGGTCTCGTGTCCTGGCTGGCGTTCCGGGAGGCGCCCGGTCGACGCGGGCTCTTCGGGATGGCGCTGACGCTGGTCGGCATCGGCCTGCTGGCGGCAGACGACGGGCTGGGCTTGAGTGAAGGCTCACTGCTGGGGACCATGCTGGCGCTCTCTGCCGGCATCCTGGTCGTGCTCTACATGGCCGTCGGCCGTCGGCTCCGGGAGACCGAAGACAACCTCCCCTACATCACGGCGGTCTACGCGTGGACGACGCTCTGGCTCTTGCTGGCCGCCGTGCTGCTCGACGAGCCGAAGCTGCCCGAGATCGTCGGCAAGTGGGACGTCTGGTATCTGCTCTTGCTCGCTCTCCTCCCCACCCTGCTCGGCCACGGTCTCTTCAACTACGCCCTGTCGCGGGTTGGCGTGCACGTGGTCAGCCTCTGCGTCATGGCGGAGCCGGTGGCAGCGTCGCTGTTGGCGTGGGCGTTCCTGAGCGAGCAGCCGGCGCAGGTGCTGTGGTTCGCGGGGCCGCTGATCCTGGTGGGGGCGTTGCTGGCGACGGTGGAGCGGCGGGACTGAGCTCACGGCGTCCTCGAACGCTCGCCCAGGACCAGCGAATCGCCGTCTCCACGCCCCCGGCCGCGAGATCTGCCCCCTCGGCGCCCTCGCCCCCGCCGCGATCCCCTTGACCAGGCAAACAAAGTTTTGTAGAAACAACATTCTTCGTCACCGGAAACTCGAACGCGCTCGAGTCACGGCCGTCGTGACATCGGGAAGGGTCACCCTCCGTGAATTACACCGGTCCCAAGGTCAAGCTCGCCCGTGCCCTCGGCATCCCACTGACGCCGAAGGCCGCGCGCTACATGGAGAAGCGCCCCTACCCACCCGGTGAGCACGGCCGGAAGGCAGGCCGTCGTCGGGAGTCGATCTACAAGATCCAGCTCCGCGAAAAGCAACGGCTCCGGGCCCAGTACAACATCGGCGAGCGTCAGCTCCGGAACTACTTCCGAAAGGCCTCCCGCAAGAAGGGCAACGCTGGCGCCAACCTGCTGCGCGCCCTGGAGATGCGGCTCGACGCCGTGGTCCTGCGTGGCGGGCTCGCTCGCACGATCTACGCCTCCCGTCAGTACGTCGTTCATGGTCACGTCACGGTCAACGGCAAGCGCGTGAACGTCCCCGGTCAGACCTGCCGCGTCGGCGACGTCATCTCGATCAGGGAGAAGAGCCGCAAGATGCTCTGCTTCATGGACGCGATGGAGTCGTCCCACCGGGTCCCGTACCTCGAGCTCGACAAGAACGCCTGGTCGCTCAAGGTCACCGGCGTGCCCGAGCGCGAAGACGTCCCCATCATTTGCGACGTCATCATGGTCGTCGAGTTCTACTCGCGCATGGGCGCCTGAGCGGCCGTCTCCCATCGAGCTGCATCCGACCTGTCGGTCGGCAAGGCGGTCTGGCTCGGCTTGTGCCATCTCGGTGGGCTCTTGCATGATCACAGCTCTCCGCTCCGTACCGGGAGCCGACAGGCAGGTGCCACGTGCATCGCAAGAAGCCCATCACCGAGACCCACGAGATGTACCTCAAGACGGTGCATCGTCTCGGGGAAGACGGCGCGCGGGCTCGCGTGCGGGACGTCGCGCTGACGCTCGGAGTGAGCCCCGGCACGGTCTCCAACGCCTTGAAGAAGCTGGAAGACCGCGGTCTCGTTCGGCATGAGCGCTACGGGGACGTGGTTCTCACCGAGCCGGGCCGGACCGTCGCCGAGTGCGTCGACTGGCGTTATCAGACGCTCAAGGGAATCCTGGTGGAGATGTTCGGTCTCGACGAGGCGAGCGCCGAGGCCGATGCCTGTGAGATGGAGCACGCCGTCAGCCCCAAGACCATCAGGCACATGAACGCAGCCCTCGAGCGCTACCGCAAGCATGGGCTCAACCTGATGCCGAGAGTCGTCCGCCGAGCTCGTCCTCAGTGCCTCCTCTGTGAGGAGAGTGGCGAGTGCCAGGGCGAGACACGGTCGTCGGAGAGTGACGACACCTGAGACAGCTCGCGGTGTGGTCCACCGCCCTCCACCAGCCCGGCGCCGGCTTCATCAAGGTGCGCTTCGCCCACCTGAGCCTCCCGGCGGGCGACTCGAACACCGCGACGAGGTTGCTCGGCTCGAGCTCGGCGATCGTGTTCGAGCCATTGCCGATGAGCAGCCGCGATGGCTGCGACACGAGGCGACAGGTCGCCGACACTTCGAGGAGCTCACCGCCGCCAGCAGCAAGGAAGACCCACTCGCGAGCCATCGCCTCGGTCGGCGATGAGGACAGCAGACTCTCAACGCCACGACCCAGGTCGTCGGTACTCAATTCATGGCGGTGACTCTTCCTCATCCGGCCTCGGGCGCCCGAGAGCTCAGTGCCCTGCCGTCATGAGCTCGAGCATCTCGGCACGAAGCGCCGTGGCGCGCTCGTCCACGAGCCTCCACTGCCCCTTCACGTGCTCGATCGCGCCGAGGTCACTGAGCAGCGTCAAGAGACACGCGTCGCCGGCATGACGAATCGCCACCCCGCCGTCACTCGACTGCTGCTCGCCATTGGCCAGCCCCAGGAACCGGAACCAGTGCTCGGGGCGGATCACGACCGTTTCTCGGAAGCCCGGAAAGGCACGGCTCAACAACAGCAAGCGCGCCTGCCGTGAGAATCGAGACCGACTCACGCTCTCCCGCCCCGCCTCCCGGAACGGCAACCAGTAGTCCAGGCACGAACGGATGACGTGACGGTGAAGACGAAGGTTGCCCAGGATGGAGTAATCCAGCGCCTTGACGAGCCTGGCCACCTCCTTCCCGATCTCCTCACATGTCGTCTCCACCCACTCGTCGAGTTGCCCCGAGCTCGCCAGCTCTTCCTTTCTTCGGAGAAGCTCTTCGGCCCAGAAGGACTCAGCCTCGCCGAGACTCGTCAGCGGGGGCAGGCTCACGCGCCGGTCGAACATCTTCTCGAGATAGGCCTCGGGCGCGAAGCTGGGAACCGAGCGAAACTGCTCGTGCAAGAACTCCTCGAGAACCGGGACGTTCACGGCCCAGACACAGCTCAAGGGCCACGGGGCCTCGGGCTCCAGGAGCTCTTCTTGTGGCGCGAGAAGATGATAGAGCCCATCCATCAAGGCGATCGCCTCGCTCGGTCGGCAGCGATCCATGTCGTCGAGAAGCAGCAAGACGGCCCGCTTGCCCTGGACGGCTGCCAGCGCCCCCAGCATCTTGCGGAGAGCCGCCCTCGCCTTCCGGATCTCGGAGACGGGCTCGGGTCCCTCCTCACTCGGCACCCAGGTCGTCCAGAGCGTCTCGATCACCTCGGGTGAGAGCAGCGCTCTCAGGAACGGCACCGGCGCGCCGCCAGTCAGCGCCGCCTCGACGGCCTTCGCAGCGAGTGGCTGACATGCCTTCGCGATCGTCTTGGCGCTGGCTTTCAGCTTCTCGACGACCCCATCGTCGTGAGCGGAGGCTTGACTCTCGGCTTGCTCGAGCACCGCGGAGAAATAGCGGAGAAAGCCCGCACGAGGCTCACTCGTCCCCAGCGTCTCCCAGGGTGAGTAAGTGAGCAGCACGAAGTGATCGCGGATTTCCGGCTGCTCCACGAGATGCCCCAGGAGCGTCGTCTTCCCACTCCCCCAAGGGCCAGCCAAGAGCACGTTGGTGCTCCTGGCCCCCAACAAGCTGGCCGCGAGGCGTGACCGGACGGTGGCGAGTATGTCGGACCTGTTCTGAGTCATCGTCATTCCCCCGTGGCTTCCTGGTCGTCCAACGTGGCTCGCAACAGGGCGCGGTCCTCGGGACTCCAGCGGTTGCGATCCATGAACTGGCTCAAGGTGTCGATGCGTGGGAAGTCGTCAGCGAAGACCTCGTCACAGGCCGGCTCGATCCGGCTGGTGTCGCGAGGCGCTTGCAAGACGCTCTGGTGGAGCTCGGCATGGTTCGCCCTGACGAGCGCCATCACTTGATGCAACGAGTCCTCTGGGTTTCCGCCTTCGGCGGGGAAGGCCTTCGTGAGCCTCTGCGCGAACTGGTGGTTCAGACCATCCGCGTAGATCAAGCCGAGCCCGAGCGCCAGCGCGACCCGCCTCTGGGTGTCGGCCGTCTTGGGGAGGAAACGCACCACGATCGCGGACTGACTCCAGATCGCAGCGAGCCGCGACGACGACGCCCTCTCGAGGCACTGTGGGTCCAGCAGCAAGCCCCTGTTGAGCCCCATCCCGCAACGCTCGTCTTCCGATCGAGTTCGGCTCTCCGCCACGGCCTTGTTGGCGACCTGCAAGCGCGGAGCCCAGGTGGGAGCGCCGGCTTCTTCGGCGAAGCCCCACATCACGCAACCACCGAGCGTGACCACTCGCAGCTTGTTCGTGGCGTTCTCTGCAGCCCAGGACAGCGCAGCAGAGACGCGATAGATGTTCTCGGAATCGCCACTCTGCGCCGTCGTGATCAGCGTCGGCTTGATTTCCCGGATCATCTCGAACCCCAGCCGGAGAATGAGCGAGTCGCTTCCCGACCTGCCGCCAACCTCCTCGAAGACGTTCAGGCAGTACTCGAGCGTGCGAGCATGGAGCCGGTTGTGCTCGTCACCCATGCGCCGCGAGAGGACCTTCCGAGCGTGAGCAACGACCGCCTCCGCGCTCTCGTAGTGCTCGGACTCGAGAAGATGCTGGAGCCGCCCCCTCTCGCCGAGAACATCACGAAGAAAGTCCACGTGATAGAGAGCGATCCGCGCCTCGCTCGGGTCGAGCTCTTGAGCGAGGCGAAAGAGCTCGTCGCATTGCGGTTCGAGAGACGGAGCGTCATCGATGACGACGGCCAGGTTCGAGATCGTCGTGGCCGTGGCGCGCGTGAAGTCTCTCCGGTGAGCCTCCAAGAACGTGTCGTGATACGCGGCGACATGGAGCCACCTCTGCTCCGGATCGGCCACCTGCTGAAGCAGCAAGTCCTGGAAGCTCGACACCCGGGAAGCGATGGAGAAGCCCAACGGCGAGGCCCCGACCCGCTCTTCCACCCAACTCACGAAGTCGGGAAGATCCTTCCCCACGCTGGCCGCCCCCGAAAGCGAGGCCCCGTCCCCCGGCGACCGACGCCCCCGGGAAGCGCCAACGGAGAGAGCATGGAGGACGTTCACCAGGAGCTCTCGCTCCATTCGCCTGGCTGGCCAGCAGCGCTGCATCCCGTCCTCCTCGAGGCTCAGCGACATCTTGGTCACCCGACGCAACTGGGACTCGAACGTCTTGAGGTCGAGACCATCGAGACGGGAGGCCCTCGCCCCACTTCGATGAAGCAGCCGCACGGCGGTCGCCTCGAGCATCGAATAGAGCTCCGGCTCGTGTTCCCTCATCTGCCACACGGGCCGAAACAGGCTCTGTAGCAGGGTCGCCTCGGGACGCTCCTGGGAGCTCCCGAGATAGTACTCACGAACGAGGAACTTGAGTTGCCGGAGCGTCAGGTTGCGTGCCAGCCCGAGAAACTCGTCGCGCACTCGGTACTTCCCGTCGTCCAGACACCAAAGCACCCGTTGCAGGAACTCGAGCAACGACGTCGACGTGGCAAGGAAGTCCGCATCCTTGCTCGCGACATGCTCACTCTTCTTGAGGGCTCCGTACTCACTCTTCTCGAGTGTTCCGTGATCACTCTTCTTGAGGTCCCCATTGTCGCTCTCGCCACCCGGAACGAGCTCGCCTTCCATGGTCGCGATCTCGCCGGGGAAGGCTGGGAGGGACGCTTCTTGGTTCGGCTCGCGCTGAGCCTGAACGAGCTCTTCCAGGTCGACATCGAGGTTCGGCTCTACGGGCACCCGCTCGATCCTCAGCTCTTCTCGCCCCACGGTTCGAAGCACGTCGTGAAAGAAGACATCGATCAACCGTACGTCCCCAGAAACCCCCTCGGGCGCTCGCTCGAGCGTCTCGTCGAGAAGCTCCACGAGTTCCCCCTGCAGCTCTCCGAGCACTCCCGCATGCTCACCGAGATAACTCGGATGCACTTCCTGAGAAAGCTCCGGGATTGCAACGAAGTGATGGAGGTACTTCACCAGCGCGGAGTTCGCCGTGATGGTGGGGCGACCGTCTTCGCCATGGCCGAAGCTGCCCATCCAGGAATCGACGGCGTCCTCGAGAACCTCCCGATCACACGCGATGACGATGCTGACCCGGGTCATCCCATGGAAGCGCAGCAACAGCTTCACGATGTCGACGGCGATGCTCCTCGGACACCTGTCGAGATCGTCGACGAAGACGTTCAGCCTCCAGCCACGCTCTTTCAGGAGCGACTCGATGGCCCTCTCGACCGTGTTGGCAGCCCGATGGGCGTCGATCGTTCCCGGCGCCAGCCGGGCCGGACGGAACGGCACCCCCCCATCGACATCCTCCCTCTCCACTCCTTCGATTCTCTCGAGATTGTCGATGACTTTCAGGAGATCCGTCAGCTCCTCGTCGACCTCCTCAGCGTTCTGCTTCGAAGCGTTCTGCTTCAACTCGTCGACCATCGATGCCATGACGATGGGCAGGGCGGAGCAGGGCACTGCCGCCGTGAGCACCGGCATGTGGAGCCAGCAGCAGACGGCACCCGAGTCCAGCTCCTTGATCCGACCCTGGAGCGCCCGCATGAAGCTGGACTTGCCGACACCATAGACACCGTGAACGAGCACCGAGGTGCCGGCTCGCCCGGCGGCGCAGGCAGCAGCGAGGCTCTGGATGAGCTGGGGAGTCGAAGCATCCGGCACCGCGCCCATGGCCGCCCGCCACATGCGCACGTCGTCGACGGGTGTCTCCTCGAGCACGGTGAGAAGACGAGACGCCGTCGGTCGCTGAGATTGGCCGCCCGGTTCGAGGGACTCTTGACTGGTTGCCATGATCGCCATTTAGGCCCGACCGGGATCACCTGTCGATCTCAGCGGCAAGTTGCCTAAACAGCAGGCCAGACCGCATGACCTGGGGCCACTTGGCGGTCTCCAGTCGCGTCGGACGTCACGCCCCCCGCTCAGACCGCCAGTCCACCACCTTCGGCCGCCCGTACCCGGGTCCGATGCCCAGCTTCCTCAGCCGCTCGTACAGGGTCTGACGAC
>JBCCFW010000159.1:0-18313 GCA_039029535.1 Acidobacteriota bacterium
CGTGGTGCCCCAGCGCGCGTCGACGAGCTCGCGGAGCCCGAGGTGGTCGAGCGCCCGATCGCAGGTGCGGTCGACCAGGTCCTCCAGGGTCTGCGGCCGGTGGTACCAGGGCGGCGCGAGGGGCATGACCGTCGCCCCGGCCCGGGTGAGGGTCGTGAAGTTCTCGAGGTGGACCAGGGAGAGCGGCGTCTCGCGGATCATGAGGATGAGACGACGCCGCTCCTTGAGACAGCACTCCGCCGCCCGGTGGACGAGGTTGCTGCTGATCCCGTGGGCGATGGAGGCCGCCGTCGCCGTCGAGCAGGGGACGACGACCATGCCGTCGTGGGCGAAGGAGCCCGATGCCGGGCCGGCGCCGATGTCGCGGAAAGCGTGGACGACCCGCTCGGCGGTCGGCTCGAGGCCCTCCAGCCAGAGGTCGACGAGCTCCTCGGCCCGCGATGCCTTGTCGCCGGTCTCCTGGTGGGCCACCCGGCGCGCAGCGTCCGAGATGACGAGGTGGATCTCGCCCACCCGCTCGGCCACCGCCAGCCGGCGAAGCAACCGGCGGGCGTGCAGCGAGCCCGAGGCTCCCGTCATGGCCAGGACGATGCGCAGCGTCTCACTCATCGCCGCAGGAGCTTATCGCCCACCCCCGCGATCCGAGGTGACCCAGGTCCGGAAACACGAAATGTGGTCTTGCGGCTCTTGGAGCGATTTTTCTCATCAGCAGGTCCTCCACTCGGTCCCTAGCGTCACGCAACGAGACGCTCGTGGGGTCGCCCTCAGGACACCGATTCGACGCCGCGCCACTATCATGCTTTCCTTTCAGTGAGTTGCCCCGCTCCCGCCTAAGCGTCACGCGTCGTCATGAGACGTCCCGACACGCTGAGAACGCGACAGTGTTCCGTCGACCAGCCCGTCCATTGACCGGGCATTCCGCGAGCGTGCGGAGTAGTGACCGCCGATTTTCGGACTGGCCTGCTCGTTGCAAGTTGCTGATTTACAAGGCTCCTGGGGCCATGCCCTTGCTTGACACCCCCAAGACCCAGACCTATACATTCGCCTCAAGAGAGGTAGGCAACTCCCGTCCCCATCCGTCCCATGTGGACGGGCTTGGCTCGCACTCTCCGGCTCCCTTCGACCCGGGTCTTGCCCGTCACCGGATCGCAGGCCCCGGACGGGTCGCGGAGGCCCCCCATCGGCGTCACTGACTCCAGCGCGCGCAGCGCACCGCACGGACGCGGCTTTCCCCCCGAGTTCGTGGAGGAGGTCCGGAGCGCCTCCCGAATCGTGGAGGTCGTCTCCGAGCACGTCACGCTCAAGCGAGCGGGGCGTTCGTGGAAGGGCCTGTGCCCGTTCCATGGCGAGAAGACGCCGAGCTTCCACGTCGACGAGGCCAAGGGCTTCTACCACTGCTTCGGCTGCGGAGAGGGCGGCGACGTCTACCGCTTCGTGATGCAGATCGACGCCCTGAGCTTCCCCGAGGCGGTCAAGCACCTCGCCTCGCGCTCCGGCATCCCCATCCCCGAGCGACGCCAGCCCGATGCGCGCGACCAGCTCCGCGAGCGGCTCTTCCTCGTCAACGACACGGCGCAGTCCTTCTTCGTGAGCAGCCTTCAGGGCAACGAGGGCCGCAACGCGCGGGCCTACCTGGAGCGACGCGGCTTCGGACAGGAGATCCAGGAGGGCTTCGGCCTCGGTCTCGCGCCCGAGGGCTGGCAGAACCTGCGCGACGAGCTGGGGCGACGACGCATCGAAGAGCGGGAGATGACGGCGTCGGGTCTCATCGTCCGGGCCGAGGGCGGTCGCACCTACGACCGCTTCCGCAGCCGCATCACCATCCCCATCCGGGCGCTGTCGGGACGGACGGTGTCCTTCGGTGGACGCATCCTCGGTGACGGCGAGCCCAAGTACCTGAACGGCCCCGAGACCGCGGTCTACTCGAAGGGCGAGCAGCTCTTCGGCCTCGACCGCGCCCGCACCGCCATCCGCCGGAGTCAGCGGGCGGTGCTCGTGGAGGGCTTCTTCGACGCCATCGCCCTCCACGCCGGTGGCATCCAAGAGAGCGTGGCCGTGCTCGGCACGGCGCTCACCCCGGGGCAGGCGCGGCTGCTGTCGCGTTTCACCGAGAAGGTGATCCTCTGCTTCGACGGGGATGAGGCCGGCCAGCGGGCCACGAAGAAGAGCCTCGAGATCCTCCTCGCCGAGGGGTTGGACGTCTCCGTCCTCACCCTCCCAGGCGGCGAAGATCCCGACGATGCGCTCAAGGCGCGGGGGCGTGAGGATTTCTTGCGCCGGCTTGACGGAGCGAGTAGCTTCTTCGACTTCTTGATTCGTGTCAGCGCGCGCGAACACGACCTGGCGACGCCTTCGGGCCGGGTGAAGGCCCTCGGAGAGCTCCTCCCTTTCGTCGTCAACGCCAGGGATCCCGTCCTCCGCGCCGAGCTGACCGACACCGCTGCCAGCGGTCTGGGCCTGCGTCCCGAGCTCGTTCGGGATCAGGTCCGGCAGCACCTGCGCCGGGGCGGCGGTGGTCCGGTTCACTCAGGCTTGGAGGAGGTGCTCGAGGACAGCGAGATCACCACCGCGGAGAGAACTCTGCTCTCCTGGCTCATCAGTGAGGCCAGGGTGCGAGAGCTCTTCCGGTCCCGGATGGGAGAAGAAGGTTGGGCGTTGCTGTCGCGCGGCGGGCTCTACGAGACATTGCTCTCCGAGCCCGACGACGGCTTCGACCTCAGCCATGCCCTCGAGGCGCTTCCCCATCAAGCGTGGCGCCGGCTCGTCACGCGCTGTGCCTTCGACGCGGACCTCGAGCCCGTTCCGTCGGAGGACCTTTCGGAAAAGGTCGGTGATCTTCTCGCCCGGCTGGGGATCTCCAGTCAGGCACGGGCACGACAGGACAAGGCCGAGATCGAGCGCGAGCTGGTTTCGGCAATCAACAGCGGCGAGCTCGACAGGGCTCGTGAGCTGCAAGACCGGCTGCAAGAGCTAGCCAAGGCCATGTACGCATGAGCCAGAGGATGAAATGGCCAAGACCTTCCCGACCGCGACCACGGACCCCGCCGAAGGTGGAAGCATGAAAATGATGTCTCCCCGGAACCACGCCGGGCCGATGCACCGCCTCGAAGAGAAGTACGAGGAAGTGCATCAGCTCGTGCGGATGGGCAAGGAGAAGGGCTACCTCGACTACGAGGACGTGTCCGAGACCCTGCCCGAGGAGCTCACGGGTTCCGAGGAGCTGGACGAGGTCTTCCTTCTTCTCGACGACCTCGGCATCGAGGTCATCGACTCCGACCGGCTGCCCGTCCCCAAGCCGAACCGGGAAGACAACAAGAAGCACCGCGTCGAGGAAGACGGTCGCATCGACTTCGGTCCTTCGGGCCTGGAGAAGACCAACGACCCGGTCCGCATGTACCTCCGCGAGATGGGCACCGTGCCGCTGCTCACCCGCGAGGGCGAGGTGGCCATCGCCAAGCGCATCGAGCGCGGCGAGCTCATCGCCATGAAGGCCCTGTCGCACAGCGAGCTCGTGGTCACGCCGCTCTGCGAGACGGCCGCGGTGGTCGCCGCGGGCGAGGACACGTCCTTCCTCGGTGAGAACCTCCCGGCGGTGGGCACGCCGTCGAGCAGCGCGCCCGCCAGCGTGGGTGCCGACGACGAGACCGAGTCCGTCAAGCGTCGCGACCAGGTCCGTCGGGCGCTCGTTCAGCTCGATGGTCTCGCCAAGGATCGCGACAAGGCGGTCAAGGCGCTCGGCCGCTTCAAGACGAAGACCTCTCCCCGCTATCGCGCGGCGATTCACTCGCTCAAGCGCATTCGCGTGGGGATGGCGAAGATCATCCGTGGCATCCCCTACACGCCGCACCAGCGCGACGCGCTCACCCGCTTGCTGACCAAGGCCCACGAGCGGGTCATGGGTCTCAACCGACGACGTCGCCGTCTCGAAGAGCAGTCCAAGCAGACGCGCTCCGAGGTGCGGAAGAAGGCCTACCAGAAGCAGCTTCGTGACGTCCGCAAGGAGATCACGGTCTTCGAGGAGACCATCGGGGTCCCCATCGACGAGATCAAGGCCACGTACCGGCGTTACTTCATCGGTGCGCGCGAGGCCGAGCGTGCGAAGGCGGAGCTCATCGAGGCCAACCTTCGACTCGTGGTGTCCATCGCGAAGAAGTACACCAACCGCGGCCTCCAGTTCCTCGACCTCATCCAGGAGGGGAACATCGGCTTGATGAAGGCGGTCGACAAGTTCGAGTGGCGTCGGGGTTACAAGTTCTCGACCTACGCGACCTGGTGGATCCGTCAGGCCATCACGCGCGCCATCGCTGACCAGGCGCGGACCATCCGCATTCCCGTGCACATGGTCGAGACCATCAACAAGCTCGTGCGCACCTCGCGTCAGCTCGTGCAAGAGCTCGGTCGCGAGCCCACGCCCGAGGAGATCGGCGAGCGTCTCGGCATGCCGGTCTCGAAGGTGCGCAAGGTCCTCAAGATCGCGCAGGAGCCGGTCTCGCTCGAGACGCCCATCGGTGAGGAAGAGGACAGCCATCTCGGTGACTTCATCGAGGACCGCGGCGTGGTCTCGCCGTTGCAGGCGGTCATCGATCTCAACCGCATGGAACAGGCCAACAAGGTGCTGCGCACCCTGTCTCCGCGTGAGGAGGAAGTCCTCAAGATGCGCTTCGGCATCGGGGACGGCTCCGAGCACACCCTGGAAGAGGTCGGCAAGAAGTTCGCGGTCACCCGCGAGCGCATCCGCCAGATCGAGTCCAAGGCCCTGCGCAAGCTGCGTCACCCCTCGCGCTCACGCATGCTCGAGGCCTTCCTTCGCGGCGCCGACGGCAGCTAGCTCGGGGACGACCCGTTCGATTCGGCACCGAGCCGGTAGCTCCATGACGAGAGCTGCCGGCTCGTTTCCGTTTGGAGGTGGGACCGCTAGACTCGGGCGTGCGCCGGACCAGTAGCTCAATGGTCAGAGCTACCGGCTCATGTCCGGTTGGTTGCTCTGGACCCGTAGCTCAATGGTTAGAGCTACCGGCTCATAACCGGTTGGTTGCAGGTTCGAGTCCTGCCGGGTCCACCAGAAGCCGACGCACGCCTCGGCTGACCACGAGCCGGTCGCCTCCGGTACGAACGGCTCATGACCGGTTGGTTGCAGGTTCGAGTCCTGCCGGGTCCAACCAAGGCCGTCGTTTGAAGTGCCCTTGGTGAGCCGGTCGCCGGCGCCGTCGGCAGCGCCGCCGCGACCTCGCTCCGCACCCATGACTCGCGCTTCCGGAATCGTCGTGCGCTGCGCGGACCACGTCCCGAAACAACCCGCGATTCGAGCACGCACCTGACCCTCGAGGGCGTGCTAGAATCTCCCGGTTCTCGCTCAAGTCAGCACCGCCTTCGCTTCCCGAAGGCATTCGATGTCACTTCCTCCATGAGGCGGCCATGAAGGGGTTTCGCGAGCTTCTCAAGCTCCATCTTGCCGAGCAAGATGCCTGGACGGCGCGCAAGTCGCAGGAGCGACTCGGACGTCGGATCTCGGAGCTCGACGAGCGCATCGGCGGCGCGCAGGCCAAGGTCGATCAGTCCAAGGCCAAGTCCGAAGAGATCGCCACGGCACGACGCGCCCTCGAAGGCGATGCCGCCGATCTCGAGGAGACGCGCAAGAAGTACCACACCCAGCTGATGGAGGCGAAGACCAACGAGGTCTATCGGACTCTCCTGGCCGAGATCGAGGCCGCGGCCGAGCGCATCTCCGAGAAGGAGTCCGCGATCCTCGAGCTCATGGAGAAGGACGAGGGCATCCAGGCCACGCTGACCGAGGCTCAGACCGAGCTGACCACCGCTCAGGCCGAAACGAACGAGGAGCTGGCCGACCTGCGGGGTCAGGTCGACGAGCTCGAGGTCGTCCGCCTCGCCGCCCAGGAGAAGGTCGACGTCGCCCGCGAGGACGTCCCCGCCAACTTCCTCCGGGGCTACGACCGCATCTCGGCCAGCCGTGACGGCAAGGCCCTCGCCGAAGTCGAGGCGTCGAACTGCCTCGCCTGCCGCGTCTCGGTCCGCCCCCAGGTGTGGGTCGACCTCCTCAAGATGCAGCAGCTGCACTACTGCCCGGGCTGCGGTCGGATGCTCTACCGCCGCGAGAACCTCGAGGGCCTGGTGCCGCCGGAGCAGCTCAAGAAGGATGCCGGCGACGACGGCGCCTCCAACGACGAGCCCGAGGCCACCAGTGACGCACCGGCCGGCGAGGACTCGCCCGCACCCGCCGGAGCCGGAGGCAACGGGGCGTGACGGTGGCCGACGCGGTGACGAGGCCCACCACGGTGGCCGAGCGTCTCGCCGAGGTCCGCCAACGCCTTCATGCCGCCTGCGGCCGCGTCGGACGCCAGGCCACCGAGGTCACCCTCGTCGGGGTGACCAAGACGGTCGAGGTCGACCGCATCCGGGAAGCCCTCGACGCCGGGCTGAGCCACCTGGGCGAGAGCCGCTTTCAGGAGGCCATCCCGAAGATGCGAGAGCTCGCCGACCGTGCGCCGCTCTGGCACTTCATCGGTCGGCTCCAGGGCAACAAGGCCCGCAAGGTCACCGAGATCTTCGATCGGGTCGAGTCCCTCGACTCGCTGGAGCTCGCCCGCAAGCTCAGCTCCGCAGCCGAGGAGATCGGCCGGGAGCTGCACGTCTTCGTCCAGGTCAACCCGGACGAGGAGGCCAGCAAGGGCGGTCTCCTGCCCGCCGACCTGCCCGCCTTTCTCGACGAGGTCACCACCCTCCCCTGCCTCGACGTGACCGGTCTCATGGCCATCCCGGCCCGGCGCGACGACACCGACGCGACCCGCCGGGTCTTCGGTCGGGTGCGAGAGATGTTCGAGATTCAGCGTCAGAGGCACCCTCAGCTCCGGCACCTGTCGCTGGGCATGAGCGCCGACTTCGACATCGCCATCGAGGAGGGCGCCACCGAGGTCCGCGTCGGCCGCGCGCTGTTCGGCGAGCGCGGCTGAAGGCCACCGGCGTCCTCACGGGCGCTCGAACGGATTTCGTCGAATTCGGCCGCTTGATCTAGACTCTTGCCCGGGGCGAGCTCGCGAGGTTCCGAGTGCGCATCACTCCCCTCGACATCCAGAAGCACCGCTTTCGCCGGGTCCTGCGCGGTTACGACCAGCGCGAGGTCCGGACCTTCCTCACCTCCTTCGCCGAGCAGTACGAGCTCGTCGTGCGGGAGAACCACCAGCTCCGGGAGGAGCTCGCCGCCCTCAAGGCACGCCTCCGCGAGCATGAGGAGAAGGAGCGGCTCCTCCAGGACACCCTCCTCACCGCCCGCGCCGCCGCCGACGAGGTCCGCGAGAGCGCCCGCCGCGAGGGCGAGGTGCTCATCAAGGAAGCGGAGCTGAAGGCGGAGAGCGCGCTCGAGACCGCCCGTCGCCGCGTCGCCGAGACGGAATCACGCGTCGTGGAGCTCCGGGGGCTCAAGCGCGAGCTGCGGGGTCAGGTCGACACGCTGCTGCAGCGGATCGCGGGCCTCCTGGCCGACTGGGACGAGGTCGACGACACCTCCGATCGGCTGGAGCTGCTCGACGCCAACCGGCGCGAGGACGAGGCCGACGACGCCCCGGCGAACGATGCGTCGAACGGCTGAGGCCAGGGGAGCCAGGACTCCCCGAGATCGGCCCGCTGGCCGTGCCTTTGCGCGCCTCGAAGCCGGATGCCATGATCTCCCCGCCTCACGGCCGGCCGAGCCCGCTCGGCTGCGACCCGAGGCTCCGGGACCGCAGGGATCGATCGGCCGACGGCCGCCTGCGACGCCTTCCGGACGACACCGCAACATGGGGTGGGAAGAGCACTGCGATCGCGCGACATCATCGTCGCCAGCGCGGTCGAGTCGGAGCAACTGGATGATGGTGAGACTTCCCGTGTTGACCGCCGGTCTCGTGCTTGCCTTGGCGAGCTCGAGCGCACGCGCCGAGACGGCCGCGGCGGCCAGCACCGCCAAGACCCCCCCGCCGTTCACCTGGGCCGACACCTATGAAAAGGGTCGCTCCTCAGTGATGGGGGATGGCCGCTTCCTCCTTCTCGACTTCTACACGGACTGGTGCGGCTGGTGTAAGCGACTCGACAAGGACGTGTTTGCCAAGCCGAGCTTCCAGCAAGCAGCCTCCGGCGTGCTCGGCGTGAAGATCAACGCCGAGAAGCGACGCGACCTCGCGCAGAAGTACGCCGCCAACCGTTACCCCCGTCTGTTCTTCCTCGACAGTCGTGGCCGCACCGTGGAGATCATCCGCGGTTACATCGGTCTCGCCGAGTTCACCGCAAAGGTCGGGCAGGTGAAGTCCGGCAACACCGAGCTGTCACGACTCGAGACCGCTGCCGGTGAGCGGGGCGACCTCGGCTCGACCATGCGTCTCGCCCGCTTCCTCACCGACACGGGTCAGCTCGAGGAAGGCCTGCCGCACTGGCAGATGGTTCACGACCTCGCTCTCGAAGCGATGTTCTCCAACCCTGCCCTCGAGGCACGCAACAGCGTCCACCACCGGCAGGCGCTCTACCAACTCGGCCGTGCCTACCTCGCCGCCGGGCTTCCCGACATCTCCGAGCAGCACTACGTCGAGGTCATCGGCTCGTACCCCGGCTCGCCGGAGGCGTCCGAGTCCGTCTTCGAGCTCGCGACTCGCGCCGCCACCGCGGGCGACTCGGAGAACCTCAACCGCTTCCTCGACCAGCTCACCGACGAGTACCGTGGCACCCCTGCTCACCGTCGCTCTGGCCAGCTCCGCAATCGGCTCAACATCCTCACCTCGAAGGGTGGTCCCTGAATGTCCTGGTTCCGTCGTCCCAAGACCCGTCGCAAGCCCGTCCAGGATCGCCGCTACCAGATGCCCGAGGGCATCTGGCGCAAGTGTGATGCTTGCAAGGAGGTGCTGTACGCCAAGGCCATCCAGGACAACGGCATGGCCTGCCCTCGCTGCGACTTCCACTTCCCCATCTCGCTGGACGAACGGGTCCGCATCCTCTTCGACGACGGCACCGCGAGCGAGCTCGACCCGGGTCTCCAGTCGATCGACCCGCTCAAGTTCAAGGATCAGGTCTCCTACAAGGACCGACTCAAGAAGTACCAGGAGCGCACCGGCCGCAACGACGCCGTCGTGGCCTACCGCGCCAAGATCGAGGGCCACGAGGTCGTCGCTGCCTTGATGGACTTCAGCTTCATGGGCGGGAGTCTCGGCTCGGTGGTCGGCGAGAAGATCACCCGCGCCGCCGAGGCCGCCCTCGAAGCGAAGCTGCCGCTCATCGTCATCAGCCAGTCCGGTGGCGCCCGCATGCAGGAGGGCGTGCTCTCCCTCATGCAGATGGCCAAGATCAACGCGGCCCTCGCCCGTCTCGATGCGGCCGGCCTGCCGTACATCTCGATCCTCACCAACCCGACGACGGGTGGCGTGTCCGCCTCCTACGCGATGGTCGGTGACGTCATCATGGCCGAGCCCGGCGCGCTCATCGGCTTCGCCGGTCCACGCGTGATCGAGCAGACCATCGGCCAGAAGCTTCCCGAAGGCTTCCAGCGCAGCGAGTTCCTCCTCGAGCACGGGATGGTCGACATGGTCGTCTCGCGTCGCGAGATGCGGGGCCGTCTCGCGCGCACCCTCGACTTCTTCGTCGGTCCCGTCAGCACCGAGGCGACCGACACCACCACCGCCGAGCCCGAGCCGGTCGAGGAGACCAGCCAGCCGGTGCCCGTGGTCGAGGACGAGATCGAGCCACCGGCCGTCACGCACTGACCGCCGCTCGGTTCCAGACCAGACCCCTCCGCCCGTGAGACCCACGATCGGAATCGCAGCGGCGGAGGCGTGGCTCGACGCGCTCGCCCGTCGGCCGGAACGTCCCGGCCCCTACGGGCTCGAGCTCATGACCGAGCTGCTGGAGCGGCTCGACCGTCCGCAGGATCGCTTCGCCGCGATCCAGGTCGCCGGCTCCCGGGGCAAGGGCTCCACCTGCTCGCTGCTCTCCGCCGCGCTGCACGCCGGCGATCGGCACGTGGGGCTCACCACCTCACCCCACCTCGTCGACGTGACCGAGCGCCTGCGCCTGAACGAGCGCGACGTCGATGCGGAGCGCTTGCTGGGCTGGGTCGGTGAGATCGGCGCCGTGCGAGACGAGCTCGAGCCGAGCTATTTCGAGCTGCTCATGGCCGTCGCGTTCCACGCCTTCGCGGAGGAACAGGTCGACGTCGGCGTCATCGAGGTCGGGCTCGGCGGACGTCTCGACGCCAGCACCACCTGCCAGCCAATCGTCAGCGTCATCACTCGCATCGGGCTCGAGCACCGCGATCGGCTCGGACCCGACCTGACCAGCATCGCCGGCGAGAAGGCCGGCATCATCCGACCGGGCGTGCCCGTCGTGCTCGGACCCAACGAGCCCGAGGTCGAGGACGTCGTCCGAGCGCGAGCCGATGAGCTGTCCGCACCGCTGAGGATCGTGACGACTGAAGAGGTCGAGGCCGCGCCGGCGACCTCCCTGTCCGGGCCCGCCCAGGCGGAGAACGCAGCGGTCGCAGCGGCCGTTCTCGACGAGCTCGCTCGAGTCCGACCCGAGCTCGGCATCACCTCGGACCAGCGGGACGCCGGCTTCGCCGCAGTGCGCTGCCCGGGCCGGCTGCAGCTCCTCTCACCTCGACCGGACGCCACCCGGCTCGGTGCACGCGAGCTGCTCGTCGACGTGAGCCACGACCCCACCGGCATCGCCAACCTCCGTCGTCACGTCGAATCGCTCGACCGTGCGGTGGCGCCGGTGTTCGCGTGCCTGGCCGACAAGGAGCTCGCCGCCATCGCCACCGAGCTCGCCCAGGGTCCGCGGCTCTCCCACGCGACGTTCCACGTCCCCGAGCTCGGTGGGCCCCGCACTCAACCGGCCGCCGACATCGTGCAGACCCTCACCGCGGCCGGGCTGACCGCGCAGCCTCACCCCGACCTCGTCACGGCGCTCACCACCGCCGCCGACCAGGACGCGCTGGTCGTGGCCTTCGGCTCCTTCCGTGTCGCCGGCGAGGCGATCCGCCTGCACGCCGACACCCCTTAAGCCCCGGGGGCGTCGCCTGCGCACGATCGCCCGAGACGCCTTCCGTCGCCGATTTCCCAGCACCCCCCTGGCTCGGCCCGCGTCGCCGTCCATCCTTCTTGAATGCACGTCACCAGCGCGCTCGCCGCGCTCCGTCTTCATCTCTGCCCCTTCACGCCGCGCCAGCGCACGGCGCTCCGCGAGCTCCTGCCCGATCCGGACGCGCTGCTGCGGGCGGGGCCGTCGGCCCTGGCACCCGTCCGACCGAGCGTCGCGCTGCGTGACGCCTGGCGGCGTCACGACCGGACCGCTTGCGAGCGCGAGCTCGACGATTGCCGGAAGCGCGACGTGCGGCTGCTCACTCGGGGCAGCCCCGACTACCCCACGGGCCTTCACGACCTCCCCGACCCGCCGGAGGTCCTCTGGGTGCGGGGTACCGTCCCGTCGAATCAGCGCGTGCCCGTGACCCTGGTCGGTCCCCGCCGCCCTTCCCCCTACGGGATTCGGGTGACCGCCGAGCTCGGGGCCGAGCTCGCGCGTCGGGGAGCCTGCCTGGTCTCCGGCGGCGCGCGGGGTCTCGACGCCGAGGCCCATCGGGCGGCGCTGCGGGTCGGAGCCCCCACGGTGGTGGTGCTCGGCTGCGGCGTGGAGGTGACCTACCCGCCGGAGCACCGCCGGCTCTTCGCCGACGTCGTCGAGGCCGACGGCGCGGTGGTGTCCGAGCACCCGCGCGACCTCCGGCCCCGCAAGCACCACTTCCCCATCCGGAACCGCCTGCTCGCCGCCTGGGGACGGGCCGTCGTCCTCCCCGAGGCCGCCCTGCGGAGCGGCTCGCTGGTCACGGCACGGCTGGCGCTCGAGCTGGGGCGGGAGGTCTTGGCGGTGCCGGGACCCATCACGGCGCCGACCAGCGAGGGCACCCACGCCCTCCTCCGGGACGGGGCCGCCCTCCTCCGCGGGGCCGACGACCTGCTCGCCGAGCTGCGTCCCGAGGACCGGACCTCGCTCACGAATCCCGAGCCCGAGAAGACGGGGTGCTTCGATGGTGATCCCGGGCTGCTCGAGCTCCTGGCTCTGTTCCCTGCCGACCGCGCCGTCGAACTGGACGAAATCGCCGAATTCGGGCGTTTCAGCGGGTCGGAGGTGGCCCGAGCGGCAATCCGGCTGGAGGCCCTGGGGAGGCTCCGCTCGCTGTCCGATGGACGGTGGCTCCACCTGGCGGGCGACGGTGGGTCAGTGCCCGGCACGTCAAGCTCACGGTTGGACAAGCCGAAGACCCTGGGCTAGAGTCTCGCCCTTCTGCGGCTCGGAGTGCCTCAGATCGGGTCCATCGAGCATGACGCGACCCGACCAGCGAGCCACCTGCCGCACCATCGTGAGGACCTGTCGTGGCTGAGGCCCTGGTCATCGTCGAGTCCCCCGCCAAGGCTCGCACCCTAAAAAAGTTCCTCGGGCGGAAGTACCGCGTCGAGTCCTCCATGGGACACGTGCGGGACTTGCCCAAGAGCAATCTCGGCGTCGACATCGACGACGACTTCAAGCCTCAGTACGAGGTGATCGAGACCCGCCAGAAGGTCGTCGACAAGCTCACCTCCGAGGTCGAGAAGGTCGAGCGCATCCTGGTCGCGACCGATCCGGATCGCGAAGGAGAGGCCATCGGCTGGCACCTGGCCGAGGTCCTGGGCAAGGGCAAGCCCGTCATGCGGGTGGCCTTCAACGAGATCACCAAGCACGCGGTGGAGCAGGCCCTCGGCACGCCGACGGTCATCGACACCAAGCGTGTCGACGCCCAGCAAGCCCGTCGCATCCTCGACCGGCTCATGGGCTACCGCCTGAGCCCGCTGCTCTGGGACAAGGTCCGTCGCGGTCTCTCCGCCGGTCGCGTGCAGTCGGTGGCCTTGCGCATCGTCTGCGAGCGCGAGGAGGCGATCGAGGCCTTCAAGCCCCGCGAGTACTGGGTCGTCTCGGCCGAGCTCGAGGGCCCCCAGCCTCCGCCCTTCACCGCGCGTCTTAAAAAGAAGGATGGCGCCGCCTTCGAGCCCGCCAACGTGGACGAGTGGAAGGCGATCGAGACCGCTTGCAAGGAAGCGAGCTGGTCGGTCACCTCCGTCGAGAAGAAGCAGCGCAAGCGCAACCCGCAGCCGCCCTTCACGACCTCCAAGTTCCAGCAGGAAGCCTCGCGCCGGCTCCGCATGCCCGTGCGCAAGGCCATGCAGGTCGCTCAGGCTCTCTACGAGGGCAAGTCGGTCGGCGACCGCGGTCAGATCGGTCTCATCACCTACATGAGAACGGACTCCACGCGAATCTCCGATCTCGCCCTCACCGCCGTGCGGGAGCACGTCGAGAAGCGGCACGGCAAGGACTTCCTTCCCGACAAGCCCAACTCCTTCCGCACGAAGAAGGGCGCACAGGACGCACACGAGGCGATCCGGCCGACCTACATGGACCTGCCGCCGGAGAAGCTCGCGACCTACCTCAAGCGCGACGAGCTCTCCGTCTACACGATGATCTGGCGTCGCTTCGTCGCGTCGCAGATGAAGCCTGCCCTCTTCGACGAGACCATCGTCGAGGCGACCGCCGAAGGTCACGTCTTCGAGGCGAAGGGCTCGGTCCTCGCCTTCCCTGGCTTCCTCAAGCTCTACACCGACGCCAACCAGGACGAGGACGACGACAGCGAGGAGGGCAAGTTCCCCGTCCTCGAGGTCGGCCAGGACCTCAAGCTCCACGAGCTGCAAGGCGAGCAGAAGTGGACGCAGCCGCCGCCGCGCTTCACCGAGGCGACGCTGGTCAAGGAGCTGGAAGAGAACGGCATCGGTCGTCCGTCGACCTATGCCTCCATCCTCTCCACCCTCGCGCAGCGCGAGTACACGGTCATCCGTGAGGGCAAGTTCCACCCCACCGAGCTGGGCAAGCTCGTGACGGAGCTGTTGGTCACCTCCTTCGGTGACCTCCTCGACGTCGGCTACACCGCCCGGCTGGAGGCGGAGCTCGACGAGATCGCCGAGGGCCAACGCGACTGGATCCAGTCGCTGGGCAAATTCAACGGCAAGTTCGTCGCCGACCTGGAAAAGGCCCAGGTCGAGATGCGCAACGTCAAGGCCGAGGCGATCGAGACCGACGAGAAGTGCGACGAGTGCAGCAGCATGATGCTCCTGCGCTGGGGTCGCTTCGGTCGCTTCCTCGCCTGCTCCAACTATCCCGAGTGCAAGCACACTCGCGAGCAGGACGACGACGACGCACCGACCTTCGACGAAGACTGCATCTACTGCAGCAATCTACGCTACGATGCTGGAGAAGATGGATCGAGGAGAGAATCTTCCTGAATCTCCGAATGAAGTTGGTGAGGTGCCGCTCCAGGAAATGCTGGAGAAAGAATTGGGGCGCGATCTCACAGAGTCCGAGGAGAATTACCTCGATCGGGTGGAAAAACGTTTCCGCCGCTTCGAGATGTCCGGTGAAATCACCGATCACGATCTGGTTAGGTTGAGCAACAAATGGGAAGTGGAGAGCTACGATGCCCTCGAGCTCTGGCCCCACCCTCCCGGCAATATCCTGGAATTCTGGAATGACATTGCCTACGTCTTCCAACGAAAAAACGCGCCCTACCCGAAGTTCATGGACGCCATTACCGACCTGGAGGCCACTCGTGAAAAAATGCTTCATTGGGAGAAGGAGCGGGAAATCCAGGGTTGGAAAGATCGCTTGCGGGAGATCGCTGAAACCGGGCCCTCGACCCCGGTTCAGACTCTGGAATTCCGCCTCATGGTTACGACCACTGAGGCCCGCCTCCAATCACGGACGCCGGGCTCCGATGATGACTTCATCTCCCTCCAGACCGAAGAGGCGATTTCCGATCTGGCCGATGCCCACCGGGACGGCGCTCTCCGCCTTGACCCTTTGTCAGACCTCATCTGGTCACACTTCAATCGGCATTGGGAGAACACCGAGACCACTGAATTGCGTCTCGACCACCGCTTGAGTGCCGAACTCCTGAACCGGTTGTTTCATCAGGAGGCTCTGCGTGAGCGCATTCTCACACTCGATGAATCCCCGTTTCAAATCTTCAAGGAGCCGCTCGAGTGGATTTGTCGCGACGATGATCTCGAGGCGGCTGGCCACTACACCCTGCAAATCGCAACCGGTGATGGCGAGGATGTCCCCCACTCCCTCAGGGTTCTACCCGGTGTCCAAACCCTCTATCTGACCGACGTGGCCGTCTTTCCCGGCCCGCCCAACTGGACTCGATCGACCGAAATCCTGCCGAGGTTTGAGATTCCTGCTCAAGCGGTCGAAAGCCCGCGAGGGGTTGATTTTCTAGGCCGCCTCAAGGCTCGTCTGCCGAAAAAACTGCAGGAACGGGTCGATGACCGTTTCCTCTTCGTCACCATCTCGGCCAAACTGATCGAAAACTCGCAGGTCAAAGATCAGGAACTGCTCACCCTTTCGGTTACCGCCACCGATGTCGAAGGCATGCGTAAGGAAGAGTTGGAAAAGGAAGGTTGGAAGGTCGTTGAGGAAGAAAAGGCCGACGGCGAAAAGCTCCGCCGGTTCGATCGCTCCCTGCTCCACCTTTTCCCCGATCTCCTCGATCCGGTCGTCTCATCATGGGACGTGGATCTGAATGCTTTCAAACACCGATTGACCAAACGCTTCCCGGAGAAGTTTTATGAGTGGACCAGGTCGCTCCCCTCGGAGATCGAGCTGGAGCTGGATGACAAGCTGCGGACTCTGGTTCGCGACCCGGTCAAGGCAGGTATATCTTTCGAAATCAATGAGAGGGGCATCGACTGGTTCGATCTCAAGATCAAGCTCGATGCCGATGGCCTTGACCTCAAACAGGAGGAAATCAGAGCCCTCGTCGCCGCCCGCGGTGATTTCGTCAGGATGCAGGATGGCTCCTGGATGCGGCTGGAAATCGATCTCGGCAAGAGCCAACAGGAAGCCATCACCCGGCTCGGCCTCGATCCTTACGACCTGTCAGGCGAGGAGCACCGGATGCACGTCCTGCAATTGGCCGATCCGTTGGCGAAAGAGGTTTTCAGCCAGGATGCCTGGTCCCGCATCTGCGAACGTTCCAACTCCCTCAAGCTCCAGGTTCAGCCGAAGCTTCCCTCTGATCTCAAGGTCAGCCTCCGCCCCTACCAGGTGGAGGGCTTCCAATTCCTTTCCTATCTCTCAACGAACCATTTTGGCGGGATCCTCGCCGATGACATGGGTCTCGGTAAAACGGTTCAGAGCCTGGCCTGGCTCCTCTGGCTTCGTCAGCGCAATGAAGGTGACCTCGCACCGGGGCTCGTCGTCTGTCCCAAATCAGTCCTTGATGTCTGGGCCGGGGAAGTCGAGAAATTCGCCCCCGATCTCGATGTTCAGATTCTCAGAAACAAGGACGAGCTGGATGTCGAACATGTCGAGAAGCACATCGATCTGCTGGTCCTCAACTATGCCCAGCTGAGAAACCGCATCGAGGAATTGAAAAAGATTAACTGGCTCGCCGTCGTCCTCGATGAAGGGCAGCAGATCAAGAACCCCGATTCCAAAGCGGCCAAAGCTTCCCAGGCGCTGACCGCGCAGAACCGCCTTGTCCTGACCGGAACGCCAATCGAAAATCGATTGATGGATATCTGGAGCCTGATGGCTTTTGCCATGCCCGGCATCCTCGGTGACCGGCGCTACTTCCGGGAGAAATTCGACCGCCGCAAGGATGCCGATTCCCATACCAGGCTCGCCGCCAGAGTTCGCCCGTTCCTTCTGCGGAGAACCAAAGGCCAGGTTGCGATGGATCTTCCGACCCGGACCGAAGAAGACGTCCTCTGCAAAATGGAAGATCAGCAGGAACTGCTTTACCAGCAGGAACTCGACCGCATCCGGGCCGTCCTCCTTGGACTTGAAACGGATGAGGCTCTGCGCAAGAACAGCTTCGTTATTCTGCAAGGCTTGATGCGCCTGCGGCAACTCTGCTGTCATCCGGCCCTCATCGACCCGGACAATGCCAATGCCGGCAGTGCCAAATTCGATGCTCTGTTCTACCTTCTTGATCAGCTTCAGGATGAAGGCCACAAAGTGCTCGTCTTCAGTCAGTTCACCAGCATGCTGGAATTGATCCGGGCCCGCCTCGACGAAGAGAACCGGCCTCACACTCTGCTTACCGGGCAGACCAGAAACCGTCGTGAGGTGGTGGAGAATTTCCAGCGAAGCAAGGATCCGACCTGTTTTCTCCTTTCCCTCAAGGCGGGTGGAAGCGGTCTCAATCTGACCGCCGCTTCCTACGTGATCCTCTATGATCCCTGGTGGAACCCGGCCGTCGAGAATCAGGCCATTGACCGAACCCACCGCATCGGGCAGAAAAATCAGGTCATCGCCTACCGACTCCTCATCCGCGACACCGTGGAGGAAAAAATCCGCATTCTCCAGCGTCAGAAATCCGCGATGATGACGGGCGTTCTGGGAGAAGAAAGTTTCGCCCGGAATTTGAGGCGGGAGGATCTGGAATTCCTCTTTCAGAGAGAGCCGGAGGACGAAAAATCGGGATCCCTGGCCTCGGTTTGACCTGCTGCCGCAAGGCTTTTTCTCGCCGCTTTTTCTCGCTAAAGGCCCTGCAAGAAGGGGTTGGAAGCTTTTTCAGCCCCGATCGTCGTTCGGGGCCCGTGTCCCGGAAAAACCACCGTGGCTTGATCCAGAGGCAACAGTTTGTCCCGAATTCCCCCGAGGAGGGCGGCCTCGCTTCCGCCGGGAAAATCGGTTCGTCCAACGCCCCCCTGCATGAGAACGTCGCCTCCAAAAAGATATTTTTCCGAATCCAGGTGGAAAAGTAGGCTGTCGGTCGAGTGGCCCGGAATATGGAGGACCGTGAAATCGAAACCCGCGACCTCGACCCGGTCGCCCTCCTGAATCTCAGAAATGGAATAGGGCCGGACCGCAATCGAGCTGCCTCCCGGCGGGAAAAGCACCTCGAGAGTCAGCTCGGGAGTGGGCGGCGCAAAGCCATAAAGCGGGCATTTCCACCGCTCCTGGATCGCGGAAGCATCCAGAACATGATCGAAATGAGCGTGAGTCAACAAAAGGGCATCAGGAACATCTCCCGACGCCTCGGCCCAGCTGGCCGCCCCCTCAGGGGCGTCCACCATGACCGTACCGGACGGACCCTTGAGGATGAAGGCGTTGGTGGAGGCAATTCCACCGGTAAACGTGGCAATGGTCATGAAACGATCGAGCGTACGGGTGTCCAGGTAATGAGTGGCACCCAGTGGGATGAAAACTGATTCATTCTCATGCAGGTCAAAAATTTCATCGTCCCGGAATA
>JBCCFW010000160.1:0-18257 GCA_039029535.1 Acidobacteriota bacterium
AAGGGCCCGCCGTCGTAGCCGGGGGTCGTGGTCAGCCGACGGACGTCGCTCCCGTCGGGCTTCATCGTGTAGATCTCGAGGTCGCCGTCGCGGTCGGACGTGAACACGATGGTGCCGTCGGGACCGACGGTGGCTTCGGCGTCATAGCCCGGCTCGTCGGTCAGGCGTCGGACGTCGCTGCCGTCGGGGCGGGACGAGTAGATCTCGTGATTCTCGTGGAGGGGCCAGACGTAGCCCTGGGAGCGGTCGGCGGGAGGCGGGCACTGGGCTCCGCCGCTGACGGTGGAGGAGTACACGACGCGCTCGTCGCCCTTGAGGAAGTAGGCGCAGGTGTGAGCTCCGTCGGTGGCGATCGCCGTGTCGCCCGTGCCGTCGGCGCGCATCACGCGGATGCTGTCGCAGCCCTCGTCGCCGCGCTTGGCCTGGAAGACCAGGTGACGGTCGTCCCAGGACCAGTACGCCTCGGCGTTCTCGCCCCCGGCGGTGAGCTTGCGGAGGTGACCCAGGCGGAGCTCTCGCGAGTCGATCAGGTCGTCGACCTGGCCCCGGCGGAGCGCCGGCTGGCTGGAGGACGCGGCGGCCTGGGTCGAGGAGACCGGCTGACTCGCAGCGGCTGCCTTGCTGCCGTCCTGCGACACGGAGGGGGCGTCTCCGGTGCGGCAGGCGAGGGTGAGCAGGCTGAGGAGCAGGACGGGAATCGGGGAGCGGAGGCGCATCGCTGGGGGGCTCCGGAACGACGGGAGCGATCCCTTGACGGAGGATCGAGGAGCCCCGATGATCCCCGCCCTCGAAGGGAGCGGTCAACGAATGTCGGCGGCGTCACTCAATCCCGAGCAGCGTCGGGCCGTCTCTCACCGGGACGGTCCGCTCCTCGTGCTGGCTGGACCCGGGTCGGGCAAGACCCGGGTCGTCACGGCCCGGATCGCCCGCTTCCTCGAGGACGGGATCCCCGCCGCCGCCATCATGGCGGTCACCTTCACCAACAAGGCGGCCCGGGAGATGCGGCAGCGCGTGGCGGCCCTGGTGCCGCGGGGCAGGGCCAAGGGCCTGACCATCGCCACCATCCACTCGGCCTGCCTGCGCATCCTCCGCACCGACGCCGAGCTGCTCGGCTACTCCAAGGGCTTCTCGATCTACGACGAGTCCAGCCAGCGCTCGCTCATGCGGACCGTGTTGCGCGACCTCAAGGGCAAGGGAGCGACCTCGGCCGCGTCGAAGCTGCTGTCGGACCTGTCGGTGACGAAGTCGGGTGCCCAGCGGCGAGACGACCCGGAGACCGATCCCGACAAGTCGGAGTTCAACTCGTACGTGCAGGGGCGCTACCTCGAGGAGCTCAAGGCGCGCAACGCGATGGACTTCGACGACATCATCCTCGAGACCCTGCGCCTGCTGCGGGAGAACGAGGAAGCGCGGCGACGCTGGCAGGACCGCTGGCGCTACCTGCTCGTCGACGAGTACCAGGACGTCAACGCCCAGCAAGACGAGCTCATGACCCTGCTGGCTGGGGAGCGGGACAACCTCTGCGTGGTCGGCGACGACGACCAGAGCCTCTACGGCTGGCGGGGCGCCGACGTCTCGATCATCCTCGACTACCCGAAGCGTCACCCGGGTTGCGAGGTCGTGCGGCTCGAGACGAACTACCGCTCGACCGCTCGCATCGTCGACCTCGCGCACGAGATCATCCGACACAACCCGAAGCGCCACGACAAGCACGTGCGCACCGGCCGCGGCATCGGCGGGATGGTCATGCTCACCGAGCACGACGACGAGATCGAAGAGGCCGAGGCGGTCGTCGACGAGCTCCGGGACGAGGTCGGTGGCGGCACCTCTCCCGACGAGCTCGCGATCCTCTTCCGCACCAACGACCAGTCGCGGTCCTACGAGCAGCTCCTGCGCAAGGAGCGGCTGCCGTATCGGATCCTCGGCGGTCGCTCGTTCTTCGATCGCAAGGAGGTCCTCGACGTCTTGGCCTACCTGCGGCTGGCGGTGAACCGTTCCGACGAGCAGGCCCTCCTGCGCATCATCAACGTCCCCTCGCGGGGCATCGGTGCGAAGGCTCTGTCGGGACTCCGTGAGGCCGCCAAGCAGCGCGAGCGCTCGGCCTGGGCGGTGTTGGAGTCGGTCGCTCGCCCGTCCGGTGGGCTGTTCGCGATCGCGGCGGGCGACGATGCCGAGACCGCCGACCTGTCGGGCGAGTTCGGCAACCGGCTCCGGTCGTCGATCGCGTCGCTGGTGGAGGTCGTGAACTGGCTCGACGACGCCGGCTCGAGCCGTCAGCAGGATCTCGTCGACCAGCTGCTCGAGCGTTTGGATTACCGGGCCGAGATCGAGCGCACCTACCCGGGTCACGAGACCCGCGAGTCGCGCTGGAACCTCGCTCGGGAGGTGCAGGACGCCTGGGGCGATCACGTCCGCACGGCGGAGGACCCCTCGCTCTCCAGCTTCGTCGATGACCTGGCCCTGTCGGGTGCGCCCTACGAGCCGGCTGAGGGGAGCGGGATCACGCTGGCGACCGTGCACGCGGCGAAGGGTCTCGAGTGGCAGGCGGTCTCGGTGGTCGGCCTGGAAGACGGCATCCTCCCGCACTCGCGCAACCTCGAGGACCCCGAGGGCATGGCCGAGGAGCGTCGCCTGCTCTACGTCGCGGTCACCCGGGCGAAGGACCGGCTGCGGCTCTCGCGGGCTCGGAGCCGCGGCACTGAGGGCAAGAGCACCGAGACCGTGCTCTCCCGCTTCCTCCAGGACGTCCCGGACGAGCTGCTCACGCACCGGGACCTCGAGGAGCCGGCCACCCAGGACAGCGCGCAGGGCCACCTCGACCGGCTGCGATCGCTGTCGCGACGCGACGACGAGTAGGCCCTCCGCCGACGCGGTGTCGCTCGCCGGCCGCTGCCTGCGGTGCTAGCCTCCCGGTCTCCCAGCCCTGTCCTTTTCTCTGGAGCGTGAGTGATGCACGAGGTCTTGAAGTCGTTTGGCCTGGAAGGCGAGCTGTCGGGTGGTTGCGGCACCGCCGGATTCCTGTCCGATCCCGCCGGTGAGCTCTTCACCTCCGAGTGCCCCGCCACCGGAGAGGTCCTCGCTCAAGTGCGGGGTGTCTCCAAGGCTCAGTACGACGCCATCGTCGACGAGTCGACCGAGGCCTTCCGGGCGTGGCGCACTCGCCCGGCGCCCGAGCGGGGTGAGCTCGTCCGTCGCATCGGCATGGCGCTGCGCGAGCGCAAGGACGACCTCGGCAAGCTCACGACCCTCGAGTGCGGAAAGATCCTGAGCGAGGGCCTGGGCGAGGTGCAGGAGATGATCGACATGGCCGACCTCGCGGTCGGGATGTCGCGTCAGCTCTACGGGCTGACCATGCACTCCGAGCGCCCGCAGCACCGGATGTACGAGCAGTGGCATCCCATGGGCCCGGTTGGCGTGATCTCGGCCTTCAACTTCCCCGTGGCGGTGTGGGCCTGGAACGCCTTCGTCGCGGCGGCCTGTGGTGACAGCGTCATCTGGAAGCCCTCGGAGAAGACGCCGCTCACCGCCATCGCGGTCACTCAGCTCTGCCGCGAGGTCGCGGCCGACATGGGTCACCCGGGCCTGTTCACCCTGACGGTGGGCGCCCGCGACATCGGCGAGGCGATGGCCCAGGACCGTCGCCTGCCCATCGTGTCGGCGACGGGCTCCTGCCGAATGGGACGCTCGGTGGGCGAGACCGTCGCGGCGCGGATGGGGCGCTCCATCCTCGAGCTGGGAGGCAACAACGCGATCATCGTCATGGACGACGCCGATCTCGATCTCGCGACCCGCGCCATCGCCTTCGGTGCCGTCGGCACGGCGGGGCAGCGTTGCACGACGACCCGTCGGGTCTTCGCTCAGTCCGGCATCGTCGGTGAGCTCTGCGAGCGCCTGACCAAGGCTTATGGCTCGGTGCCCATCGGCGACCCGCTCGATTCGGGCACGCTCATGGGTCCGCTCATCGATGCCGACGCCGTGGCCATCTACGAGAAGGTCGTGGCGCGCGTGCCGGAAGAGGGGGGCGAGATCCTTCACGGCGGCAAGACGCTCGACCGTGCGGGGCACTACGTCGAGCCGGCGCTCTGTCGGTCCAAGGCCGACATGCCCTTGCTGAAGGAAGAGAACTTCGTGCCCGTGCTGCACGTGGTCGAAGTGAAGGACCTCGACGAGGCCATGAGCCATCACAACGCGGTCGACCAGGGCCTGTCGTCGGCCATCTTCACCGACTCGGTCCGCAGCGCCGAGCGCTTCCTCAGCGCGGCCGGCTCCGACTGCGGCATCGCCAACGTCAACATCGGCACCTCGGGCGCGGAGATCGGCGGCGCCTTCGGTGGTGAGAAGGACACGGGCGGTGGGCGTGAGGCGGGCAGTGATGCCTGGAAGGCCTACATGCGTCGGCAGACCTGCACGATCAACTGGGGCGAGGAGCTCCCGCTCGCACAGGGTGTCGAGTTCGACGTCTGAGCTCAGCGCATCGGGTCGAGTGGCCTGATGACTGCGGACCTGTCAGGTCTTCCTGACAGGTCCGTGTCGTACGACCCCGGATTCTGGAGCGACGACTGTGGGTGCTTGACCCACCTCGGCTTGCGTCCCTAGTGTTCACGCAGACGTCGCGAGACGTCACTGAGACCAGCCGCTTCGTCACGCCTTGATCAAAGTAGGCATGGGCCCCGGGGCCTGCCTCGCGGGATGGAGCGGCACTTTTCGTTCTTGGGGGGAGACCATGGCTCGTCGTGCCGTCATCTTGCTCGACGGTGGGTTCGTGAAGCGACGTCTCGCGCGACGGTTGCGTCGTCCCGTTCGAGCCGCAGACGTCATCGACCTGAGCGAGCGTCTCATGGACGAAGATCGTCTTCGCGGCTGTGAGCTCCTGCGTGTCTTCTTCTACGACGCACCTCCCTGGTCGGGCACGGCGTCGAATCCCATTGATGGCACGGTCATCGACTTCTCACGCACCGAGCAGCACGCCAGCGCCACTGCCTTGCTCGACACCTTGGCGAAGGCGCCGGATTTCGCGCTTCGTCTCGGGCAGCTCACCCTGAATGGGTGGGAGCTGGGTCCCCGCGCCCTACGGAACCTCGCCAGGAGGCCGCGCTCGATCGAGCCGAGGGATCTCGTGCCGCGCATGAGGCAGAAGGGCGTGGATGGTCGCATCACGCTCGACCTCGGCTGGCATGCCTTGAGAGGGATCGCCGATGTCGCCGTCCTCGTGACCGGCGATTCGGATCTCGTCCCTGCGATGAAGCTCGCTCGCAGCGAAGGAATGCACGTCTACCTGAATCCGCTCGGACACGGCGTACGCGACGAGCTCAAGATCCACGCCGACTGCGTCCTCTGACGACCAGAGCGTGGCTCAGCCCTCTCGCTCCGCCATCAGGTAGGTCCAGCAGCAGGGGAAGCTGTCCTCGCCGAGCGTCTCGCGCATGGCCAGCTTCATCAGCTCGAGTCGGTCGGCCACGGCCTCCTCGCTCGGCTCGGAGCCTTCGACGCGACGCGAGCCGCCGACCCAACCGATGACGCCCTCGTGGTAGGCGGCGAGAAACTCGTACCAGTCGTCGACCTTCGCCTCGATCCGCCGGCGCTCGGTCGAGAGCATCGTGAAGCCGGAGGCCTCCAGGGCATCCGTGTAGTGCGAGAGGTCCCGCACGGGCAGGAAGAATTTCTCGCGGAGACGATCGTGGGCGGCCATCCGCTCCTTGTCGGCGGTGACGTCGCGATAGGCGGCGAAGCGATCGTCGCTCCGGACGATCTCCTCGGCGGCCGCCGCGATGCCGTGCACGGTCTCGTCGATGATGCGCTCGTCGTCGGCCGCTTCCGGGTTGCGCAGGTTGCCCGACTGAATGAACACCCGACCGCCCGGACGGAGCACCGCACGCCACGACTTCAGGGTGTCCTCGAGGTCGTAATAGAGGTGGATGGCGTTGGTGGAGACGAGGGCGTCGACCGGCCGCGGCAGGCTGCCCTCGGGGAGGACCTCGGTCAGGAGCTGGAGCCGCTTCTCCGGCTTGAGGTAGCTGATGAGCCGGAAGCCGACTCGCTCGTCGTCTCCGAGCTTCTCCAGGGCCAGGCGGAGGAACTTGGGCGACGAGTCAGCGATGAGGTAGCCGCAGGACAGCTCGGGCAGGTGTTGTCGGAGCCGGTCGACGAGGATGCCCGTGCCACCGGAGTAGTCGCAGGCGAGGTCGCCGTCGGAGAGGAACTCCGCGAGCTGCTCGACCGTGCGCTCGAGGTTGGAGTACCAGCCGTGGTTCTCCACCGTGTCGTACTTGAGCGCCAGGTCACCGAGAGGGCTCTGCGTCCAGGCCTCGTCGGGGACGCGGGGAAAGCTTCCCCAGTCGTAGCTGGTCATCTTGGGACTCCGCATCATCCGTTCGAGCCAACGGTGGAGCCGTTCCCCGCCCCGCGCAAGCGCCTGGACTTCCGTCTCCTTCCAGCTAACCTGAAGATGGGGAAGAGGACCGAGGAGCAGGATGTCGGACTGGACCATCGAGCCCCTCACCATGGCCGATCACGAGGAAGTGCTCGCGCTGTGGAAGGCCACCGAAGGGCTCTGCCTCTCCGAGGACGACGAGGCGGCTCCCTTCGCTCGCTTCCTGGCTCGGAATCCAGGCTCGAGCCTCGTCGCTCGCTCGGGCGGAAAGCTGGTCGGTGCGATCACCGTGAGCCATGACGGTCGCACGGGCTGGCTCAGCCGTCTGGCCGTGGTCCCGGAGCTGCGACGTCAGGGGCTCGGACGCGAGCTCGCCAGGCGGGGAGTGGAGGCCCTGAGGTCCGCGGGTCTGCGCCAGGTCGAGATTCAGGTTCTGGGCTCCAACGAACACGCTCGGGCTTTCTGGCGGGAGGAGGGCTTCGAGGAACGCCCGAACGTCCTTCTCTTGGCGTTTCGCTGAAAATGGCCTTATCATGAGGGTAGGAGATTGCTCAAGCCCTTTCGGCCAATTGCCGATGGATTGAGTGGAGGACGAATCCAATGAGCCGCTACCGAGACATGTATCTCGCGGCGGCGCTCGCATCTTTCGTTGTCAGCGTCGTCGCACCGTCCACTTCCCTGGGGCGCGACGCCAGGCCTGGATCACCGGCTTCGGCCGGGCCAGGCTCTGCGATGACCGACCTGGTCACCCTGAGGGATTACTTCCAGCTCGGGCGTGACCGCGCCCGCAACCATCTCATCGCTCACGCCCGCGAGCATCGCAGCAGCCTGGAAGGGCTCGAGGACGCGATGGCAGCCTGCGTGCGGGTGGAGATCAGCCGGCCCAGCCGCCGCGGCTTCCGCAGCGTGTCGTCGGCTTCCGGCGTGTTGCTCGAGGGTGGCCTCGTGTTGACCGCCGGTCACGCCGTCCACGGCCAGCGCGACGCCGAGCTCTCGATCCAGCTCGTCGACGGACGTCGGCTCGAGGCGCGTCTGCGCGAGAGCGAGTACCTCCTCAACGTCAGCGGTCGTGACTGGGCCCTGCTCGAGGTCGTCCAGCCGCCGCTCGACCTGGCCTCGGCCAAGCTCGGCGTCGTCGGTCTCGGCGATCTCGTGGTCGTGCCCGGCTACCCCGCACGCCACGGTGTCGACCCCACGGGTCGCGTCGTGCTCGGCGATGGGATCGACATCCTCAAGCCCATCCCGCTCGTAAGTCGGGTGAGCTCCGTGAGCCCGCTCAGCCTCGAGCCCGTGGCCGGTAGCCTGCCCCTGGGCGGCGCCTCGGGCGCGCCGGTCTTCAACATGAAGGGGCAGCTCCTCGGGCTGTTCGTGGGGATGAGCGAGACCCGGAGCGAGGGCGTCATCCTGCGTGAGTGCATGGCCACCGGCACCACCGTCGTCGAGGCGGTGATGGCCGAGAGCGTGCGCCGCATCGCGCAGCAGGACGCGCGCTAGACGGAGACGGCCGCAGCCGCCGTGGCCTCAGGCCTCGGCGGCGCTCGCGGGAAGGGTCTCGTCGGGCGGACGCCACTGACGCTGCCGCGCGAGCACGTGCTCCAGGTGGCCGAAGTGCTCGACGAACTCAGTGATGAGCGCGTCGTCATCGTCGGCCCAGGCGCGGGCGCAGAGGTGGAGGCACACGAGGTCCTTCCACTCCTGGAAGCGCGTCTGGGCGCTGGCATCGAGAGCCCGCGCGAAGCAGCGGATGGCGTCGGTGAGCCGCTCCGGCTGATCGCGTCCTTCGAGCAGGGCGACGAGCCCGTCGATCCGCAAACGCGACACGCGCTTGTGAGTGAGACGGAGCCCCTCCGGACGCGCCGAGCCGAAGCGGTGCCAGGCGCGCTGGGCGCGCTGGGCCTCGCGGAGCGCCCGGTCGAACTGACCGTGCCAGAAGCTCGAGGCGGCCATGACCGAGTCGACGAGGACGCCTTCGGCCACCTCGCCCTGAGTGCCGAGGTAGTGACGCCGGAGCTCGCGACGCTTGCTCTCGACGGCCTCCTCGAAGCGGTCGCTCCACCACTCCGGGTGGAAGGACTCCTGGAGCACGGCCCAGGCCAGGAAGAGCGAGGGGAACACGTCGAGACGAGGGGAGACCCCGGTACCGGGCTCGCAGCCCTCGCTGACGTAGCGCCGGAAGGCGACGAGGTCGCCGCTCATCCAGGCGTGACGAGCGAGCTCCTCCTCTTCTTCCTTGGCGCCGGCCTCGTCACCTTCTTCGAGCATCGAAGCGGTGAGCTCGGTCTCGGCTCGCTCGCGCTCACGGCAGTGCTCGGCCGATTGGAGGTAGAGACCCGCCCGGAAGAACTCCTGCGCGAGGAGGTGGTGGACGTCGGTGTGACGGACCAACCGGTCTCGGTCGTCACTGCCGTCGGCGTCCAGCGCGTCGGGCTCGAGGGAAGCGAGTTGTCGTTCGGCCAGGCTACGTGCGCGCGCTCGCAGCCAGTCCAGCTCAGGAGCGTTCACGGGTCACCGCAAGGTCTAAGAGATGCGAATTCGGGCCGGGCCACGCGAAAGATGCGTGCCGCACGGAGAGTCTAGCCCGAACCGCGCCGGATTCAGACCGGGGGGGTGGGCCGCGGCCTCACGGTGGAGTAAGGGGCGGGCCAAGGACCGCCGCTCCAGCCGAGCTCGGCGGCGGCTCGCTGAGTGAAGGCCGGATCTCGCAGGTGCTCCCGGGCCAGGGCGCAGAGGTCCGCGCGACCGGCTGCCAGGATGGTGTTGACCTGGCCCGGGCTGGTGATGCCGCCGACGGCCATGGTCTTGATGCCGACCTCGTTGCGGAGCAGCTCGGCGAAGGGGGTGAGGAACATCCGTCCGTAGAAGGCCGGGTGTGACTCGGGCGTCGTCTGACCCGCCGAGACGTCGAGGAGGTCACAGCCGCGCTCGGCGAGGGCCGCCGCCAGGACCAGGGCGTCGTCGGTCGTCCAGCCGCCCTCGAGCCAGTCGGTGGCAGGCATCCGCACGGCCAGGGAGGCGCCGGACGGCCAGGCCTCGCGCACGGCCTCGAAGACCTCGAGGGGGTAGCGCATGCGGTTCTCGAGCGAGCCACCGTGCTCGTCGGAGCGCTGGTTCGTCAGCGGCGAAAGGAAGCTGGCGAGCAGGTAGCCGTGGGCCAGGTGGAGCTCGAGGTGGTCGAAGCCGGCCTGCTCGGCGCGCTTCGTCGCGGCCGCGAAGGCGTCGCGGACGGCGACCATGTCCTGGCGGGTCATCTCGCGGGGCACCTGATTCTCGTCGGTCCAGGGGATCGGCGACGGCGCGATGAGCGGCCAGTTGCCGTCGGGCAGGGGGCGGTCGATGCCTTCCCAGAGCCGGCGGGTCGAGCCCTTGCGACCGGCGTGCGCGAGCTGGATGCCGATCTTGGCCGACGACTGGTCGTGGATGAAGTCGACGATGCGGGCCCAGGCGGCGACCTGCTCGTCGGTGTAGAGGCCGGCGCAGCCCGGGCTGATGCGCCCGTCTTCGGTGACGTCGGTCATCTCGGTCATGACCAGGCCGGCGCCGCCCAGCGCCCTGCTGCCCAGGTGGACGAGGTGCCAGTCGGTGACCAGCCCGTCCTCGGCCATGTAGGTGCACATCGGCGACACGACGACCCGGTTCACCAGCTCGACGTCGGCCAGGCGCAGCGGGCAGAACATCGGCGGGGGGAGGGGGCCGTCGCCGTCCCAACCGGCGCACCGCGCGAAGTCCTCGTCGACACGATCGACGAAGCCGGGGTCGCGGAGACGGAGGTTCTCGTGGGTGAGCTTCTTGCTCCGCGACATCAGCGAGTAGGTGAGCTGGAGCGGACGACGCTGGACGTGACGCGCGGTCTGCTCGAACCAGTTCTGACTGTGCAGCGCCGCCCCTTGCGTCTTCTCGACGACGAGCCGTCGGGCGTTCTCGTAGGAGCGCAGGGCGTCGGCCAGCGGTTCGTCGCTCTCGAGAGCGTCGGCCAGCGCGATCGCGTCCTCGATGGCCAGCTTGGTGCCCGAGCCGATGGAGAAGTGAGCGGTGTGGGCCGCGTCGCCGATGAGGACGACCTGGGTGCCGCTCTCGGTGGCGAAGGACCAGCTCTCGTTCTTCACCTCGCGGAAGCGGATCCACTCGGACTTGTTGGTGAGCAGCGAGTGGCCGTCGAGCTCCTCGGCGAAGAGCCGCTCGCAGTAGCCGACCCACTCCTCTTCGCTCATCGTGTCGAGGCCGGCCCGGCGCCAGGTTGCGTCGTCGGTCTCGATGATGAAGGTGCTGGTCTCGTCGTCGAAGGCGTAGGCGTGGACCTGAAAGACGCCGTGCTCGTTCTCCTTGAAGACGAAGGTGAACGCGTCGAAGTGTCGTCGAGTGCCCAGCCAGGTGTAGCGCGCCTGGCCTTCCCGCAGGCTCGGCCGGAAGCGCTCCTCGTGCTGGCTGCGGATGCGACTGTTCACGCCGTCGGCGGCGATGAGGAGGTCGCAGTCGCCGTGCTCGGCCAAGGCGTCCTCGACCTCGACGTGGAACTTCAGCTCGACGCCGAGCTCCCGGCAGCGCTCCTGCAGGATGGCCAGCAGCTTCTTGCGCGCGATGCCGGCGAAGCCGTGACCGTCGCAGCGGAAGTGCTCGCCGGCGACGAAGTTGTCGATGGCGCTCCAGTAGGCGAAGGACTCGGTGATCCGCTGGGAGCTCGTCTCGTCGGCGGCGTCGAGCCCTTCGAGGGTCTCGTCGGAGAACACCACGCCCCAGCCGAAGGTGTCGGCGGGACCGTTGCGCTCGAGCACGGTGATGTCGTGCTCGGGCTGACGGGTCTTGAGGAGGATGGCGCTGTAGAGGCCTCCGGGGCCGCCTCCGACGACGACGATCTTCACTGCGTCACTCCATGTCCGCTCGCAGCGCGGACGGGCTCAACGGTTTCGCTCGGCCCACCACGGTACGCCGCCGAAGTCTCGCTGGTAGTGCTCGACGTACAGGGCCTGTCGATCCGTGCCCGCTGGGTGAACGAGCGCGGCAACCATGGCCCAGTGCATCCGGCGGGCGTGCTTGTCGACGTCCTTCCAGAAGCGATGACGGCCCTTCTTGTCGTGCGAGCGCAGGTACTTGGTGAGACGTCCCCGGCTCGGGAGGCGCACCGACTGACGGTGGAGGAGGAGAGTCCCCTGGCCGTCGGGACCCGGGCGCACCTCGAAGGACACGGACGAGCCGGCCTTGATCGGCGTGCCGTTGGTCTCGAGCGTCCAGGCCAGGACGTCGTCGGCGTGGCTCACTCGGTAAGGCAGGATGCGCTGCGCCTTGGGCGAGCTCGAGCGGCCGGTCTCACAGCTGATCGCGTCGGTCCCCCGCACTCGCACGTGCTTGTAGGTCGGCGAGAGGCTCACCCACTCGGGGTAGCTCTCAACTGCGCGCAGGAGCTTCGTGAAGGAGGCCGGCGACTTCGGCGACACGACCAGAGAGAGCGACTCGAGGATGAGCCCCTTCGGCTCGTCGGAGCGCTCGAGCGGGGCGAAGGTGTAGACCCGCTTGCCCGCGAAGAAGTCGGCGCGCTGGTCGTCCGGGATCGCCGCCAGGAGGGTGGGGCTGTCCTGCCGCACGGGGGCGGGGACGGGGGCGGCGTGGGCGATGCCGGTGAGCGTGCCGAGGGCGAGGGCGAGGAGACGAGCTGCTTTCATCTGAACTCCGGGGCGATGGTGTCACGGGGGCCGAGGTGACGTCGACTGGAGACGGCTGATGAAAGGAAGACGTCTCGCGCCCGCTCCAGCTTCAAGCAGGCCGGCATGGCGGAGGGCGGTCCGGCGTTTCTTGCCATCGCTTCGGCCCGACCTGTACCGTCGAGAACCATGAGCAGGCAGGGGAGGTCGCTCCCGTCGTGGATGGTGCTCCTGATCGTGTCTTGTGGCTGGGCCTTGCCCACCAAGGCACAGGACCTGCGCGTGCAGCTCAGCGGCGGTGACGTCGAGCTGCTCTGGACCGGCGTCGGTCCCTTCCGAGTGCGTCGCTCCGAAGACCCGGCGACCGTGGCCAGCTCGGGCGATCTCCTCGCCACCCTCGACGCTCGGAGCTTCGTCGACGCGGGTGCCGCTGCGGGTCCGCCGAACCTCTACTTCTACGACATCGGCTCCGACTGCGTGCCCACCGGAGTCGACCTGCCCGACGACCTCTTCGAGGACACCGACTGCGACGGCTTCGATGGCTCCGTGACCGACGCGATCTTCGTGGCCGGTGACGTCGGCAGCGACGGCTTTCCGGGAACCTGGGACCGACCGCTCGCCACCATCGGCGAGGGGCTGTCCCGGGCGTCCGCCACGGGGAGGAGCGTCTGGGTCTCGAAGGGCCTCTATCCGGAGAGCCTCACCCTGGTGAGCGGCGTCGACGTCATCGGCGCCTACGACTGGGCCGACGGCTGGGCCCGTGCCGACGATCACGTCACCATGCTCGAAGGTGGTCCGATCGCCGTTCAGGCCGACGGCGTCTCCGATGTCTGGGTCGATCGCATCGACGTGCGCGCGGCCGACGCAGCGGCGCCCGGTGCCCCCTCGCTCGCCGCGTGGCTGGTCAGCAGCACCGCCGTCACGTTCAGCCACCTCACCCTGCAAGCCGGTGCGGGAGCGGAAGGCGCCACTGGCATGGCCGGCGACGACGGGACACCCGGTGGACCCGGCTCGGCGGGACAGCCGGGCTGCGAGGACTCGAGCCTCCTCTGCGAGTCCTGTGATCGGCCCCTCGCCGGAACCGGTGGCGCGAGCGACTGCTTCTTCCCCGGTGGCAACGGCGGCCGTCCAGGCAACGGTGAAGGCGGCGGCGACGCCGGCAGCCCGGGGACGGGCGGCACGGCAGCCGGGACCCCGGGCGGGGGCGGCTCGGGCTCCGGCGGAGGTTGTGGCGTCGATGGCGATGGGGACGACGGCGGACCCGGCATGGACGGGATGGGCGGCGACCTCGGTTCAGCCGGCGGTGCGCAGGGTGTTTTCGCAGGGACCGGCTACCGACCGGCGAACGGCGATGCCGGTGGCTTCGGTTGGACCGGTGGCAGCGGCGGCGGTGGCGGAGGAGGCGGCGGCGGCTGGAACCTCTGCGATTCCTGGGGCTCGGCCGGTGGCGGCGGCGGTGGCGGCGGCTGTGGCGGTGGACCCGGTGACGGCGGCGGAGGCGGTGGTTCCTCGACGGCGCTGTGGGGGCACGCGAGCGAGGTCGTCCTGCGCGAGTGCGTGCTGCGCTCCGGACTGGGCGGCCGCGGTGGTGCCGGTGGTGCCGGTGGAACCGGTGGTGATGGCGGTCTCGGAGGAGAGGGAGGCCCCTACGGTGGGCCCGATGATCAAGAAGATGCCGGCTGCGGTGGTGCGGGTGGTCCCGGTGGTCGCGGCGGCGATGGTGGTGCCGGCGGCGGCGGTGGTGGCGGCCCGTCGATCGCTCTCGTGCTGACGGGTGGTGCCTCCGTGGCCCGCACGGGCGTCACGCTCGTGCCCGGCACGGGAGGGACCGGCGGCACGTCCGATGGGAACCCGGGGGCCGACGGCGACTCGCTCGCCGAGCTTCCGTGACCGGTCGTCTCGCCTCGCTGCGCTATCTCGCGCTGCTCGGTATCCTGCTGGCGGTCAGCCTCTGGGGTGCACGCCAGCGGCTGGCCGAGCGACGTCTGCCCGACTGGCGACGCAGTCAGACGATCACGGTTTGCCCGCTGGTCATGGACGGCGTCGACGCGGCCGAGGTCGATCAGGTGGTGGGGGGGATCGAGACCCGCCTCACCGACTGGTTCACGCGTGAGCTCGGTCGCTACGGCACGCCGGCGCGGGTCCCGGTCGAGGTGACGGCACGGCCGGTGCGGGTGATCGAGGGACGTCCGCCCGAGCTGCCGGACGCGGACTCCGGATTCCTCGCACGGCTCGCCGGCACGCGGGCCTTCCTCGATTGGTTCGCCACCAGCGCTGGGGTCGCGGACGCCGACGAGCGCGACGGCTGGGTCTACCTGCTCGTGGGCCCCCGGCAAGGCGCTCCGAACCTCGGCTGGCACGGGCTGGCGGTGAGGAGGGAAGGGATGGCGGTGGTCGTCACCGATCCCCAGGACCTCGCGCACGCCGAGTGCGTGGTCGCTCACGAGGCGCTGCATCTCTTCGGGGCCACCGATCGCCGGAACCGACGGGGCGAGATCCCGCATCCGGTGGGCTACGCCGAGCCCGCGCGTCTCCCGCCGTGGCCTCAGGATGCGGCCGAGGTCATGGCCCTGCTCATCCCGATCTCGGAGGACGAGGAGCGCGAGCCCCGGGGGCTCGACGAGCTCGTGCTGGGCCCGCTCACCGCGGCCGAGGTGGGCTGGGTGGCCGAGATCCCGACTCCCGACGGGTCCTGAACGCTTGCCGCAAGACGGGCGGGGACGCATGCTCGAACCCAGAATCTCGGGGATTTTCGCCATGCACCGCTCCGTCGTGACCGCCTCTCTCTCTGTCCTCCTGCTCGCCGTCGCCGCACCATTGGTCGCCGGTCCTGCCGCCGATCCCCTCGCCGAGCAGGCGCTGCGCTACTGGAAGTCCAACGGCCTCGAGACCCTGCCGGCCGCCGACTCGCGGACCATCGCCCTGGTGGGCGTCCGGGTCGTGCAGTCGCCCGCGGTGCGTGCGAAGGGCGGTCTCGGCGAGCCGCTCAACAGCGGCCTGACCGACGCTCTCACCGACCTGCTCGTCGCGCAGCTCACGGCCCAGGGCCACCAGGTGGTCGGTCCAGACGCACCGGCCGACCTCCGTGCGGGGCTCCACCTCGTCCTCGATCGTGACGCTGACGGCGTCGCGGTCCTCGCCGAGAACAGCGAGCTCCTTCTCCGCTGGACCCGGCCTGACGGGAGCACGGGGCGTGGCGTCCTGGCCTCCATCCAGGACCTCCGCGTGAGCACGCCGCCGTCGACCGAGGAGACCTCGATGTTCCGCGGCCTCAAGCTCGACGCGCGTCAGGGTCGCTTCCACGACTCGCTCATGGAGGTCGCCCCGACCTTCTTCGGGATGGCCGCCACCGCCCTTCGCTGAGTAGAACCCATGGCCTTGGAGGGGCGGCCGACCGATTGGTCGACCGTGCTGGCCGAGCTGAGTCGGCCGGCCGCCGGGGCGGGCGGGCGCCGACGTCTCGTCGTCGCCGACGCCCGGCAGCGAGAGCGCGCTCGGACCGCGCTGCAGGCTGCCGAAGGGACGACCCCTGAGGTCGAGGTCGCGACAGAGCGTGAGCTGGCCGCCGAGACGGTGGCCGCAGCCGGAGGCGGGACCCCGCTCGCCGACGCGCTGCTCGACCTGCTCACGCGACGCTGTCTCTGGTCGCAGGTCGAGCTGCGCCGTCTGCTGCGCTACGACGCCGGCCCGGCGGCTCTCTCGGTCGCGGTGTCCGAGCTGCTGGCCGCCGGCTGTGAGGGAGCGGCCCGCGAGGCCGCGCTCGAAGCCTGGACAGAGCAGGGCGGCGAAGGCCCGCTGGTCCCGTCGCTCCTCGACGCCACCGCAGCCCTTGCCGAGGAGCTCCACGCGCTCGCGCGTCCGCTGGGGCCCGAGGTCTTCCGACGGGCCGCGGCGGCGTTGCCGACCAAGGGCGCCGAGGTCCTTCCGGCCGACGAGCTCTGGTGGCTCGACGGTGCGTCGCCTCGGGGGTGGGAAGCCGACTGGCACGAGGGGCTGTCCCGTCATCCCGCCGCGCGTGCCGTCGCGTTGCCTGCGGTCGAGTCACCAGACGAGCGACCGTGGACCGAGCACGACGATCCCCGCGCCGAGGCCCGGCACGTCGGTCGTCGCCTCTTGGACCTGATCGACGAGGGCGTCGCGCCGGAAGACCTGGTCGTCGTGCTGGCGGGTGGGGAAGGCGTGCGGGCGGCCTGGCGCCTCGAGCTGGCCGCCTTGAACGTGCCGACGGCCTGGGACGAGCCGACCGTCACGGCCGAGCGTCGGCGCGTGCAGCGCTTCCGTCAGGCCTTGCGCGATCCCCAGCGCAGCACGAGCTGGTGGCGTCGTCTCGTCGCGGACGAGCTCGGCGCTGCCGACGAGAACGACGTAGCGGTGGAGGCCGTGCGCGCGAGCGTGCTCGCCGCCCGAGAAGCCGGCCCGGTTCACGAGGGACTCGACCAATGGATCGAAGCGCTGACGACGGCGTGGCCGGACGGAAGGACGTCCCTGCCCGAGCGACTCCGCGCGCTCCGTGACGGCTTGCCCGAGGACCTCGTGCTCTCGGAGCGCGAGCTACCCCTGCTCGTCGACGCCGCGCTCGCTGAAGACGAGCTCGACGAGCTCGGGCCTGGCGTGGCGATCCTCGCTCCCGCTCGCGCGGCGGTCGGGCTCCGCGCGGAAGCGGTCTTCCTGGCGGGGCTCGCGGAACCGACCTTCCCGGCGGCGCCGGGACGCCGTCGCCTTCTCGGCTGGTCCGAGCGTCGAGCCCTCGCGTCGGTGCTACCGGACCTGGACCCCGAGCGACGACGGGAGCGTGAGCAGGTCGACGCCTGGATGGTCGCCGCCCCCCGCGTCGAGCTCAGCTCGGCTCGGCATGACGAGAACGGGCTCCCCGGTGAGCCTCCTGGCTGGCTGCTGGAGCGCGAGCGTCGTGGCGAGACAGAGCGTCGTGAGACGACGACCAGTGGCGAGGTCGTCACGCGCACGGGTCGTGCCCTTGCGACCGAAACGGCGGAGCTGGACCTCAGCCATCGGCGTCTGCGCGAGGCGCGTCGGAAGGGACCGGGCTGGATCCAGCTAGGCCTGCTCGGTGGCGACGTGCGTCCCGACGGTGCGCTCAGCGTCACGCAGGTCGAGGAGGTTGCCGCCTGTCCGTGGCGTTGGTTCGTGCAACGTCGGCTCGAGGCCGCGCCCCCCGAGCCGCCCGAGGAGCTGCCCGAGGTCACGCCGCCGCGACTCGGACGGCTCGTGCACGCGGCGCTCGAGGCCGCGGCGAAGGCGGCGGGTCTTCCCGTGCGTGCCTCCCTCGCCGCGACGCTCGAGTCCGACCACGGCGTCACGCTCGACGCGACCGCGATCGCCGCGGGCGTCGAGGAGGCGCTTCGGCTCGACGAGGAGACCGACGGCGCCTTGCCCGAGGTGCTCGCGAGCTGGCTGCGGGAGCGACTGCGCGCCTACCTCGAACCGCTGGGCACCGAGCGGGAGTGGCTCGGCGCCGAGCTCAACGGAAGCTGGACGATCGACGAGGTCACGGTCGGCTTCCGCGTGGACGCCGTCGAACGCGACGGTGCCGGGCTCGTGCTCTCCGACTTCAAGACCGGTGCACCTCGGCTCAGCGCCAAGACCGCCTCGGGGCGTCGGCGCTCGCTGCTGAAGAGGGTCGGAGCCGGTGACCTCTTGCAGCCCATCGTTCACGCCATGGGCGCCGGGTCGCCCGACGCGAGGGGCCGGCTCTTCCATCTCCGACCGGATGTCGACGACGCCTTGCGGGAGCTCGTCGTGCGGGCCGACGACAGCGAGATGATCACGGTGGCCTCTGCCGCGGTGCACGCCGTCCACGCGACCCTCGCCGAGGGCGTCTTGCCACCACGGCTGGTCGAGGGTGACGAGGAGCCCGCCTGCTGTAGCTCGTGTCGCGTGTCGCTCGCGTGCCGACGGGGAACACCCGGCTTGCGCGAGACCGTCGTCGAGTGGCTCGACTCGGAGCCCGCCTCCGACGAGGGCGCCCCCCTGCGTCGCTGTCGGGTGGTTCTCGAAGGACCGGGGCGGGCGGAGGGGCGGTCGTGAGCGGACCGGACGTCGCCACGCTCCGCGAGAGCGATGCTCGCGCACGGCGGCTCGCCTGCACGGAGTTCGAGCGACCGCTGGTCGTCGAGGCGGGCGCCGGCACCGGCAAGACAGCCACCCTCACCGCACGCGCGCTCGCCTGGTGTGTCGGTCCCGGCTGGGAGCGACAGCGAGGCGACGCTGCAGCCCGCGCGAGCGCCTTGCTCTCC
>JBCCFW010000161.1:0-18110 GCA_039029535.1 Acidobacteriota bacterium
CCGCGATTGCCAGCTCGCCCCGGCGTCGCTGGTGAGGAAGGTGCCGGCGGACGCACGCTCCACGGCGACCTCCTCTCCTGGCAGCAGGGGCACGACGGCGATGACCCCGTGGTCACCGATCGGTGCGTCCAGGGGCACCCAGACGGGCTCATCACCGGCCGAGGCGGGTGGCGCCAGGAGCAGGATGGCGAACGCGATGAAAGAGAAGGAGGGACGACTCCGGCACATGACGGACTCCTCAGGCTGGTCTCGCGGGACGAGACCAGCTCCGACGTGCGCATCCCTACGCGTCTTCAGGAGTGTCGCCTCGACGCCTCCCCGAGTTCAAGTCCCGCGCTGCTCGTGCCCCGCTCGTCGGCGCCTCGGACTCAGTGCCTCGCCCGGTAGAAGTACAACTGGCCGTCGGTGGCGACGGGGTCGCGTGCCGACGAGCTCCAGCTTCCGGGACCGATGGCGACCAGCGGAGCGCTGGCATCACCGCCCCTCATCACCGTCACCGGCAACGAGGGCTCGGGCCACTCGAGAACCACGTCCTCACCGTCACGGCTGACCATGAGCAGCAGGTCCGACTCGTCCACGCTCAGGCTCCACGCGCCGTTGCCCGTTCCGACCAGGACCTCCCGCGGATGAGCGGGCCCGGCCGGCCGATGACGGATCAAGCCGGGCCGAACCTCGAAGGTCCCGGCGTCGGGGCCGACATTCCACGACACCCAGGACCGACCACCATCCCGGCTTCGCAGGACGCCCAGTCCGGCGGTCGCGAGGACGAGCGCGCGCGGATCGTCGGGGTCGGCCGCGACGGCGAGCGGATGCCACCAGTCGGGCCGCTCGGTCGACAGGCTCGCATCGAGATCCACCCAGCCCCCGAGCTCGGGATCGTGAAGCCAGAGACGAGGCCCCGTTGCGCCAGGCTCGGGCTCGGCGAAGACGATCAGCCGCTCCCCCGCCACGTGTTCGACGGAGAACGACTCGGTCGGGACTGGCATCACCGGTAGAGGCACCGGTCCCGCGGACCAGCTCGCCCCGCCATCGACGCTCTCGTGGAGGGAGTGCTCGTAACGCACCCGATCCCGCGTGTTCATGATCCAGCGACCCGGCTGATCGCGATCCGCCAAGAGACGCCCGGGGTGGTGCTCGTCGAGCCCGAGCGTCTCCTCCCAGGTCGCGCCACCATCGAGGCTCCGCACGAGCCCGGTGTTGCGGGAGAGCAAGAGGGTGTCGGGCTCGAAGGGGTCATGAGCCAGCGCGGCCACTCCACCACGACCCGCTGCCGGGACGGACTCCCAGCTCTCCCCACCATCGCGCGTGCGATGAAGTGCCGACTCGTCGGCAGAGCTCGCAGGGCCCAGCAGGAAGACGCCTGGCTCCGACGGGTGTGCGCCCAACTGGGCGAGCGACGCCGTCTCGGGGTGACTCACCGGCTCCCACTCGCGCTCACGATCGACCTGACGCTTGAGACGCCACGGGCCGCCGTCGGGCGCGGCGCTCAGGACCACCTCCTCGCCCTCGTTCGACGCACCGACCTCGAGCTCCTGGACGACCCCACCGCCCAGCCCGGACGAGACGTCGCGCCAGCTCAGCCCGTCGTCGGTGCTCCACCACGCTCCGTGCAGGCGGGAGGCTGCGATCAGGGTGTCCTCCCGCCCGAAGGCCACCACTGGGAAGGACGCACGCTCCACCGTCAGCACGGGCTCCCAGGTGTCGCCACCGTCGCGGCTCCGCAACACGACGCCGTAGCTCCCGAGCAACAAGTGGTCCGGCTCGACGTGGTGCGCGTTCAGGTCGACGGCGAAGCCCGGCCCGAAACCCGGGAGCTGCGTCCAGGTCAGCCCGCCATCTCGCGAACGGTAGACGTCGGGGACCGTTGCCGTGCGCGCCCAGACCCCGGCCTCGACGCCATCGGCTGAGATGACGATCTCGTCGATGCCGCGATGCTCGAGCTCCTCACTGGCCACCGTCCAGACCGCCGTGCTCTCGTCCCACCGGTGCACGCCACCGTAGGGCGCGACGCCGACCAGCAGGGTGAGCTCGCCCAGCGCGCTGCGTGAGGCGGCCACGCATCGGGCCGGGTTCTCCTCGGTCCAGGTCCCGGCCAGGCGGGTCCAGGTCTCACCGAGATCGTCGCTCAGCCAGGCCGCCTCGAGGTCGACGACGGCGATCGGGCCGCCGTCGCGCACGACGGTCAGGTCGCGGACGTCAGGCCAGTCCGGTCCTCCACCCGGGAGCCGCTCCCAGGTCGCACCCGCATCGAAGCTCCGCTCGAGCTGACTCGGCCCGACCCGGAGGAGCAGCGTCGCATCACCGGCGAGCAAGGTGCTGCTACCGCTGGCCAGGGTCCGCCGCGAACGCCAGGTCTCGCCGCGGTCGTCCGTCGTGAAGGGACCGGCGAAGCCACGCTCCACCGCGACGCCATCGCCCGGCAGGAGAGGCTGAAGAGCAACGACCGCGATGTCACCCGTCGGTCCCCCCAGGGAGACCCAGCCGGCCTCGCCGGCCCCGACGCGGGGAGGTGCAGTGAGAGTGGCGACCAGCGGAACGAGAGCCAGGGAGAACCTGAGGCGCGACATGACGGACTCCTCACGGCCGGTCTCGCCTCGGCGAAACCGGCTCCGACCGGCGCATCCCTACGCGTTGGGAGGAATCTGGCCCTTGCAGCTCCCGAGGGCAAGCCCGGACGTCCCGGAGACCGCCTCGACGGCCCCCGCTCCGTCGGGCGTTCCTTCGTCAGTACCTCGCGCGGTAGAAGTACAGCCGACCGTCCGTCGCGACCGGATCCCTCGCGGTCCGCTCGAGGGTCGCTGGACCGATCGCACGCTGCGGGTCGGTGGGATCTCTGCTCCGCAGGACGGTCACCGGCAGGGCCGGATCCGGCCACCCGAGGACGACGTCGTCTCCCGAGCGGCTCACGCGGAGCACGAGGTCGGAGTCGTCCACGGTCAGGCTCCAGATCCCGTTGCTCGTGCCGAGCAAGTACTCGGTCGTGTCCGTGGTGCCGTCACGCCGGTGGCGGAGGCCGTTCCAGATCGGCTGCAGGGCCGAGGCCTCGGCGCCCAGGTTCCAAGAGGTCCAGGAAGCTCCGCCGTCACGACTTCGCCAGAGACCGAGCCCGGACGTGGCGAGAACGAGAGCCTGGGGATCGCTCGGATCCGACTCGATGGCCAGGCCTTGCCACCACTCGGGTCGCTCGACGGGAAGGCCCGTCTCAGCCGGCGTCCAGCCCGTGCCGGGCTCGTGCAGCCAGAGTCGGGGAGCGAGCGGCACTCCCGGCGCACCCTGAACGACCACGAGAAGCCGATCGCCGTCGGCATGCACGACCCACGACGCGGCAGCGCCGACGGGCGGCGGCGGCGCGAGACTCTCATCCCAGCTCGCTCCCCCGTCCTCGCTCACGTGGAGCCCCAGCTCGCGCGTGCTGCGGTCGAAGCTGCTCATGACCCAGCGCCCCGGGTTCGCGCGATCGCGGGCGATCCAGGCCACGACGCGGTCCTCGAAGCCGGGGACTTCGATCCAGCCGAGGCCGGCGTCTTCGCTCCGCAAGAGTCGTGACAGTCCCCAGTCGAGAGCCAGCACCACGTCGGGCTCGGCGAGGTCGTGCTGAATGAGGTTCGGCGGCACGCCCGCGCCCACGCTCATCGGTCCTTCCCAGCGCGCGCCGGCATCGGTCGTGCGGTAGAGATCCCAGGGACCAGCGCTCGTGATGAAGGTGCCAGGCTCCGTGGGATGGGCTCCGATCGCGGCCGGACTTCCGGCATCGGCGTCGGGCATGGTGATCGTCCGCCACGCTCCCTCCGAACCGAACTGACGGACGACGCGACTCCAGCCGTCTTGATAGGAACGCGCCAGGACCGGCTCGGCGCCACCCTCGGGTGCGCCGATGTCGAAGTACTCGACCTGGCCACCGTCGAGCCCCGACGACACGTCTCGCCAAGTGACGCCGTCGTCGTCACTCCACCAGAGCCTGCTTCGCGAGCCGGCCACCAGGACGTCGTCGTCGCCGAAGGCCACCACCATGAAGTGCTCGTCCTCGATCTCGAGCACGCTCTCCCAGGTGTCGCCGCCGTCACGGCTTCGTCGGACTCCTCCCTGACCACCCGCCAACAACTGCTCGGGCACGGACGGATGCACGGCCAGTACCGAGAGATAGCCGAGCTCGAACGACTCGAGATCCGTCCAACTCGCTCCCCCATCCCTCGTTCGGAAGACGGTCCTCCCCGCAGCGCAGGAGATGGGTTGCGACCGCGCCCAAGCCCCCGCCTCGATGCCGTCGGGCGAGATCAGCACCTGCCCGATGTTGCAGGGCTCGAGCCCTGCTCCCGCGTCCATCCAGGCGCCGGTGGCCTCGTCCCAACGCAGCACGCCGTCCGCCAATCCAGCCAGGAGGACCAGGTCGCCGGCCATGTCCCTCGACGCGGCGAGCGAAGGGGCGATCGTGAAGCCGGGCCACCCGACATCCAACGACGACCAGCTGTCGCCCAGGTCGTCACTCCGCCACGCCCGCTGGTAGTCGAGCGCCAGCAGCGGGCCGTCGGGCACGAGGAGAAGCACCGTGGTGAGGGCCCACTCCGGTCCGACTCCGGCCGCCACCGACCACGTGGCTCCCCCATCGAGGCTTCGCTCGAGCTCCAGGCCCGCCCGCACGAGCAGGGAGCCGTCCCCCGCGATCGCCCCGTGGTTGGTGGTTCTCGGCACCTGAAGCGACCGCCAAGTCAGGCCCCCGTCGTCGGTGCGGAAGGTCCCGGCTCCCCCACGCTCGACGACGAAGCCACCGCCGGGACCGAGCGGCACGAGATGGTTCGGCCTCACGTCACCCGGAGGCCCTCCCCGAGAGGTCCAGGTGTTCAGGCCAGCACGAGCCGGGAGCGTGGAGAGCAACAGGGCCAGGCACGAAACCGGAATCGCAATCGAGCAGCGCCACATGACGGAGTCCTCACGGCTGGCCCCGCCAGGCGAAGGCCAGCTCCGACGTGCGCATCCCTACGCGTCGACGAGAACTTGGCACCACGGCTCGACAGTGTTCAAGGCCGGCCGTCCTGCATTCGGAGCGCAACGGCTACCGATGCGTCGCGCGGCGCCCGTCAGTATCTCAGCTTGTAGAAGTACAGCCGGCCGTCGTCGGCGACGGGGTCACGCACCTCGGCCTCGGCGCCGCAGCCCTCGAGCTGCGAGAGGTCCCAGGCTTCCTCGCCCCGCAAGACGGTGACCGGGAGCTCGCTCCCCTCCCAGTCGAGGATGACCTGGTCACGGTGCTTGCTGACCCGCAGCAGCAGGTCGGAGGGATCGAAGGTGAGGCTCCACATCCCCATGGTGGTCGCCGCCAGCAGCTCGTCGGGCTGGCTCGGGTTCCACTGGAGGCCGTCGCGGTAGGTCCGCAGCGACCCCGGCGCACCGGCCTCCCACGGACACCAGGTCTCACCGCCGTCGATGCTGCGCCAGAAGCCGAGTCCCAGGGTCGCCAGGATGAGCGCGTTCGGATCGCCCGGATCGGACACCAGCCCGGAGAGCTGCCACTCGGCGAACGACCTCCCCCACACGCCGCTGAAGCTCAGCTCGGTCCAGGCGCCCGCTTCCGGATCGAAGCGCCAAGCTCGCTTGGTCTCCTCCTCCGCCTGCTCGAAGGCGAACAGCCGCTCGCCGACGACGTGCTCGATCTTGAACAGGTTGCTCACCCCCGACGGCATCGCGGGACCCGGCGCCCAGCTCGCGCCACCGTCCTCGCTCACCATGAGCGACAGCACCCAGGTCGCGTCCTGCACCGTGGCCACCCAGCGTCCCGGCGTGATCACGTCGGGGCGCAGCGCCAGGAAGCGCAGGCCGTCGACGGCCGCGCCCTCCACGCGGCTCCAACTCAGTCCTCCGTCTTCGCTGCGATGAAGCCCCCCCGTCGTCACGTCGCGGACCAGGGCCACGCCCGGCGTCCTCATGTCGAACCCGAGCGAGGCCGAGACGAACGACGCCGGGAGCCCGCTGGCCGCCGGACCCCAGGTCTCGCCACCGTCGTCCGTGCGGCGGATCCCGTCGTCGGCGTCGACGACGAGATGGCCACGGGACTGGAACGGATCGCTCGCGACGACGGAGTACTGACGACAGCGATCGCCGTCCAGCTCGAGCGTCTCCCAGCCCGTCCGCCCGGTGTCCAGTCGATGAAGCCGACAGCCTCCTCCCGAGTTGGCCGACAAGGTCACCAGCTCGCCGCCACCACCGACGCTCCCCACGTCGAAGCTGGTGACGAGAGAGTGACCCGCGTCGCCGGTGACGTCACGCCAGGTCACGCCATCGTCGTCGCTCCACCACACCGCCGAGTCGCCACCGACCACCGCGACGCCGTCTCCCCGGAACAGCGCCGACTGTTGTGGTCCCTCCACCCCTTCCACGAGCTGCCAGGTCGCGCCACCGTCGACGCTACGCCAGGCCCCATCCAGCGCTGCGACGAGGAGCAGGCTCGGATCGCTTGGATGCACGGTGACCGTGTTGCCGAGCCAGGCCCGCTCGAACTCCTCCACGTGGGTCCAGGTCGTCCCTCCGTCGACCGTGCGGAACAGGCCGCGAGGCCCCCCACTCTCACAGAGCCCCAGCGCCCAGACCAGGTCGGGATCATCCGGGGCCACGGTCAGCGAACGGACCGCGCAGCCTTCGATCCCCCCGTCGGCTCGCACCCAGCTTCCCTCGGTCTCTTCGTACCGGTGCACGCCAGTGTTCGAGCCTGCACGGAAGCCGACGTACACCACCCAGCTGTCGTCGGCTTTCAAGCCCGACGTGATGGAGTCGGACGCACCCTCTTCGCCCGGCCAGCCGGTGGCGAGCTGCGTCCAGCTCGGCTCGAGGTGACTGCCGTGCCACACCGGGCCCGGCTGGAGGACGAACAGGGAGTCCGTCCGGGGCTCGATGCTGATGCCGGGCGTCTCGTCGAAGATGGGTCCGAGGGGGTCCGAGACCTTCCAGCCCCGTCCCTGGCCATCGAGGCTGAACTGGAGCCAGCGGCCGGTCCGGAACAGCAGGTTCTCGCCGCCGGCCACGTACTTGTAGGACAGGTTCCCCTCCCGGAACTGTCCGCTGCTCCAGGTCAGGCCGGCGTCACCGGTGACCATCGTCCCGCCGATGGCCCGCTGGATGACGAGGTCGCCCGACGGCCCGAAGGTGAGCTCCCAGGCCAGGACGTCGCCGGGAGGCCCCTGGAGCGAGGACCAGGAGTTGAGCCCGGCCTGGGCCGGGAGGACGACGACGAGAGCGAGCAGCACGGGCAAGGCGCGCATGGCTTTCCCCTTCTCGAAAGCGGGGCATGAGGGAAACGCCGGCCCCGTCTCCCCTCCATGCGGACCGCTGGCCCGTGCTCCCTCACGGAGCGTCTTTTTTTCTGCCGGGGCCGGATCAGTGTCGGACTCGGTAGAAGTACAGCCGCTCCTCGGTCGCTGTCGAGTCGGTTGCCGTCGAGACCACGCTGCCGGGTCCCAGCGCACGCAACGGGGTCATCGGATCGGTCCCCCGAGTCACCCAAACGGGGATCTCGCTCTCAGGCCAGCTCAGGACCGCGTCCCCCTCGTCGGAGCGGTGGACCCGCAGCAGGAGGTCGGAGTCGTCGAGGGTCAGCGTCCAGACGCCGTTGCCGGTGGGGACCACGTACTCGGTGGCCCCACCGTCGAGCTTGCGCTGTCGCAGCGCATCCGGGTAATGGCCAGTGGAGTTCGCGGGGTTGACGTCCACCGTCGGCCCGTCCGGCCCGAGGTCCAGCGACGTCCAGGACGCGCCACCGTCGTGGCTGCGCCAGTGCCCCAGCCCCCGAGTCGTCATGACCAGCGCGTCGGGGAAGCCGGGGTCCGACAGGAGCCCCGTGACGTCCCAGGCAACGTGGCGCTCGTCCGGCAGCCCGACCTCGGCGGGCACCCAGCCCGCCGCCAACGACTCGTGTCGCCACAGTCGGGGCGCACCGTCCTCCTGCCAGGTCGCGTGGCCGAGCATCCGCTCGCCAGCAACGTGCAGCACGCGAAACTCCGTGGGGCCGCTCAAGGGTGGTGACTCGGGTCCGGGGCTCCAGGTCTGCCCGTCGTCGTCGCTCGCCGACAGGGTGTTGTCGCTGAAGTCGCGAGCGCGGGTCGAGGCCACCCAGCGTCCGGAACGCGTGGTGTCGCGGGCGATCCAGTCGATGACTCGGTCCTCTCCGAGGCTTCCACCAGCGGCCCAGGTCAGCCCACCGTCCTCGCTGCGGTAGGAGCCGGCCAGGACCACTCCGGAGCGTGTCGGATCGAAGGTCACGAGAATCGGCGAACCGGCGGGAATGCCGACGGCCGGACCCGTCCAGCTGTCTCCCCCATCGGTCGTCCGGTAGAGCTCGGTTGAGTCCGTCAGGGCGAGGAAGGTGTCGGCCTGCGTGGGGTCCGCCACGAGCGCCCCGAACCCAAAGAAACCCCAAGGGGGTCGCCCTGCGATGGTGAGAGGCTCCCAGGCCCCACCTGCACCCACCCTTCGGTAGAGCTGCATCTGATCCGCGCTCGCCTGGACGTGGGCCAGGACGACGTCGCGGCTCTCTTCTCCATCCACCGAGCCCGCCGCGACCCGGAGCGCCCGCGCGTGCAGCCCCTGGGCCACGTCCCGCCAGGAGAGACCATCGTCGTCGCTCCACCACAGGTGAAGGTTGGTGCCCACCACGACGTGCCCGTCCTCGCCGATCCCCAGGGAACGGACCGGCTGATCGTCTGCCTCGATCGTCAGCACGCTCTCCCAGGTGTCGCCACCGTCGCGACTGCGATGGACCTGATCAGTGCTGGCCGCGAGGAGGACGTCGGGCTCGGTGGGGTGCGCTGCGAGCAGTCCGAACGGCTGGGTCTCGGTGTCGACGACGAGCTCCCACGCGCTGCCACCGTCGCGCGATCGGTAGAGGCCCCGGGGAGAGCAGAGGCCCGCGAGCAGGGCCCAGGCCCCTGCGTCGATCCCCGCCGCTGAGTGGCCCAGTGCCAGGACCGTGCACTCCGTTCCGGTCACCTGCTGCCAGGTCCCCGCGACCGCGTCCCAGCGAAGGAGCCCCACGCCGGAGCGACCGTGGCCGGCGAGGACCCGGAGTCCCCCGGAAGCATCCGGCGACGCGACCATTCGTTCGACACCGGTCGTGATGTCCGGCCAGCCCTCGGCGAACAGCTCCCAGGTCTCCCCGTCATCGGCGCTCCGCCAAGCTCCCGCTCGGTCGCTGGTCAGCAGGAGGTCTCCGGTCAGGGCGAGCGACCTGACCTCACTCCAGTCGGGCCCCTCAGGCCACCAGCGCTCCCAGTTGCGACCGCGATCGAAACTGCGCTCGAACCAGAGCGGCGGGTTCTGGGCTCCACCGAGCCGGTAGAGCACGGACGCATCGCCGACGAGGTCGTAGTGCCACTGTGAACGCAGGCCGTGGACGTTCTGCGAGCGCCAGGTCGCTCCGCCATCCTCGGTGATGAAGGTGCCGCTGCCATCCCGGATGACGACGACCCCGGCGTCACCCGGTAGCGGCACCACGGCGGAGGCGCCGACGAAGCCGCGTGGCCCGTCCAGCGAGCTCCAGGCGTTGACCTCGGCTCGAACCGGAGCGCATGAGAGCCCGACGGCCAGTGCACAGGCAGGGACCAACGAAAGACGGATCGGTCGTGGACGCAGCATGTCCCCTCCAAGAAAAGACGGCGTCGTCTTCCAAGATCATCGCTCCGGTGACCGCGATGAGACAAGCGTGGGCCCTGGATGCGAACGCCTCAGCGTCGGGCGTGAACCCTCACCGAAGGCCCCCGGCTGATCCGGTACCGCAGCGGTGACTCGGCGAAGTAGAAGCGGAGCTGATACTCCCCCGGCTCCTTCACCCCCACCGCGCTCTCCAGGTCCGCCGGGCCGAAGACCACCCGGTCGCTGCGCGGGTCCCAGAGGTCGTAGCGCTCGGGCTCGCCCAGGCGACCCGGCAGGCCGGTCGCGCGGAGACGCAGCGCCTGCCCCTGCCGGACGTCGTTGGGGATGGGGCGATCGGTCAACGCCACCAGGTCGGCGAAGAGCTGCACGGCCCGCCACCGCCCGCCCGAGGCGACGACACCCACGCCGAGGTGGGTGGCCCCCGGTCGCAGGACGTTGGCCCGATGCCCGGGGCTGTCCATCCAGCCGGCGAGACTCTCCCGGGCGAGATCCTCCTGAGCGGCGACGTCCATGATCATGAACCAGCCGTCGCGCATCCAGAGGTTCTCGCCGACCTCACCGATGAGCCGCCGGTGCCAGCGAGCGACGCGGTCGGCAGCCCCCTCCCCCTCCGGGCTGACGTGCTCGAAGAAGTTGCGCTCGAGCATGTCCGAGGCGTGGAGCAGGGCGATGGTGGTGAGACCCTGCTCGGGGCGCACCGGTCCGAGACCGTGTCGGGCCCGCACCTCGTTGGTGAGCACGTGGATGCGCTCGGCCGCGACCTGGAGCCGGATGAGCTCGGTCGGGATCTCGTGGAAGTCGTGGGCGGGGACCGGGTCGTCTTCCTCGGCACCGACCGACGCGACGGGGAGCAGGGACACGACGAGCACGACGATCAGCCAGGCCGAGTCAACCCCCGCTCTCCGAATCCCGTGCTGTCGGCTCGTCACCATCGAAGCTCCTCACCCGAGGCTGCGGGTGCGCGGCCACCGTACACGACTACGGGCAGGCCCCTGCCGCTCCGGCCAGGAGGCCATCTCGCGGGCTCGTCACGGAGCCGCTGTCCCAGCTCCCGACCGCACCGGCCGACTGCGGTCGGACGAGATACCACTGCCACGACTCACCTCCCGGCAGCGCCGCCGTGGTGAGCAGCCCGTCATCGACGAGACAGTCGGTGAGGGCGGCCGCGAGGTCGCGGCTCGAGCGAAGCAGGCGGAGATCGCCGGCGACCACGTCGTAGCTGGTCGCGCCGGGCACCGGGTTCCAGGTGAGCTCGGACGAGGTCACCCGGAGGTCGACGTGACCGAGGCCGGGCACGGCGTTCTCCGGACGACCGTCGAGCTGGAGCATGTAGGCGACCATCTGCTCGAGCTCGCCGGGTCGGAGACCCGCCATGAACGGTGCGTGGGAGTGGAACACGTCCTGCCTGGTGCTCACGACGATCTCGTCGAGACCGAGCCCGCCGGTCACGACGACGATCTCCAACGTGTTCATGGTGTCCTGGATGAGCGGCAGGTCGGGAACGTGGACCCGCTCCCACACCGTCTGCCGCCAGCCCGGGTCGTTGTCGGTGCGCGGCACGAGCACGCGAATCGGCGTGCCACCGTTCACGATGACGTCGATCTCCGCATTGCGACCGCTGCTGGTGCGCAGCTCCAGCCGTCCCTCGCCCGGCACGCTCGGGGGACCACCGTCCACCTCGAAGGTGAGCCGGGTGCCGGTGTCCATCTCGACGAACGCCGCGCCGTGCACGGTGTCGTCCTGGTTGAGGTTCACGTAGTTGTCGACGACGTAGGCACCGTCGGCGACCACGCCCCCCTCCGCCGGATACACGGTGCCTCCGGCGAGCTCGAGGCTCTCCTGCACCGTGGCGGCCGAGCCGTCGTGGATGAACGGAGCCCCGTCCCACAGGCCGTGGAGCGTCGGCACGTCGATGCCAGTGAGCTCCTCGCCCAGCCGCAGCCCCGAGGTCGTCCGGATGTGGGAGCCGACCAAGCTCAGCGTGGGGAGCCCCCGGGTGCTGTCGGTGAAGCGCGGGCGGGCGTGACAGGAGCCGCAGGTGCGGACGTCGAAGGACGCGTCGCGTCCGGCGATCGCGTCGGCGGTGAGCGTCCCGTCGGGGTTGCGATGCGGGCTCTTGGGCACGCTCTCGAGATCGAGCGAGGTGAGGTAGGCGGCCAGGGCATCGAGCTCCGGTGAGAGCCCTTCCTTGGGTGCACCCAGGGGATCGCGGGTGCTCTCCCAGTCCTCGTCGCTCAAGAACCCGCTGCCGCCAAAGGCGCCACGGATGTCGGCCTCGAAGTCCTGGATTTCGTCGAAGTTCGCCGACCAGTGGACGTTGCCGTGCTCCATGCCCCCGCGTCCCCGCAGGTCGACGGTGTTGCGCAGGCCTTCGCCGCGGCCGGTGAAGTCCCAGGTCCGACCATCGTGGCCGCCGTCGGGGTGGCAGCTCGCGCAGCTGATGTAGCCCTCCGAGCTCATCCGCGGATCGGAGGCGTGGTGGAAGATGCGCTTGCCGAGGAGGACGTCGGGCGCGAGGGTCTCGCTCGTCACCGTCGACACCGTGGCCGAGGCCACCGTCTTGTCGCCGATGCGGAACAGGGCGTCGGTCTCCAGCACCGTGACGCTGCGACCGGTGAAGTTCTTGACGAAGGTCCGGTTGGTGACCGGATCGAAGCAGACGCCCATGGGCGCGCCGCCGACCTGGATCCGGGTGACCAAGCTGCCGAGCCCCGAGCTGGCGTCCACCCGGAGCGCGTCGAGCACGACGACCTCGTCGTTGCCCTGGAGAGCGACGAACAGGTAGTCACCCAGCGGCGAGTACCCGACCGCGCTGGCCACGTCGCTGTTGTCGAGGTCGATGGCCGAGGCCACGCCGCCCGTCTCGAGGTCGAGCTGGACCATGACGCTGCGGACGGTGTTGTCCTGGTCGAGGTCGTCGCGGAAGAGCGGCCCCCGCTCGCTGTTGGGCTTGTTGCCCACCACCCAGGCCCGACGCCCGTCGGGCGAGATCGCCACCCCGCCGAGCTGGTTGGCCACGCCCTTGCCGGAGGCGGTCGTGTCGCGGTTCGCGTCGCCACCGAACTTGTTCAGACGATGGGTTCGCGCCAGGACACCAGCGGTCGGATCGACCTCCCAAACCTCGCCGTGATGCTCGGCCGCGAGGAAACGCGTGGTCAGCACCCGCGTCCCGTCGCCGGTGACCGCCACGGCCCGCGCTCGGGGACCGAGGGGCACGCGCCCGGTCTCCGTCCGCGTCGCGACGTCGAAGCTCACGAGCTCACCGGGCCCCTGCATGGCCACGTGGAGGGTGGTCCCGTCCGGGCTGACCGCCAGCCCCACCGGAGCATCGCCATAGGGCAGTGGCAGCACCTGCTCGAGCGCGCCGCCGACACCGTGGACCGCCAGGGCGTCACCATGACGGCAGGCCACCCAGGTCTCGTCACCGACCAGCACCAGGCTGCGGGGGTCGTCGCAGGTGGGCTCCTCGGCGAGCACGCCGAGCGTGTCCGCGTCGAGCACGGTGAGGCTGTCGTTGTCAGGGTTGACCACCGCCACCCGTCGTCCGGCCGGGTCGCAGGCGATGGGGCTGCTGCGCGTAGGCTGCGGCAGGGGCAGGGGCGCGACGACGGTGACGGTCACCTTCCCCGAGGCGATGGCGCCCGCGGGGTCGCGGACCTGCACGGTGGCCTCGTAGTGGCCGGGCTCGGCGTAGACGTGGTCCAGGACGTCGGCCCCCGACCAGGGGCTGCGGTCCGTGCCGTCGCCGGGATCGAAGCGATACTCGAGGCTCTCCCCCTCCGGATCGGTGGCGGTGGCGAGCAGGGTGACCGACTCGGCCGGTCGCGCGGGGTAAGCGGAGGCACGAAGGCTCACGACCTCTGGCGGCGCATTGCCCGCCACGGCCCCACCGGTCGAGAAGGTGAAGGAGTGTCCGACCATCCCGTTGCCGGCCGCGTCCTTGATGCCGCCCTCGGGCAGGACGACCTCGTAGGTCGTGTCGGGAAGCAGCGGCTCGTCCGGCTGGAAGGTCAGCACGTCGTCGAACGAGAAGATCAAGCTCCCCTCCACGGGGTCCCCACCGAGCGGCCGGACGAGGAAGCTCTCGCCATTGACGATCGTGAAGGTCTCCAGGGTCTCGTGGATGAGCAGGCTGATCGGCGCACCGACGGGGTAGTTGGTCCTCCCCTCCTGCGGCACGTGGTAGCCCACCATCGGCCCGGTGGTGTCGGGATCGGCCTGGTGCGCCCACACGGCCATGCCCTGGTTCGGCGTGATGCCGCCCGTGATGACGAGGTTGCCCAGCGGGAGCGCGAACTGGCTCGTGTCGACTCCGACGCCACCATCGTTGGTGCGGGTGACGTTGGCCCCGTCGAGGAAGAGGATCGACTCGAGGCTGCGCATGTCGACGACGTGATCGCCGACGAAGGCGCGGTGGTCCTGGAACTGGAGGTACATCGCCTCCGCGCCCGGCAGGGGCAGGTCGCCCACGAACTGGAGGTCGGCCGGGTCGGTCGCGTCGACCACGCGCAGGCCGTTGCCGCCGGTGCGGTATGGGAAGACCACGTAGAGCCGGCCATCGCCGCTGCCCCAGATCTCGGGCCAGTAGCCACCGGCGCCACCGGTGGTGAGCACGTCGAGCAGCACGGGATTGCGGGGGTCGGACACGTCGTAGGTCGCCACGCCCGTCCGGCTCTGATCGGAGGCGAAGATGAGCAGGTCACCGAGGAGGAAGGGGTGACCGATGACGCCGGTCATCCCGAGGTGATCCCACTCGGCGAGCCGCTCGCCGCGCAGCTCGATGAAGGCGTTGCCCTCGATCTCGTTGTAGACCCACCAGGTGTCCCCGACGTACCAGGGCGTGAAGAGGATGCCCCTCACGCCGGCCCCGATGAGCCCGGGGAAGGTCGTCCGCTCGATGGTCGAGGAGCCTGGGCTCCGGAAGGACCAGGGCGCCTCTGGGGGCCAGTTGGCGCCGAGGACCAGGTACTCGCCGCTCTTGAAGTAGCCGTGGGCGTTGACCGGGTGCGGGGTCACTCCCCAGGTGGCGAGCTCGACGGGGTCGCGCGGGTTGGCCAGGTCCCAGGTGCGGACCTGGTAGTCGGAGTCCGGCCCACTGCTCGGCACCTCCGGGATCGTGAAGAGGACCCCGTCGTGGTACGCGATGATGGCGGTCCGACCCTGCTCGGGCGCGTTCAGGCCCGACAGCAGCTCCCCGGGAGTCTGAGGGACGTTGGGGAAGCCCGGCGTGACGGGTGGGAGTCCTCCGGCGATGGCGACGGAGGCGAGCAGGAGCGAAGCGAGAGCGGCGAGCGAGGGACGTCGCATCGGAGCCTCCGAGGCAGCGCCGATCGCGAGAGGCAGTCGGCCCTACCCACCCCTGTCCACCGGAAGCCCGTTCCTGACACGCCCGGTGGTCGGGTGCGGAAGAAATCTAGCTCAGGCTCGGAGAGCTGGACAGGAGAAGACGCTCAGGACGTTCCGTCAGAAACACGCGACAGAGAGCCGGATGACCCCTACCCGAGCGTTAGTCCGAAGGATCGGGGGCTCGGGTGCGTCAGGCGTGGCTCGCGTCCCCCGCAGCAAGGGTGGACCCTTGCGAGGAGGCGCGGGCCGCGAATGACGTGCCCGAGCCTCCGAGGCAAGGACTAACGGCCGGTGAAGGACTCCAGGTCATCCCGACTGCAGTCGAGCTGGACGGTCTCCTCGGACCACTCGGTGGCCATGGAGGCCGGGACCACGACCTCGCGGGGGGTCGTGACGCCCCCCTCGAAGGACAGGTCCTCGAGGTCGCCCGAGCGGGCGTCGACGGTGATCGACATGAGCTGACCCACCTCGCCATCGCGGCAGACGACCTTGGTCGTCTTGGTGAGCACTCGCTCGTCGATCTCCTCGCCGCGACGACGCCGACGCGAGCGCTTGCGCTGCGCGTCGGCCGCCGGCTCGTCGTGCCGCGGCATCGTGCCGAGCTCCTCGGGCGAGCAGCTCAGGACGACCTGCTCGTCGTTGGCGCGATCGACGCGCCCGAAGGGCACCTTCGCCCGCACCAGCGGATCGGCCTGAGGTTGCTCCACGACGGCGCGGAGGAAGAGGCGCTCCTTGGGCTCGACCGTGACCCCCCAGAGCGTGCCGAGCTCATGCTCGCCACCACGACAGTTCGTGCCGAACTTCAAGAGCATCGTCGACGCCTCAAGGATCGATGGAGGTGAATTCAGCGGTGACCGTGTCGCACGGGAAGTCACCGGTGAAGCTGAGGCTGATGGAGCCCGTTCCGAAGAAGCCGGGCGACACCACGAACGAAGGCGCCGTGCCGGTGCCCTCGCCGCCCATGCCGGTGGCACCTGGTCGCGTCATGTTGCCCGTGAGCTCGAAGTTGTTCGAGCCCGGAGGCGCGAAGCTGCCGCCCACCGCCGAGAGAGCCACGGACTGCTCGTGGACCTGGACGCCGTCGACGTTGCCGACGGTCACGTCGAGCACGTAGGACTGACCCGCCGTGATGGTGCCGGAGTTGAAGTCGAGCGAAAGACTGCAGGTGATGACCTGGATCGGGAGGGTCACGATGCAGTCGAGAGCACCGCCGTCGGCCCCGAAGGAAAGCATCGCCGTGCCGGAGTAGCCGGGTTCCGGGGTGTAGTTGATCTCGAGCCAACCCGCACCGTTCGTGTTGATGACGGCGGTCGAAGCACCGCCGTCGAGGGTGCCGCTGGTCACCGAGACGAGGAAGGGCTCGTCGGCGATGGGGTCACCGGTACGCGAGTAGCGGATGTCGTAGCGGAGGTAGGCGGTCGAGCCGGGCACGAGCGACGGAAGCGTCGTCGGGCCACCGAACGAGCCGTATTGGGTGCCGTCAGCCGTGCGCGCAATGGCCAGCATGACGTTGGCGTTGCACTCCGGGTGCTGAACGTCGAACTCGACCGTGCAGGGGTTGCAGGGACGACCGTCGGCCACGCCGTCGGGCGCGCCGGTGGAGCCGGTGTTGTCGGGGACCACGACTTCGGCGGCGACGTCGTAGTCGCCGATGCCGGTGCCGGGCTCGAGCACGATGTCCCAGAGCGCAAGACCGGCCGGGTTGGTCGGGCCGATCGTCACGCTGCGATCCTCGATGCCGGTGACGGTGAGGTGGATCATCACGCCCTCGACGGGCTCCATCACGTCGGTGACGGGGTCGGGACGCATGACCGTGTAGATGATCGACAGGTTGTCGAGCTCACGCTCGAGGTCGAAGGAGTCGCCGCAGTCGTCATCGTTACCGGAGACCGGCGTCATCCCGTCGAACACCTGAGCGGTGAGCACGCAGGCCGGCTCGAAGACGTTGAGGAAGGTGGCCGTCCGGAGCTGCGCGGTGGGCTGGATGATCCGGATGAAGGCCGTGCCGATGAAGTCCTCGTCGGCGATGAAGGTCACGGTGACCTGCCCATTGGCGTCCGTCATCGTGGGCGGATCGGGCACGCGACCACCGCCGACCTCGAAGGACACGGGAAGGTTCGCCCCCGGGAGCGCCTGGTTCACGTCGGTGAGCGTGAACGTGATGTCCGCCCGGCCGTTCTGGAGGATCCAGTCCTGCGCAGGGCTCGCGCTCACCGTGGCGATGAGGTTGTTCCCCGGATCGTCCGTCGTCGGCGGGATCAGGATGTGGTTGGGATTGCTCGATCCGCCGCAGCCCAGCAGCGACAGGCCCAAGAGGCCGCCGAGCAAGGCCGCTCCGAAGAGACGCCGGCCGTGACGCGCGGTGCCGTGGAAACGCATCCGTGGACTCCTGCTCCTAGACGGGTCTCCGACCCGGTCGAGCCCGTCGATGGACCCGGACCTGGAGAAGGCCGAAGATTGTCATCCCATGCCGTGTGAGGCGAGCGGCCGGATCCTGGCACGTGGCCCCCCGCAGGTGCAAGAGAATCGAGCGCCTGTTCTCCGTCGGCTGACCACCGGCACCGAGGCGAAGGGCCCCGCCCCGGCTCAGCCCTCCCCACCAGGCTGGGCCCACCTCAGGAGGACCTCGGCGACGAAGGAGCGGCCGGCCGGCAGTCGCCGCCCCCGTTCCGCCGCCACGCTCTCCTCGGTCTCGTGACGCAGGGCGTCCAGACGACCCAGTTCGAGCGGCTGAGGGAGGTTGTCGGCCATCCCCTCCTCGAGCCGGCAGAGGTCGGGCAGCACCTCGCCAGAGGCCCGATCCCGCCAGGGCAGGCCCTGGAGACGGCAGATCGCCGGCCGACTGACGTGGGCCCGACACTCCCCTTCCGGTCCGAGCAACGGACAGCCGCCGAGGACGCCGGCAGCGAGCCGAGTGACGGTCGCCGAGAACAGGAGACGGAATCCGTCTTCCGGCACCCAGCCGGCAAGCTCGGTCTCACCCTCCTCCACCAGCTCGTCGCGACGTCGCAGCACCGACTCACGGATCGCTCGGGCTCGCTCGAGAACGTCGGCCCGAACCTCGGCGTCCTGCTCGTCCAGCCAGTAGCCCAAGAGCAGGGCGTCCGAGGGATGCACGTCGAAGACCG
>JBCCFW010000162.1:0-18076 GCA_039029535.1 Acidobacteriota bacterium
ACCGGCATCTCGGCCGGGTCGCGATCGAAGTGCTGGTGGTTGCGCTGGTACTGCTTGCGGACGTCGCGGAGCGCGTCGAGGGCGCCGGCCTTGCCGAACTTGTTGATGGCGACCAGGTCGGCGAAGTCGAGCATGTCGATCTTCTCGAGCTGGCTCGCCGCGCCGTACTCGGGGGTCATGACGTAGAGCGAAAGATCGGCGTGCTCGGTGATCTCCGTGTCGGACTGACCGATGCCCGAGCTCTCGACGATGACGAGGTCGTAGCCGGCTGCCTGGCAAGCGAGGATGGCCGTGCCGACGTGCTCGGAGAGGGCGAGATGGGAGCGGCGGGTGGCCAGCGACCGGAAGTAGACCCGGTCGTCGTGGATGGCGTTCATCCGGATGCGGTCGCCGAGCAGCGCGCCGCCCGTCTTGCGCTTGGAGGGATCGACGGACACGACCGCGAGGGTCTTTTCCTTGAAGTCGCGCAGGTAGCGACGGATGAGCTCGTCGACCAGCGAGGACTTGCCCGAGCCACCGGTGCCGGTGATGCCGAGCACGGGGACCTTCCGGTCACCGAGCTTCTCGCGCAGGGCGCCCTCGAGCGCCGACTTCTCGTCGGGGAAGTTCTCGGCGATGGTGATGAGCCGAGCGAGCTCGCGCTGGTTCGTCGTCGACAGCGCGGCGAGGTCGTCGGTCCACGGGGGCTCGACGGTGGGCCGGTCCGCGCGGCTGACGAGGTCGTTGATCATCCCCTGCAGGCCCATCGCGCGACCGTCGTCGGGGGAGTAGAGCCGCTCGATGCCGTGGGCTTGCAGCTCGTCGATCTCGGTGGGGAGAATGGTCCCGCCACCACCGCCGAAGATGAGGATGTTGTCGGCACCACGCTCCTTCAGGAGGTCGTGGAGGTACTTGAAGTACTCGACGTGACCTCCTTGATAGGAGGTGATCGCGATGCCCTGGGCGTCCTCCTGGATGGCGCAGTCGACGATCTCCTTCACGGAGCGGTCGTGACCGAGGTGGATGACCTCGGCACCGGTCGACTGCAGCAGCCGGCGCATGACGTTGATCGCCGCGTCGTGGCCGTCGAAGAGGGAGGCGGCCGTCACGATGCGGACCGGGTGCTTCAGCTCGTAGGGGCGGGGGCGCTCGGGAGACATGAGGAATCCTCCCAGACGCGGTGGAGGGGCGGCAAGCGAGACGCCGGGGTGTTTCGGGGCTCCGTGACGCGTTCCTGGGGTCAGGGAGGGGTTCCAGCGCCGATTTCCCACGATTCGTTCACCGTGTCAGGGCCGCCGCGGAGGGAGCGTAGACTGTGAGAGTGGAGGCTCCCGTGAGACAGCGCTGGCACCTGGCTCTCTCGACGCTCGTCCTGGGCTGCCCCCTCGCGGCTGCCGGCGACTCCTTCCCCGGTGAGGTGCCGACGCTCTGGATCGAGAAGTCCGAGGCGGCTGCGGGTGCTCTCTCAATCTCCTGGTTGCCGAGCTGCAGCGGCGGTGCACGGGACTACGCGCTCTTCGAGGGGCACCTCGGCGATTGGTACGGGCACGTTCCGCTCTCCTGCTCGATGGGCACCGACCTCATCGAGGACGTGACGCCGGGAGCAGGCAGCCGCTACTACCTCGTGGTGCCGACCGACCTGGAGAGCGACGGCCTCCACGGCACCGACGGCTTCGGCCGGGCTCGGCCTCGCGGCGGGGCGACGTGCCGGCCGGAGCTGGACGACACGGCCTGTGGGCCCGACACGCCGAGCTGCACCACGCCTGCGGATCCAGGCGAAGACGAGAAGATCGGCATCTTGCGCGATTACGTCGCGGTGGTGCGGGCGCCGCCCATGGCGAGCCTCGCGGTCGTCCACGAGGGCTCCCTCGTCGCGACTTCGGGTCTCGGTGGTGCCGACGGCGAGACGATGTTCTGGACGGCCTCGACCTCGAAGCTCGTCACGGCCGTCGGCGCCGTCTCGCTCATGGGGGAGGGGCTGCTGGATCCGGACGCATCGGTCCTCGTCTACGTGCCCGAGTACTCCGAGAGGAATCGGCGCGAGGCACAGGTCCTCGTTCGGCATCTCCTGCAGAATCGGTCGGGCCTGCCTCAAGACGGCGGCTGCGCCAACTTTGCCTGCCGCCGGAGCTTCTCGGGCGACGCGACGACCGTGCAGTACGACTTGATGGTCCCGGACCGGGGCGCGACCCTCGGAAACGTCTTCACGCCCACGATGCTGGCGAGGCCGCCCTACAGCATCTTCAACGAGACGAGCTTCGTCCCCGGCACCGACTACCAGTACGCCGGATGGGGCTGGATGTTGGTGGGGCGCGCCATGGAGCTCGCTGCAGGAGAGACCTTCGACGTCCTCTTGCAGGAGCGTGTTCTCGATCGGGCCGGTCTCTGTCGTGCGACCTACGATGGCTCGACCGTCGACGCGAACGTGGCGCTCGGGACGGGGACGAATGCGATCGATGGTTACTGTCTCGAGCCCATGCTGGCGCCGGGTCATCAGGGTGAGGGCGCGCCGTACCATCACGACGAGCTCGACTGCGCCGCGCGCATGCCCCAGGGCGGGCTCCACGCCTCGGCTCACGACATGGGGCGTCTGGCCGAGGCGATCCTGCAGGACCTGGACGGTGCGGGCGTGATCACCGACCCGGCAGCGATGCGGCTGCTGTTCTGCCCGGGAGGAGGCTCCGGGGTGCCGGGGGCGCCGGGCTCCACCTGCTTCGGACGGGCAGCGGTCACCGGCGACCAGGCGATCCGCTTCGGGGCCGACTACGGCTTCGGGAACTTCCGTCGGACTTACGATTACCGCGGCACGACTCACGACATCTACAACCACGGTGGCGGTCGCGCCGGCTTCGGTTCGTACTTCGCGATCATCCCCGAGGCAGGGCTCGGAGTCGTGGTGCTGACCAACGACGGGCGAGGGGCCGACTGGCACGACGTCGCCGAGTGCGCGATCCGCATCTATCTCCACGACGCGACGTCTTGCTTCTGAGCAAGAGTCCTCAGCCGGGCAGACGCCAACTCAATCCGAGCTTGACTCCCGGGAGCGCGTGCTCGGTGCTGAGCGAGAGCTCACGCCCATCCCACTCGGGTGTCAGCCCCTCGGGGTGGAGCAGCCGCTCGAACCCCGTGCGTCCGGAGTCGGGGAGGTCGGGCAGCAGCCAGGCGTGACCTCGGACGTCCTCGGGACAGACGCCGGGAGGGAAGCGGACGATCAGTCGCAGGCGCTGGCTCGGGAGGAAGGGTCCGAAGGTGGCGCCTTCTCGGAACGGGCCCTCGTGACCAGTCCGTTTCCTTGCACGACGCTCGGTGAGCGCGTAGCCGAGCGTGCGGGTCAGCCTTCGCGTGAAGGACACGCCGTCACGGGCAAGCTCGCCAGGGATGCGGAGCAGTTGCTCTTGATCGACGAGCAGCCCGGGGATGCGTCGAATGCGCAGGGGCTGGCGCGTGCTGCTCGCGTCCACCGAGGTGAGCTCGGCAGGGCCCGGCTGGAGGACCGAGCGTCCGAACCCGAGACGGAGACTCAGCTCGTCGCGGGGGGGACCGAGCCAGCGAAAGCCCTCGGTGCTGAGGCTGATGCGAGCCGAGCCGCCGCGTGAGATGACGACGCGCTTGACCTGCTCCTCGGCCTCGCAGCGACAGAGGTCGCGGTAGTAGTGCCAGGCGGCACGGCGGACGACCGGGCGCTGGCCCGTCACGGTGAAGAGCTCCCAGGCGGAGAGATCGGGCAGGGCCTCGAGATAGCGCGTCAAGGTCGAGCGACGCGGATCGCGGCCGCCCTCGGCGCCGAGCACGGTCATCGCCGATGCACCCATCGCGTCGCCGAGACTCCGCGCCGAATGACCGGCCCGCTCGCGGAAGTGGAGAAGACGTTGGGCCAGGGTGGAGGCCTTGCTCTCGGACCCGCGGTCGGGGTCTCGCCGGGGATTGGTCAGCGACCAGGTCAGGCCTTGATCGAGCCCGAGGGGCGGTCGTCGAACACGCGCGCTCAAGCGAGCACCGTCTCTCTCGAGCACGACCTCCGTGTCGTCGGGATGCGTGCGTGCGCCGAGGTCGTCATCGGCGACGGCGCCGCGTGGAGAGCGAGTCGGCACCAGGACGTGAGGCCAGGTCACCAGCCGAGGAACGACGTCGGCGGGCTCATCGAGCTCGAGCTCCAGCTCCAGCTCCCGACACGGAAGATGCACGGCCAGGTGACAGCCCGACTCGAGTGGGGCCGGGCTCGTGTCGCTCCGACGGCGTGTCGGCTCGAGCACTCGAGTGCGCTGATAGGAGATGCCACGACCGCCGGACGTCGTCTCGAAGAGGTGCTCGTCGCCGTCGTCGCGGAGAAGGATGCGGTCCTCACTGTCGTTGACGGCTTGGGCGAGCTCCCGAAGCAAGGTGCCGGAGAGTTGGCTGGCCACGCGCATGAGCCGGAGCCGCTGACCCGGCTCGTCGAGGTCACCACCGGCTTGGCTCAGGCCGTCGACCTCGAGCACGCACTCGACGAGCCCGTCCTCACGACGTCGAGCTCGACGCCGGAGTCGCTCGCAGCGCAGGCCCCGACGGTCTCGCACGCGACGCCAGGGATCTTCCGAGGCCGGCGGGGTCCGGCAGCTCGTCTCGGGGAAGAGCTCGGCGGGGCTGAGCTCGGGCAGGGCGCGGAGACAGGCCAGCAGCGTGGAGGCCCGCGTGTCGCCACCCTGCTCGGCCGAGCGCAGCGTCGCCCGATCGACCCCCGCGAGGGCGGCGAGCTCCGTGCGGGTGAGTCCGGCCGCCTCACGATGACGCTGCAGGCGCTCACCGGCTCGGCGAGCGGCCTGACGGGTGCTGGACGTGCTGGAGCCGAGTGAGGTCATTGCGGGGGAATGTTGTACGGCGCGAGTTGCTCCCGCAAGGTGAGAAACCGAAGCTCCTCTCGTCAACGCTCGTTGAACCCGAAGGCGAGAGGAACGCTCATGAACACGAGTCAGAACGACGGATCGAGACGCTGGTGGATGGTGATGGGGACGGCGCTGCTGCTCGGCGCGCTGTCGCCCCTCCGAGGGGGAGCGACGCCGAGCCTGGATTGGTCGACTTTCCTCGGCGTGGAGAACTCGCTCGGCCAGAACGGCGGCGGCGTCGGCAACGTCCTGGCCTTCGGTGCTGACGGAATGCTCTACATCGGTGGTGGCGTGGACCAGCCGGGGCTGGCGACTCCCGGTGCGGCACGCGAGGCCGGCTCGGGCGGATTCGTCGCCAAGCTCGACCCGGTCACGCGGAGCTTCGTCTGGTTCACCTACGTCGGAGACGACGGTGAGGCCGGGCGACGCGTGAGGGACCTGGTCGTCGACGACGAGGGTCGCGTGACCTTCGTGTCCGAGTGCTTCGACGGCGTGCCGCTGGTCGACCCCTTCTGGGTGGCCCCGCCGGGCGTCGATCCGGACTGTGAGGGCTACTGCCCCCACGGCTGCGTGGGCCGGCTCAGCGCCGACGGCTCCTCGTTCGACTTTCTCTCCAACATCGGTCGTCCCTGGGGCCTCACGACCTTGTCGGATGGCTCGACGGTGGTGGTCGGTTCTGCCTACAAGGACATTCCGATCGTCGATGCAGTGCAGCCGGATCGGATGCGGTACCCGGAGGGCTTCGTCACCCGGATCGCCCCCGACGGCGATGCACTGATGTTCTCGACCTACTTCGGCAACGGCTCGATGATCCGTTTCATCGGAGCGGCGGCCGATGCGCAAGACAACCTCTACCTGGCGGGTCAGGGCTCGACGGGCTACCCCCTCCTGGACCCGTTTCACGCCGAGCCTCCGGGTGACGGGACGGGAGCGGTGCTGGCCAGCTTCACCTTGGACGGGGCCCTCCGTTGGTCGACCTGGTTACCCGGCAGCAGCCGTCCGCACGACCTGCTCGTCGATCCGGGGGGCGAGATCCACGTGAGTGTCGACACCGACACCGATGCTCCCGACGAGTTCCTGCCAGTGGATTGGTTCCGCGAGAGGGACCCCAGCGATCAGGGCGGGCTGTTCAAGCTGACGTCGGACGGCCAGACGGTGCGGCACGCGGGGACCGTGCCGCACGTCCCCACCGGCCTGACGATGGATGATCACGGCGCGCTCATCGCCTCACTCGACGTCCGCCCTGGGTCGGGCTTCGAGCCCATCGACGACGGTGGTCTCCACTCAGGTGGTGGAGTCATCGATGGTGGTGCCATGCGCTTCACGCCGGCGGTCAATGGCATCGACTGGTTCTTCGGTGTTGGTGGCTCGGAGTCGGCCGCAGAAGAAGGTGAGCTGTTTCCGCCGTCGGCTCTCACCTACTTCCGGGACGTCGTGTACCACGAGGGGAGTGTCATGGTGTTGGGAGACAGCAACTGCGTCGACTTCCCCTTCGAGGAGCCGATCGAGACGAACGTCGTGGAGAACGGGGGCGTTCTGATGGCCGTCAGCGGCCTGGCCGGCGACGACGTTCCCGAGCCCTCCTCCGTCGACGCGCACACCTGGCGAGTCCCCCTCGACCTCGCGCACCCGCGGGGTACCAACGCCCTCGATCTCACCTGGGACGAGACCATGGGCGGTCGCTACCGGGTGGTCGTCGGTGACCTGGACGTGCTCGCCCAGACCGGGAGCTACGCACATCAGCCGGTGGGGCCCTGCGTGATCGAGGACACCTCGATCCGCCTCGACCTGCCCACGGGCAACGTCTACTACCTCATCCTCGGCGTGGACGAGAACGGGACCGAGTCGTCCTACGGTCGCAACAGTCAGAACCAGGAACGACCGCCGTCAGTGGAGGAGTGCACTGACCTCTAACCAGGCCTGAGGTGGTGCGCTCGAGACGAGCTGGCGGGCACCGTGTATGGGGGCCCGTCAGCTCGTCTCTTCTTCCTCTTCCTGCTCCTGCTTCTCCACCACCTCGACCTGGTTGTCATTCGGCTCGCGGTCGACCAGTAGCAGCAGGGGATCGACGAGGACCTTGCCGGGGAGCTTGGGCACGTCGAAGGTGAGAGTGGTCTCCGCCTCGGTCACGTGGTGCAGCTCGCGGTAGATGAGCTTGTCCTTGATGTCCCGGACGCCGATCTCGATCCAGTCGTCGAGCTCGACCTCGGTCTGCTCGCCGAGCTCGTCGGCATGGAGCTTCTTGGCCGCGAAGGTGAAGGTCAGCTCGTAGCCGCCGCCCTTCTTCTTGGTCCAGGTGGCTTCCTTGGCCTCGTTCTCGTAGAGCGTCACTCGCTCGAAGAGGTCGGTCACCGTCTCCTGGTACTTCTCCGGCGTGACCGCGCGGAGGTGCTTCAGGAAGTCTCGTGCCGTGGTGTAGGGCGGCTCCTGGAAGCCGACGTCGGCGATGTAGTTGCTCAGCGCCTGATTCAAGGCGTCCTCGCCCAGGAGCTGACGTAGCCGGTACATGACCAGCGAGCCCTTCTGGTAATGGATGTACTGCTGGTTCTCGACCCGGAGGAGGGGGACCTCCTTCTTGACCTCCACCGCGCGGCCCTGGAGGTACTGGTCGAGCTCGTACTTGAGGAAGCGGCCGATCTCCTCCTCGCCGTACTCCTTCTCCATGACCATGAGGGCCGAGTACTGGGAGAAGGTCTCCGACATCATCGTGGAGCCCTGGACGTTGGCCCCGATGACCTGATGGGCCCACCACTGGTGCGCCACCTCGTGGGCCGTCACGTAGAACGGGTAGTCGATGTCGTCCTCTTCCACCCGGGCGATGAAGCCGATGGCCTCCGAGTAGGGGATGGTGTTGGGGAACGACTGGGCGAAGGCCGCGTAGCGAGGGAACTCGATGATGCGCACCTGCCGGTGCTGGTACGGCGAGAAGGCGACCGTGTAGTAGTCCAGTGACTTCTTCACCGCGTCGATCATCCGCTCGACGTTGTAGTCGTGAGCCGGGTGGTGGTAGACCTCGATGGCCACGTCGTTCCAGGTGTCGCGAGCGACCACGTAACGGGCGGACAGGAAGGACGTGAAGTTGAGGATCTTCGAGTCCATCTCGTAGTGGAAGAAGCGGCGGCCGCCCTCCACCCACTCCTTCTGGAGATAGCCCGGGGCGATGGCGACCTGATCCTCCACCGTGGAGACCGTGGCCTCGAAGTCGATCCAGTCCGAGTCGAGCGAGATGTAGGTGTTCTTCCGACCCTCGGGGTCGTCGAGGTCACGCATCCGCTCCTTCGCGGGGAGGCCGTTGCGCTTGCGCTGACGGTCGCCGCCGAGCTCCCCCCGCTCGTCGTAGCCGAAGCTCGGGAAGACGTCGCTGGAGTGGACGAAGCTGCCGTTGCGCACGACTCGGGTGTTGATCCCGCTGTTGGGGAAGCCCTTCTGGTCGTAGAACAGGTCGAAGCTGAGCTGGATCTCTTCACCGGGCGCGAGGGGGGGAGTGAGGTCGTAGATGCGGTAGCCGAGCTCCTCGTCGTCGTGACTGAGCGTCGCCTCTCGGTCCCACTCGAGCGACTTGACCTCGCCCTGGGTGTTGAGCTGCACGTGAACGGACGGGATCGACGCGTCGGTCTTGTTCAGGAGAGTCGTCGTTCCCCGGGTGGCGAGGTCGCCCTCGTTCGGGAAGAGGTCGACCTCCACCGACAAGGCGGTGACCCGAGGTTGTGGCAGCTCCAGGTACTGGCGGTAGTCCTGCTCGTAGCGGACCTGCATCTTGCGGACGTCGTCGCTGGTCATGTACGTGTTGAGCACGTTGGTGTTGTAGAAGACCCAGCCGCCCAGCCCGAGGGCGCCGAGGAGACCGAGCAGCGAGGCCACCGCGATCGGCGTGCGGAAGCGGAGCTTGGCGATCTGGAGACGCCAGCCCGAGCCGCTGCTGACGCCGCGGACCCAGAACAGGTTGGACAGGACGGCGAGGATGAGGGCCACCGCGGCCCAGGTCAGCTTGAACCAGACATGGGGGCTCATGAACCAGCCGTAGTCGTTCATGTCCGAGTAGGTCGTGCCCGGTGAGCTGTTGTAGTTCCAGAGGTTGTGCTCGAAGCCCATGAGGCCGAGCAGGTTGTCCGAGAACAGGTACAGGATCATCACGAAGTGACCCACGTACTTGTGGTTGACCAGGGCCTGCACGGCCAAGGCGAGCACGACCATCAGCGCGAAGCTCGGGAAGCGGATGAGGTAGAGCTCCCGGAAGTAGAGTCCGAGCTCGAGGTTCGTGTAGCCCTTGGCGAGCTGGGTGAGGACGCCGGCCACGAGCACCACGCTCATCAGGGCGGCCACCACGCCGAGGAGCGCGGTCAGCTTGGCGAGGTAGGGCACGAAGTTGGACGAGGGGGTCGCGTCGACGACCTGGTCGACCTTGATGTCGCGTTCGTGCCAGACCAGCTCGCCGGCGTAGAAGATGACGACGATGAGCACGAAGAGCTGGAAGGCCCCGCCGAGCTGACCGAGGACCTGGTAGGTGACCGGGTAGGTCGTCGTGCCGAAGAGCTTGCCGACCTGCGTGGCCACGCCGAGGAGCAAGATCAGGCCGATCGACATGATCACGATGAAGTAGACGTTGGCGATGATGTCGAGGAAGGAGCGGCGCAGCGTCACCCAGTACTGACGGAGCAAGGAGCCGAAACCGAAGTCCCGGCGCGCCTCGGGGAGATCGATGTGGGCCTGAGGTGGCGTCATCTCAGGGACCTCGGCGACGAACTTCGCCTTGCCCGGTCGTCCGGGGAAGGCCTCCTGGCGGAAGCCGAAGAACCAGCCGGCGGCGATGAGGATGAGGATGCCGACCCCGCTCCAGATGAGCCGGTTGGTGAGGTAGAGGCCGGTCAGGGCGACGGTCGAGGAGTTGCGCTCGACGGTGGTCCAGTACTTGGTCTGCTCCTCGAAGGCCGCGAAGCCGAAGGGGTCGAGCAACGCGGCGAGTCTCATGTTCTCGACGTCGCCCGCGAGGATGCTGGCGAGGATGTAGCCGGCCAGGAGGAACACGCCGGCCATGTAGTGGGGGAGACGCTGTCGGGTGAGCGCGGCGAGGCCGAAGAAGATCGCGCCGGCGAAGACGAGGTTGGGGAGGATGAGCGTGAGGTACGGGGAGACGTAGTGCCAGAGCACGTTGGCCTGGAACTGGTCTTCCTCGAGGCTGGGCCAGTGGCTGCCGAGCCACCAGGCGATGGCCAGGCTCGAGAACACCACGAGGTTCACGATGATGCTGGCGGTGAAGCGGCCGGCCAGCAGCGACCACTTCGAGGTCGGGGTGGTGAACACCAGCGGGTGCATCTTGGCGCCGAAGTCGCGGTAGCCGGCGTGACCGCAGATGGCGGCGGTGATGAACAGCCCGAACAGGCTGAGCGTGCCCACGATCGAGGCGATGACGTAGGGGGAGTTGATGAAGACGTGACCGTCGGTGCCGGCGACGCCGGCCGCGGCTCCCTCGACTCCACCGCCCATGACGTAGACCATGAGCCAGCTCAAGAAGCCCATGATGAGGAAGTAGACCCAGGTCGAGAGCTGCCTGAGGTAGAAGCCGAGCTCGAAGCCGACGACGGAGAGAAAGCTCACGGCGTCTCTCCAGCGGCAGCCGTGGCGACGGCTTCGGACCGTTGGTTGCCGACGAAGCCGCGGAGGGCGGCGAAGTAGACGTCCTCGAGGGTGGCGCTGCTCGCGGAGAAGCCTTCGGGGGCTGAGTCGGCGCAGGTCCGGACCACCGTGCGTCCAAGGATGCGCTTCTGGCTGAGGAAGTCCTCGCGCTTCTGGTACTCCGGTACCTCTTCCTTGGTGATGACCCTCTCGAAGACCCGGGGACCGAGCTCGTCGACGGCCACGGCCGGCTCGGTCTCGAGGAGGATGTGGCCCTGGTTGATGATGGCCATCCGAGCGCAGAGCTCGGCGACGTCGTCGACGATGTGCGTGGACAGGATGACCACGGCGTTCTCGCCCAGCTCGGCGAGGAGGTTGAGGAAGCGCACGCGCTCCTCCGGGTCGAGGCCGGCGGTGGGCTCGTCGACGATGAGCAGCCGCGGGTCGCCGAGGAGGGCCACGGCGATGCCGAAGCGCTGACGCATGCCGCCGGAGTAGCCACCCACCTTCTTCTTGCGGACCTGCCAGAGGTTCGTCTGCTCGAGCAGGGCCTTGACCAGGGCCTTGCGCTCGCCGCGGCGGGTGACGCCCTTCAGGACGGCGAAGTGGTCGAGGAGGTCCTCGGCGGGCACCTTCGGATAGAGCCCGAACTCCTGGGGCAGGTAGCCGAGGGTCTTTCGGAGCTCTTCCTTCTGAGTGAGGACGTTCAGCTCGCCGAACTGGATGGAGCCGGTGTCGGGCTCCTGGAGGGTCGCGATCGTCCTCATGAGGCTGGACTTGCCGGCGCCGTTGGGACCGAGCAGGCCGTAGAGCCCAGGCTCGATGGTGAGCGAGACGTCGTCGAGGGCGCGGACGCCGTTGGGGTAGGTCTTGGAGAGCTGGGAGATGACGAGGTCCATCGGGGGCGAGCTCCGGGCGTGAGGATCGATGCGCGAACTCTACGCCAGGCAGCACGCCGGGTTCAGCGTTGAAGACCGCCCGAGGGCACGAGTTGCGTTCGGAGCCCGGGGACGTCCGAGGACGCCCGGCATTAGCAGGCCCGCGAGCAACGTCCTACTGGAGCGCCACCGCGATGTTGAAGATCCAGCCCACCACGCCGAAGAGGCAGCCGAACACGCTGAAGACGCCCGCCATCCACCACCACTGCCGGTAGCGCCGCAGGACGTGGGCGAGGCCTTCCGTCGAGGGATGACGGAGCAGCTTCCCGGTGATGGTCGCGCAGCGCCAGGTGAGGACGGTGATCACCAGGGAGATCACGGCGAAGATCAGGTAGACGACGCCGAGCCCCCAGAGCGGGAACGGCATCTCGGGCATGTCCTGCGGCTCGAAGGCACCGCCGATGAACATGAGCGGCGCCATCAGCGCGAACATCCCGGTATAGAGCACGCCGATCACGACCATCGCCCAGCCGGCCGTGCGGGTCCAGCGGAGGGCGGTGAGTGCTCTCTTCCAGTCGTCTTGGGTCCAGCTCCGCATCAGCCCGCCCCTCCGGCGACCACGCCCATGATGATCACGAAGGCCATGAAGACGAAGAGCAGCACGATGGTCACGACCACCAGGGTGATGGGGATGAGCCAGAGCCAGCGCTGCCAGCTCAGGGCTTGGAGCACGGCCCCCGGGTCGTGGAGTGAGGCCACCCTGCGCAGGGCGCGGAGGAAGAACCAGACGGCGAGAACGAACGCCATCGGGAAGACGGACAGGCCCAGGTAGATCAGCCCGAGTCCACGCCCCATGCCGGCGAGGGGGTTGGCCGCGCCGCCCGTGAGGGCGTCGGGGACCGTGCCGCTCACGAGCAGCCAGAGACCCATGCCCACGCTGCCGAGGAGCCAGAAGAGCAGGTACGCGAGGCACGCGATCACCCCGAGACTGGTCTTCCGGAGCTCCTCCCCGATGATCGCCTCGGCGGCGTCGGCGTCCTGAGGCGGTCCAGGCTGGGCCTGGGGCGCATCGTAGGGGTTGTCAGTCACGAGGTTCCTCGCTGCCGGCACTTCCTTGCGAGACGCGACGAGACTAGCACGCCGAGTCAGGAGGGCCGTTATCATCGCCGCTCTCGATCGGAGGCTCCGTGCGCGCTCCCGCCTCGCTCGCCCTTCTCCTCATCCTCGGTCTCGCTCTCGTCGGCTGTCAGCATCGGCTCGGCGACGGACCCGCCACCACGACCTCCCGCCAGCCCGCAAGGGGAACGACCGTGCCCGGCTTCACGACTGCCTGCTCCTACCGCAACGACTCCGACGAGCTGATGGGGGGACGTCACGTCCACGAGAGCGGCTTCGTGCTGGACCTCCTCCGGGTCGAGTCGGTCCCTCAGGTCTTCCTCTGGGTGAACTCGTTCCCGACCTCCGACCAGGGTGAGCCGCACACGCAGGAGCACCTGCTCCTCGGCAAGGGCAACGTCGGGCGACGGGTGGCCAGCCTCGAGGACATGTCGCTCACCGACTCGTCCGCCTTCACCATGCAGTGGCGCACCTGCTACCACTCGCACACCAGCGCGGGCGCCGAGGTCTTCTTCGACACCTTCGAGGCTCAGCTCGACGCGCTCCTGCATCCCGACTACAGCGACGAGGAGATCCGTCGCGAGGTCCGGAACTTCGGCATCGCCAAGGACGCCGAGAGCGGCCGGCTCCGCCTCGAGGAGAAGGGCACCGTCTACAACGAGATGGTGCGCACCTTCGAGAACCCCTGGTCGCGCATCTACTACCAGCTCGGCCGCGACCTCTACGGCGGCGCGCATCCCCTGGCCTACTCGGCCGGCGGCACGCCCGAGGCCATTCGCACGATGACCCCGGAGGACATCCGCGGCTTCCATCGTGACAACTACCACCTCGCGAACATGGGCGCCGTGGTCTTCCTACCCTCGTCGCTCGACACGACCGAGGCCCTCCGTCGCTTCGGCGCCATGTTCGAGCGTCAGGGCGGCGACGATGATCGTCAGCGTCCGGTCGGTCGTCTCGAAGATCTCCCGCCGGCGCGTGGCGTCGAAGCGGGGCACGTGAGCTTCGTCGAGTTCCCGACGGCCAATCCCCAGGCTCAGTGTCAGCTCGTGAGCGCCTGGCCGCCCGAACGCCACCTCGACCTCACCGACTCGGTCATGCTCGACCTCCTCCTCGACAACCTCGCCGGTGACGAGAGCTCCCTGCTCTACGGTCGTCTGGTCGACTCGTCGACGCGACGTCTCGACCTGGGGGCCAGCGGGGTCTTCGCCTGGTCGAGCCAGGACCCGGGCGAGCCGGTCTACGCCGGACTCGTCGGGTTGCGAGCCGACGCGGCCACCAAGGAGAACGTCGACGCTGTCGTCGATCAGTTCCTGGAGGGGCTCGCCGACATCGCCGATTGGAAGGAGGGGAGCGAGGAACTCACCGACTTCGACGAGCAGGCTCGATCCCGTCTTCTCGAGAGCCGTCGTCTTCTCCGCAAGCTGGTGAACTCGCCCCCGCGCTTCGGCTTCCGCGGGACCGGGGCGGGTTGGATGCAGCATCTCGATCGCATCCAGTCGGCTCCTGGCGACGCCAAGTCGCTGACCCTGCGCGAGCAGCTCGCCGAGATCGAGCGTCGCTTGGAGGCACCGGGCAACGCCTGGGCCGATCTCATCGAGCGAGCCGGTCTCCTGAAGCACCGACCCGTGACGGTGGTGAGCCGACCGCAGCCGTCCCTGCGGGAGAGAACGGACGCCGAGCGCCAGGAGCGCATCGACGCGGAGCTCCGCCGTCTGGCTGAGAGCCACGCCATGCCGCTGAACGGCGACGACGACGCGCAGGCAGTCCTGCGTCGCTTCGAGGCGGACGACGCGGCGATCGTCGCGGAGATGGAGACGATCGCGGCTCAGGTGAAGGTGCCCGGCTTCCTGGAGTCGCCGCCCCTCTCGCTCGATCCCGAGCTCGACCACGACACGGTGGAGATCGGTGGCGTCCCGATGATCCGGTCGCGCTTCCCCGACCTGTCGGGCGGCACCGTCGGGCTCGCGCTGTCGCTGCGACCCGGCGAGGTCGACGAGCTCACCATGGCCTTCCTGCCGGTGCTGCTGACCGACGTCGGCTTCGTCATCGACGGTCGACCGGTGCCGCACGAGGAGGTGTTGCAAGCGCAGCGACGCGAGGTGCTGTCGGTGGGGACCAGCTTCGACTGGAACCGCGCCGGCGATCGGCTCGAGCTCGTGGTCCGCGGGGCCGGGAGTGACGACACCGAGCTCCGACGCGCCTTCGACTGGATGGGTCGCATCCTCGGATCGGCGGACACCGGTCCCGACTGGCGGGACGAGAATCTCCCACGCATCCTCGACCTCGTTCGTCAGGTGCGCTCTGGCCTGCGCTCGACCATGCAGGGGGCAGAGGAAGGCTGGGTCAGCGGTCTCTCGCTCGCCACGCTCCGCGACGACGATCCGCGTCTCCTCGCTGCGTCGTGCTTCCTCACTCGCGAGCACCTCGCGCATCGTCTCTACTGGCGCCTGCAGGAGGCGCCTGACGAAGCGGCGGCGTCGGCTCTCGACCGCTGGCTGACCGAGTTGGCCTCGGAGGCCAGCGTCGGTCGTGAGCGCCTGGCGTCGTTGCTCGATGCCGCGCTCGCTCAGGAGACGCCCCCGAGCGGCCTGCCCGAGTCGGCGGTGCCCCTGGCGCGTGAGGTTCTCGCCGACTTGCAGCAGCTTCTCACCCGCGTCCCGGACGAGGCGCTCGCTCGGGACTGGGCCTACGCCTGCGAGCAGGTGCGTCGTGACCTCGCGCGAACGCCGGCCGAGACGCTGGCCGATCTCCGTCGCCTCTGGTCGGAGGTCCTTCAGCGACGCTCGAGCGCGCGTCTTTACGCGGTCGCGTCTCCGAAGACTCACGACGCCATGAAGCCCTGGCTGAGCGAGCTCGTCGACCAGCTCGACGCGCCGGCTTCGGCGACGGCATCGGTGTCGGGTCCGTCACTCCTCTCGCGCCGGATCGCCGAGCGCGGCGTCGAGGGTGGGCGACCGCTCCATCTCGGACTGGTGAATCCGGACACCGGCAGCGGGGTCTTCCTCTACTCGGCCTCCATGGCGTCGCATCGCGAGATCGATCGCTCGGCGCTGCTGGACCTCCTGGCCGCCCGTGTCTACGGAGGCGGCGGCGCGCACAGTCTCTTCATGAAGACCTGGGGGGCTGGTCTCGCCTACAGCAACGGCATGCGAGCGAGCCTCCGCGACGGTCGTCTCAACTACTACGCCGAGCGCTGTCCGGAGCTGCCGCAGACCCTGTCGTTCGTCATCTCGGAGCTGGCGAAGGGGCAAGTCGATGACCAGATGGTCGACTACGCGATCGCGCAGGTCTTCGACGGCATGCGCAGCGCGTCGACCTACGAGAGCCGAGGGCAGGCCATGGCGGCGGACCTCGTCGACGGCGTGGGCCCCGAGGTGGTCGAGAGCTTCCGCAAGTCCGTGCTGGCGCTGCGTGACGAGAAGGGGCTGGCCGAGGAGGTCGGACGACGGCTGGAGAAGGTGACGGGCACGGTGCTGCCGGGCTTCGGTCCGCACTCGCGAGAGGCCCGTGACCCGCTGTTCCTGGTGGTCGGTCCCGATGCCCAGCTCGACCTGCACGAGGCGTATCTCGCGACGGCCGAGCCGGGCAGTCGGCTCGTGCGGCTCTACCCGCGGGACTACTGGCTCGTCGACCAGGAGGCCTGGCAGGCGTCGGCGGCTCGCTGAGCGGTCGACGAACCGGCCGGCGGGCGGCGAGCTTGGGCGCGTCGCCCCGGCTGGGGTAGCGTGAGGGCTCTACAGGAGAGCTCATGCCCACCAGCACCATCATCATCGTCGCCGGTTCCTGGCTCCTGCTCGCCGCCTTGACGGCGCTCTACGTCAAGCGTGGTCCCCGTCATCCCGACGAGGACGCGTCCGGGACGGAGGAGCAGTGATGGGTGCCGAAGGCATCGACGCGAGCCTGCTGTTCGGGCTGGGTCTCTACCTGCTCGTCATGATCGTCGTGGGGGTGTGGACCTCACGCTTCATGGGGAGCCTGGACGACTTCGCCCTCGTCACGGATTCTGGCCGCTACTCAGGAAAAAATCAAGGCCTGTGAAGACGTGATGAGCAAGTACACGGTAAGTCGATGACCTCTATATTCAGGTGTCCGTTTTCTTGATCACACTGCATTGTATGTCGATAGACCAACATGTGACCATTTAGCTAGGAAAGGGGCGACAAGGTACCTGGTGCGCTTGTTTCAGCTCTTGTTTTTTCTTGTTCGGTACCACCATGGTGGATCGCGGCTAATATGATGTGATGCCACTGCCACTACCGCTGCTGCTGCTGCCGATGCTGATGTGGTTGCTTTGGTTTCTGCAGTTGATACTTCTCCCGTCGCTTTCGGCGTCCTTGTTCTTGCTTGTTTATGTGCTGCTCTCCCTGCTGTATTTTACTTTGTAAAAATTAAAGGGCAGCACTGTCTTCTTGCCTCTATCTATTGGACAATGACCCGCACCAGGAGGAAACGCTTGATGTTTCTCTTTGTTCTTGTCTGTTTGTCAGGCTGCCTTGGACTTCATCCAGTCGACAGAGTTTTCATCTTCTGATGCCATTGCCGAGGTTGCGTCTGTGTCTTCTGATTTTGGTGAGTTTTGATACCCTTTTCACTTTTCAGTGTTTCCTGCTGACCCGTCCAGTCGACTCGCAGTCCGTTGAGTGGAGAATAAGGCGACGAAAATGAAGCAACCAACTCAGCGAATTACACTGTGCGTTCGTCTTTGCCCCTCCACCCCGCAAGGGTCGTTAGCCCCTTTACACTCACCGGGGAACACACCTGGACCCACAGTCGGTTGAATTTGAGTCATGTGGGAAACATTGTCTTTTTCTGTTGTTTTCCTTTGAGAGGAAGGTCTATATGAATATTGTTGTTATCGGTCCAGCTGTTGATTCTTACATGTTCTGGAGCTATTGTTCTTGGCTTCAGATCATCAGCTGTGCTCATAGTATAGTCGTTCTTCAGTACATCATGTATCAGTGAGAGTGCTGTATGAGTCTTCACTTTTTTTTTCAATCCAGCTTTTAACTTTGCCTGGCCTTATCTAGGTACAATAATTAGCGTCTGCATTGCAGGACTAATGCTCGGAGGTGAAAGGCTTTGTCTGCATGGCTGTGCATGTTTTGTGCACACTTAAACAGCTGGTTTATTACATGTACCCTGTGCTTGTCTGTAGTGAAGTGCATTTTTCAGCCTGGCTGTGTATGTTTTGTGCACACTCAAACAGTTGGTTTGTGACCCTGTACTTGTCTGTAGGCCCGTCACCGTATGAAGACATCTATGAGTTTCTGGCTCAGGCGGGTCAGGATACTCTCGTCACTCAGGTGAGGATGGGTGTCGGAAAAGAAGAAAAGAGAAGAGATGAAGTCATTTGATGTTGTGTCTTGTAGCTACACCTTTGTTTCAAGAGAGTCCAGAATTGCCACCACTTGTCAGGTGCACATTGGTCTCTCTTTCTCTCTTTGTCTCTTTGTCTCTCTCTCTCTCTTTGTCTCTTTGTCTCTCTCTCTCTCTTTGTCTCTCTCTCTCTCTCTCTCTCTCTCTCTCTCCAACAAACGGACGTCGCAACGCCTGCACGGAACTTTCCGATTGGGGATCCCATTCTCGAGGTGAATGGCATTTCCCTTAGCTTTGGCGGCGTAAAGGCAA
>JBCCFW010000163.1:0-17768 GCA_039029535.1 Acidobacteriota bacterium
GGCGATGCCGAGGCGCGCCGCGTTCATGCCGACGACGACGACCTCGCGAGCGCCCCAGGCCTTGGCGATGGCGGTCGCGAAGCAGGCGATGGGTCCGTCGCCGATGATGGCCACGGACTTCGCCCGCACGTCCCCCGTCTCACAGCAGTAGACGGCGTTGCCGAAGGGCTCCTGGATCGCGGCGACCTCGGGCTTCATGTCGCCTGGGTTCTTCCAGGCGCAGAGTGCCGGCACCTTGACGTGCTCGGCGAAGCAACCGTCGATGTCGACCCCGAGGATCTTCAGGTTCTGGCAGATGTGCTGACGGTCCGTGCGGCAGAGCCGGCAGTGACCGCAGGGCACGTGGGTCTCGAGACTGACGAAGTCGCCGACCGACACGCCGGTCACCTCGGAGCCCACCTCGATCACGTCACCGCTGCACTCGTGTCCGAACACTCGGGGGAGCTTCAGCCGGCCTGCTGCCCAGGCGTCGTACTGCCAGAGATGCTTGTCGGTCCCGCAGATGGCGGCGGCGCGCACCTCGACGACGATCTCGTTGGGGCCGGCCTGGGGCCGATCGCGATCGACGAGCTCGGCCCCGGCGCTGGGCTGGGTCTTGCAAAGGGCTTTCACTGGCACTCCCGGGGACGGACGAAGGACAGATCATGCCAGCCCGGGCCGCCGGAAGCCGAATCGAGAGAGCTACCCGAAGGGGAAGACCCAGGGCACCATGAGCACCGTGACCAACAGCACGAGCAGGGTCAGGGGCGCTCCGACCCGGGCGAAGTCGAGGAAGCGATAGCGGCCCGGTCCATAGACGAGCACGTTCACCGGCTCGAGCGGGGTCAGGAAGGCGCAGGACGCCGCCATGGTGATGGTGACCGCCATCGACAGGGGCGGAATGCCCAGGCTCTTCCCGGCCTCCAGCCCCACGAGGAGCACGACCAGGGCGGCCGCCTGATTCGACATGGCCTGGGTCAGGGCCACGGTCATGAGGAAGAAGGTCGCCAGGACGACCCGCGGACCCAGGTCCCCCACCGCGGCGACCAGGTTCGTCGCGACCCACTCGGCCGCGCCGGTCTCGCTCATGGCGTGGGCCATCGAGATCATCCCGCCGATCAGGACCAGCAGCCGCCAGTCGACGGACTCCTGCGCCTCCTCCGCGGTGAGGCAGCCGGCGATGATCATGAGCACGCCGCCGGCCAGGGCCGCGACCGCGAGCTGACCGCTGACCATCCCGCCGATGAGGAAGCCGGCGAAGACGACCAGCGCCCGTCGCGCGCTGCCGGACCGGGCGCGATGGTGGGACACGTCGTCGAGCACGAGGAGGTCGTCGTCCTCGGCCAGGGCCGTCGTCGCTCGCCGCGAGCCCTGCACGAGCAGCACGTCGCCGACCCGCATCCGCACGCGGCCGACCTTCTCCGAGAGAACCTCGCCGTGACGGTAGATGGCGATGGCGGCCGCCCCGAAGCGCTGGCGGAAGAGCGCTTCCTTGAGGGTGTGACCCGCCAGCGCGGAGCCGGGCGCGACCATCGCCTCGACCAGGCTGAGATCCATCTCGGCGTCGGTCTCTCGACCGCCGGCGACGGTCTCGAGCCCCGAGCGCTGGGCCAGCGAGAAGATGTCCTCGGAGCTGCCCTTGACCAGCAGCCGGTCACCGACGCGGAAGGGCTCGTCAGGCTCGGGCATGGCGAGCTCGACGCTGGGTCGCCGGACGACGCCCAGGCACTCGACACCCTCATCGGCGAGGCGGAGCCCCTTGAGGCTGCGGCCGACGAAGCGGGACTTCTCGGTGACGATGACCTCGGCGAGGTAGGCCCGGATGGAGTAATCGTCGGCGCCGCCGCCCTCGCCCCGCTCCCTGAGCAGCCGCGGCGCGATGACGAGCAGGTAGATCATCCCGAGGAGGAGCGCGGGCAGGCCGACCAGGGCGGTCGTGAACATCGCGTAGGGCGTCAGCCCCATCTCCTCGAGCTGACCCGAGACGACGACGTTGGTCGAGGTGCCGATGACCGTGCAGGTGCCGCCGAGCATCGAGGCAAAGGCCATGGGCATGAGCACGGAGCCCGGCCGGACCTTGCCGCGCTTCGACAGGGTCGAGACCACCGGCACGAAGAGGGAGACCGTGACGGTGTTGCTCACGAAGGCGGAGACCCCCGCCACGGTGGCGATGCAGGCCGGCGCCAGGCGCTCGGGGTGACCCCGCAGCCAGGCCCGCAAGAGGAGCGCGAGGCGCTCGACCAGGCCGGTCTTCACCAGCCCGCCGCTCATGACGAAGAGGCCGGCCAGGAAGACCAGCGGCGGCGAGCCGAAGCCCGAAAACGCGGTCTTGGGCTCGATGATGCCGAGCACCACGAGGGCGACGACCATCGAAAGGGCGACGACGTCGACGCGCAGCCATTCGGTCACGAAGAGGACCAGGCCGACCACGAGGACGCCGAGCACCATCGCCATTTCTGGAGTCAGGCCCATCGAAGCTCCCGCGGGGAGCCTGCCTGACCTCGTCCCGGCAGGGCAACCCGCCAGCTCCTGGAGTACGCTCCCCTCCGGAGAGGCCGGTCGGGACCCACGGAGGGTCGGCATCCGACGCGGGCCGAGGGTCGAGACGATGGCGCGGATCCCCACGACCGAGATGAGCCTGGACGAGCAGGTCGAGCACCTGACCGCCGGCGCCGACATGGGCGACGAGTCGCTCCTCGAAGCGATGAAGGCCGAGCTGCGCAAGCTGCTCGAGAAGAGCGACCGCCCGCTCCGCATCTACCTCGGCCTCGACCCCACCAGCCCCCACGTCCACCTCGGCCACGCGGTCGTCATGACCATCCTCCAGCGCTTCCAGGAGCTGGGTCATCAGGTCGTGTTCCTCGTCGGCGACTTCACCGCGCGGATCGGCGATCCCACCGGACGCTCGAAGACCCGGCCGCCGCTGACCGAGGAGGAGATCGCCTTCAACGCGACGACCTACACCGACCAGGCCTTCCGCCTGCTCGACGAGGAGAAGACCGAGGTCCGGCACAACTCCGAGTGGCTGGGCAAGCTCGACTTCGCGACCCTGCTCACCGACTGCGCCGGGCTCACCCTCGCCCAGCTCCTCATCCGCGACGACTTCCGTCAGCGGCACGAGGCGGGCACGCCCATCCACCTCCACGAGTTCATGTACGCCCTCGCCCAGGGCATCGACGCCTGCGAGCTCGAGACCGACGTCCAGATCGGTGGTCGCGACCAGCTCTTCAACATCCTCGCCGGCCGCGACGTCATGCGACACCGCGAGCTGCGGCCCCAGGTCTGCCTGACCTTCCCCCTGCTGGTCGGCACCGACGGCAAGCAGAAGATGTCGAAGTCCTACGGCAACGACATCGGCGTCACCCTCGACGCCGCCGACATGTACGGCAAGGTCATGAGCATCCCCGACGAGGCGATGGCCGACTACTACCGGCTCGCGTCGGGCCTGCCGCCCACCGAGGCCGCCGCGGCCTGCGCCGCGCTCGAGAGCGGTGAGCTCCACCCTCGCGAAGGCAAGGCCAAGCTCGCACGCTGCGTCGTCGAGCGCTGGCACGACGCCGACGCGGCGGCCGCTGCCGAGGAGTCGTTCCTCAGTCAGTTCCGCGACAAGGGCCTGCCCACCGACGTGCCCGAGCTGGTCGTCCCGACCGACGCTGCCACCGTGCTCGACCTGGTCGCGGCAGGAGGCGGCAGCCGTTCCGACGCGAAGCGTCTCGTCCAGGGCGGCGGGGTCTCGCTCGACGGCGAGAAGCTCGCCGACTGGAGGGCCGAGCTGAGCACGCTCGGTGACCTCGACGGGCGTGTCCTCAAGCTCGGCAAGCGTCGCGTGCATCAACTGAAAGTCGACAGCAACTGACCGTGCTCGACTCCGAGCCCATCGAGGTCCTGCTCCACGACGCGGAGGACGACTGCGCGTACTTGCCCGGCCGGCGGGCTCGGCTCCCCCTCCGACTCCCCCTGCGTCCCTTGAGTCACGAGGAGCTGGAGGAGCGTCTCGAGCGGGGTGACCGTCGTCAGGGTCCCCTGCTCTACCGGCCTCGGTGTCGGGCCTGTCAGGCCTGCGAGGCCATCCGTGTCGACGTGCGCACCTTCCAGCCCAACCGCAGTCAGCAACGCTGCTGGCGTCAGTGCGAGGAGGTCTTCCAGCTCCGCGTGACCGCGCCGGGAGTGAGCGAGGAGCGTCTCGAGCTGCACGCCAAGCACCTGGTCGGCCGCGAGCTCGACGGTCCGTCGGGTCCGCTCGACGAGGCCGAGTACGTCTCCTGCTTCGTCGAGAGCTGCGTCGACTCCTTCGAGATGCAGTACTGGCACGAGGATCGCCTGGCCGGCATCGCGCTGGTCGACCGCTCCTCGGCGGGGCTGTCGGCGGTCTACACCTTCTGGGACCCGGAGCTGTCGACCTACTCGCTCGGCACCTACTCCATCCTCAAGCAGCTCGAGCTCTGCCGTCAGGAGGGCCTGCGCTGGCTCTACCTCGGCCTCACCGTCGAGGGCTGTCCGTCCATGGAGTACAAGCGTCGCTTCCATCCGCACGAGCGACTCATCGACGGAAGCTGGCAGCGCTTCGAGCGCGCTGACTGAGCCTCAGTTCAACGGCTGACCGCCGGCCTTCTCGAGTCCGCGCTCGATCAGCAGCAACCTCGCGTCGGCCCGCAGGTCGGCATGGACCTGGTCGAGGTTGTCCCAGCTCAGCGGTCGGTGTGCGGAGACCTCTGCCAGCGTCTGGCGACGACGACGAGCGCGCCGACGTTCGGCTTCGCGCTCAGCCTCGGTCTGGATGGACCAGGCCCCGACGCTCCCGTCGCCAGAGGCCGAGAGCACCAGACCATCGGCGGCGAGAGCGAGGTCGTACACGTAGTCGCCATGTCCCGAGAGCACGAGCAGCTCTTCACCTGCAAGGTCGTGGACACGGATCGTGCCGCCGTGATCACCGGAGAAGAGTCGTGTCCCGTCGGGTGAGAAGGTCACCACGTGAACGGTGCCCGCGTGTCCCGGCATCGTCACCAGCGGCTCGGGGTGCCCGAGCTCGAACAGGAGCACCCGACCGTCGTTGCTCCCCACCGCGACGAAACGACCGTCCGGGCTCACGGCCGGGTCCGAGACCGTGCCGACGCCCGCCTCGAAGCGCATCCAGGTTTCACCGGTCTCGGGGTCGAGGACGAGCAGCTCGTCGTGGTAGGTCGTGAGGACGGCGAAGTCACCGTCCGGCGAGAACACGAGGTCACGCGGCCGCACTTCTTCGAAGAACCGCCGCTGTTGGTGGCACGCGCCGGTCTCGGGATCGATCTTCTGAATGCTGTCCTGGCTGACGACCCAGAGTTGACCGTCGGGCGTGAACGCCACCTGCTGGGGGCGGTCGATCTCATGAACGATGGCGGTGCCGTCGACGAGGTCGGCGATCCAGATGCCGCCGTAGCCGCCGCCGCTGGCGACCGCGGCGGCGCGCAGTCGATCGGGCTCGAGCGCGATGTTGGTCACTCGGTGTCGATCGGGCACGACGAATCGAGCGAGCGCCCGCTGGTCGACGAGGTCCCAGAAGATCACCGCGGCGTCCCAAGCGCCAGTCATCGCGAGACGTCCTTCGGCATCGACCGCCACGCCGTAGACGAAGCTCTGATGTCCGGAAAGAAGGGTCTGCAGGGCGTCCTCTCCCACGTTGAAGAGGCGCCACTCGCCGTTCTCGTCACCCGACAGCAACCGGTGGCCGTCATCGGAGTAGGCGAGCGAGTGCACGCGCGACGAGTGTCCCGAGAGCTCCTTCTCCAGGCGACCGCTCACGGCGTCGTGAAGACGCACGGTGCCGTCGCCGCCCCCGACGGCGAGCTGCTGGCCATCGGGTCGCACGACGAGGGCCTGCATCTGGTTGCCACGGCCATGCGCGAGAGCGAAGGGCTCACGCCGGTCGAGGTCGATGCGGTAGAGGCTCGCGTCGGCGCCCACGGTGTAGAGGGTGCGGCCGTCGGGAGAGAGCGCGAGACGCCGCACCGAGCCACCACGGAGATCGACGCGCCAGTCGGCGGCCACGCTCACGGAGTCGGCGTTCCCTCGGGCGAGGGCTCGCTCGATCCCATCGAGCTCTCGCACCTCGACACGACCGTTGCGACCGCCCCAGGCGATGAGGCCCCGCGAACGATCGACGACGATGTCCATGAGGTCGGGGACGGTGTCCCAAGAGGCGAGCCGGAAGATCTCCTCTCCTCTCCGTCCGACCAGCTCGACGAAGGCCTGCTGACGGACACCGAGAAGCTCACCTCGCGGATCGGACGCCAAGATCGCGCCATCGCTGGGCGTGGCAAAGCGAATGATGCGGGCCTCGCGCTCACCATCGAAGAAAGCGAGGCGGCAGTCGTCGCCATGGCCACTGACCAGCAGGTCGTCGGACACGAAGAAGCCCGAGCCCACGCTCTCGATCTCCGGCTCGGAGAGACCGTCGAGTCGCGGCCAGCGTCGATAGCCATGAGGGCCACCGGGGCGGATGACGGTGAGCTGGAAGCCCTCCCCTCGCCAGTCGAGCGCGTTGATGCGTCCGGGTGGATCGATCCGCGAGGAGCGCAGGCTGCGGTCGATCCGAGAGCTCAGGTGCCGCCACTCCCAGCCGCGGAGCTCGGGAGGAGCTTCCCCCAGCGAGCGCCGGGCGCGGATGAGGTCGGAGGACTCGATCGCGGCAGACGCAGCGCCGAGGGCGGCGGCGTATGAGCGTCGTTGAGCTTCGTCGCGCTGTCGTTCGGCCACGCCGAGGAGCTGCTCGGCCTGCTCGAGCTGAGCGTCGGCGCGCCGACGCTCCTCGGCCTCACGCTGAGCGAAGTTGACCGAGGCGACGATCCCGACCACCCGCGCGAGGGCGACCGCGGCGCTGGCCCCGACGAGCAGGCGGTTGCGCCGTGCGAACAGTCGGAGCTGATAGCCGAGCGAGAGCGGCCGGGCGAGGATCGGCTCGTGACGGAGATAGCGTCGCAGGTCGTCGGCGAGCTGCGCCGCGCTCTGGTAGCGCTGGGCGGGGTCCTGCTCGAGGGCGCGCGCGATGATGGTCTCGAGGTCACCACGGAGGGCGCCGTGCAGGGTGCCGGGTCGGACGGGCTTGCCCTCGCAGATCATCGCGACGGCCTGGTGCAGCGGCAGGCCCTGAACGTCGTGGGGCAGCTCGCCGGTGAGGAGCAGGTAGGCGATGACGCCGAGGGAGTAGACGTCGGCCCGGGCGTCGACGAGGTGGGCCTCACCACGGAGCTGCTGCGGGCTCATGTACGCGACGGTCCCGACGATCTCGCCGGGGGTCGTGCGGAGCGTGACGATGCCGACCTCGTCACCGGTCACGCGGGCGACGCCGAAGTCGAGGATCTTCGGCTGCCCGGCCCGGGTCACGAGGACATTGGCGGGCTTGAGGTCACGGTGGACCACGCCACGCTGGTGCGCGTGCTGGACGGCGTCGCAGGTCTTGGCGAGGAGCTCGATGCGGTCGGCGACGGAGAGGTCGTGGACGCGGGCGTGCTCGTCCAGCGGCAGGCCGTCGACGAGCTCCATGGCGAACCACGGCTGCTCGCCAGCGACGCCGTGCTCCGTGCCGGAGGCGTGGACCTGAGCGATGCCCTCGTGCTGGAGCTGACCGAGCACCTGGGCCTCGGCGCGGAAGCGTCGGAGGAGCTCGGGAGTGGCGAGCCCTGGCAGGAGGACCTTGAGGGCGACGCGACGACGGGGGTCGTCTTGCTCGGCCTCGTAGACGACACCCATGCCGCCGGCGGCGAGACGCCGGATGATGCGGTAGCCGGCGATGTGGTCGGGCGTGCTCCCGGTGCTGAGCGGTGCGCCTCCGAAGGTGGGGTCACCGGAGAGGAGCCTCCCCTCTCCACCGACGCGGGTGGCCTCGTCGTCGTCGTCATCGAGGAAGCAGACGACCATCTCGCGGAGGAGCGAGTCGCTCCCGCAGGACCGCTCGAGGAAGCCGCCTAGCTCGCCGTCGTCGAGGCGCTGGGCCTCGCGGGCGATCCGAATCGCGCGTTCGCGGCGATCGGCGGGAGCGTCGTCGGGGGTGGCCACGGTGCCTGAGTGAGCTAGGGAGCGGCCGGAAGGGCGCTCTCGCCAGCTTGCGAAGGTTGGAAGTACGGCGCATCGCCGGCCGCGTGATCGGTCACGTCGATGACCTCGGTCACCTCGGGCGCGGCGGCCTGGAGCGAGGAGCGGACGCCCCTTCGGACGGTGATGGCGGACATCCCGCAGCCCTGGCAGCCGCCGGAGAGCTCGATGAAGACTCGGGAGCCCTCCATCTTCACGAGCCGGGCGGCACCGCCGTGCTCGGCGAGGGCGGGGTTCACGACGGTGGCGAGGGCTTCCTCGACCCGGGCCTGGAGGGCGGCCTCGTCCTCGGGACCGATGGTGGGCAGCTCGGGGGCGCGGCCCGAGGCGAAGTAGGCGGTGAGGAGCTCGCGGGCCTGCTCGACCAGGGGCTCCCAGGGCAGGGCGCGGTCGTCTTTCAGGAGGACGACGAGGTCGTGCTCGACGGCGACGGCGGTGACGCCCGCGAGCTCGAGGAGACCGTCGAACGGATCGGGGGCGGTCTCACCGGCGCGGAAGGAGTCGGCCCGTCCGGGGAGGACCGGACGGGAGAGCCGGAGCTTGCAGGTGGCCGCCCGCGCCGGAGGCGGGAAGCAGTTGATCGAGACGTCCACCCCCGGATGTTACGTGACGGGGGGTGGGAAAGCCGATGACGGTCCCGCGACTGGAGTCCTAGCAGACGTGACCAGCCGTGAGCGCGAGGAATTCGGTGATGAAGCGCTTCTGGACCCGGTTCAGGCGCTGGGCGAGGATGCGGGCCATGGCGTGGGTGACCTTGTAGGCGGCGAGGTCGCCGTCGTCGAGCTTGGCCTGGAAGGCATCGAGCGGGAAGCGCTTGAGGCGACCTTCCTTCACGCAGTGGACGGAGGCGGAGCGCTTGTCGGCGGAGACGAGGGCCATCTCACCGAAGAAGGAGTACTCCTCGAGGCGGGCCATGACCTTCTGCTCGAGGGCGCTGGAGCCACCCTGGACGACGTCGAAGACGCCGTCGGAGATGACGTAGAAGGCGTCGCCGTCGCTCCCCTCCTCCACGACGACGTCACCGGCCTCGGGGAGGACGTCCTCGGCGATCTCGAGGAGGGACGCGACCTCGTCGGGGTTCAGCTTCTCGAAGAGGGGGACCTTGGTGAAGCGTTCGGTGTCGATGCTCATGGTGGTGGTGACTCCTTCCCGTCCGGCCCGATTCTCGGGGTGCTCCGGCTCCCGGTCAACGGGGCGCCGGTGCGGACGGGGTCAGGGGCGGGTCACCACATCGACATCATGTTGAGAGCGCGGACCTTCTCGTTGTTGTCGCGGAGGCGGGCGGTGAGGGTGCGAATGAACTGAAAGAGGACGGAGAGGGCGATCTCCGGGTCCACGCGCATGAGGAGAAGGAACTCGGAGCGTCCGACACGGTGGAGGACGACGTCGGTCTCGGCGATGGCGTCGGCGGAGCGGGGTCGGGCGTCGATGAGGGACATGTCGCCGAAGTAGTTGCCCTCTTTCAGGAAAGCGAGGGCTTCTTCGGCGGAGCTGCCGAGCCGCTGGGTGATGCGGACGGTGCCCTTCCCGATGAGGTAGAGCTGGTCGCCCCGATCTCCTTCCTTGAAGATCGGGGTGCCGGCGGGAAGCTCCTGGTCCGTGAACAGCTTCGCCATCGTGGCGAGCTGCGGGTCGGTCAGGGCCTCGAAGAGCTTGAACCTGGCGAGCTGGTCGGAACGCACGGAGGGCCTCCGCCGGGATCGTATCCCGCGGGCCCCTCCCGAGGGCAGCGGGTTCTTCGGGGGGGCCAAGACCGGTGCGTCGTAGGGGGTCACGGGCTCTCCGGGAGGAAATCGGCCCGGACTGTTCATGAGTGTTCGTCGCGAGTGGCCGGAGACGCTAGCCGAGAAGGGTGAACGTAGCGTCGAGGCCCGGAGGCGCACTGGACGGTGCGCTGAGGACCGAGAGGCGAGTACGCCCTTCGCAGGCAGCGGATCTGGTCACGCAGCAGGAGACTCATGAATTGACCGGGCCAAGGGCGCGGTCCGGGCCTCTGCCGGGGTGGATCGGCGGTGGCCGGGGTGGAGTTGAGGGCGGGCCTCGGGGACAGGGGCCGCTGCGGAGCGGTCGTTCAGGGCTCCCGGTCCTCGGGGGCGACTCGTGCGGATTCCTGGTCCGGGGTCGATTTCCCCGGTGGCAGGCCCCTCCCCTCCGTGATACCGTCTCCAGCCTTCTGGACCGTTCCGCAGTAGCTCAGCGGTAGAGCGGGTGGCTGTTAACCACTAGGTCGGGGGTTCAAATCCCTCCTGCGGAGCCAGACGAATCGACGACCAACTCGGGGGAGGAGTTGGGTCAACACGGAGCCCCGATCGGCGAGGTCGGGGCTTTCGTGCGTTCAGGGGGCTGATTCGGGGGATTTCGGGATCCAGGGCTCCCCTCTCCCAGTCGCCGCTGAGATACGGGCCGGTCTGCTCGGGCGTCGATCCGGGACCGGATCAGCTCTCGGACGCGGAGATCGGGGCGAGAGCACAGCTGGTTGGTTTACACAGAAAGAGCCGAGATCTGAGAATGGGCAGGTGCTGGTTCACAGCTCCCCGACCAACTCGTGCAGCGCACCTGAACCGATGCCCGTAGCCGACCGGCAACTGCCGACGCGAGCCGTTGCCAGCCAGGATCGCTCGCTCTTGGGCACTGCCCTCCCTGAATGCCTCGTTCGGCAACACCGACGCTGAGTTCAGTGCTCGAGCGCGAGCTGAGCCTGGGAGCCACAGACGCGCCACGGCCTCGTCGTCTTGGCAACCAGTCGACTTGCTGTCAGTCTTCCCCACACGCGGCTAGAACTGCTGGGGAGAGACCACCCGCACGACTCCAAGCCCCTGATGCAAGCGTTGACATCGGAGTGCGCTGATGGCCCGCGCCGACCTACTCATCGACCTCGTACGCGCTGGCGCACGCGGAGACCAATCGCTCTTCCGAAAGGCCCTCGAGGCTCTCGTCACGGAAGAACGCGCCAAGCAACATCACATTCTTGCTGATCGCCTTGCGGCCCATCTGCGAGCGAATGGGCCTCCTGATGCTGGGCCGACCGCCACACCCATTCGACGCAACGGAAGCGCTCGCGAGTTGTTCCACGAGATCTCACCTGAGCGCCGCCTTGCTGACCTCGTGATGCCCGCTGCCACAGCCGACGCCTGCCGCGAACTCGTCGAAGAACACCAGCGCGTGGATCTCCTTCGCGCTCACAATCTCGAGCCTAGGCACCGCGTGCTTCTTGCTGGCGCCCCCGGCAATGGCAAGACTTCGCTGGCCGAAGCGATCGCAACGGAGCTGACACTACCGCTCCTCGCAGTGCGGTACGAGTCCGTTATCGCCAGCTTTCTTGGAGAAACGGCTGTCCGACTCGTACACCTCTTCGAGCAGGCTCGAACCCGACGATGCGTCCTCTTCTTCGACGAGTTCGATGTCGTCGGGAAGGAGCGAGGCGACACCCACGAAACCGGAGAGATCAAGCGTGTCGTCAGCTCACTCCTTCTCCAGATCGATGACTTACCCAGCCATGTCATCGTCATCACGGCAACCAACCACCCCGAGCTACTCGACCGAGCAGTCTGGCGACGCTTCCAGCTCCGGCTCAACCTCCCCCCTCCTACCCCAACACTAGCGCAGGAGTGGCTTCGCCGCTTCGAAGAGAGACTCGGCTGCCGTCTAGGATACGCGCCACCCACTCTCGCGAAGCGCCTGAAGGGCCTGAGCTTCTCAGAACTGGAGCAGTTCGCTCTAGACGTACATCGCCAATACGTACTGCAACTTCCGGGTGCAGACATCCGGAAGATCGTGAGCAAGAGACTGAGCCAGTGGCAACAACGCTTCTCCATCGGCAAGTCCGGCCTGAAGGACAGCGAACAACGCCATGACTGAACGCCCCTTGCTCATCCTTCCAGCGCCCGGCGAACCCGCGAAGCGACGAACCAAGGGGGGTGGCGGCGGACGATTCCAACGCCCCGACCGGGAGCGCCAATCGGAAAGACTGGCTCCCCGTCTTCAGGAACTCCAAGCAGCACTCGCAGAGCGCCGCACCCGACTTCAAACCGAAGCTCAGGGACTGGTACCGGAAGAGGTCGTTGTGCTTGAAGCCGTGGGCACGGTAGACGGCTTCATTCGAGCTGTGGAGAAGATACCCGGGATGGAGTGGCTTGCCGAGATCGAGAGAGAAGACGTTCCTCCAGACGACGACTTCTTCGCCCTAGACGACAACGAGCAGCGCCGCCCAGACAAGGCACTGGGATGTCGCCTGTTCATGATCTTCACGAACCAGAGCGCACTACAACAGATGCTCTCGCTTTGGGGCAGCTGGCAGGCTGACCAGAAGTTGCCGCATGGCCTTGGGCGATGGAAGACGCTCTTTGAACAACTGCGTGACGTGCGCCCGTGGGGACCCAGAGATCGCCTCATCGAGACAGGCGTGCTGGACGATTGGCATGAGCGGATAGAACACGGACAGGAGATCGTACCGTGCGAGATCGAACTCTGGTATCGACAACTACCGCGAGCACGCCAGGCTGCCCATGACCGAGTTGCTGGTCTCGTCACAGACCTCCAAGGCACCATCATCGCCGAAAGCTCTCTCGAGGAGATCGGCTACCATGCCCTACTCGCACACCTTCCAACGAGGGCGATCGTCAAACTCCTTGAAGATCCGAACGACGACACAGCCCTAGTTCACTGCGAGCAGATTCAGTTCTTCCGCGCAAGCGGACAAATGTCCACCACAGTCCCCGACGACGAGCAGACCCACGACGGAGGACCCCACCCGACTGGAGCCCCCACCGGCACGCCCGTAGTAGCACTCCTCGATGGCCTGCCACTCCAAACGCATCAGAGGCTGGAGGGACGCCTGATCGTCGACGACCCGGACGTCTTCGAGGAGAACTACCCCGCGAACGAGAGGCGCCACGGAACAGCGATGGCATCCCTGATCATTCACGGCGACCTGGCAGCTGATGAAGCACCCCTACCAAGACCACTCTACGTCCGCCCCATCCTACAACCAGACCCTCGAGCCTGGCGACGCTGCGAGTCGGTACCCGAAGGGACACTGATCGTCGACCTAGTTCACCGAGCAGTGCGCCGACTGTTTGAGTCCGAAGGAGACCAAGAACCCGTAGGAACAGACATCGCCGTCATCAACCTATCCATAGGCATTCTAGACCGTCCCTTCGAACGCGCCCTCAGCCCCCTCGCCCGCCTGCTGGATTGGCTCGCCTGGCATTACCAGGTCCTGTTTGTTGTCAGCGCAGGAAACCACACCAGGACGATTGAACTTCACGGGTACGACAGCTCCGACACACTTACACCAGAAGCGCTACAGGAGCAGATCATTCGTTCGATAGCAGCAGATGCGCGCCATCGACGACTACTGTCGCCGGCGGAAGCCACCAACGCACTGGCAGTAGCAGCAATTCACGATGACGCATCGAACGCGCCGCCCCCTCCGGGCTGGCTCCAGCCGCACACCAGAAGAGGACTCCCAAGCCCGATTAACGCACAAGGCATGGGCTACCGCCGAGCGATCAAGCCGGACATCCTCGCGCCAGGCGGATGCGTACTCGTGCGAAAGCAACTTCGTCCGGCCGAACAGATGACCCTGGAAGTCTACGGGGGAACATTGGCACCCGGCCAGCTTGCCGCAGCCCCAGGCCCTACACCCGGCGACCGAGCCGCCTCAAGGTACTCACGAGGCACCAGCAATGCCACCGCACTCGTGAGCAGGGCAGCGGGACTACTCCATGATGTTCTCGACGACATTCGGGGCGACCCTGGCGGCGAGATCATCGACACCGTACCTCGGTCAGTCTGGCTCAAAGCCCTGCTGGCGCACGGAGCCGACTGGGAGCTCGCAGGCCCGACCCTCGACAACATTCTCGGTACGGATGACAACAGACGGCAGTTCAAGGAATACGTCACGCGCCTACTCGGCTACGGCACCATCAACCTCAGTCGAGCCCGCGAGTGCACCGAACGTAGAGCAACAGCGATTAGCGGCGGTTTGCTGGCCAAAGAACAGTCACACATTCATCGATTCCCACTACCACCATCACTCAGCGGACAACGTGGACACCGACGTCTCACCATCACGCTAGCCTGGCACACTCCAGTGAATCCCCGCCATCAGGGTTGGCGACGCGCCGACCTTTGGTTTGCCCCGCCGCAAAGCGCCCTCCGGGTAAGCCGCCAGCAAGCAGACTGGCAGGCTGTTCAGCGCGGCACTCTACAGCACGAGATTCTGGATGGCGAACAAGCCGCCGTCTTCTCTGACGGAACTGACTTGGAGATCCAGGTGAGCTGCCGTCCTGACGCCGGCGTACTTGATGAGGCAATTCCCTACGCACTCGTCACAACACTTGAGGTAGCAGAGAGCATCGGTGTCGAGATTTACGACGAAGTTCGCGTGGCTATACAAACGGCCCAGGTTCGCGTCTCGCCTACGACTTCCGGCTGAGACGAGCCCACACATTCCTCTGCTCAGCCCAGCACTCCCACCGCACAACCTCCCGCAACGCTCGCTCCGCCAGCGGCTATACACCATCGACCGCCTCCAGAGTCAGTAGCTGCTCCTGGATGTCCGGCGCCAGTAGCAGCAGGTCAAGGAGTTGAGTCACCCGGGTCCGCGTTACTCCAAGTCTCTCGGCGGCGTGCGCCCGGTCCCGATACTCCTCTCGCTCGATCGCTGCCTCCAAGCAGTGGGCCATCGCCAGCATCCAGGCGACTCGGGCCGGGCGTCTCAGGGGTTCAGGAGGACTCTTGGGAGCCTGTCCCTGGCCAAAGACTCTATCCGCCCCCGATCACAGCTATCCAGGGCACCCCGAACACGAGCTCGCCGGCCGCGCTGGCGCCATGTTCGAGTATCAGCCGCGAACTCGGGTCGCGGCGACAGCCGTTCCCACGTGAAGGGCAGATGCCGGGCGCACCTTCGCCGTCAGTCGTTCCACCAACCTCGGCCGCACTGGAACGAGCTCAGGCAGCCCGACGCTCGTACCGGTGATGCAGGCCGCCCACCATCGGGAACGCCACGACCTCTCCCCTCTCGGGTGTCTGCACCTCTCGGCCGTGCGGCGAGTCCTTATCGAGGCTAAGATGGCAGCGGGCCTCGTGGTAGTAGCTCAGGTACTCGCCAATCAGCCGGCGCAGGTGACGCTCCCCCAGCACAATGACATGGTCGAGGAGCTCCCGCCGAAGCGTGCCGTTGAACCGCTCGACGTACGGATTCTGCCAAGGTGACCGGGGCGCAGTCTTGACCTCCTCGATTCCGAGTCCCCGGACTCGCTTGCTGAAGGCTCGACCGTAGACGCCATCGCGGTCTCTTAGCAAGTAACGCGGCACCTCGTCCCACGGGAATGCATCGACGACCTGCTGCGCCGTCCACTCCGCCGTCGGATACTGCGTCACGTTCACGTGCATGATGCTTCGACGATCGTGCCGGAGAAGCACGAGGACGTGAAGCAACCGGAAGGTCACCGTTGGCACGACCAGGAAGTCCATCGCAACGATGTCCTTCGCGTGGTTGCTCAAGAATGTGGCGTCAGGGGAGTGTGGTGGTCGCAGCCGAGCAGAAGCGAAAGGGCGAGGGCAACGAGTCCGCCGAGGTAGTAGGCACGCCAAGTCTTGTTCATGAGTCCTCCAAGGCTGCGCCGATCATGTCCCTTGACCGCGGCCTGCTCGTCCAGACAACCGAGCGCTCTCGCCCCCGTCCTGTACCAATACTCAGCCGCACCGATTGCAGGCACTGCCCTCCCTGACAACGGCTGCTCCACAGCCATCCCTCGCCCTTCCCACTGCCACAGTCCTCCGAGCGGACGCACTCCCACTGCGGCCCAGGCACGACCAACAGGCCGGAAGTCACCGGACCGGAACTCAACTCAGGCTGCGCGTCGGTGGTAGTAGGAGTTCAGCATCCCGCCCAGCCGTCGGCGGCAGACGAGGGACCCAGCTCCTCGACGAGCCATCGCGCTCGGCTCGATGAACTCGCCATCCAGACCCTGGTGAGGTCGCACGGCGGGGTAGTGCTCGACGTACTTGCCGATCGCTCGGCAGGAGTAGGCGGTTTAGTCAACCGAACCTGAGATTACCGGACGCAGGAGCCGCCGCCATTGGTCGTCCATGAAGGAGCACCCGACCAGGGCCGAGCCGCTCACGGAGGACACGACCTTCCTCGCGCAAGTAGGAGCAACTCATCAGAACCACCGCCCCTGTCTTCTCCGCCGCTCAAACCACTGGACAGTCTGCGAGCAGATGCACCGAATTCTATCCACCGCGACACATCCAGCAAGGCTCACCATCTGCCAGTTCAAGAACGCGGTCACTCTAGCTGGGCGACAACCATCACGCTCCATCTGGAGTTGCTGTCGCCGGATGTCTGCGAGCGCAGGCTCGATCTGCTCCTCTCGTGTCTCGTCTTCGCACAGGCACCAGATGGTAGCCGCCAACAACCTGCGAGGCTCGGAGCCCGCCAAAGGGACTCGAGCCCGAAACTCCTCCTCGAAGCACGAGTTCAAGTACTCGAAGAGCCAGCTCAACTGCGAATCCGTCAGCTCAAGGTGCTCACACATTCCTCGCCGGAACTCGGCCTTGAATCGACGCATCCACCACCAAGCGAAGCTGTAGAACGCCACCACAGAGACAAGTGCGAGAGGCCACACCTCAGCCGCCACACAGAGCCCCGAGCAAAGGGCGAGAGAGAGCACTAGCACAATTGCTATTCTTACTCGCCGCTCGTACATCCGCTTCCACGGGTGGAGAAGCGCTGCATGGCCGTCAGTGAGTTCAGAGTCGAACACACCAGCAAGCGCTTCGATCCGCCAGCCCCAATCTTGCTCCGCAGCGTCACAACCCATAGCCGTGGCCACCATCTCTACCTACAGAGCTTCCCAAACAGACGCGCCAATGGCAGCACCTGCATCAGAAAGTCCCGCGCGCCACCAATGCAGACTACCGTCACCAAGTTGAACACGTGCCATCCGGTGACGATATTGATGTAAGACCGGCCGCAACCCTCCCTCTCCATCCTCTTTTGAAGACGTCTAACATCAGCCAGCGCAGGCTCAACTTGCTCTTCGTTCGTCGCTGGCGAACAGAAGTGCCTCCAACGCCTCGCCAGACTGTAGGGGCTCCAGGCGTTGCCGTCAGGCGAGAGCTTTGAGAACTCACCCGACAGAGGCTCAAGCACTCTCTCGAAGGCAACCACAAGCTCCGAACGCGTACAGCCAGCGGCATCCGCCAGCTCCTGCTGAAAGGCACGCACACTCAATCTCTGGAGAAGGCAACCTAGACAGCCATACGCGACTGCGGCAGCAGACAGCGCCAACTGATACTCAGACGATGGCGAAGTGGCTCCGCCATACAAGCATATCGACACTCCCACGACTGACACAGCGAGACTGCGCCCAACTCGGTGCTGAAGTCGCTCGAATGCCCCTACCGCGCTCACGCTTCCTCCGTCAACCCGAAGCGCGCTAGCCGCGCGTAGTGCGCCCGCGCAGCATTCAACACCTCTACTCCCGTCCCCGTGAGCTTGAAGTACCGAACACGCCCGTCTTCGTCCTCATCGCTGCGAGCCTTAACCCAACCAGCCTCACGCAACCGGCGGAAGGTCGTGTAGAGCGACCCTGGAGAAATCGAGTTACCAGTCTCTCTCTTGAAGAGATCAGCAACCTCGAGGCCGGAGCGCTCGACCACAACCAGGGCGAGAAGCTGCATCTCGCGGGCAGATGGGACACCCGCCTTCA
>JBCCFW010000164.1:0-17411 GCA_039029535.1 Acidobacteriota bacterium
GCCACGCACTCGCTTCTCTATCTATTACGTATGCGTGGGGAATGCCTCGATGGCAAGGTTTCCCAATATCTGAGGTTACCTACTGGGCTGCGCGATGTTGTTGATGAGCTCCATGATGATGACGGTCTTGCCGACGCCAGCGCCGCCGAACAGGCCCCTCTTGCCACCCTTGGTGTAGGGCTCGAGAAGGTCGATGACCTTGATGCCCGTCTCGAACATCTCGGTCTCGGTGGCCTGCTCCTCGAAGCTCGGCGCCTCGCGATGGATGGCCAAGCGGCTCGCGTTCTCGACCGAGTGCTCGATGTTGTCCACCGGCTGGCCGACGACGTTGAGCACGCGACCGAGGGTGTCCTCACCCACCGGCACGGAGATCGGCTCGCCCTTGTCGGTCGCCGAGGCACCACGCATGAGGCCCTCGGTGGGCTGCATGGCGATGGCGCGGCAACGGCTCTCACCGAGGTGCTGCGCGACCTCTGCGATGAGCGTCCGGGCCTCCATGCCGCCACCGGCCGCCGGAACCTCCCAGTTCACCTCGAGAGCGCTCATGATCGTGGGGACGTGCCCCTCCTCGAACTCGACGTCGAGCACGGGCCCGATGACCTGAACGACCTTGCCGACCTTGTTGTCAGACATCTGAATGACCTCTTTACTTCGGAGCTGCGATGGGTGAGTCGCCGGAGCCGGCGCTCAACCCTCCAGGGCGGCGGCGCCGGACACGATCTCGATGATCTCGGTCGTGATCGCGGCCTGACGCTTGCGGTTCATGATGAGGGTGAGCTTGTCGATCATCTCGGAGGCGTTCTTGGTCGCCGTTTCCATGGCGACCATCCGGGCTCCCATCTCGGCCGCATAGGACTCGAGCAGGACCTGGTGAACGATGGTCTCGACCGAGCGCGGCACGATGGAGCCGAGGAGCTCGGCGGCCGAGGGCTCGTAGATGTAGTCGCCGGTCTCGGAGGCAGCCGCCTCGTCGCCGTCGTCCTGACCGGCCGGGAGCAGGCGCTCGACGACCAGGTCCTGGGCCATCACCGACTTGAAGCGGTTCGACACGACGAGAACCTCGTCGTAGCCGTCGTCCAGGAAGCCCTGAATCAACGAGTGCGCCACGGCACGCGTGTTCTCCGGGCTCAGGTCGCGCAGGACGTCCGCGTGATGCTTGCGGACCTCCCAGGAGCGCGACTTGAAGAAGTCGGCGGCCTTCTTCCCGCAGATCTCGAGGTGGACCTCACGGTCCGAACGCTCCTTGAGAGCATTCATCGCGCCCTTGAGCAGGTTCGCGTTGAAGCCCCCGCAGAGACCGCGGTCGGAAGAGACGACCAGCATGAGGGTCTTGTTGCCGTCTCGCTCCTGCAGGAGCGGATGGCTGACCTCGCCAGCGGCCGACTTGAGCTTGCCGAGCAGGGACTTGACGCCGGCAGCGTAAGGACGCGCCCGCTCCATGGTCTCTTGAGCCTTGCGCAGCTTGGAGGCCGCGACCAGCTTCATCGCCCGGGTGATCTGCTTGGTGGATTGGACCGAACGGATGCGCCGTCTCAGGTCCCGAATGCTCGCCATCGTTCGTCCTCAGGCCTCGGCCGGAAGGGGTTCAGGAAGCCTTGGCGGACTGGGTGCTGCGGAAGGTCGCCACGTAGTCCTTGAGAGCGGCCACCGCACGGTCGGCGAAGTCGCCCTTCTTGAGGTCGGGCTTCTTGTCGCGGAGCTCGTTCATCAGGTCGCCGCAGCTCGCGTCGAGATACTCGTAGAGCCCCTGCTCGAAGTCGGCGAGCTGGGTGAGCTCGAACTCGTCGAGCAGGCCGCGGGTGCCGGCCACGATGAGCATGGCCTGCTTCTCCCAGGAGAGAGGCTGATACTGCGGCTGCTTGAGGATCTCGACGAGCCGCTCACCACGGTCGAGCTGGGCCTGGGTGGCCTTGTCGAGGTCGGCGCCGAACTGCGCGAAGGCAGCGAGCTCGCGGTAGGAAGCCAGGTCGAGACGGAGCGTGCCGGCGACCGACTTCATCGACTTGGTCTGGGCGTTGCCGCCCACGCGCGAGACCGAGATGCCGACGTTCACCGCCGGGCGGATGTTCTGGAAGAACAGGTCCGACTGGAGGTAGATCTGGCCGTCGGTGATCGAGATGACGTTGGTCGGGATGTACGCCGAGACGTCACCGGCCTGGGTCTCGATGACCGGGAGCGCCGTGAGGCTGCCGCCGCCCTTCTCGTCACTGAGCTTCGAGGCGCGCTCGAGCAGCCGCGAGTGGAGGTAGAAGACGTCACCCGGGTAGGCCTCGCGACCCGGCGGACGACGCAGGGTGAGCGAGAGCTCACGGTAGGCCGCGGCCTGCTTGGTGAGATCGTCGTAGACGACCAGCGAGTGACGGCCGCTGTCGCGGAAGTATTCGCCGAGGGCGCAGCCCGCGTAGGGCGCGAGGTAGAGCAGCGGGGCCGGCTCGGAAGCCGTCGCCGCAACCACGATGGTGTGGTCCATGGCGCCGTACTTCTCGAGGGTGCCGACGACCTGCGCCACCGTCGACCGCTTCTGGCCGATGGCGACGTAGATGCAGATGACCCCGGAGTCCTTCTGGTTGATGATCGCGTCGATGGCCACCGCCGACTTGCCGGTGCGGCGGTCGCCGATGATCAGCTCACGCTGACCACGGCCGACCGGGATCATCGCGTCGATGGCCTTGATGCCGGTCTGCATCGGCTCGGTCACCGGCTTGCGGTCGATGACGCCGGGGGCGACGACCTCGAGAGGGTTGCTCTCGGTGGTCGCGATGGGGCCCTTGCCGTCGATGGGCTGACCCAGCGAGTTCACGACGCGACCGACCATCGCGTCGCCGACGGGGATGGCCATGACCTGCCCGGAGCGCTCGACCGAGGCACCCTCGCGGATCTCGGTGGTGTCGCCCATGAGGACGCAACCGACCGAGTCTTCCTCGAGGTTGAAGGCGAGGCCCGTGACGCCGCCCTCGAAGTTGAGCATCTCGCCGTACATGACCTCATCGAGGCCGTGAACCTGGGCGATGCCGTCACCGACACGGACGACGGTGCCCTTCTCCTTGCGGTCGGGGGAAGAGTCGAAGCCCTCGATCTTCTGCCGGAGAATCTGGCTGATTTCGCTGGCACTGATGCTCATCGCTACTCCGATGCGAGTTGTTCGCGCAGCCTTGAGAGCTGGCTCTTGAGACTTCCGTCATGGACGACGGAGCCGACCTCGGTCACGACGCCGGCGATCAGGGATGGGTCTTCCTCGACGAGGAGCTCGACGTTCTTGGCAGACGTCAGCTCCGCGACGGCTTTCTTGAGGCTCTCGAGCTGGTCCGCCGGCAGGGCGCGGGCGGTTCGCACGGTGGCCTGAACGACGCCACTGGCCTTGCGCAGCTCATCGGCGTGCCCCTCGACGACTTCGTCGAGGAGACCGAAGCCACGGTTCTCGGCCAGGAGCTGAATGAAGTTGGCGACCGGCTCCGACCACGAGTGACCGGAGAGGAGGCCACGCACGAGATCACCCTGTCGCTGACTGGTCGAGGCGGGTGCCTCGAGGATCATCTTCGCGACGGGCTGCTCCGCGAGGTAGCCGGCCAAGCCCTCGAGCTCGGCCTGCACCTGATCGGCGAGACCGCGCTCGGTCGAGACCTGGGCCAGGGCGCGGGCGTATCGCCTCGCCTTCGAACCGACGTGCATGTCAGTGGCTCCCGGGGAGTTCGCTGGGGGTTAGGACGCCGCCTTCGTGAGGCCGTCGACGTACTGGTTGAAGAGACGACCGTGGTCGTCGTCCTTGAGCTCCTTCGAGAGGACCTGGGAGGCCATCTCGACGGCCATGTCAGCCGCCTTCTCGCGCAGCTGACGCTCGGCGCCGGACTCGAGGTCGGCGGCCTGGCGCTCGGCCTGGGCGACGATGCGACCCGCCTCGGCCTCGGCCTCGGCGATGAGCCGCTCGCGCTCGGCGGCGGCGGTCTTCTCGGCGTCGGACCGGATCGTGCCGACCTCGGTCTCGACTTCCTTCAGGCGAGCGTCGATCTCGGCGAGCTTGGCCTCGGCCTCCTCGCGGGCGCGCTGGGCCGCCTGGAGGTCCTCGGCGATCTGCTTCTTCCGGCCGATGAAGTGAGCCTTGATGCTCGGGCCGACCATGTAGGCGATGAAGCCGAAGAAGATGGCCGTGTTGACGATCTTCGCGATGAGGCTCGGCCCGTGGTGCTCACCGTCGCCCCCACCAGCGGCGAAGGCGCCGCTCGCGACCGCACAGGCGCTCAGGGTGAACAGGGCCTGCTTCAGGATGCGTCGGCGGCTCATGCGACACCTCGACCGAGGAGACGCGAGGCGATGCTGCGCGCCAGACCTTCCTGACCGGCTTCGAGCTCGCGGCCGACCTCGGCCTGCGCCTTCTCCAGGGCGGCCTCGGCGTCGGCGAGGGTCTTGGCGGCGGTGTCGCGCGCGGCATCGACGGCGACGCTGCGCTTCTCACCGGCCTCGGCGCGAGCGGAGTCGAGCTTGCTGAGGGCCTCGACGCGGGCGGCGGTGAGCCGCTCCTCGATCTCGCGCTCCTTGGCGGCGAGCTCGGAGTCGGAGCCGAGCTGGGCCTTCCGGCCCTCCTCGATCCGCTTGGCACGCTCCGCCAGCACCCCGAGCACCGGCTGGTACAAGAGCTTGTCCAGCGTGAAGCGCAGGATGAGGATGATCGCGATGATGTAAAGCATCTCCCACGGTCGAAATTCGAGCGGGAGACCTTCGAGGATCGGCTTGGTCAGGAAGTCCATTCCAGGTCCTGAGCAGAAGCTGAGGGGGTGGGTCGGAGCGCAATCGCGAAACAGCCTCGGTGCCGCTCGGACTGGCGTGACCCAAACCCATGAATTTCAGCGAGTTACGTGACTCGTGAATCCACTTTCCAGGGAGGAAGCGCGTCAGCGTAACAGTGGCCACCTGCACTGTCAACGAAGCGCGAGAGACGGATCTCACCGTGGGCCACTTCGCTCCTTCGAAGGCGTGTCGAGTCGCCCCGGCCCAGGCCCGAAAGGAGACCGCTCGTCTCGTCCTCCGTACATCTCTGACCGGTGAAGACGGGGCCGGCCGCCCAGCGGTGGACCGGCGACGTATCATCGACGTCTTCCCTTCGAATGGAGCCCGACCGCGGCGGCGCGGCGGAGGTGGCGTCCTGAAAGCTGGTGAGTGCGACGAGCTGCGCTCGGCCGAGGCGGGGCCGAGCCAGCGATTCCTGGAGTGCTGCGACCGAGCCGACGTGCTCGGGGAGCACCGGGACGCCCTCTGGAGCGCCCACGCCCTCACCGAGACGGCCGCCGACGCGACCATCGAGGACGCCCTCGACGATTACCGGCATTGGCGGGAGTTCATCGAGGGCCTCGCCGGCGATGACCGGGCCGCGGCGGCCTTCGAGCGCTGCTGGCGTCAGCGCATCGGCCGGAGTCTCGGTCGACGCTTCGCTCCCGACCTCGTCGACGAGTTGCGCTCCCGCTTCTTCGTGCGGGTCCACCGGCTCGTCCCGAGCAACTTCCGCTGGCAGTGCCCGTTCACCGCCTACCTCCGAGCCAGCCTGGCCAACCTCGTCCGCGACGTCGTCGGCCAGCTCGCCCACCGGCAAGCCCGCGAGCGCAGCGAGGACGGCGCCGACCTGGACGCCCTCCCCTCCGCCGTCCGCTCGCCGGAAGCCACCCTCCTGGCGGAGGAGCGCGCGACGGCCCTCCGCCGGGTGCTCGGCTCGCTGCCGGCGCTGGATCGCCACGTGGTCCTGCGCATCCTTCTCGACGGTGAGTCGGGTCAAGACGTCGCGGCCTCGCTCGGGATGAAGCCCCAGGCCCTCTACATGAGACTCCACCGAGCCCGACGGAGGATCGGCGAGCTGCTCGAGCGACGAGGCTTCCTCGACGGTGAGCCTGGGGCCGATCGGGCGAAATCCGTGAGAAAACGGGCCGCCGGCGGTTCGTCAACAGGAGCGGTCCATTCCGACCGCGAGAGCTCCCCTCCCCGCTCCGGGGCGGGCGGACAGGAGATGACGTGAGCGAGCACGAGTCGGGTTCGTCGCAGCTCTCCGACGAGAGGCTCCGGGAACTGCTCCAGGCGGTGGAGCGGCCCTCATCCACGGCGGACTCCGCCTGCCCCGACGAGCTCACCCTGGTCGCTCTCGCCGACGGACGACTGTCGGAGACCGAGCGCACTCGACTCGACGAGCACGTGGCCGCCTGTCCGGCCTGCGCCCTCTCCCTCGACGTCGTCGATGACGACGCCCTGCGATCCCCTCCTCGCCCCGCTGCCACGGCCCTCCTCGGACGCCTGACCGACGCGCTCCTCGACTTCCTGACTCCCGAGATGCCCAGCGGGCTGGCCTTCGCCGGCCGCGGCTCTCGCGGACGTCCCCAACCCGAGCTCGAGACGGCCCTGCTCGCCTATCGCGAGGAGCGCTTCGACGAAGCCCGCGAGGGCTTCGAAGCGACCCTCGCGGGCGGTGGCAAGACGGACCCGGCCCTCCACTTCTTTCTCGGCTCGTGTCTCCTTCACGAAGGTGAGACGGCATCGGCCCGCGACCACCTCGCGCAGGCGGTGAAGGCCCGACCTCGCCTCGGCGAGCAGCGCTGGCACCTCGCCCGCGCCGAGCTCACCCTGGGCCGCCTCACCGAGGCCTCCGAAGAGCTCGCCCGCTGCGCCCAGTTGCCGGGTCCCCACCGCGAGCAGGCCCGCGACCTCCACGTCGAGCTCGAGCGGCTGCGCTCCGACGAGGACGCACGACCCTGACGGACGCGCAGGTCTCCGCTCGAGACGAGCTCTTCCGACGCGGCGTCGACCACCTCGCCGCCCGTCGCTTCCTCCGCGCCCGCCGCGACCTTCAGCGCGCACTGTCGGCCGGTGGCGACGTCGCGCAGTGGGCCGTTCAGGAGTGGTTGCAGACGTGGCTGCGTCGTGGGGAGACCGCCGAGGCGGAGCAGGCCATCGCGACTCTTCTCGGAGACGACGAGAGCCTGCGGCTTCACGCTCTCGGCTACCTGCACCGTCGCAGCGGTCGCGCCGACGAGGCTCGTGGCTGCTTCGAGACGGCGCTCGCCCGTGACGACGGTCTCGACGCCAGCCGCAACGAGCTGGGCTGGATGCTCTGCGCTTCGGGTCGTGACGACGAAGGGCTCGCGCTGCTGCTCGAGGCCGAGGAGCGCTTCGTCGCACGTGGCGACGACTGGGGCCTCGCGACCAGCCTCACCCACCGCGCGACGGTGGCCAAGGATCGCTTCCGCCTGGCCGAAGCGCTGGAGCTCTTCGAGCGTGCCGTCCCCTTGAAGGAGGGTTGCGGCGATCGCCTCGGCCACGCGACTGCGCTCTACGGTCGGGCGCAAGTCCACTACTTCCTCGTCGACTACCTGCGCGCCAGGCAAGGTTTCGACGCCGCTCTCGAGATCCAGGAGCGCATCGGCTTCCACGTGGGCGCCGCCGCCTCGCTCAACGGCCTGGGCTCGTGTCATCTCGAGCTGGCGGACGGACGCCGCGCGGGTGAAGCCTTCCGTCGCGCGCTGCGGATGCTCGAGCGCTCGGGTCAGCCGGTGCCGCCGGCCCACCGCGCGATCATCCTCGACAACCTCGGCAAGGCGAGCTGGACACGGGGGCGCCTGTCGGAGGCCTTGCGTCATCACGAACGTGCGGCCGACATCGTCGGAGCGCAAGCTCCCGGCAGCGCCGCCCACGAGCTGGCGCGCATCCACGTCGCCTTCCTGCACCGGTTGCTCGGCCGTCCCTTGCAGGCCCTCGACATCCTCACCTCCATCGAGCAGGACGGCCTCGACCGCCGAACCTTACTCGGCCTGGAGCGCGAGATCGGTCAGGCGCTGCTCGCGCTGGATCGCCCCGACGAGACCATCGCCGAGCTTCGTGGCGTCCTCCAGCACGACGCTCGAACGGCGAGCAACGACAGCTCGGGGCGCGTGCTCGAGCTGGAGGTCCGGGAGGTCCTGGGTCGAGCCTTGCTCGCAGCCGATCGCGTCGACGAGGCGGTGGAGACGCTCGAAGAAGCCGAGCGTGAGAGCCGTGCGATCGTCGACGGCCAGCCCGTGCGCTCGCTTCGGATCGGTCTGGTCGAGCGTCTCCGCGGCCTGGGAGAGGCCTTGGTCCACGCACGCCTGCGTCATCCCGAGCACGGGGCGGCATCCGCTTGGAGCACGGCGACGACGCTCAAGGCCCGTGAGCTCCGCGACCTGCTCGAGACGGAGCGCAGCGCGCGACCGAGTCGACGCGAGGAGCTGGAAGCCACCCTGCGGGCGTTGTCCGCTCAGCCCGATCCCGACGCCGACGCGCTTGCCACCATCGACACCTTGCGCGCGCAGGTGCAGCAACTCGACGACGACGAGCTGTCTCCTCGCGCCGCCCGGAGCGAGACGCTCGACCGCCCCGTCGACGCACGCGTGCTCGGAGAGCGACTCGGACCGACGCGGGCCCTCATCGAGTACTGCGTCGGTGAGGAGACGACGCTGGTCTTCGTCGTGCATGGAGGCAGCGTCGAGACGCTCGACCTGCCGCTCACTTCGCGGAAGCTGGGTCGCGCCATCGAGCGGGTGCTGCGTCCGCTCCGCGAGACCTGCGAGAGCATCGACCTCGTGTCGAGTCTCCACGACTTCGACCTGAACGCTTGCCACCGCCTCTTCCGCCAGCTCCTCCGACCGGTGCTCGCGCGCTTGCCAGAGGTAGTGAAAGAGCTCCTGGTCGTCCCCGATGGCCCCCTGCACGCGCTGCCCTTCGACCTGCTGGTGTCGGAGCCTCCGCCGTCCGCGTCGTCGATCGACCCGGCCGACGACCCCCTCCTCGTCTTTCGTCAGGCTCGCTTCGTCGGCGACGACTGGACCCTCGCCCACGCCCAGTCATCCGCGTTGCTGTGCGACGACGACGCGGGCGGTCGCGGTCCCGCCACCTTGCTCGCCTTCTCCCCCACCGAGACCGTTCAGCTCCAGGCGGCCGGTGAGGAGCAGTGGCTCGGCCCCTTGCCGGGTGCCGAGGCCGAGGTCGACGCGCTCACCGCGATCGCATCGGACGGTCGACGTCGCGTCGGTTCCCACGCGACGGTCGCCGCCTGTCTCGACGCGCTCGACGACAGCGCGCTCGTCCACGTGGCGGCGCACGGCTGGTCCGACCCGCACCTGCCATCACTGGCCGGCCTCTTGCTCTCCGATGGAGCCGACGGCGTCGACCTGCTCACGGCGGGGCGACTGGCGAGTCATCCCTGCCGCTCGCGTCTGGTCGTGCTCTCGGCCTGCGACACGGCGGTCGGGCGCACGTGGGGACGCGAGGGCGTGCTCGGTCTCTCGCGGGCCTTCCTGGAGGCGGGAGCCGGCGCGGTGCTCGCCACGCTGTGGCCGGTGGACGACGACTCCACGCAGGCGCTCATGGTCGACTTCCATCGTGAGCTGCATGCGGGCTCCAGCCCGGCCGTCGCGCTGGCCCGTGCACGGACACGCAGCCGACGCGAGGGACCGGTCCATCGAGCGCACCCGTTCTACTGGGCGTCGTTCCTCCTGCTCGACCATCGTCTTCCTTCGTCATCGTTGGAGTGAGTCACGCGGCTGCCATCGCCGTGTTCCGGGGGGAGGCTCTCGATCGGACAGGGAGGCAGCGGGCAGCTCCAACCGCCGGCCAGCTCGTTCCGGGTGAGAGCCGCGGCCATGTCGAAGGGAGCCGCGTCGATCACGTAGAGCAAGGCGCTGCCGTGACCCGAAGCCGGCACGTGGACCCGCAGGAGGTAGTTCTCGGTCTCGCCCCCCTGAAAGCGTCCCGCCGGCGGCACCGGGTAGAGCGTGAGATTGGGTCCGAGGTCCACGATGGTCACCTGCACGTGGTAGTCACCGTGCGGGAGAGCCAGCGTCGGCCAGCACAGTCGTTGCTCGCTGAAGCCGGAGGCCTGCGCCGGTAGCCAGGTTCCGGTGACGAAGGTGCCGTCGATCTCGTGGACGCCGAGGTACACGCCCACGACCTGGCTCGGGATGCCGAGGTAGCGCACCTGGAAATCGAGATGGACGGTGCCGCCGACGGGGAGCTGGTTGCCGAGGACGAGGCCGTCCTCCACGCACCAGGTGTTGAGACAGTCGACGACGGGATCGGGAAGGGACGGGTCGTGCGGGAAGTCCGGGCAGGTGGCTCGCCAGATGCACTGACAGGCGGAGCAGCCGAGACGCAGCGGGTGCGGGTCGCCGCAGTCCTGGAAGTGCAGGACGTCGGGCTGCGTGATCTTCGGATGGTCGACGACGCGTCCAGTGTCGAGGGTGATCTGACCGGGGATGATCGGGTCGTCGTCGAAGGGGCCCTCCACCGGCACGCGAACGTCGCCGGTGAGCGGCCGGGGAAACGCCGCGGCCGTCGAGACGCCGAGGCTTGCGAGACAGGCCCAAGTGAGAACGAAACGCGAGCTCCAAGTCATGGCTCACTCCTCCCGATGACGAATGATGGTGTTCAACGGTCGCCGAATTTCATCACGGTCCCGAAGCTGAGGGTGAAGTCGGGGGCGTCTTCGGAGAGCCCCGCCCCCACCGAGACCGACAGCTTCCGGCCGGGCTTGAACAGCCACTGCGCGTCGACGGAGAGGCGCGCGTCGTTGACCGAGCTGTTGTCGAGGTCGACCCCGTTCACGGCGGTCTCCTCGCGGATGCGGTGCTGCACCTGAAGCCCCAAGCTGAGCTGGTAGTTCATGGCGATGGCCACGCCGAGACCGTACTCCCAGCTCATGCCGGGCGAGACGGTGGCATCGAGCAAGGAAGTGTCGACGTCCTCGGAGAAGCTGTACGACACGCCGGCGGTGGCGAAGAGCACGGCGGGGTCGCTCTGCCGCACGGCGGTCACGCGGGCCTGGGTCGTCCAGAAGCCGGAGCCGAGCGGGAGGTCGTCGTCCTCGAGACGCTCGGCGTCGTAGTGGAAGGGGTCGGCGCCGGTGGGGACCATGAGGTCGAAGTGACCGAGGAGGATCCAGCCGCTCTTGCCACCCGTGTTCAGGTGCGTGGTCAGGCCGAGTCGGAGGTCGCCGAGGCCGCTGCGCTGGGCCTTCTGGACCGTGCCGTCGGCCAGGAGCAGCTCCTCGCTGCGACGCACGACGGCGAGGTCGGCCTCCACCTGGAAGCGCTTGCTGATGCCGAGCGCGAAGCCGCTCGTGGCGGTGACGATGTCACGGCGGTGCTGACCACTCTGGATGTTGCCGGCCACGAAGAACGGGAGGAGGCTGAAGCCCTCCACGGTGAGCTTGTTGTTGGAGTAGAAGCCGTAGCGGATGCCTGGGCTCATCTCCCACTCGCCGCGGGACAGCAGCGGGCCTTGACCGGCCATCTCCGCCCGACGGCGATCGCGCTCGCCCCGGCTCTCGGCTTGGAGCAGCGGCTGAGCCTCTTCACGGGCCGGTGTCGACGCTTCCTTCGAAGGGGTCTCTCGCCTCTTCTCCAGTTGCTGGATGCGAGCGCGGAGGTGCTCGAGCTCGCGACGGAGAGCGGCCAGCTCGTCGTCCTGCGCTCGCGCCGGGACTCCGACGAGCAGCAGCACGAGACTCATGGCGATGGCTCGCATGGCTCTCACCAGTCCCGTCCGATGCCCGGGATCCGACCGCAGGGATCGGGGGCGAGCGAGCGCAGGCGTTGACCGTCGACGAAGGCCGGCGGTGGTCCGCCACGGGCGCGGCCGAGCTTGCGGGGCTGACCGTCGCGGGTGGTGAGCTGGAACGCGAGGCCACGCGGCCCCTTCTCCGTCTCGAGGGTCTCCCAGACCCGGCGGAACTCGGGGAGCGTGAGGGTGATGCGACCGAAGGCAGGATCGCTGAGGACGGCGCGGCGACCGGCAACCTCCCAGAGCACGACGTAGTGCATCCGGCCGTGCAGCTTCAGTGGAACGAGCAAGGGCCCTTCCAGCTCGAGGAGCTCGTTGAGCGGCACGCGATGACCGAGGGCGTCGAGACCGATGCTGCGGACGTAGCGACGCAGGTCGAGGAGGGAGAAGCCACCGCGGGCGATGATCTTCTTGGCGTTGCCGGTGGCGAGCAGCGCCTTGACGAGGTCGGGCTCGCTGATGGGATCGCTGCCGTCTGCGCGGAGCAGGGTGAGCAGGGCCGCGGCTCCACAGGAGTAGTCGAGCTGCTGGACGACGACGTCGTCACGACGGATCTCGTGGAAGCTGCGCACCTGCAGGGTTCCGAAGCGGCCGTGGACGGAGCCGCCGGGACGAGCGGAGACGACGGTTGCCGTCGTGAGAACGACGAGCAGGGCGGCGAGCCACGGGGAACGCCGGAGCGCCCCCGTGGCTTCGCCGGAGTGGGTCTTGCGGGGAGACCCGTGCGGACGCTCGGTCACTTGGTGGCCGGGAGTCCGAGCTGACCGAAGTTCAGCCCATCGGTGTCGATGTCGAAGTGACCACCTTCCGGGTTGATCACCACCACGAGGTTGGCCGTGATGCCGATGTCACCCAGGGCGAGAGCGGTGACCAGGCTCTGGGCGTTGGCGAGGGCATCGCCTCCGACCTGGAGCGTGTTGTTGATCTCGGTGAGGTCGACCTGCGGGAAGTCGACTCGGATCTGAACACCGTCCTCGGTGGGCTTCACGTCGACACCCGTGTCGTGCTCGGGACGCGTGGCGTCACCGCTGCTCGGCGGGGGCAGGACGTTCTTGAGCGCCTGGTTGAGCAACTCGTCGATGCTGCCGAGCCCCTCGGCCTCGAGCTGTCCGTCGAACTCGGTGGGCAGGTCGAAGGAGAGGTCGAGCAGGAGCAAGGTGTTGCCGGCGACGACCTCGTCCATCTCTTCGTCGCTGAGGAGCTCGGCCGAGGCCGTGCTGGCGACGAGGGTCAGGGCGAGACCGAGCCCGAGCAGCCGTCCACCGCGACGCGGGTTCGCGTCGAAGCGGGTGCTGATCACGGGAGCCTCGTCTGCGTGCCGACGACGCTGAAGTTGGCGCCGAACTGGCTGACGGAGATGTTGGCCTTCTCACCCACGGGCATGGGCTCGCCGACCGGGTTGTCCTCCTGGCCACAGCAACCGTTGTAGAGGTTGACGATCTGACCGACGTTGCCGTTGGTCTGAGCGAGCAGGAAGGCCGTCAGGTTGGTCTGCGAATCGGGCTCGACGTGCCACATGTTGTTGTTCGTGGCGTCGCCGTTGGTCGTGGTCGCGCTGTTGGCGGTGCTGCCGAGACCGTCGGAGGTCGTGATGGAGGCGCCGCCGGAGGACTGCTGGAGGTTGCCGCCGATGGTGTTGCTGTCACCGATGGTGGAGGTGCCGTGGTTGCTGGTGGCGACGGCGGTGTCGGTGGCGAAGGTCGAGTCGCCGCCGGCGGCAACGGAGCGACCGTCATCACGGGCGGACGAGATGGTCCCGTCACCGACCTGCCACTGCGCGTCGGAGCCCACGCCGGTGGCGGGGTCGTGGAGCTGGATGCCGCCGAAGTTCGTGTTCTCCTCGGAGAAGTCGAGGACGAGACCGGCGAGGGTGAAGTTCGTGTCGAGGATGCCGCCAGCGACGACCGAGTCCATCTCGTCGTCGGAGAGGGTCTCGGCCGAGGCGGCGCTCGCCACCAGGGCCAGCGCCGCGAGGGGCGCGAGGAGCTGCTTGCGTGTCATTGCGTTCGTTCCACAGGCAGGGGGTGCGCGGGACGGGCACACCCGTCCCGGCCCGCACGTGGGCCTGAAGCCACGGCGGCGGATCTCGGGAGTTGAGGTCCTGTCTCGCGGGCTAACCACTCGGGCTGGCGAATCTCACGAAAAAGTGAGGGGCGTGTGAGAATCAGCGTTCAGGGCACCGCTCCGGGCCGTTCTTGGAGGTCGAGCTGGGATGTCGATTAGGAGGCGAGACATGGCCGAGCTGGAGTTCCGGGTCACCGACGAAGCCCAGGCGCTGGAGCTGCAAGGGAAGCTGAAGGAGCTGTTCGGGGTGGAGGTGAGCGTCCGCGCCGAGGGGGCGGACGGTGGCTTCCAGAAGGGTGAGCCATCGGTCCTGAGCGCGATCGCGGTGTTGATGATGCTCCCGAGCACCATCAACAACACGCTGGACCTCGTCCGTCGCGCCGAGCTCGGCAAGAAGGTCGAGGCGCTCAAGGCCTGGGCCCGCGGTCAGTCGAGCGACGTCACCGTGACGGCGCCGGGTCTCGGCCCCTGCAAGCTGCCGGACACCGAGGCCGGGGCCATCCTCGACGCGATGGTGGAGGCCTCGAAGCAGGACGGGACGAAGTGAGCTCCGCGCGCCTGGTCCTCGGCGGCGGGCACGTGCGACTGGAGCTCGACGGTCCGGTTCAAGAGCGGACGGTCGAGGAGGCCTGGCTCGACACGCTCCGTCAGCTCGCCGAGCGTCACGCGAAGGCGAGCCGCTCGTTGGAGAACGTCGACGAGCTGCTGGCGATCGGGCGTGAGCTGCACGACTGGTTCGTGAGCCGGTTCCGGTTCGACGCGCTGCGAGCGAAGTTGACCGGTGCACTGACGCTGACCGTGGAAGTGCCTCGGGAGCCGGGTGATGCGGGCGAGGCCTTGTTGCATGCGCCCTGGGAGCTGCTGGCGGACGAGAAGGGGCATCTCGTCGCCGACTCGATCGTGCGCTACGCGCCGGTGCGACGGTTGGGCGCCGAGGCGGAGGCGAAGCGGCCGCAGTCGGAGGCTGCGCTCTCGGTGTTGTTCATGGCCGCCGTCGTCGATGGGCAGCAAGAGCTCCAGCTCGAGGAGGAAGAGCGCGCCATCCTCGAGGCGACGCACGAGCAACCTCTCGACCTCTTCGTCGAGGAGACCGGAACGCTCCGAGAGCTGCGCCGACGACATGCCTTCCTGAGCGAGGACGCGCCGGTCGACGTGCTCCATCTCTCCTGCCACGGCACGGCCACGCCGAACCCGGCGCTGCTGTTGGAAGACGCCTACGGCGCTGAGGCGCGGACCGACGCCGACGACATCACCAAGGAGCTGGGCTCGAAACTCGGGGACCTGGGACTGGTCGTGCTCTCGGCCTGCGAGACGGCCGCCGAGTCGACGACGGGTCCGGCCGAGTCGCTGGCGGCGGCACTCGTGCAACGGGGCGCGCCAGCGACGCTGGGTTTCGCCTCCGCGGTGGGCGACGCCAGCGCGACGAAGCTCACGGCCTCGCTGTACGAGCGGCTGAGCCTGGGCGACGACGTGGTCGAGGCAGTAGCGGCCGCACGTCGCGAGGCGTTGACCGAGACGGGCTCCCGGGACTGGCATCTCGCCCGACTCGTGCTGGGCCCTCGTGGTGGCGACGTGGTCGCACCGGTGAAGGGCCGGCGACGCAAGCGACGCGATCGCGGCTACGCAGCCCTGCTCAACGAGCAGGACCGTGAGGTCAAGGTCGCCGGCCCCGAGGCCTTCGTCGGCCGACGTCGCCCGCTCCAGGAGAGCCTCCGCGTCCTCCGTGAGCCGGGCCCTGGCCTGCTCATCCACGGTCTCGGACGACAGGGCAAGTCCAGCCTGGCCGTGCGGATCGCAGAACGACTCGAGGGACTGACGACGGTTCCGCTCCACGGCGACTATCGAGCCGTGACCATCCTCTCAGCCATCGCGCACTACACCGGTCGCGACGAGTGGAAGGAGCGTCACGAGCCCATCGTCAAGGAGTCGCCGGCCCAACTCGACCGCGCCCTCCGCGAGGCGCTGAACGACGACGGAGCACCGTTCCTTCTCCTCATCGACGACCTCGAGCGGGTGCTGGATGACCGAGGTGGTGAGCGGCACCAGGTGAAGGCCGACGACCTGGACACGCTGAGCGCGGTCCTCCGGGTCTTCGACGCCGAGGGGAACACCGAGAGCCGGTTGTTGTTCACGTCACGGTTCCGCTTCGAGCTGTCCGGCCCGAGAGGGGACCTGGGCGCCGGCCTCCATGAGCTCTCACTCCAGTCCATGGAGCCGCACGAGGCCAGGAAGCAGGCCATCGCGACGGCGGGTCGAGCCGAGCTGGCCTGGCTCGATCGTGCGGTCGCCGCCAGCCACGGCAACGCGGGCCTGCTCGACCGACTCCTCTCCATGCGAGAGGCCGAGCCCGAGCTGGCCGACACGGCGCTCAAGGAGATGGAGCGGCTGGAGGCTACGGGCGAGCACCCAGAGCAGGCCGAGCTGCTGGAGTTCTTCGCCCGCATCTCGATCCAGGTGCTGCTCGACGCGCTCGACGAGAGTCAGCATCAGCTCCTGCGCTGCTGGACGCTCTTCGAGCATCCCGTGCCGGAGAGCCTGCTCGCCCCCCTCGCCGAGGCTGGCTGTCTCGCGGAGCCGGAGCAGGCGCTCGCGCGTCTGACGTCCCTGGGGCTGTTGGAGGTGAGCCCGGATCTCGTCGACCCAGAACGAAAGGCCCTCCGCGTCACGCCGCTCGCCTCGCGTTTCCTGGAACCTCTTCAGGACGAGGAGCGACGACACCTTGGCCAGGCCGTGCTGCCGACGCTCACCAACGACTGGCAAGACTGGGCCTCCAGCTCACGGCGAGGGGCCAGCGCTCATCAGCTCGCTGAACTCGGCTTGCTGTCTCGGGACGTCACGCTCCTCCACGAGGTAACCCTAGCTGGAATCGCTTGGCTGGATGATCGGCACCGGAGCCGTCGCGCCGCCGAGGTCGTCCTGGCAGCCATTCCGATGCTGGAAGAGGCAGACCAGACCCCGGAGACCTGGCTCTATCTGCGGGGAGCCGACGTAGCGGTTCAGCCCGGAGAGGTAGACGCCGCCCTCCGCTGGCTGGAGACCGTGGACGGCCGCTCCGAGGAGCTCGACGACGACACTCGCGCCTCACTCTGGCTCCGTCAGGCCCGCCTCCTGAGTCAGAGAGGAGCCCCGGAGGAGGCCCTCGCGAAGCTTGAAGCCGCACGCAAGACTCGCGAGCACCAGCCTCGGCAACTCGCTGTCGTCCTCGGGGAGATCGCTAGAATCAAGAACGACAGAGGCGACGTTGACGAGGCCCTCTCACTCCACCAGGAACAGATCGAGCTCTTCGAGGCTCTTGGCGACCTGCTCTCTCGCACCGTCACCCTCGGCGACATCGCGAGAATCAAGAACGATAAGGGCGACGTCGACCAAGCTCTTTCACTCCACCAGGACCGACTCGCCGTCCATGAGACTCTCGGTGATCAGCGCTCTCGCGCCATCACACTCGGCGACATCGCAAGAATCAAGAACGACAAGGGCGACGTCGATCAGGCTCTCTCACTCCACCAAGAGCAAATCCAACTCTTCGAGGCTCTCGGCGACCAGCGCTCTCGCGCCGTCGCCCTCGGCGACCTCGCTAGGATCAAGAATTCCAGGGGTGAAGTCGACGAGGCTCTCTCGCTCCACCAAGAAGAGCTCGCCGTTTATGAGGCTCTCGGCGACCAGCGCTCTCGCGCCGTCACTCTCGGCGACATCGCAAGAATCAGGAAGTCCAAGGGTGACGTCGACCAAGCTCTCTCACTCCACCAAGAGCGACTCGCCGTTTATGAGGCTCTCGGCGACCAGCGCTCTCGCGCCGTCAC
>JBCCFW010000165.1:0-17373 GCA_039029535.1 Acidobacteriota bacterium
GTCGAGCTCGCGTCCCATCTCCTTGAGACCACGACTGATCGCCGAGATCTCCTGCTGACGATTCTCGCTCTTGCCGCCGCCACCGCTCATGAGCTGGAGGTAGTCGACGACGATGAGGTCGAGACCGACCTCGGCCTTGAGACGACGCGCCTTCGAGCGCATGGCCATGACCGTCGAGCCCGCCGTGTCGTCGAGGTAGATGGGGGCGCTGTCGAGCCGCTTGTAGGCCTTGATGAGCTTGTTCCAGTGATGGTCGCTCAGGTTGCCGCGACGCATCTTCTGCATGTCGACCCGCGCCTCGGAGAAGAGCATGCGCAGGGCGAGCTGCACCGACGACATCTCGAGACTGAAGACCGCCACCTTCGCGCCGAAGCGCACGGCCGCGTTCTGCGCCGCGGTGAGCGCCAGCGCGGTCTTGCCCATGGAGGGCCGGGCCGCGACGACGATGAGGTCGCCGCGCTGAAGACCCGAGGTCATGTCGTCGAAGTCGTCGAAGCCGGTCGGGATGCCGGTGATGTGCGAGTCGGACTTCTGCCGCTCCTCGATGAGGTCGAGGGATTGGGCGAGCAGCTCGTTGATGCTCGTGAAGCCCGCTGCCGCCCGCTTCTCGCCGATGGCGAGGATGCCCTGCTCCGCCTTGTCGAGGACCTCCTCGACGTTGCCGTCGGTGGTCGCCGCCTGGTTGAGGACCTCGCTCGCCGCCTTGACGAGCTGACGACGGATGGAGTGGTCCCGGACGATGCCCGCGTAGTGCTTGACGTTGATGAGGTGCGGGATGCCGTCCATGAGCTGCGAGACGTACATCGGTCCGCCGATGGTCTCGAGCTGGCCGCGCTCCTTGAGCTCCTCGGCCAGGGTCAACACGTCGATGGGCCGACCCCGGTTGTCCATCTCGACCATCGCCTGGAACACCGCCTGGTGTGCCGGGCGATAGAAGTCGTCCGTGCCCAGGACATCGCCGATCTCGGCGAGGTGCCGGTTGTCCACGAGGATCGCGCCGAGCACGCTCTTCTCGGCGTCGTCACTCTGGGGAAGCTCGACCAGCGTCTGGGACACCCGGACCTCTCCGGTACTTCAGTCGGACCGCGGGCTCAGGCCGGGTCGGACAGCTTTTCGCCGGTGCCGCTCACGTCGTCGAGCTTGCTCGTGAGCAGGCTCAAGCCGACCAGCGCCGCGACCGGCAACGACACGACGAAGATGGCGGTCGTCGCGACACCCTGCACGAGACGGGCGGCCAGGCTCGCCCCACGACCCTTGGGTCGACGACGCTCCTCGCCCTTCCACTCGTAGCGATCGATCCACCACTCGCGGGTCAGGCCCTGCTCGGGGAAGTCGCGCGTGAGCTTGAAGTCGTCGCCGCGGCCGCGATGCCGGAACACCGCCTCGAAGGTGCCCTCGGGCTGGAGGTCGAAGACCAGGCTCAGGTCGCCGGGCGGGAGATCGAGGTCGGCTTCCTCGAGCACCTTGCTGAAGCCGGCAGCCAGGAAGCGCTCACGCTCGCGGTCGTCGTGGAAGAAGAGACCGCGGTGCACGTAGCGACGACCCTGCTGAGCGTAGAGCTGCGCGTTCAGTCGCTCGTGATCCCAGGGACGCAAGGTCTCGGGGATGGCGCGCCGCAAGACGTCGGGGTCGGGCTCGCCGTCGACCAGGGCCAGCAAGGTGGCGCGGTTCTCGTCGGCCAGGCGTCGGCGGGCCAAGGCCGCGCCGTGCTCGGGGCTCACCAGGTACAGCCCGGTGCCGAGCTCCTTCGCGCTCTCGGGGACCTCGGCCTCCAGTCCCTCGCCGCCGATGAGGAGGTGGTTCCCCTTGAAGAGGTCGGCGTGGGTCGTCGTGACCTCGGAGAGGGGGAGGTGGCTGAAGGTCGCGAGGAACGCGCCCTCGCCGGAACGGGCCTGGGACAGGCTGAACTTGGGCATCGGTGGGCTCCGAGTCCGGTCGAGGGACGTCGTGAACCGCGGCAGCCGGGCTGAGAGGCGCGCCGGGGCGGGGACCGGAATCGCGAAGTTTACCTTCGGGTCCACATCCGAGCCCAGCACCGGGCAGGAATCACGCCCAGACGCCCGGATTGGCGCCCTTCAGGCCGTCCGGGGCGGTAAGCTCTGCCGCCTCGTCGGACCCTTCCCGCCCCTCGTCCGGCGACCCGAGAGCCCATGACGGGACCACGATTCAGCAGCCTCGCCCGCTTCCTCTCCGGTCTCTTCCGCGGCCGGGAGCGCCGCCGCGCCCCCGACCTCGGCGTCGTGCTCGCCGCCAGCGTCGTCATCGGCCTCCTCGCCGGGCTCGGCTCGATCGGCTTCTTCTTCCTCCTCGAGCTGGCGAAGTACCTCCTCCTCGACCTGCTCGCCGGTTGGCGCCCGCCGCACCCGGTGGGCGAGCCGCCCCACTTCGGCATCGGGACGACGCCGTTCCGCCCCTGGCTGCTCCTCCTCCTCCCGGCTCTCGGCGGGCTCGTCGGTGGGCTCATCGTCGCCCGCTTCGCGCCCGAGGCCGAGGGCCACGGCACCGACGCCGCCATCGACGCTTACCACCACCGTCAGGGACGCATCCGCGGTCGCGTGCCCCTGGTCAAGGCGGTGGCCTCGGCCATCACCATCGGGACGGGTGGCTCGGCCGGTCGCGAGGGACCCATCGCGCAGATCGGCGCCGGTCTCGCGTCACTGCTCGCCCAACGCCTGAAGCTGGCGCGACGCGACCGGGCCGTGCTCATGGCGGCCGGGCTCGCCGGTGGCGTCGGCGCGATTTTCCACGCGCCGCTGGCGGGTGCGGTGTTTGCCTGCGAGGTCATGTACCGCGAGCTCGACCTCGAGCACGAGGTGCTGGTCCCGTCCTTCATCTCCTCGGCGGTGGCCTACTCGGTCTTCTCCACCGTCTTCGGCTGGGACCCGCTGTTCGCGACCCCCGACTTCGGCTACCACGAACCCTTGCACTTGATCGGGTATCTCGTGCTGGGCGTCGTCGTCGCCTTCGCGGCCAAGGGCTTCATCCGGCTCTTCGGCCTGGTCCACGGCCTGTTCGCGAGCCTGCTGCTGCCGCGGGCGATCAAGCCGGCCCTCGGCGGCTTGCTCACGGGCCTGGTCGCTCTCGTCGCGTGGAAGCTGTCGGACAAGGGGCTCGGCTACGGGGTGCTGTCCTCGGGCTACGGCGTCTTGCAGGAAGGCTTCACCGAACCGGCTGCCATCGGCGTGACCACCTTCCTGCTCGTGGCCGTCGGCAAGATGCTCACGACCTCGTTCTCCGTGGGCTCGGGTGGCTCCGGTGGAGTCTTTGGACCCAGCGTCGTCATCGGCGGTGCCCTGGGCGGGGCGGTCGGTCTTCTCGTGGACCGAGCGTTGCCGGCTGCCGAGGTTCATCCCGGTGCCTTCGTCATGGTGGGCATGGCCGGCTTCTTCGCGGCCGCCGGGCACGCCCCGGTCTCGACGATCATCATGGTGGGGGAGATGACTGGGAATCATCACCTCCTCGTGCCCTCCATGCTGACCTGCGTGGTCGCCTACTTGTTGGTCGGTCGCGACACGATCTTCGGCAGTCAGCTCCGGGGTCGTCTCGAAGCACCCGCGAAGGCCGGGAACATGATGACGGCGGTGCTCGAGCGCATCTCCGTGTCCCAGGCGTTGAAGACGCTCGGTGAGCGGCGGCTGCAAGTGGTCGAGCCCAGCACGACCCTGCGTGAGCTCGTCGACCTCTCCGGGCACGACGTGCAGGATGCCTTCCCCGTTCTCGAAGCGAACGGCGAGCTGGTGGGCGTGGTGGAGGGACGCAGCCTGCGCTTCGCCATGGCGGAAGACCTGGGAGAGCTGGCCCTCGCCGCGAGCCTCGCCAGCGAGCCGGTCACCCTCTCGGAGGGGGAGCACTTGCTCGAGGCCTTGGAGCTCATGGGGCGGTCGGGTCGGGAAGAGGTGGTCGTCCTCTCGAGCGGTGAGGAGGGCCGGCCCATCGCCACCCTGTCCCGCAGCGACGTCGTGACGGCCTACAACCGCCGCATGACCGCGGAGCTCGACGCGGATTGAGACGGCTGGCGTAAGCTAGTTCCCATCCGGAGAGTCGGTCCGCCAGGATTCGCCCGACTGGTGCGTCAGATCGCTGGCCGACGAAAGAGACGTAGCCGGGTGCTTACGGCGATTGAGGAGGTCTGCGAGATGGCGTGCCAGGCGGGATGAAGCCGCGAGGCAGACATTCTGGATGGGAACTAAGCTAGTTCCCATGGAGTTCGGCAAGCTGCCCAGCGTCGACGGGGTCGACTTCACGCTCCCGCACGACGATCCGGCGACGGCCCGTGTTCTCGCTCGCTCGGAGAACGCCGGCCCTCCGCGGATTGCGATGGGCACCGCAGCTTGGGGCGACGCGAGCTTCGTCGGCTCGCTCTACCCGCCAGGCACCAAGCAGCGCGAGTACCTCCATCACTACTCGCGTCAGTTCGGGGCCATCGAGCTCAACACGACCTTCTATGGCCTGAGGGTCGACTCGCTTCGCAAGTGGGCGGAGAGCGCGCCCCGGAGCTTTCGTTTCTGCCCCAAGTTTCCCGGGAGCATCACGCACGAGCGGCGGCTCCGTCGGGTGGAGGCGCTCACCGACGAGTTCTTCACCGCGCTCGACGTGCTGGGGGAACGACTCGGCCTGCCGTGGATGGTCCTGCCTCCTCAGGTCGGGCCGGACTCCCTCGGTGACCTGCGCAGCTTCGTCCAGCGCACGGCGCCGCTGCGTCGCTTCGCCGTCGAGCTGCGTCACCCGGCGTGGTTCTCCGACGTCACGGCGCGGGCCGCGGTGGGGGAGCTGTTCGAGGAGCACGGCATCTCCTGGATCCTGACCGACGTGGCGGGACGGCGTGACGTTCTCCACTGTCGTCTCACCTCGCCAACGGTGGTGCTGCGCTTCGTCGGCAACTCGCATCATCCGTCCGACTGGCGGCGACTCGAGGCCTGGACCGAGAGGCTCACCGGATGGTGTCGATCCGGTGTCGAGCAGCTCTATCTCTTCCTTCACCAGCCAGTGGAAGAGCTCAACATCGCCGTGGCCGATCGGATCGGGCCGAGCCTGGGCGAAGCCCTCAACGTGAGCGTTCAGGTCCCGCAGCGGGTCGAGGCACCACGTCAGGACAGCCTGTTCTGACACTGTTGCTGGTGTCCTGATCGTCAGTCGTTTTTCCCGTCACGCTCAGGGCCCGGCTGCGTCTTCGTTGGGCAGGGCGGTTCTTCGCCACGAGGCATTCAACCCATGACTCGCCCTGATGGAGGTCACGTGTTTCTCGATTCTCGAGTGTTTCTCTCTCCTGTTGCACGACTCGTGCCGGTGCTCGTGCTCGGTGCGTCGCTCTTCGCGACGAGCACGCGAGCGCAATGCCCGGCTGCGATCCCCTGTGGTGACGCCAACCTGAGCGGCGCCGTCGACATCCTCGACGCGTTGCACGTTCAGCAGTCGATCGCGGGGCTCGTCACGCTTCTCGCCCCGGCGACCTGCGCCGACGTGAACCAGGACGGCCAGGTCACGGTGGTCGACGCGTTGCTCATCGCCCAGTTCTCGGCCGGTCTTCCGGTGGTGCTCAACTGCGGACCGTCCGTGAACCCCACGGCCGGTGGCGCCTACAGCATCACGGGCACGGCCAACGGAACGGGCTATGACTTCACCCTGCAGGCGCCGCTGACCGCGACGTCGAACATCTTCCAGTCCTTCTCGGCGCCGGGGCTCCCGACGGGCTCCTCGGCGGCGGCGCTGACCGCGCAGTGGATCAACACGATCAACACGCAGTCGGCTCCGATCCCTTGGGCTCCGGGCTTCCAGTTCTGGGCCTTCCAGGGACCGACGGCGACGAGCTTCATCCCGGCCGTGGTCGTGGCGGGGACCCAGGCCATCGCTCCGGGCTTCCCGATCGCGCAGGTGATCGTTCACAACCCGTTGTGCTCGGTCACTCCCGTCGCGTCGTGTCGCTTCAACGCGATCATCGCCCTGGACTCCGATGGTGACGGCATCGCCGACGGTTACGACAACTGTCCGCACGTCTACAACCCGGATCAGGAAGACGTCTGCAGCGACGAGACCTGCTGCGATCCCTGCGAGCAGGCTCAGCTCCAGTCGCTGCACCTCTACGGCGTGCCGCTTCAGGACGGCGAGCCTTGCTCCGAGGTGCCCGTGCCCAAGTTCCCGTCGGACGAGTGCTGTGACGCGCTCGGGCTGATGGTCGAGGGCGAGTACGGTCCCGATCACCCCTGCTACCGCGAGGGTGAAGGCGGCGGCGAGGACGGCGATGGTGACGGTCGGAAGTAGACCGTCATCCGTTCACTGCTGACTCCACGGAGGTCGGGCTCGCTGACGCGGGCTCGGCCTCCACTTCGGTTGGAGCCGTCGCTTCAGTCCGCGAGCTGCTTGCTCACCTCGTCCTTGAGCGCACGTCCGTCCACCCGGCCGAGGTACTTGGCTCGCACGCGACCGATGACCTTGCCGAGGTCCTTGGGCGTGCTCGCGCCAGTGGCTTCGATGGCTTCGCTCACGGCTTCGCGGAGCTGCTCCTCAGTGAGCGGCTCGGGAAGGTACTCGCTGATGATCTCGGCCTCGGCCTGTTCCGACTCCGCCTGCTCTGCGCGGTCTCCCTTGGTGAAGGCTTCCGCGGCTTCCCGACGCTGCTTGACCGCTCGCTGGAGCACGGCCATCTCCGCCTGCTCGTCGAGCGGGCCGTCATCAATGGCCTTGCGCTTGAGCTCGGCGACGACCATCCGGAGCGTGCCGACACGGGCCTTTTCGCCGGCCTTCATGGCCTTCTTGACGTCGTCCTGCAAGCGATCGAGGAGGGGCATGACCACTACCACCACGTGCCCGAAACCGGGTCAATACGGAACGAAGGGCCGTTCGAAAGCACGCCAAAAGGGGCGTTTCGGCCCGAAAAAGGAGGGAAATGCTCAAACTCGATGGGCGGCCGCCCCGAGGGGCGGCCGCCAAGACATCGAGGAACACGCGGCAAGGCTAGGCGGCGTCAGGGTCGTCGTCAAGCGGCCCTCGGGAGACCCCCGGAAGCGGCCGAATCGGAGTTTTCTGGTCACTCGGAGCCCGGCGGACGGGGCTCGGCGAGGGTCAGGTGACCGGTCCCGCGGCGGCCGCGGCTCGGGCCCTCTCATCGCGCAGGAGCACCAGAACGGCGCCATGAGGGACGACCACGAGCTTCTGGCCCGAAACCCCGATTTCCACCGCCGCCTTGCGGTTGAAGACCGCCAGGTCGCCAACCTTGGCCTGCATGGCCACGTAGCGGGGCTCGGGCCGGGACTCCTCGTCGACCAGGCGGCCGTTGGAGACCGGGTGTCCCGGGCCGACGGCGACGACCCGGCCCGACTGGACCTCGTCGCGGTCGGCCACCGAGGCGGGGAGGATGAGGCCGGTGTTGGTGGTGGACTCGCCGTCCTCGGGTCGCACGAGGATGCGATCGCCGACCACCAGGAGTGACTGATCACCGACCTTCACGTTCGTCTCCTTCAAGCACGAGCTCGAGCGGGTGGCGATCCTACCGTGACGTCGGCTCAGGCCAAACCGACTTGACGATCGTCATCACGACCGGGTGGGCAAGAGAAAGGGGTCTCCCGGCCAGCGCCGAGAGACCCCATTCCGAGGGACTCGCCCCCAGCTCAGCCGCGACGACGACGTGGCCGAGGACGCTCCTCGTTTCTTCGCCCCGCCTGGTCGTCGATGCGAAGCCGGACACCGGCAGCTCCCACGGGCTCGCCTTCGTGGCGTTGCTCGACGCGGAGCTCGAAGCCGGCGGCCAGCGCGCGACGTCCGAGCCGCTGGAGCTGCTGCTCGTCCGGGACGACGTACTCCACCTCGAGCTCGAACGAGCGGCGTAGGAGGAGCTCGTCGAAGCCGACGGTGCCGTCGTCGAGCTGCCGCTGGAAGGCGAGCTGCTTGCGTCGCGCGCGGGCGTCGAGGAGCTCGTAGATGTTCTCTCGCTTCCCACGCTTGACCAGGGCGAGACCGCGGAGACGCGCACCGGCGAGCGCTTCAGCAGGAGCTCGCAACCGAACACGGGCGCCGGGGATGAAGCGATCGACGTGCAAGCGCAGGTCGTGTCGCTCCGCGGCCTTGGGGAAGGCGGCGACCTGGACCTTGAGCGAGCCGGGCGCGGCTGGAACCACGTCGACCACGTTCATGTTGCGATAGGCGACGTTGTTGAGGTTCCGCACGAACTCGACGTAGCTGCTGCTCGAGTTGATGACCGAGAGGTCGGGCACCGGGTCGAGCGCGTCGGAGACCACGGCGATCATGCAGTAGTGACCCACCGCCGGGATGAGCGCCTGGTCGAAGGTCAACGGTCCCGAGATGCGCGTCTCGCCGGGAGCGATGCCGGTCTCGGCGAGGGTGCCGACGTGGATCCAGTCGGTGGGGATGCCGAAGCTGGTCGCGGGACTGAAGTAGACGTTGATGCTCGCGTCACCCTGCTCGGGCCCCCGATTGTTCACTCGCACGTAGACGAAGTTGTCCTGACCGAACTCGACGTTCTCCCACAGCGTGTCGTCGGTGAGATCGGCGAAGTCGTTGGCAGGATCGGCCGAGGGGGAGGTGCGATTGATGATGTCGGGGCTCGCCCAGAGCGTGTTGCCCTGGTAGGGCTCGGTCCCGTCGTCGGCCAGGTTGTCGCGCACGTGAAGGTCGGGGACGACTCCCACGGCATTGAAGGCACGCTTGACCTGGGTCAGCAGGTTGAAGTCGTCGGGGAAGAGATCGAGGCAGGCGTCGAGGAGCGCCGCGCGGAAGTCGAGGAAGGTCGCGCCGGGCTGGCCGACCAAGTTGACGCTCATGCACTGATAGAGGATGGCCTCGGCCTGGGCTTGACCGATGGCCGCCACCGTCACGCCCGACAACGAGTGGGTGCCACCGACCACGAGAAGGTAGAAGAGGTGGTTGATGATCCCGCTGTTGATGTGGACGCCGGCGTTGTCCGAGAAACCCGTGTAGCGCGTGCTGTAGTGATGGGGCTGATGACCGGCGATGACCGAGCCGATCGGATCGGTGAGATCCCAGAGACCGCCGTTGGTGGGGTCGGCCATGTTCCGCAGCGCCGGGGCGCCGGCGTTGAGCCAGCAGCCCTCGCCGATGAGCCAGTCACCGGTGATGAAGGCGGCCATGATGTCGGAGAAGGCCTCGTTGAGCGCACCCGACTCGCTCCAGTAGATGAGGCCGCAGGTGTACTCGGTGACGGCATGCGTGAGCTCGTGGGCGAGGATGTCGTCGGTGCAGAGGTAGTCGAAGCCCGGTGCCGCGCCGGTGCCGTCGCCGATCCAGAGCTGCTGGTCGGCCGGGCTCCAGAACGCGTTGTCCGTGTTGGTCCCGTAGTGGGCCCGGACGGTGACCTGCGTGCCGGCGTCGTCGTAGGAGTTGCGACCGTGGACCGTCGAGAAGTAATCGATCGAGTCGCCGACGTAGCGATGGCAGTCGACCTCGGCGCCCTGGTTGTCGTGACGGGGCGTGGTGGACACGTCGTTCCAGTCGTTGTCGGCGTCGGTCGATGGTGACGAGCCGTCCTCGTCGTCGGTGATCAGCTCGGGTCCGCTGGCGGCGACGCGGGTGGTGTCACGGAGCTGGAAGGCGAGGCCGTCGTCCCAGGCGTTCACCGCGCCGGTGCCCGAGTAGTAACCGGTGCCGAGCCCGACCACGGTGGCCGTGCAGAGGCGATCGAAGAGACGCAGGACCTTGCCGTCGATGGCGTCGACGAGGGCCTCCCACTGAGGAGAGTGTCCATGCTCGCCGGCGAGCCAGGTCGCGCGGTCCTTGTCTCCAGCCCTCGACTTCCCGAGCCAGCGCAGCCGATAAGCCAGGCGAGCCTCACCGTCGGCGCGCGTGACGATGAGCTCGGGTTCCTCACGCAGCTCTCCCTCGCTCTTCGCGGCCTTGAAGGCCTTCTTGGCGGCCTGCGTGGCGCTGAGACGGGGACGCTTGGCGACCTTGCGCAGGTCCGGGAAGAGACCGTTGGCGAGGGTGTCGAGCTGGCCGCTCGCGTTCACGTGAGCGCGCAGGGTGCCGCCCTCGACGAGATGACGACCGTGACGCTGTTGCAGGACGACGGTGGTGCCGCCGTTGCTGTCGTCGACCTCGTGCACGGTCTCGAGCTTGGTGTCGAGCTTCCCGAAGAGGTCGGGGTGCTTCTTGATGAAGCGGGCCACCGCGCTCTTGATGCTGCTGGTGGTGCTGCGGCGCCCGAGCTTGGCGAGCTGGCCACGGAGATGACGCACGATGCCGAGCTCGGAATCGGTGCGGAAGGTCAGGTTCGGATCTTGTTGGTTGAGCTGAAGGAGACTGGGAAAGGCAGTGGTCATCGAGGCTCCTCCCGTCCGACGAAGGCCGGGGAGTCGGCGTCGCGATCGCGCGACGCAGGTGTTGGCAGTCGTCCCCGGAGACTGGCTTCCGAACCCGATCTCACCTCGGTCGTGAGATCGGGCCCGCGTGTCGGTCTCCGAACGGTGAAGGTCCCGGTCCCTACACCCGACGGGTGGAGCTCCAGCATGATTCCCTCGCACCCACGCGCACGACGACGTCCGACACCGGTCCGCGTGAGGTTCACGAGGAAGCCCCATGTCCGGCTCGTCAGCGTCAGCCAGTCTCCGCGAGTCCCCGGACCTCCGGGCTCGACTGGTGGAGGAGGGGGTCGCAGAGCTCCATCTCGACGCGCTGATCCGGCTGGTCGAGCGGCGGAGCCGGCCGCTGTCGGTCGAGGAGGCCGTCGACGAATACCGTCACTGGCGGCTCTTCGAGGAGGGGCGGCGTGGTGATCCGGCGCAGGCGGCGACCTTCGCGGACTACTGGCGACGCCGGGTGCGGCGGACCCTCGCCCGTCGTTTCGAGGAGGAGCTCGTCGATGAGCTCACCGCGCGTTTCTTCGAACGTGTCTTCCGTCTGGTGCCCGAGGACTACGACTGGCGGGTCCCGTTTTCGGCTTACCTGCAGACCGTGGTGGCCAACCTCGTGCGCGACGCATTGCGTGAGCGGATGCTGCGACGTCAGCGGGAAGAGGAGCTCTCGGACGGAGAGGACGGTGGGCCTCCCATCGTCAGCGAGCTGCCGACACCCGAGCGCGCTGCCCTTTCATTCCAAAGATCGGAGGCCCTCGAACGCGCCTTCGCCGCCCTGCCTCCAATGGATCGGCTCGTCCTTCGCTCGGTGCTGGTCGAAGGCCGTTCCGGCCAGGACCTGGCGGTCGAGCTGGGGCTCAAGCGACAGGCGCTCTACATGCGCTTGAACCGGGCCAAGCAGAAGCTTCGCGAGGAGCTGCTGGCGCTCGGGCTCGAGCGACGGGAGCTCTGCGGATGACCCCTGCCGATCGTGATCTCCTCCGCGACGTCGTGCCGCCGCGTCCGAGCGAGCCCGGGCCCTGCCCGACCGCGGACGACCTGGTCGCGCACGCTCGAGGCGAGACACCGGAGCGATCGGCCCTGCTCGATCGACACCTCGAGAGCTGTGCGCCCTGCGTCCTGGCCTTCGAGACGATTCGAGACGACATCGCCTCGGCCGACGCGCTGCCAACGGCGGCCTCGCTTCGTCGCGTGGTCACCACCAGCCTGGGGCAGTGGCTGCGCGAGCTCTCCGAGTTCGAGCTCCCTGAGGCCCCGCTGGTGGCGGCTCGGGGAGCCGGCGACGACGACGCTCTCGAGGAAGCGCTCTCTCACTATCGCGACGGGCGCCTGTCGCCGGCCATCGAGCTGTTCCGCCGAGCGACGAGCGAGGACGAGGCCGACGGCTCGGCGCCGTACTTTCTCGGGACCTGCCTGGTCGAGCGTCGCGATCTCCTCGAGGGGGTCGACTGGCTCCGCGAAGCGACCCGACGCGAGCCTCGGCTGGCGGAGTACCGCTGGCAGCTCGCGCAAGCGCTGCTGCTGCTCGAGCAGGGCGAGGACGCGCGCGACGAGCTCCGTCGCTGCGCACGGCTGCCTGGTGCCCGGCGCGACGCCGCGAGGGAGATGCTCGCCCGGCTCGAGTCCCGGCTCGACATCTGAAGGGGTGAGCCGGGCCCGTGTCAGTCGAGCTTGCGCAGCGTCCTCAGGAGAGTCTCTTCGCTCTCGACCAGGAACTGTTGGAAGTCCTTCGTCCAGCGAGCCGCAGCCTCCTCGGCTTCCCGATTCGACATCCCTGGGGGCAAGTGCCGCGATGGACCCTCCGCGACGACCGCGCCGCCTTCGGTGAGCAGGTCCACCTCGAGGACGAGACCGTCATCGGACGACTTCGCGCTCATCATGATGGCGAGCTCGTCGCCCTCCGCGGAACGATGGACGGACAGGTGGAGACGCATCGGGAACGCGTCGTTGCGGGTGCTTCCCACCTGAGCCCGCACGGCCTCTTGCGCCGTCACTCGCTCCGCGAGCGAGCTGAGCTCGTCGCGGACGTCGCGCTCCAGTCGTTCGAGAATCGGGCCCTCGGTGCTCATCACGTCTCAGTCTTCCACCACCTGGGGTTTCGTTGGAGAAGAATGACGCCTCTCTTCGTGAGATCGTCGACGCTCCTGAGTCTCCAGGCCTGGAGGGAAGCACCCCTTTCGCTTGTCATCACGAGGGACACCCCATGGATGAACGCTCCACGTTGACCATCAGCACGAAAGTCGCCCTGTCCACCGCCGTGCTCCTCATCCTTCTGGGAGTGACGTTGGGCGTCATCATCGCCCAGCGGGGCTTGACGATCTCGGGAACGCACGTCGTCCTCGACACTGGCTGGCAGGTCGGTCCGGACGCGACCGAGGTCGTGCATCGTGGCCAGTATCGGGTGCCGGCTCCGTACCTGGGCGACTCCGCGATGGTCGATGACGGCGTCGCGCTCGACGCTCCCGGCTCGAAGCTGATCATCACCGTCGGCAGCGATCTCCCGGGTCAGGTCGTCACGATGAGAGCGGCCCAGGGGAACGCCGAGGGCATGCTCGTGACCGACGCCGCGGGAACGACGGCCATGAAGGGCACCGTGCACGACGTCTCTGCCTGGGCACCCGGCCAGTACTTCCTCCAGGCGAGCATCGTCATCGAGGGCGCGGTCGCACCCCAGGGACCCGTGCCGTCGGCAGCCGATCGTCCGGCTGGTGAGACCGAGAACTACCTGCTCACGATCCGCGGCGACCTGATCACGCTGGTGCCCTGGAAGCCGCTGGCGAGTCGCCCCTGACGCGTCTTTCGGTGAGCACGACGCCTGCCCAGGAGAAGGGGTGGGCGTCGGGACCGCCTCGTTCGCGGAGCTCGAGACGCGCTTCGCGGAGAGACGCCGCCGCGTCGCCGCTCTCGGCGAAGCGACGATGGAAGCCGGTCATGAGCACGGTCATCGCCGCGTCGTCGACGGGCCAGGAGGTCGCGAGCACCGTCTCGGCGCCGGCTTCCTGAAAGGCCCGCGCCACGCCCAGGGTGCCCTCGCGACGCCAGGTCCGACCGAAGGCGGTCTCGCAGCCCGAGAGCGTGACGAGCTCGGCCTTCATGGGGAGCCGGGAGATGTCGGCGGCGGTGAGGAAGTCGAGCGGCTCCTCGCCGTCGCCGACCTCGTCGACCCCGGACACGACGATGCCCGAGAGCTCGGGGAGACGCGTGTCGGCGAAGGCATGGGCCGCCACGTGCAGCACGCTCGCTCGGCTCGCCTCACGACGGAAGGCCTCGACGGTCGCGCCGCGTCCACGCAGTCGGTGCGTGTTCGGCAGCACCCGCGCGATGGCCTCTGCTTCGCTCGCGAGATGCGTGAGTGGACGGACACGGCGGACGCCTTCCGGGAGCAGCACGCTCCGCGTGGTCTCGGGGGAGAATTCGAAGACCAGGCTGCGTCGGCGACCACGTCGGTGCTCGCGAGAAGGCAGACGCGACGAGGGCAGGTAGCTGAAGGTGAGCTCGTCCGCGAGGTGGGTCTGACCGACGACGGTGCTCATCGGGGGACCGGGGCGAGACGAAGGTGGACGACTGACCAGGATTTCGAAAGGTAGGCCGTGGAGGGGGCCGTCCGGGACGATCCAAGCGCGGCTCAGGTCGGGGCTGCGCCGCAGCGCCGGAGCGACGAGTCGACGGTGCAGAGCGTGCGCCAGGTGCACGTCGAAGGCGAGGAGCTGGGCCTGCGGGTTGCGGGACGTGGCCGCCGCGCGCAGGGGCTCCAGCAGCCGCTGGAGGTCGCGACGGAGCCGACGCTCGGGCAGGGCGAGATCGTGGACGACGACCTCGTCGCTGGTCTTCACGAAGAGGAGCGTCGTGTCGGCGCTGACGTGATACTCGAGCAGGGCGTGGCCAGCGGAGAGCGTCGGCATCGGAGGGATGTCGTCCTCGTCGCGAGCCGGCGTCCGGAGTCGCTCGGTCAGGCGACGGTGACGATCGCGCAGGGTGGCGAGCTGAGCTTGGTCGCGTCGCTCGACCGTGCCGGCCGTGAGCTGGCGGAGCTCGAGCTCGATCGCGAGGAGACGGTCGAGGGTCTCGTCGTCGGCCGCTGCCAGGGCGAGCGAGCGATCCAGTCGTTCGCGCAGCTCGGTGGCCTTGGTGATGGAAGAGACCTCCCAGGCCTGTCTTGCCCGACCCTCGCGTGCAAGGGCGAGCACCCGCTGGTCCTCGATGTCATGGAGGGCCTCGAGCAGTCGGAGACGGAAGGGGCGGACGGGTTCTTCTCGGATCAGCGTTCGAGTGGCTCGCGCGGCGCGGGCGAGCTCGGCGAGGCCCCGGCGTGACTCGCCGTCGGCGACCAGCACCGTGCCCAACCGCGCTCGGGCCCACTCTCGCTCCACGCGCAGGTCGGCGCCACGCTGACCGCGGAGGTCGTCGAGCGCCTGCTGAGCCGCCGTTCGGGCTCCCGCCAGTTGGTCGAGCCGGAGAAGCACGGCCGAGCGCTCGTAGCTCACGACGTGGCGGGTCAGCGGTGCGAGCCGGTCGAGCTCCAGGTCGTCGAGGACGGCCAGCGCCTCCTCGGCGCGCCCGTTGCGGCGGAGGACGTGGGCGAGCCGGGCGGCGAACTGGGCGTCCTCGTCTTCAGCCGACGGCAGCTCGCGGGTCAGCGAGCGCGCGAGCTCGAGGTTGCCGATCGCCGAGCGGGTGCGACCGAGCTCTTGCTGGGCGAGGGCCAGGTTGACCAAGGCGTGGGCTCGCGTGAGATCCGCAGCCGAGCCGAGTCTCCGACAGCGACGCACGGCCTCCCGGAAGATCGGGAGGGCCTGCTCCCAGTCGGAGAGCTCCAGGTGCAGGACCCCCAGCCCATTGAGCGAGGCGGCGATGCCCGTGTCGAAGCCGACCTGACGCTGCAGTGCGAGTGCTTGCTCGTAGCTCTCCCGCGCCAGGCGGTACTCGGCGCGGAAGTGCCGCACCTGCGCGAGCCCGTAGTGCGCGGTGGCGAGCCCGATGAGGTCGCCGCAGCGCTCCTTGACGGGCACGGCGAGGGCGAACAGCTTGCGGGCCTCGGTCAGCCGCAGCTCGACCCGCGCCAGCGTCGCGAGGTGGACCAGGGCCATGCCCAGGCCCCAGTCGTCACCCGTCGTCTCGAAGCGACGTCGTGCGGCGTTGAGCAGGCGGCGTCCCTCGCGCGCCTCTCCGGACTGATGCAGCAGCCAGCCGAGCTCGGTGCAGGCCGGCCAGTAGCGGGGCTTGCGATCGGCGGCGGCTTCGAAGAAGCGACGGGCGTCGTCGCGTCGACCGCAGCGTCGGTGGAGATAGCCGAGGGCGTGCGCGAGCTCGGGCGAGCCGTCCGGCAGGAGCCGGCGAAGCTCGACCTCCGCCTCGTCCACCGTGCCGCGGGTGAGGTGCACGCGCACGAGCTCTTGAGCCGACCAAGGAAGGGCCAGCCCGAGCTCCACTGCCTCGCGCAGGGCGCGGTGGGCCTGGCCGAAGCGGCGGGCGTTGCGGTGCTCGAGACCCCGCCGGAAGGGATCGCGCGTGTTGCTCACCGGCCCACGCTACCCCAGGCAAGAAGCTCACCGAGAGTGAGAGAAATCAGGAGACCGTCATGAGAAGCAAGACCCTGCTCCCCGTCTGGTGCCTCGTCGTCGCCCTCACCGGCGTCGGCTGTTCGAGCCGGACCTTCGTGGTGACCCGACACGCGGAGAAGACCTCACCCGTCGCCGACGCGCTCTCGACCGAGGGCCTGGCCCGGGCGACCGAGCTGGCCGAGGTTCTCTCCCGAGCCAAGGTGCAGCGCATCGTCGTCACCAACACCTGCCGGAGCGCGCAGACCGGTCAGGCCCTCGCCGAGTCGCTCGGGATCCCGCTCACCGTTCAGCAGCTTCCAGGAGGAGCAGGCTTCGACGGGTGCGTGCCGCCGGTCTCCGTGCCGACCGTCCTTCTGCCGACCTCCGTCGTCACGTCGACACAGCTCGTCGAGCACCTGCTCGACGACTACCAGGGCACGACGCTGATCGTCGGACACTCCAACACGGTCGGCCCGTTCATCACGGCTTTTGGCGGCGGAACCATCGCACCCTTCGCGGAGACCGAGCACGACCGGCTCTACGTGCTGACGCGTCGTTTCAACGGCAAGCCGATTCACGCGCGACGGGTCGACGGTCGTTACGGCGTGGCGTTCGCGCCGTAGCGGTGACGCTCCCCGGGCCCGTTCAGCCCTTCGGGTAGAGCTCGTCGAGCCGGCGTCGTGCTTCGCGGGTCCAGCCGGCGAAGGCCTCGACCACCCGTCCGCGCTCGTCGAGGACGAGGGTGAGCGGGACCTGCACGCGACCTTCCGGGAAGAGGGCGCCGAGCCGCTTCGGATCGACCTGCGCGAGTGGATAGCTCACGCCGACCGACTCGCGGAAGGCCGCGAGCTCGGCCGGGCTCGCCTCCTCGTCGACCGAGAGACCGACCACGCGCACGCCGCGCTCCCGGGCCAGGCGGTCGAGCTCGGGCATCTCCGTGCGACAGGGGATGCACCAGGTCGCCCAGAGGTTCACCAAGGCGGGGCCGGCATCGAGCTTCGGTACAGGGCTTCCTCCGACCGGACGCAGGCCGAGGCTGGGCAGCGTGCGATCGCGCGTCAGGCGAGTGAGCCGCAGGGCCCGGTCGGTCCCGTCCTCCGGCTCGGGGAGCGCGAAGCGCCGCTCGGTGACCACGGTCCACTCGGGCTCGCCCTCCACGAGGTGGATCGACTGACCCGCCTTCGGTCCGGGGAAGGTCTGCTCGCGTCCCGACGGCCAGCGCACCGACAGCGACTGCGCGGCTGCATCGTCACCGAGGCCGAAGAGCAGGCGGGGATCCGACTGGCTCAGGAAGCCCGAGCCGCCGGCCTTCACCTTGGTCAAGGTGCCTGCCGAGGTGACCAGTCGGACGACCGCGCCGTGGGCTTCGGGTCCGCTCGCGCGGCCTTCCAGGCTCACGCGAAGCCACGAGCGCTCGGCGCCGACCTCGTTGCGGAAGAGGAAGTGCGCCGGACCGTGGGCGGCCCGGAGGAAGACGTCGGTGTCGCCGTCGTTGTCGAAGTCGGCGAAGA
>JBCCFW010000166.1:0-17186 GCA_039029535.1 Acidobacteriota bacterium
CGAAGCGCTCGACCGAGATGGTGACGTCACCACGCGTCGGCGTGGTCTGGGCGGACACCGACCCGCTGGCCACCACGCAGGCGACCAGCAGCAGGAGCATCCGACGAGCTCGAGAGTGGGCAGGGTTCATCTTCGGTTCTCCGAGAGTCGGTCGGGGGCTCATGGTTGCAGTCCAGCCGCGCTGCGGCCGACCCGGGCTCGGCGAGCGAGCTCGAGCACGCGGGCCGCCGTCGCGGACGGTTGCGAGAGCAGGTCGTCGGCTTGCCGGAGCAAGCGATGGTCATCGGGGGAGCTCGTCGAGAGAGCGCTGGCCAGGCTGCGCAGGGGCTCCAGGTCGACGGCACGACCGGCGTCGAGGTCCTCCTCGGCTCGCCGGAGCAAGCTGGCCACCGTGAAGCCGAGCACGTTGCGGGAGACCTCTTCCTGCTGTCGGCTCGGACGCAGGGACCAGCTCGAGAGCGCTGCGCTCTGACGCAGCGTGCGGTTCTTCACGTCGACGAGGTCCTTGTACTTGAGCGAGACGTCGGCGACCGGACCGGGTCCGGTGACCTCCAGCTCGACGAGGACGAGATGCTCGTCGCCTCCGAGGAAGTACGGGATGATCGTCTGCAGGCCGGGGTCGTCCTTGCCGCGATCCGACACGATGCCGAGGGTCTTCTCGACGTGGCGGTCGATGGCCTTCTCACGTTTCTTGACCCGTCGGGTCTCCTGACGGTTCAGCGGACGGCTGCCGAGCACCTGCACGAGCTTCACGCCGGGAGCCGGTCGGATGTTGAGCCGCAACGCGCGGGCGACCACGCGGCTCGTCGAGAGCAGCTCGTCCCTGGCCGCAGACGCCACCTCGGCGGCCTCGACGAAGTGCAGGTTGCCGAGGCCGGTCATCGCGACCTTCGCGTGGGAGCGACGCTCCTCGCGGGTGAGCGACATGACCGAGGTCGACACGTCCTTCAGCGCGAGTCGATGGATCGCCCGCTCGACCCGCTGATCCAACTTGCGGTCGGTGATCAGTAGGACACGTCGGTTGCGCAGGCTGCCACCGGTCTCGATCGTCTCGAAGGCATCGGACAGGTCACCGAGAACGTCGACGAGACGATCGGGAGAGGTCAGCGGTCGCTCGGGCAGCTCCAGCGCCTGCTCGGGATCGAGGAAGCGCACGCGACCATCGGCACCGACGAGGGCGAGACGATCGAGTCGGTCGAGACCCTCGTGCAACGCCTCGGCCGCGGCGATCCCCTCGGCCCGCTTGTCGGTGCCGACGTGGAACACGACCACCAGCGAAATGGGCGGCCGTCGCCAGGCGAGGGCGTCACTCCCCTTCAGGGCGACCTGCAAGAACACCCGCTGCGTCTCGCCCTGGCGCACGGACGGCCGATCGAGGTCGACGTGCAAGGCCATGCCACCGGTGCTGGGCGGGTCGATCAGTTGCCGCGGCAGGCTGGGCGAGAGCAACGAGTCGATCCGCGTCGCGGGTCGACCGCTGCGTCCCAGCTCTTCGAGATGCGCCAGTCGCGCGTTGCCGCCGAGGTACAGGTTCTCGAAGTACACCGGTCGCGACAGGTCGACGTGACGCCAGGCCTCGGGTGAGGCATCGAGAGCGCCGTAGCCGAGACGGGCGAGAAGCTCGGGCAAGGTCTCGGTCATGGCCTCGTCGAGGTCGGCTTCGTCCTGGAACGCCTGGTCCTCGAGCAGCTTGTCGGCGACGGGAGGAGGCTTGGGCGACGGCGGCGCAGTGCTCCCACCCATCGAGGCCATCCGACTCGGGGACGACTTCGAGCCCTTGGCACGCTCCTTCTTGCTCTTCCTTCTCTCGGACTCCGCTCGACCGGCCGCTTGAAAGACACGTTCACGCGCCTGGCCGACGACGTCTCGAGCCGACTCCTCGGCATCACGACCGACGAGGTCGAGCTGTCGTGCGTCTTGCTTGGCAAGGAACTCGTCTGCGTCGATCGTCTCGCCATCGACGCTCACCGTCATCTCGGACGGAGACACCTGGGCCATGAGAGTCTCGAAGAACTCCTCCGTGGGAGACGCGTGGTAAACGGGATGCGACCAGTCCCCTGCCTGCCCTTCAGCACCAGACTTCCCCGCGCTGGCTCGGAGCTCGGCGACGTCTTCCGCTCCGGGCCTCGCCCAAAGCTCGGCTTCCGAGAGGCTCTCGTTGAGCTCCTCTGCCAACACGAGGTTGCTCCTGTCGATGCCTTGGCGGGCCGACAGGGACGTGCCGGGCGGCGGACTGGCCGCCGCCATGTCTTCCCGAGCTCTCCAGTCGTCGACCTCGACCCTCGACCGCTCTCGCGATGCACCGCCACCGCCCATCCCGTCTCGTGGCTCCGACGGCATCGTGATGAGCGGTTCCGGGGCGGATCTCATCGGGTCGGGGAGCGCGACCTTCGGCACCCTCAGCTTCTCGGGCCTGTCCTCCACCGACCTGGAGGCAGTCGTCGGGATGTTCGGCAAGTGAAACATGATGGACGGCGGCGACTCACGCGCGACATCTGAAGTCGGAGCGCTCCCTCCCGTCATCCCACGTGGCAAGAGGAAGAACGCCACGCAGATCAGCACCAGGCTCGCCAGCGGCGCCCACAGCCACGGTCGCGGCCACCACGGCTCGGGCTCCGTCCCGGCCTTCAGGGCAGCGTCGGTCGTGGCCGCAGCCTCGATGCGTCGTCGCGTCCGTTCCGCCAGGTCGTCCGGCGGCATCTCCTCGCCCAGCCGCTGCAGGCGCTCGTCGAGCGTCGACAGCTCGGACCGCACGCGCACGCAGTCGTCACAGCCTTCGAGGTGAAGCAACTGGAGCCCGTCGAGCTCGTTCCCCTTCGCCAGGGCCTCGCGGAGGTCTCGGCACGAGTCCTTCACGACCGACCTCCTTCTTCGGCCAACACCTCGGCAACCCGCAAGCGAGCGCGTCGCAGTCGGGTCTTGACCGTGTTCAGGTTGAGAGAGAGACGTCGTGAGACCTCGTCGAGGGAGAGTCCTTCCACTCCGACCAACAGGAGAACGTCCTGCTGGGCCTCCGGCAGCTCGCCGATGGCCACGCGCAGTCGTCCGAGCTCCTCACGGGCGAGGGTCAGCCGCTCGGCCTGCGGTCGCTCATCGGGCACCGCCTCGAGCGTGACCGCCGGAGCGTCATCACCAACGGCGTCCGAGCTCCGCCAACGACCGACGAAGGCACGCAGGTCGTCGACGAAGCGATGCCGCCGATGCCGCGACAGGTGGTTCGTCGCGACGTTGCGAGTGATGGAGAAAAGCCAGGTCGAGAAGCGGGCCTTGAAGCCGAACTTCGGGGCCGCCCGCGCGACTCGAACGAAGACCTCCTGAGCCAGGTCGACGGCGTCGTCGGCTCCCACGCGTTGGCGCAGGTAACGGAAGACCCAGGGCTGATGACGCTCGATGAGGTCCGACAGGGCCGTCGGCTCACCGGCCAGGTGCAAGCGCAGGAGGTTCTCGTCGGAGGTCTCCAACGAGCGGGGCCCGTCACCTTCGGGGACGGAACCCGGGCTCGGCAGCTCCTCGCCGCCGAAGCTCAACACGCTCGTGCTCCCTTGCCCTGATCGACGTCCACCGGTCTCCTCGCTCGTGTCTCACGACACCTTCGAGAGATGTGACCCGGAAGTCGTCTCAGGGTTTCATGGGCGACGCCACTTTCACAGGGACCCGGTCAGGAAGCCCAGAGGACGCTCAGCCGATGGTCTCGAGCAGGGGCGAGTCGAAGAGGTCGGAGGGGGCGACCACGGGCTGATCCAGCGGCACGCGATCCCCGTATCGCTCCGCGATCTTCGAGGCGACCACCGGATCGTCGAGGTCGAACTCGTGGAGCTTGCGCAAGGGGCAGAGCTCGATGCCCGCCCCACGCTCGTAGACCTTCCAGACGAGCTCCGAGCAGTAGATCTTGCCGTCGCCCCACCCGAAGACGAGGTCGTAGGACCGACCGAGGAAGGGTCGGCCGACCGCGAACATCCGCTGACGAACGCCCGGACGCTCCAGGGGAGCCGGGTCGCGCAGCCGCTTGGCCACGTAGTGCCCGTTCTCACCACGGGCGATCCACTCGGCCAGCGGCGTCAGGCTGACCTTCGAGATGGCCTCGAGCACCATGGGCTGACCGTCGCGGTGCACGACGAGACCCACGTGCGAGTAAGGAGAGTCGGTCGCCGCCTGGATCGCCTGGCTCTGGGACGACTGCGAGACGTGGAAGACCAGGTCACCGTCCTTCAGCGCCGGCCCTGAATGACAGCCCGAGGCCACCAGCGCCAAGAGCGCCAGCCCGGCCGTCGCGATCCACCCGTGCACCCTGACCATCCCGCGCAGTCCCCTTCGCATGGCTCCCTCACCCTCCTCGACCGCTTCATTCACCAGTCAACGGCGGTCTCAGGCATCATGTCGCTCGCCGCCTCCAGCGGCCAGTTTCGGAGGTCACTCGTGAAGACGGCCCTCGCCCTGCTCATCGGCCTGCTCATCGGAGCCGCCTGTCGCTCCTTCGACCTCCCCGCCCCCGCCCCCAACCGGCTCATCGGGGCCCTGCTCATCTGCTCGGTCACGATCGGCTACATCGCCGTCGACTGGGCGCTCGAACGTCAATCCGCCACGCCGGATGCCCAGGTGGCGGACGGACCGGACTCGACCGGTCAACGGTGAGAGATCTCACGCGCCGCCTGGGTCGGGCGCGTCGTTGCTCGTCCTCGGTGGACCGACGGTCGACAGCGGACTGCGCGCGAGCGATGATGCCGCGACGATCCGAAGCCGTTCGGACGGGTCGTCGGCCACGGGAGGTCGGGACCGCGTGTCCGAGGACGTCGGGATCGAGGGCGACATGCCGGAGCACGAGCCGGGCTCGGCCTGGCCGGACGCCTTCGTGCGAGCCTGTGACGAAGCCGAGGTCCCAGAGCCGACGCGGGTCCACCTCTGGCGCGTGCTCACGAATTCCGGCCGAGACCCAGAAGACCCGGAACGTCTCGACCAGCTCGTCGAGGACTATCGGCACTTCGCCCTCTACCGCGCCAGCCGCGAGGGTGATCAGCAGGCCGCCCGTCAGTTCGACGAGTACTGGCGCAAGGCGGCGGGCTCGTTCTTCGGCGCCCGCTTCTCGCAGAGCGAGGTGGAAGACCTCACCGCGGTCTTCTTCGAGCGGGTGTACCGCCTGATCGGCACCGACTTCGCCTGGCCCTGCCCCTTTTCTGCCTACCTTCGCAGCCTGCTGCTCAACATGGCGCGGGACCACGTCGGTCGTCTGGTCAAGAGCCGGCAGCGCGAGTCGGCCCTCGACGACCAGGTCGGCATCGAGCCCGTCGACGAGGCCCCGTCCGCCGAGCGCATCGCCATCTCTCGTCAACGGATGGACTCCGTGCGCGAGGCCCTGCTGGAGCTGTCGGCCAGCGATCGGGAGATCCTCCTCGCCTGCCTGGTCGAGGAGCGACCGGCGGCCGAGGTCGCCGAGGAGATGGGTCTCAAGCGTGATGCGGTCTATCAGCGTCTCCACCGGGCACGCGCCCGGCTGGCGGCTCACCTGAAGGGAGTCGTCTGATGAGAGTGATCCTTCTTGTCAGCTCCGAGCCGCTGCTCGGTCTTCCGGTACGAGCCGAGGGTCGTCGCCACCCTCGCATCGAGGCAGGGGACCGTCATGAGCGCTGAGTCGGGCCATCTCGGAGAGGAGCTGCTGCGCCGCGCCGCGCGCGGAGAGGAGCTCGAGAGCGAGTGGCAGGCGCACCTCGCCGATTGCACGAGCTGCCGCGAGGAGGTCGACCTTCTCCGCGCCCTGCACGGAGCCGTGACCGTCGGCCAACGCTCGGGCCCCTGTCCCGACGACCTGTTGCTCGCGCGCTTCGCGCAGGGCGACCTGAGCTCGTCCGAAGAGAACGAGATCGGACTGCACGTGAGCGTGTGTCGCACCTGCGGTCCTCTCCACGAGTCGTTGCGGGAGGCCACGGAGAGCGCCGGCGGGCTCCCGGTGCTCCCCCTTCCGGGACCCATCGTCCGCTTGACCGAGCGTCTGGCCGCTCTCGTTCAGTTCGAGATGCCGATGTCGCTGGCCATGCAGGCACGATCGGCGACGGCCGGTGCGGCCAGCCTCGTCTTCGCGAAGGCGATGGAGAGCTATCGCGAAGGTCGGCACGACGACGCGCTTCAGGGTCTCGAAGAGGCCATCGGTGCCGGCGAGGACAGCGCGGCGGCCTCCTACTTCTTCGGAGCCTGCCTGCTGCGCGCGGGTCGTCATGCGGAAGCAAGCGAAGCGTTTCGGACGGCCGTCGGTCGCGCGGGCAAGCGCGGTGACTATCGACTCCTGTTTGCGCAGGCCCTACTACTTGAAGGAAAGGGCGAAGAAGCGCAGGCGGAGCTCCAGCGAGCCACCCGCGTGCCCGGCGCCCACCGCAAGGCGGCCCGCGAGCTTCTCGGCGAGCTCGAAGAAGTGCTCGGAAACGACTGAGACCGGCGATCTCGAAGAAAAGCGAGATCGCCTGTCAGGCCGAGGCACCCGCGCAGTCTTTCCGACCGCAACGCAGCGGAAGCGGCAAGTTGCCGCCCGCGCAACAGCGAAACATCTCAGGAGGTTCTCACCCCATGACCGTGTCCCGAACGCTGCATTCACACCTTCGCGTTTCGACCTGGCTCGCCCTTGCCTTCGCCGTGGTGACGACGAGCGCCTTCGCCGCCGTTCCCTGCGGCGTGATCATCAACCCCCACGATGAGGACCCCCTCGAGTTCGAGCCCCTCATCCTCGACACCGGCTTCCTCCCCACCCAGGGTGGCACGGGTCAGGCGCCGACCATCGTGCACGCTCGCAGTTGTGCCTACCCGACCAAGCGCCCCCGACTCGGCGCCGCCGTCAACAGCTGTGAGGACGCGACCGGACCGAAGTGCCCGACCGAGTGGACGGTGACCGGCTCCTGCCCGCCCGCGTCGTGGGAGGACGGACTCGTCGTGACGGACTCCTCCTACGATCAGCAGACCGGGCTGGTCCTCGTCGAGTTCCGGCTGCAGTACCACGTGCCTGACGGCGTCAATGCCGGGATCCACTTGTCGATGAAGAGCCTCACCGGTCCCGACACTCGCACGACCGGCTGGCTCGACTTCGGCTCGACCGGCCCCTATTGCGCGTGCTCGCCCCAGTCGCTCGCCGTCCTGCCCAGCCAGGTCTACTTCGTCCAGATGACGATCGTGGAGGGGGTCTACGAGAACGGCGACCCGGCGCCCGCCGGCACCATGGTCGAGGGCGAGACCGAGAACTTCTGGCTGATGGTGAGTGGCAACTCTGCCCAGCTCACCCCCGACGCGGGCTTCGGCTTGCCGCCGTTCCAGTAGAGCTCGCACCATTGGCTCATCGTCAACTCAGGGCCAAACGGTCGATGAGACCGAACGCTGCCCAGGCGTGGGGATGAGCCAGCTCCGGCCGGGTCCGATCATTGCGCAAGACCCTGCGCGCGATGGTCAGGGCCTGGCCGGCCGATTCTCCTCGCCCGAGCTCGCGATGAAACGCGGTCATGAAGAGACGCGTGGTCGCATCGTCCACCGGCCAGCGACTCGCGAGCACGGCTGAAGCCCCGGCCAGCAAGAACGCCCGGGCAAGGCCGAGGATTCCCTCGTGGCGACGAAGCGCACCGCGGGCCGTATCGCAGGCCGAGAGACACACCAGGCTTCCTGGGAGCTGATGCTGGACGATCCGGTTCGCGCGGAACAGCTCGGAGCCCTCTCCACCCGAAGCGGCAAGAACGAGCCCGGAGCTCTCGGCCGAACGAAGGTCGGAGAGACCATGGCAAGCGAGGTGAATGACGTCACTGCTTCCAACCTCGCTCTCGTATCGCTCAGCACGGGCGTCAGCTCCCACGAAGACTCGTGGATGAGCATGGACAGCCGCGATCGACGCCACTTCGGCCTCCGCCTCGGGAAGAGAGGACCAGGCCAGGCCCGTCGCGTCGGACGGACCTGCGGCCGGCGAATACCCGAGAGCCAAGAGACGAGCATCTCTCCCTCTCCGCGGACGTCGTGCCGACTCGAGGAGACCCGCTGACGGCAGGGTGCAGACCTCGTGAGAGTCACCCAGGTACTCACAGCTCGCCGTGTCGTCCTCGTCCTCCGGAGAGAGCCGACTCACCAGCAGCTCCCAGGCCAGGCCATTCAGCGCCGCATCGGGAACGATGACGAGTCGACTGGCTCGCCCGGAGAGCAACTCGAGAACCGGCGCGATCAAGCGCTTGAAGAGTCGATGCGAGAGCCCCATGTCGAAGGCCTGCAGGCATCCCCAGGGGTCGGGGTCCACGGCCGCTTCCAAGAGCGGGCGATGAAGTCGCTCGATCGACCGAGAGAGCGCCTGCTCCGAGATCTCGATGTCGAGGCATTCGACTCGCTCTTCCCACACCACGAACACGCGAGTCACGCGAGGAGACACGTGGTACTCGATGAGCGCCGACCCATCGCCCAACTTCCTGCTGACCAGGCGCCGGAGTGACCTCGCCCCCGTCGACCTCGCTCTTCGACCCCTGGACTTCATGAGCTCGGAGAGACGGCGGAGCTGACGCTCGTCGAGCTGATCTCTTCCGGCGAGATGGCGAAGCTCGGCGCTCTCGCTGAGATTGCGCGCGTCGTCACGAACGACCTGAAGCAACAACTCTCGCGCCTTCAGCTCCGAGGCGAGCTCCCAGGCCCGCTCGCGCCCTCCTTCGCCGATCAATGCACAGCTGACTCTCGCGTCGTGAATGTCTCGACAAGTCTCGAGAGTTCCCATTCGCGCCGTGGAGCCCGCCTGCACGTCGAGAAGCAGGTCGACGTCCCTGGAGACCTCCTCCAACGCTCGAGCTGCCTCGGCCTCTCGCCCGGACTCCTGAAGGACCCGGCCCCAGACAGCGCGAGCTCGTAGCAGGGGCAAGCAGAGCCTTCGCTGTGCCGGTGGCAGAGCACGTCCTCTCGCAACCGCCTTGGTCGCCATCTCGTGGGCTCGATCGAGTTGTCCCTTCTCCAGTGCTGCCCGAGCCTCCTCTCGCTCGAGACGAAGCTCGTGAATGGCATCCAGCTCCTCAGGGAAGCGCTCGCGGAACTCACTCAAGCGCTCCAGGGCGGCATCGGGCTGCCAGAGCCGCACGAGGATCCTCGCCATGGTGGCGACGGTACCGGCGAGAAGACCGACCGGACCATCGGCCAGCAAGCTGGCCGCCTGCTCGTGATGGCGCAACGACTGACGAGGAGAACCGCCCGCCAGCAAGATCGCCAAGCCCAGTCCCTGGAGAGTCACGGCCTGTTCTTCGGGTCGACTCGTGCCCCCTGCTGCCCGCTGTCGAGAGAGAGCACTCCGAAACAGCTCCTTGGCAGTGGTGAGATCTCCCAAGCCCGCACGGCAGGTGCCGAGCTGGTAGAGCGAGAAGACCTCACCACGGAGATATCGAATCCGCCGCTGAATCTCCAGCGCACGCTCGAGAGAGTCGACGGCATCGAGCAAGTTCGCGAGTTGATAGTGCGCTCCGCCCAAGTTCGTCAGGCAGGTCGCCTCACCGAGCTGGTCGCCACAGACCCGCTTGAGCTCGACCGCCTCTTCGAGCAACTCGATGGCGTCCATCAGCTTCCAGTGCGTGAGCTCCAAGGTCCCGAGATGAGTGAGAGCCGTGGCGGCGCCCCAGTCGTCGCCCTGGCTCCGGAATCGACGCAGCGCGCGACGCAGGCGTCGTCGACCAGCCGTCACGTCACCACTCACGCACTCCATCCAGCCGAGCTCGCAGTCGGCAGCCCAGAGCTTGGGACGCCGTCCGGCGATCGCATCGAGCCCGACCCGCGCCTCGCGCGCCCGTCCAATCCGGCGATCGGCGTAGGCACGCAGGTAGGTCAGGAGCATCGAGCCCTCGGGCAACAGCTCCGTCAGGAAGTCGGCCAGCTCCGCGTGCTTGCCCGACCGCAAGAAGGTCTGCACGAGCTCCTGACCCGCCCAGGCTCGCTCGGGTCCGTCCCCTTGAACGAGGGGAACGAGACGACGACGTGCTCGAACGAAGCGACGAGAATTGAGCTCGTCGACGGCGCGACGGAAGGGCGTGGGCTGCGTGACGACGTCGGTCATGCCGGACGCGGCGGACCGGACTCAGGTCCGCTGACGACGTCGGGTGCGGGGACGTGGCCCGAGCGTGCGGTCACGTTCCTCGGGCGTCGGCGGCGCCCAGTCGGCATCGGTCACGATGACCTCGACGTTCTCCAACCGCTCACGAAGCTCGTCGTTCTCCGCTTCGAGGGCGTCCAGTCGCCGCTGAAGATCCGAGTTGCTCGCGTGACGCAAGCGAGCCATCTGTAACCACGTCCGCGACACGATGGCCAGGACGGGGATGATGGATAGCGTGAGCAGGATCTGAACCGCGGTCATGAGCAGGCTCCCCCCTCAGTGTAACCGCAGCCGCTTCGGCTCACTCCGTCGACGCCACTCCGGCCCGCTCGAGGAAGCCGGCCAGCGCTCTCCCCCAGCGCTCCGGCGCCGCTGCCGGCAGGCTCTCGTGGCCCACCCCGGCCAGGATGACGAGCTCGCAGTCGGCCGGACACGCCGCGTGAAGATCCTCGGCATCGGACAAGCCCACGAGATGGTCGTCGATGCCGACGATGATGGAGACCGTGGCGCTCGGTGAGAGCCCCTCGATCTCACGAATCGGGCTGATCGCGTCGGCGCTGACCGGCAGGAAGAAGCGCCCCCAGAACCGGACACCCGCCTGATAGAGATCGGCCATCCGCTCCGAGTAGCCGCGATGTCGGATCCAGTTGCGGCTCACCGTCTCGAGATCGCGAAAGGGCATCTCGAGGAAGTAGCCGTCGACCCGCTCGTCCAGGTCGTCACCGGCGAAGATGGCCGCGACCGCTCCGAGCGAGACACCCCGCACGAACACGGGGCTGGTGGGAGCGCGGTCTTCGAGAAACGCGACCGCGGCCACGACGTCTCGCGCCTCGTCCCAGCCGAAGCTCCGATGCTCGCCTCCGGAGTCACCATGACCGCGGAACGACAGGGCGAGGCCACCCATCTCACGCTCGCGGAGGTAGGAGAAGGCGTTGCGCTCCCAATCCCGCGTGCCGTGGATGCCGTGGAGCAACACGAAGACCGGACGCCCGGGCGGTGGCTGGAGATACCAGGCCGCCAGCTCCACGCCGTCGTCGGTGACGATGCGGAGGTCCTCCACCGTCGCCCCCTCGACCACCGGTGTCTCCGGTGACGGGCTGGGAGGAGCGCGGTGGGTGTAGCGCCAGGTGGTCCAGCCGGTGATGCCCAGCCAGAGAACGACGGGCGAGAGCAGGACGAGGGCGAGCAGCAAGCCCACCCACCGGCGCCAACGTCGACGTGGCGGAACCGCCACGTCCTCCCCCCGCTCGCTCAGCGCGGGAGCTCTTCGAGCTTGGCGGCCAGGATGAAGTCGTTCTCGGACAGGCCGCCGATGGCGTGGGTCCAGAGAGTGACGTCGAGCTTGTTGTAGTGCACGGAGAAGTCGGGATGATGCCCTTCGTTCTCGGCCAGCTCGGCCAACGAGCTCACGTACTTCATCAGGGCGACGAAGTCGGCGAACTCGTACCGCCGCTTGAGCTCACGGTCCTGGACGACTTCCCAGTCGGGGACCTGAGCCGCCAGCGACTGGAGGGCCTCACCCTCCAGTCGCGGCACGCCTCCCTCGCAGGGGAGGCAGCGGCGGTGTCGGAGCTCGGTCACTCGCCGAAGGCCTGATCGACCATGGGCGCGAGCTCGCCCTTCGCGTGCATCTCGTTGACGATGTCGCAGCCACCGACGAACTTGCCGTCGACGTAGACCTGCGGGATCGTCGGCCAATCGGAGAAGGTCTTCACCGCCTGCCACTTCTCGGGATCGGCCAGGACGTTGACGTCCTTGAAGTCACGGCCGAGCTCGCGGAGCACGTTGACCGTGCGCATCGAGAAGCCGCACTGCGGGAAGTCCTTGCTGCCCTTCATGTAGATGAGCAACTTGTTGTTGTCGACTTCTTCCTTGATCTCGGCCATGACGTCACGGCTCATGAGTCACCTCGCTCTTCTGGGGTCTTGGTGGAGAGCGCCAGGGCGTGCAGCGCCCCTCCCATCACGTCCTTGACGGTGGCATAGACCATCCGGTGGCGCTCGATTAGGGTCTTGCCGGAGAACTCGGGAGCGATCACCTCAGCCGCGAAGTGGTCGCTTCCGCCATGCGTGTCCACGACCTTGACCTCGGCCTGGGGCATGGCCTCACGGATGCGTCGTTCGATCTCTTCTGCTGCGATCATCTCTTCTCTCTAGGGATGTCAGACCCCCCGCTAGAACATGTTGAGGGAGAGCTTGGCCTCGTCGGACATCCGCGAGGGATCCCAGGGAGGATCCCACACGACTTCCACTGAGGCTTGCCGGACACCCTCGACTCCGGCGACTTTTTGCTCGACCTCCGGCGGGAGGCTTCCCGCCACCGGGCACGCCGGCGAGGTCAAGGTCATCGAGATGGCGATGTCGGCCGTCTCGTCTTCAGTCTCCGACGGCGTGACGCCGATCTCGTAGATGAGACCCAGCTCCCAGATGTCGACGGGGATCTCGGGATCGAAGATGGTCTTGATCCGCTCGATCACCTTGCCGCGGATCGGATGCTCTTCACCCGCAGGAGTCTCGGCCGCAGCCGCGCTGTCACCCGTCGCGGGAGCCTCGTTCGGCTCCGGCGTCGGCGCATCACTCGCGGGCGTAGCAGCCTGTTCGGGTCTTTCCTGATCGCTCATCACATCACTCCGTGGTGACCGTGTCGTCCTCTTCGGTGAGGGCGCTGCGACAGGCATGCCAGGCCAGGCTGGCGCACTTGACGCGGGAGGGGTACTCGCAGACACCGGCGAAGACCGCCAGCTTGCCGAGGTCGGCGATGGCGTCCTCGAAGCGTTCACCCGCCGAAGTGGGCTCGGCGGTCACGAGCTCGTTGAACGCATGGTGCAGGGTCTCGGCCTCTTCCAGCGTGCGCCCGACCAAGGTGTCGGTCATCAACGACGCGGAAGCCTTCGAGATGGCGCAGCCCTCACCCTCGAAGCTCGCGGCCTCGACACGACCGTCGGCCACCCGAACGTGCACCGTGTAGTGGTCGCCGCAGAGCGGGTTGAAGCCACGCACCGAGCGCACGTCGTCGCCTTCGAGAGGCCCGAAGTTCTTGGGCTTCTTCGCGTGGTCGAGGATGACTTCCTGGTAGAGGTCGCGGAGGTTGGACATGCCTAACCCAGGAGGTCGACGGCCTTGCGCAGGCCGACGACGAGAGCATCGATGTCCTCGCGTCGGTTGTAGACACCGAAGGAGGCCCGCACGGAAGCCGACACGCCGAAGTGACGAATGGCCGGCTCCGCACAATGCAGTCCGGTGCGCACGGCCACGCCCTCGGAGTCGAGCACCGTGCCGATGTCGTGCGGGTGGAGCCCCTCGAGGCTCATCGAGATCGCGCCGGCCTGCTTGCGCGGCGAGCCCAGCAAGCGCACCCGAGGCACCTCGGCCAGGGCTGCGCGCGCGTGGGCGACGAGCTCGTCCTCGTGGGCAGCGATGGCGTCGAAGCCCAGCCCGTCGAGGTAGTCGAGCGCGGCACCCAGGCCGACCACGCCGGCGATGTTGGGCGTGCCCGCCTCGAAACGATACGGCAGGTCGTTGTAGGTGACCTCGTCGAAGCTGACGGTCGCGATCATGTCGCCGCCGCCCTGGTAGGGACGCATCCCTTCGAGCAGCGCTTCGCGACCGTAGAGCACGCCGATGCCGGTGGGCCCGTAGGCCTTGTGACCGGAGAGGGCGAGGAAGTCGCAACCGAGCTCCTGCACGTTCACCGCCAGGTGCGGCACGGACTGGGCCGCGTCGACCAGCGTGGGGATGCCCCGCTCGCGAGCCTTGGCGATGAGCTCCTTCACCGGGTTGACGACACCCAGCGCGTTGGAGACGTGAACCATCGCCAGCATCTTGCAGCGCTCGTCGAGGAGCTCGTCGAGCCCGTCGAGAACGAGGTCGCCGTTCTCGTCCATGGGGATGACGGCGAGCTCGGCGCCCTTGCGTTCGCAGGCCACCTTCCACGGAACGATGTTGCTGTGATGCTCCATCGCCGTGACGACCACGCGGTCACCGGGCTCGAGTCGGGGCTCGCCGAAGCTGCTCGCGACGAGGTTCACCGCCTCGGTCGTGCCGCGGACGAAGACGATCTCCTTGCGCGAAGCCGCCCCGAGGAAGCGTCGCACGCGGTCACGCGCACCCTCGTACAACCCCGTCGCCCGCTCGGAGAGCAGGTGGACACCGCGGTGCACGTTGGCGTTGGCTTCGCGGTAGACCTTGGTCACCGCGTCGATGACGACCTCGGGCTTCTGCGAGGTCGCAGCGGTGTCGAGATAGACCAGCGGCTTCCCGTGGATCTCCTGGGCGAAGATCGGGAAGTCGGCACGCACGGCCTCGACGTCGAGACCCTGAAGAGCACCGGCCGGTTGCATGGGCTTGTTCTCCTGAGCGGAGGAGAGCGGGGCGTTCACGACGCCTGCTCCTCCTCCTGCAGCAAGGTGGCGAGCCGCTCGCGGACCCGGCTCTCGGCCAGCTCACGCCACGGCCCTTCGGGCAGCGACTCGGTGACCTCGGCGGCGAAGGCGGTGGTGAGCATGAGCTTCGCCTCGTCGGTACCGATGCCACGCGATCGAAGATAGAACAGCGCGTCGTCACGCAGCCGACCGATGGTCGCGCCGTGCGAGCAGGTCACGTCGTCGGCGTGAATCTCGAGCTGCGGTCGGGTCTCGGCCAGGGCCGTCTCCGAGAGCAGCAGGCTTCGGTTGCTCTGCTCGGCGCTGGTCTTCTGCGCCTGGGGGTCGACCTGCACCTTGCCGGTGAAGATCCCCCGACCGCGATCGGCGAGGACGCTCTTGAAGGTCTGACGGCTCGTGCCGTGCGGCACCGCGTGGTGCACGAGGACGTGCTGGTCGCGATGCTCCTTGCCACGCGCGGTCGACAGCCCGTCGAGCTCGCACTCGGCACCGGGCTCACGCAACGCGACCTCGATCTCGCTCCGAGACAACGAGCCGCGCAGGGCCAGGTTCCAGAGGCGATAGCGACTGTCGCGCGCCTGCTCGACGCGGATGCGACCGAGGTGCTCCGTGTTCGGTCCGTCCTCGAGAAGTCGCAGGTGCTCGAAGCTCGCGCCGGCCGCCAGTTCCACGTGGATCAGCGGGTGACTGAGACAGCGCGCGGACGTCCCGTCGTGCCACTCCAGCAAGCGAAGCGACGCGTTCTCGGCGAGACGCACGAGCAGGCGTGGCGCCTGGGACTGGTGGTCGGCCCCCATCGAAGGCCGCGGCGCGAGGAAGGCAACCGTGAGCGGGACGTCGACTTCGGTGTTGGCGTCGACATCGACGACCACCGCCCCCTGGATGGTCGCGGCTGACAGCGCACCGAGGAAGTCACTCGAAGCATCGACGGCGAGCTGCTCGTGCAGCTCCGTCATCGCCTCGTCGTCGCCCTTCACTCGAATCCCCGCGGGGAGATCGTCGAGCCGAGCTCGGGAGGGCATGACCTGGCCGCCAAGCGCCCAAATCAGGGGACCCTCGGGCAGGTGAGACAGCTCACGGTCATCGATGCCGGCGAAGTCGGAGTTGCCGAAGGGCACCGAGCCGAGCTTGGTGAGGCTCGTGTACTTGTAGGCTTCGTCGCGACTGCCAGGCCAGCCCAGCTCGGTCGCCCGCGCCAGCGCACGACGACGCAGCTCGGCCCGCTCGGCCCGCTCGGGCTTGCAGGAGCCCTCGTCCAACGCGGCCTGGCCCTCGACCCGCTGACGCAGGCTTCGGAAGAAGACTCCCTCGCTCACGCGACCGCCTCGCTCTCGAGCCAGCCGTAGCCCTTCTCCTCGAGCTCCTTCGCGAGCTCCTTGTCACCGGAGCGGACGATGCGACCGTTCATGAGCACGTGGACCCGGTCGGGCACGACGTGGTCGAGGAGACGCTGATAGTGCGTGATGACCAGGATCGAACGCTCGGGACCACGGAGATCGTTCACGCCCTGAGCGACGACACGCAGCGCGTCGATGTCCAGCCCGGAGTCGGTCTCGTCGAGCACCGCCATCTTGGGCTCGAGCACGGCCATCTGGAGGATCTCGTTCCGCTTCTTCTCGCCACCGGAGAAGCCGCTGTTCACCGGCCGCTCGAGGAGCTCCTTGTCGAGCTGGACCAGGGCGGCCTTCTCACGCACGAGCTTGAGGAAGTCGAGAGCGTCGAGCTCGTCCTGGCCGCGGGCCTTGCGCTGAGCATTGAGCGCCGCCTTGAGGAAGTAGCTGTTGGCGACACCGGGGATCTCCACCGGATACTGGAAGCCGAGGAAGAGTCCGGCGCAGGCTCGCTCTTCGGGCTCCATCTCGAGGACGTTCTCGCCTTCGAGCAGCACTTCGCCCTGGGAGACTTCGTAGCCGTCACGGCCGGAGACGACATGAGCCAGCGTGCTCTTGCCGGAGCCGTTGGGCCCCATGATGGCGTGGACCTCGCCGGTCTTCACGGTCAGGTCGAGCCCGTGGAGGATCTCGGTGCCGTCGACGTCGACGTGGAGGTTGCGGATCTCGAGCATGGTCATTGTTCCTTGCGGTCCGTGTTGAAGCGGGGCGTCCGGTCGGGGCGTCGGTCGATCAACCGACGGCACCTTCCAGGCTCACGCCGAGCAGGGCCTGGGCCTCGACGGCGAACTCCATGGGCAGCTCGCGGAGGACCTCCTTGCAGAAGCCGTTGACGATGAGATTGACGGCGTCTTCTTCCGAGAGTCCGCGCTGGCGGCAGTAGAAGAGCTGGTCGTCGCTGATCTTCGAGGTGGTGGCCTCGTGCTCGAGCGTGCTCGAGGAGTTGCCGACCTCGATGTAAGGGAAGGTGTGAGCGCCGCACTCGTCACCGAGAAGCAGCGAGTCGCACTGCGAGTAGTTCCGGGCGCCGGTCGCGTTCTTGAGGATCTTGACCTGCCCGCGGTAGGTGTTCTGGCCGTGGCCGGCGGAGATGCCCTTGGAGACGATGGTGCTCCGGGTGTTCTTGCCGACGTGGATCATCTTCGTGCCGGTGTCGGCCTGCTGACGGTTGTTGGACAGGGCCACCGAGTAGAACTCGCCGACTGAGTCGTCACCCTGGAGGATGCAGCTCGGGTACTTCCAGGTGATGGCGGAGCCGGTCTCGACCTGTGTCCAGGAGATCTTCGAGCGGTCGCCGACGCACTTGCCGCGCTTCGTGACGAAGTTGTAGATGCCGCCCTTGCCCTCG
>JBCCFW010000167.1:0-16749 GCA_039029535.1 Acidobacteriota bacterium
CAAGACGCCTGGCCTGCTCCGTCAGCACCTGACCGGGGTGCGGGCGGCGGCGCGGGTGAGCGCGGCGCAAGTGGAGGGCGACGAGCTCGGCTCGGACCGGCTCGTCTTTCGGCCCAATGACGTCGAGGGAGGCGTGCACGAGTTCCGGGTCGGCTCGGCCGGCTCGGCGGTTCTCGTGCTCCAGCCCGTCTTGCCAGCGGTGCTGCGTGCTCGGGAGCCGAGTCGCGTCACGGTCGAGGGCGGCACGCATGCTCGCATGGCGCCTCCGTTCGACTTCTTCGCCAAGACCTACCTGGCCTTGCTGCGCCGGATGGGCGTGAACGTGTCCGCCACGCTGGAGCGCCCCGGCTTCTACCCGGCGGGGGGCGGAGTCATCGCGCTGCACGTCGAGCCCTGCGACACGATCGGAAGCCTGCGGCTCATCGAGATGACGGAGGCTCCTCGGCTGAAGTCGCGGGCGATGGTGGCTCACGTGCCACGTCACGTCGCCGAGCGGGAGCTCGCGGTCGTGAAGCGGAAGCTGAAGCTGTCCGACTCGGCCCTCGAGGTCGTCGAGTGTCCCCGTTCGGTGGGACCGGGGAACGCGGTGCTCGTCGACGTGAAGTCCGAGGGCCTCACCGAGGTGTACTCCGCCTTCGGGAGACGTGGCGTCACGGCCGAGTCGGTGGCCGAGGACGTGGTGCGCGAGGTCAAGAAGCACCTGGCGCGTCGAGTCCCCGTCGGCGAGTACCTGGCCGACCAGCTCATGCTGCCGCTCGCTCTCGGAGCGGGAGGCAGCTACGTGACCGGACCGGCCAGCCTCCACGCGACCACCAACGCCGAGGTCATCCGTCGCTTCCTCGATGTCTCCATCGAGTTCGTCGAGGTCGCGAAACGACGGACGCGCGTGGACGTCCAGACGAGCTGAGCTCGACTCGGGACCGACCGAGCTCTACTCGAGGTGGCTTCGGATCATCCAGGCGTTCTTCTCGTGGACGTCGATGCGGCGGGTTGCGAGGTCGGCGGTGGCCGCGTCGCCGGCCTCCTCGGCAGCGGCCAGCACGGCCTTGGCGGCGGTGACGACCTTGGCCTGGTCGGCGACGAGGTCCTCGATCATCTGCGTGGCCTTGGGGACCTCACGGCCCGCGTCGGTCACCGTGGCGAGCTCGGCGAACTCCGCGTAGGACCCGGGGGCCCGGTCGCCGAGGGTGCGGATGCGCTCGGCGATCTCGTCCACCGCGAGGGCCATCTCGAGGTACTGCGTCTCGAACAGCGCGTGCAGGCTCGTGAACATCGGGCCCGTGACGTTCCAGTGGTAGTTGTGGGTCTTGAGGTAGAGCGTGTAGCTGTCGGCGAGCAGGTGGCTGAGCTGGTTGCTCGTGGCGCGGTCGGTGGTCGTCATGGTCTCTCTCCCCTTCGCGTTGAGTGCGTGCTGTCGAAGGAGAGAATGGCTGCCGTGGCTCCAGATGTCGAATTGATGGTTCGTGTGGTTTTGGTAATCAGGGCGAATGGATTCAGGCCGGGGAGCGGCGCTCGAACAGCTCGACCGTGCGGCCATCGGGGTCGACGACCAGCGCTCGGCGACCCCAGGGGTAGTCGGCCGGCTCCTGCGTGATCTCCGCGCCGAGGTTCCGCAGCGCGTCGACCGCCGCATCGACCGAGTCGACGGCGAAGCCGACCATCGTGCTGCCAGCGTGTCGGTGGGCCGTCGCCTCGTCGGGCTCGCCCTCGAAGATCGCCACGTGGACGGGGCCGAGCTCGCCGGCGTGATGCACCGGCCCGCTGTCGTGTGACTCAGCTTCCAGCGGCATGCCCAGCGCGCGGTAGAAGGCGAGCGTTCGGTCGAGGTCGGACGCGAACAGGATGAGCGCGCCAACCTCCGGCAGGCTCACGGCACGCAGCGCACGGTGGCCGCCGGTCGTTCGCCGCCGCTCGAGTCACGTCCGTACGACGACTCGTCGGGACCGCAGGCGGACACCACGAGGAAGTAGTTGGCGGGCGTGATCGAAAGGGGAAGCCTGCCGCTGGCGCCAGGGATCTCGCAGAGCGCGGTGAGCGTGTGGTTGGGGCCTCCCGCCAGGAGCTGGGGGAGAGTGCCCTGGTAGACCGAGTGGAAGCCGGGCTCGCTGTTCTCCCAGGTCAGCACGAGCTCCGAGCCATCGCGAGTGACGCGCAGCGGTGGGGCCATCGGGTCGAGGTCGAGGGCGGAGGGCTCGTTGCAGATGAGGGGCTTGCAGGCGTCGCCCGTCCCGTCACCGTCGGTGTCGGCCTGGTCCGGGTTGACGTCGTCGGGACAGTTGTCGCAAGCATCGCCGACGGTGTCACCGTCGCGGTCGGCCTGATCCAGGTTGTCCACCGTGGGGCAGTTGTCGCACTCGTCGATGAGCGTGTCGCCGTCGGCATCGGGGCCGGGCTCGGAGCAAGGATCGACGTTGGGGATGGCGATGATGTTCGGGTCGGGGCAGGCCATCTCGATCATCGTCTCGTAGCTGCGCGTGGGGATGTCGACGACGTAGAGCGGGTTGCTGGTGCGACCGGTGTCGGTGCCGCCCGTCGCGTAGACCTTGCCGCTGGCGTCGTGGATGTCGAGGTCGCGCAGCTCGCCGACTCCGGGCACGATCAGTGAGGTCGTCGTGCCGTCGGCCGTTTCGATGAGATGCATGCTGGCGTCGTCCTCACAGCCGACCGCAAGGAGACTGCCGTCGCGCGTGATGTCGATCGACCAGGGGTCCTCTCCGACGGGATAGGTCGTCACCTCGGTCAGCGTGATCGGGTCGATGACCTGAACCACGTCGATGACCAGCCCCGAGCGACGGTTGGTCGCGTAGAGGGCCGAGCCGTCCGGGGCCGCGACGATGACCCAGAGATTCTCGCCGATGGTCGGCTGACGCAGCACCGTGCTCAGGTCGGGGCTGACCTCGAAGAGGCGGTCGTTGAACCACTCGCAGACGTAGTAGTTGCCGCTGACCGGGTCGACGGTGATGCCCCCGCCGTCACCGGGCAGGGCCAACGTGTCGACGACCATCCGCGTGGCGGCGTCGATGACGGTGAGGGCCTCGGCGTCGCGGCTGCTCACGATCACCTGAGAGCCGTCGAGGCTGAAGATCAGCGAGGTGGGGTACTCCCCGACGGCGATGCGGTCGATGACCATGTCGGTCGCACGGTCGATGACCACGGCCTCGTCACCGCTGGCGCCCACGATCCAGGCCTGACTGCCGTCGGGCGAGAGGACCATGTCGTAGGGGTAGAAGACGCTCGACGCGATGTCGATCGTGATGCCAGCCGTCGGCGTGAGCGTGAAGGTCTCGGCGCAGCGGGCGCTGCTGCCGCCCGAGAGATAGCCGTCCTCCAGCGCGCGGGGGAGAGGGCGATCGAGGGGGAGCTCCGGCCAGCGTTCGAGCGCGACACCATGGGCGTGCAGCACGTCCGGAGCCGGCAGGTCGAGGTGCTCTCCCGTGGTCGGGTCGAGCACGGTGAGATCGTCGATGCGGACGAGGGGCTGGGACCCGGAGGGGTCCGCTACGACGACCAGGGACAGGACGGCAAGCAGCGATCCGATGCGAGACATGTCGGTACCTCGCCCTGATCATGGGACATTTTCGCGTCCCGGGAGTGCTCAGGTCTCTTCGAGTGCCGCGAGGTAGCCACGTGCGTGCTCGCGTCGGTACTGACCTGGCGGCACGCCGACCCAGCGCTTGAACACCCGGCTCAGTGCGGGCGCGGACTCGTAGCCGACGTCCTCGGCGATGGCCTCCAGCGTCTGCTCGCTCTCGACGAGCAGACGTCGCGCGCGCTGCATCCGCCAGGACGTGAGGTACTTCATCGCCGGCATCCCCAGGGCCTCCTTGAAGCGTTGCGCGAACACGGTGCGGGAGAGACCGGCGGCGCGAGCCAGGCTCTCCAGCGTCCAGGGATCGCCGGGGCGCTCGTGGAGGCGTTCGAGGCTCGCTCCGAGCTGCGGATCGGCCAGCGCTGCGAGCCCGTTCTCCTCCTGAGCGCTTCGTCGGGCCCAGGCCCTCAGCGCCTGGATGAACAGCACTTCGGACAAGCGACGAACCACCGCGTGACAGCCGAGCTCCCCTTGCGTGGCTTCTCGCATGACCTGCGCGATCAGGTCGGCAAGACGAGTGCTGTCCTCATCGTCGCCTCTTCGGAGGATCAGGCATGACGGGAGGTGCTCGAGGAGCGGATGCTCCACGTGCTCGTCCAGGGTGAAGTGACCGCAGGCGAGGCGGGTGGGGCTGTCGGTGTCCTCGCCGCCGTGAACGAGGGTTCCCTCTCCGGTGAAGCCGCTGCGCGTGAGGACGTCGTCCAGCTCGCATGCGGGAGTGGTCGGGTCGTCCAGGAGATCGTGGGGAGCGCCCCGTGGCACGAGGACCAAGTCCCCGGTTTCGAGGCAGGTCGGCTCTTCACCCTCGAGTCGGACCCAGAGTCGGCCGCGGGCCACGAGGTGGAAGCGGGCCACGAGGCCGTGCCGTGGCACTCGAATGCCCCACGGAGGAGACAGGCTCGTCGTGAAGTAGAGGGTGCCCCGCAGTCGGGTGGCATCCAGGATGTCGCTCAGCACGTCCATGAGTCATCTCCCTCTCCAATCGTACGGCCTCATGAGCCGCTCCGGTACGAATGGTCATCAATTACGGACTCGTGGTGATGGATGGTCCGGCAGCGAGTGGGGATGCTGTCTGCGTCGCCGGGATGGCAAGCCAGCCGACCGGTCGCACGCAGGAGACCTTGCTCATGACCACCCCGCTCCACCGGCGGCTGCTGCCGCTCATCGCCCTCACCTCCGCCCTGGCCGCCCCGGCTCTCGCCGCCGACGAGCTCAACGTCAGCCGAGGGATGACCGCTGCCGAGGCCCCCCTCGCGATCCACGGCTACGACCCCGTCGCCTACTTCACCGCTGGCGTGCCGATGGCGGGCAGCGCCAAACACGTGAGCGTTCACCGTGGCGCGGCGTATCGCTTCGTGAGCGAAGCGCACCGGCTCCGCTTCGAGAAGGATCCCAACCGCTACCTGCCACGCTACGGCGGCTTCTGCGCCTTCGGCGTCTCGGTCGGCAAGAAGTTCGACGGTGACCCGCGCGTGTGGGAGATCGTCGACGGTCGGCTCTACTTCAACCTGAATCCGGACATCAAGACGACCTGGGTGAAGGACATCCCGGGCAACGTCCGCAAGGCCAACCGGGAGTGGAAGCGGATCCGCGTCGTGCCGGTCGCGAAGCTCTGAAGACGAGTGAGGGTCGCGCGCTCGGGCGCGGCCCTCGGCTTCGTCAGGGTGCCTGGCCCTCCGGTGCCCCCTGACAGCGCCGACGGTGTTCTTCCTTGGCGCGCTCCATCTCCGTCACGGGATCGAAGACGGGCGGGCCCAATTGCTCCAGGTCCGAAGCGGCGTGCTGCCGCTCCTGTTGGTAGGGCTTCAGCGGTGCACTTCGCTTGCAGAGGTTGATGGAGAACGCCGTGCCGTCCCGTGTCTCGCTGGCGAAGAGAAGGTAGCGACGACCCATGTCGAGCTCGGCAATGCAGCTGCCGAGCCAGTTGTAGACGACCACGAACTCGTCCTCGACGCCCTTCCAGGCCTGCTCGACCTCGAAGGTCACCGTGAGGTAGCTGCCCCAACCGAAGTTCGGCAGGCTCGGATCGCCCCCGTAGCGAAACTTGCGGGACGGCCTGCGCTCGCAGCCGTCGGTCGTCTCTTGCCAGTAGTTCATCGCCACGACACGGCCGACGAAGATGGCGTCGGCCTCGGTGAGCCCCTTCTCGAAGCCAGGGTAGGGGCAGAGGCAGGCGGAGACGGTCGTGGCGGTGAGCCAGGCGCCGAGCGCGACGCCGAGCGGTGTCATCACCCCGAAACTCCTCGTGGTTCGCATGCAGCCTCCCTCTCGGTTCGAGCGATCAGCGCTCGAGCAGCGCGTCGAGCTTCCTCAGCTCACCTTCGCAGTAGCCACGGAATCCATCGTCACTGATGGCGCTGACCTGCTCCGAGGCCGACTCGCGTGAGGCACGAGCCGCGTCCGCGTCACCGCAGGCGTGCTGTGACTTCGCCAGGGCCTCGTGCGCGAAGAAGAGCTCACCTGCTTCGGCTTCGTTGTCTCGGCAGACCTGAAGACAGGCCCGAGCGTGCTCGAGTGCTTCCTGAGGACGACCGAGCGCGAGCTGGGTCATGGCGAGCCGGTAGTCCGCTCGCTCGACCTCGGTCCAGCCTCCAGCGATCTCCCAGTACCTGCGGCCCGCTCGTGACGCGGTCAGCAAGAGCTCGTCCATGGCCGCGTCGCGATCTGCGGTCTCTTCGAGAGAGCACGCGAGGTTGTTGCCGGTCACCGCCAGCGAACGGGCCGCTGGATCGTCGGAAGAGGGCGAGTCGCCCGCGGCCTCGAGAGCGGTGCGGAAGCAGGCGGCGGCCTCGGGCCACCTCTTCCTGGCGCCGAGCGCGCCGGCGGCAATGGCGTTGACGCGGGCGATCACGCTGCTGCGTTCCTGACCCGGGAGGCAGGCGGCGTCGATGCAGGCCTCGGCCTCCTCGGCGCGACCGAGCGAGAGCAGCAGCGCGCCGCGTGAGCGGGCCAGCGTCGCACGCGCGGCCTCCTCGGAAGCTCCGGGCGCCGACTCACCGATCCGATCCAGCAAGGAGAGCCCGCGCTCCGGCTCGGCGAGGTGCTCCGAGCTCACGTGGAGGACGAGCCCGGTGAGGCTCGCGACCGCGCCGGCATCACCGGCCGACTCGAAGACCTCGCTCACCGACGTCAGCACGCCTTCCGGATCGGCATCGTGGTCACGCCAACCCGCCTTCACTCGCTCTGCGACGACGTCCGTCTCGCTCAACCGAACACCTCCTTGGCCTTCTCCTTGAGCTTCTCACGGGCTGACTCGACTTCTGCCAGCGCCTCCCGCAAGCGCTCGAGCTCGTCCGAGCGCACGCGCAGGCCCTCGCGGATGAACAGCGCCGCGGCCTCCGACCGGCTCTTCACCGCGCCCGCCTCGACCCAGGCGTCCAGGTCCTGGAGCGTCGGCTCGTCGACCCGGACCATGACCACGTGCTCACGCGGCTGCTGACCCATGGCGTCGACGCTGTCCTTCAGCCCCGGAGTCACGAAGGCGACCTTGACCCGGGCCCCCTTCGTGTCCGGCCCGGTGCCGCACTCCAGCTCGATGCCCTCCTCGGAGAGAGCCGTTCGGACCGTGCCCAAGATCTCGTTCCAGTCGATGCTCACGTCGATCTCCTCTCGTTCGATTCGTGTAATTCAATTACGTGCATCGTGGTGAGTCAAGGAGCCGGGTCGAAACGAGACTTGCTCAGGGGCCGCCGGCCCTCTCATCCTTGGGCGCTCAACCGAGGCCTTCCCCTTGTCCCAGCCCAACCTGCTCGTCGTCAGCGACGACGTGGACTTCTCGCGCCAGGTGTCACCGACGCTCCGCGCGGACGGCTTCCGCGTGGTCTTGGCGACTCCGGCCGATGCCCTCGCGGCCCTGGCGACCGAGTACCCCGAGCTGGTCGTGCTCGACGCCACCGGTCCCAACGGGCTGGAGGCGGGTCGTGGGCTGCAGGAGCGTCCGGCCCACTTCGACGTGCCGATGCTCTGGGTAGTCGAGCCCGAGTCTGAGAAGGACGCCCTGTTCGCGGGGGCCTGCGCGTTGATGACGCGGCCCATCGAGAAGGACGACCTGCTCGGACTGGTCCGGGCCTTCGTCGAGGATCGGGAGGCCTGCCGGGATCTCCAGGCCTGCCTCCGACTCTTGCAGGCGGACATCATCGAAGAGGCGGTCTTCCGGCTGCGTCGCCTCGCCGACTCGGGACCCGTGCTGGCCCTGCGCTCCTGGGCCCGTCACCACGCCGGGCACGCGCGGCTCCGACAGGGAGACTCGCAGGCGGCGGCCGAGGAGTTCTTCGATCTCCTCGCGGAGGACCCGGTGTTCTGGTGGGCGCACGTGCAGCTCGGGCTGCTGTTCCACGATGCCGGCTACGACGAGGAGTCGCTCGAGCACTTCCGACACGCGGTGCAGCTCCATCCGGACCTCCCCGAAGTCCGCCGTCGTCTGATGCACGCGGTCCACGAAATCGCCGAGGTGCTCGACGAAGCGCCCGAGCCCGAGCTCGCCGTGCAGCCGCTTCGCCCCGTGGCTCCCGTCGCGTCGGAGGAGCAGGAGGAAGGTGAGCGACGCACGGTGCTCCTCGCCGACGACAGCGAGCTCGCCCGAGCGATGGTCACCGAGTCTCTCGAGAAGGCGGGCTTCCGCGTGCTGGCCGCCGCCGATGGTGCCGAGGCGTTGGCCCTGCTCGACGACCACCAGCCCGACCTCATGATCCTCGACGGCGTCATGCCCGGCGCGTCCGGCTTCGAAGTGTGTCGCGAGGTGAAGGGCGAGCGGATGAAAGAGGAGCCGCCGGCCGTCCTCATCTTCAGCGCGCTCGCCGCGAAGGCGGAAGAGCGACGTCGCGCGGCCGATGCGGGCGCCGATGGCATGGTCGCGAAGTCGACAGATGATCGGGGCCTGATCGAGGCCGTCCAACGACTTCTGTCACGTCCCCCACGCCGTCTCCTTTCCTGACGATCGTCTCCATTGGTGGTCCCGGTCCCTCCGAACGGGAACTCGGGAACCACGCCAGGGGGCGATCGGTAACCGAAATCCGCTGTTTCGCTCCTCGGCGTACCTTCGGAGAGGCCCCTCGAGCACGGGTCGACAGATGGCACGTGCCTTGCGTTGGTGTCTCCGATCAGGGTGAGCAGGTGCCTGTTCGAGTCCGTTCGAACGTGATGGTACGGAGCCGTACGGTTCCGGACATGGCGGTCGGCGAACCGCACTGGACAAGTGCCTGAATTGCCTGGCTTTGGTGGTACGCTCGCAAGCGCCTGCGCCTGGCAGGTGCATGGGAAAATGAGCCTTCGCTGGGGAGCAAGGAAGGCTCGGGAGCATCGGACGATGACGAACGTTCGTCGGTATCTCGGTTTCATCTTCGCGGTCGTGGCCGTGGTGGCATTGGTGGCTTGCAGCGGTAGCAGGCAAGCCACGGTGCCCGGCGCGTCTGCGCCTCAAACGGCCGCCGAGCTCGAGGTCAGCCTCGACGGCTCGGCGATCGTTCCGATCCCGACGGTGGATTGTCAGCTCGACCCCGAGTCGTCGGCGATCCTCGTGACCATCAATGGTCTCGGGGATGGCTTCGCGTCACGGATGCCGGCCGGGGCCTGCATTCAGGTCGCGCTCGGTGGCATCGAGGCGACACCCCTGCCCAACCTCCAGATTGCGCAGGTGCCCGCGGGTGCCGGCTGCTCGGTGGGCAACCTCTGTGGAGACGGCTTCCAGATCTTCGGTAGCGGTCGGCTCCCCGCTGATGGGATCGCCACCTTTGCCTTGATGACCGACGGCTACCAGGACGAAGACGTCAGTCTCTGTGTCGCGGTCGTCGACGACAGCAACCCCGCCTCCGTGCAGGTTCTCGGCCAGCGCATCCTCGTCAATGCGCTCGAGTTCCTCGACAACGACGAGGACGGCATCCGCTTCGCCGAGGACAACTGTCCTTGTGACGGCAACCCGGGCCAGGAAGACGCCGACGGTGACGGCGTCGGCGACCTCTGCGATCGCTGCCCCGGCGCCGATGACGGTGGTGACACCGATCTCGATGGCTTCCCGGACAATTGCGACAACTGCCCGATGATCGCCAACCCGGGTCAGTTCGATGCCGATGACGACGATGTCGGCAACGAGTGCGACATCTGTCCCGAGGTCTTCAACCCCGATCAGGACCCGACCGACACCGACGGTGACGGCGTGGCCGACGGCTGCGACAACTGCCCCGACCTCGCGAACCTCGGTCAGGCCGATGCCGACGTCGATGGCCTCGGCAACGCCTGCGACAACTGCCCCACCGTCTCCAACTCGGCGCAGGTCGACGACGACGGTGACGGGCTGGGCAACGTCTGCGACTCCTGTCCCGACGATGCCGCCAACGATCAGGATGCGGACGGCTTCTGCGCGGACGTCGACAACTGTCCGATGAACCCGAACCCGGATCAGGCCGATGCCGATGCCGACGGTGACGGTGACGCTTGCGATGCTTGTCCCGACGATCCCGACAACGACGTCGATGGTGACGGTGTCTGCGGTGACGTCGACAACTGTCCCGACGATCCCAACGCCGATCAGGCCGATGCCGACAGCGACGGCTTCGGTGATGCCTGCGACGCGTGTCCGCTCGACATGGTCATGGACGCCGACGTGGATGGCGTCTGCGGCAACGTCGACAACTGCCCGTTTGCCTTCAACCCCGGCCAGGAAGACGAGGACGGCGACGGCGTCGGCGACGTGTGTGACTCCTGTCCCACCGATGCCGACAACGACTCGGACGGTGACGCCATCTGCGCCGATGGCGGCGGCGACGGCATCGCCGGCAACGAGAACTGCACGGGTGGCGACACCACCAACTGCGACGACAACTGTCCCACCGACGCCAACGCCGATCAGGCCGACACCGACGGTGACACCGTCGGTGATGCCTGCGATCCCTGCCCGGCCGACACGCTCAACGACGCGGACGGTGACGGTGTCTGCGGCGACGTCGACAACTGTCCCGACGTCAGCAACGCCGGTCAGCTCGACACCGACATGGACGGCGTCGGCGAGATCTGCGACGAGGCCACGGCCTGTGCCGACGGCATCGACCAGGACGGCGACGGCCTGATCGATTGCGACGATCCCGAGTGCGCCAGCGCGGCCTGCCCCGAGGCGGGCAACTGCAACGACGGCTTCGACAACGACGCCGACGGCGCCACCGACTGTGCCGATACCGACTGCCGTGGTGACACGAACTGTCCCGAGACCGGCAACTGCGACGACGGCATCGACAACGACTTCGACGGCGCCACCGACTGTGCGGACACCATGTGCGCTGGCGATCCGGCCTGCCCCGAGGCCGACAACTGCGGTGACGGTGTCGACAACGACCTCGACGGCGACTTCGACTGCTTCGACGCCGACTGTGCGGGCACGGTCAACTGCGAGCCTGGCAACTGCGGCGACGGCATCGACAACGACATGGATGGCCCGTTCGATTGCAGCGATCCCGACTGTGCGGGTGATCCCCTCTGTCCGGAGACCACGCCGAACTGCAACGACAACGTCGACAACGACCTCGACGGCTTGACCGATTGCGGCGACCGTGACTGCAACGGCGACCCGGCGTGTCCGGAGGCAGGCAACTGCCAGGACATGAACGACAACGACGAGGACGGCCTCTTCGACTGCGCCGACCCCGACTGCTTCGGCATCCCCGACTGTCCCGAGGCCGGCAACTGCAACGACACCCTCGATCAGGACTCCGACGGCCTGACCGACTGCGCCGACCCGGACTGCAACGGCTCTCCCGACTGTCCCGAGACCGGCAACTGCGCCGACGGCAACGACAACGACTTCGACGGCGCGACCGACTGCGCCGACACGAACTGTCTCCTCGATCCGGCCTGTCCCGAGATGGGCAACTGCACGGACGGCCTCGACAACGACGGTGACGGCCCGATCGACTGCAACGACCCCGACTGCTACGGCGACGCGGCCTGTCCCGAGCTCTGCATGGACGGCATCGACAACGACGCCGACGGCGCGACCGATTGCGCCGACGTCGACTGCGCCGGCGACCTGGCCTGTCCGGAGAACCCGAACTGCGCGGATGGGGTCGACAACGACCTCGACGGCGCGACCGACTGTGCCGACGCTGAGTGCAACGGCACGATCGATTGCCCCGAGACGGGCAACTGCACGGACATGAACGACAACGACGGCGACGGGCTGTTCGATTGTCAAGACGACGACTGCAACGGCGATCCAGCCTGCCCGGAGGGTGCGGGCACGCTCGGCACCTGCGGTGACGGCCGCGACAACGACGGTGACGGCGACGTCGACTGCGCCGATGTCGATTGCGACGGCGGCATCGGCCCGGCGGGTGGCATCTGCCAGAACCCCGAGACCGACTGTGCTGACGGCGAGGACAACGACGCCGACACGCTCACCGACTGCGACGACGACGACTGCGACGGCACGGCGACTTGTGAGGCCGGCAACTGCGCCGATGGTGCGGACAACGACGGCGACACGCTGACCGACTGCCAGGACGACGACTGCGTCGGTGAGACCGGCGCCGGTGGCGAGACCTGCGAGTTCCCCGAGGCCACCTGCGACGACGGCGACGACAACGACGGCGACACCCTGGTCGACTGTCAGGATCCCGACTGTGCGGGCTCGACGGGCGCCGGTGGCGAGACCTGCGAGACCCCCGAGGTCACCTGCACGGACGGTGACGACAACGACGGTGACGGCGATGCCGACTGTGCCGACGCCGACTGTGCCGGCACGATGTTCTGCGAGCAGGGCAACTGCGCCGACGGTCTCGACAACGACGTCGACGGCGACATCGACTGTGCCGATGCCGACTGTGACGGCGCGATGGGCCCGGGTGGCGAGACCTGCGAGCCCGCCGGCGAGACGCTCTGTGCCGACGGCTTCGACAACGACGGCGACGGTGACGTGGACTGCGCCGATGCCGACTGCCTGGGTGCTGGCACCTGTGAGACCGGCAACTGCGCCGATGGTGCGGACAACGACGGCGACACGATGACCGACTGCGCCGATCCCGACTGTGCCGGCGAGACCGGTGCGGGTGGTGAGACCTGCGAGTCGCCCGAGACCAGTTGTAACGACGGTGACGACAACGACGCCGACGGCGACGTCGACTGCGACGATGCCGATTGCTTCGCGGCGGGTGGCTGCGAGACCGGCAACTGCGCCGATGGCGCCGACAACGACATGGACGGCGCCATCGACTGCGCCGACCTCGATTGCATCGGCGACCTCGGTCCGGCAGGTGAGACCTGCGAGATCCCCGAGGCCACCTGCGACGACGGCGAGGACAACGACAACGACGGTGACGTCGACTGCCTCGACGCGGACTGTGTCGGCTCGTTCGTCTGCGAGCAGGGCAACTGCAACGACGGCTTCGACAACGACATGGACGGCGACGTCGACTGCGCGGACGACGAGTGCATCGGCGCAACCGGCGCTGGCGGCGAAGACTGCGAGATGCCGGAGGCCACCTGCGACGACGGCGCCGACAACGACGGCGACGGCGACATCGACTGTGCCGACGCGGACTGCGCCGGCTCGGCCGACTGCGAGGCCGGCAACTGCGCCGACGGTGCCGACAACGACATGGACGGCGACACCGACTGTGAGGACGCCGACTGTCTCGGTGAGACCGGGCCCGCCGGTGAGACCTGCGAGATGCCCGAGGTCACCTGCGACGACGGCTTCGACAACGACGTCGACGGGATGATCGACTGCGTCGACGACGACTGCGACGGCATGGTCGGCCCCGGTGGCGAGCTCTGCGAAGCCAACGAGATGCTCTGCGCCGACGGCGCCGACAACGACGGCGACACGTTGGCGGACTGCGCCGATCCGGACTGCGCCGGCTCGATGTTCTGCGAGTCGGGCAACTGCGCGGACGGCCTCGACAACGACGTCGACACGCTCATCGACTGCCAGGACCCCGACTGCACCGGTCAGCTCGGCCCCGGCGGCGAGACCTGTGAGCTGCCCGAGGCCAACTGCGCCGACGGTGGTGACAACGACGGCGACGGTGACGTCGATTGCGCCGACGCCGACTGTCTTGCTCTCGGTGCAGCTGGACCTTGCGAGAGCGTCAACTGTGACGACGCCGCCGACAACGACGGTGACACCCTGACCGACTGTCAGGACCCCGACTGCGACGGCTTGCTCGGTCCCGGTGGCATCACCTGCAGCGTCCCCGAGACCGACTGCACCGATGCTGGCGACAACGACGGCGACGGTGACGTCGACTGCGCCGACGCCGACTGCCTCGGTGATGCGGCCTGTGAGCAGGGCAACTGCGCCGACGGCGTGGACAACGACGCCGACACGATGACCGACTGCGCCGACCCCGACTGTCTCGGCGACGTGGGTCCCGGCGGTGAGACCTGCGAGATCCCCGAGACCACCTGCAACGACGGTGGTGACAACGACGGTGACGGTGACGCCGACTGTGCGGACGCCGACTGCATCGGTCAGCTCGACGGTGGCGGTGTCCTCTGTCAGATGCCCGAGGCGCTCTGCAACGACGGTGGTGACAACGACGGCGACGGCCTGATCGACTGCGCCGACGCCGACTGCCTGATGACGATGTTCTGCGAGACCGGCACGAACTGTGCCGACGGCATGGACAACGACGTCGACGGCGACATCGACTGTGCCGACTCCGACTGTCTCGGCACGGCCGGTCCCGGTGGCTTCATCTGCGAGTCTCCGGAGATGGACTGCACCGACGGTGGCGACAACGACGCTGACGGTGACGTCGACTGTGCCGATGCCGACTGCATCGACACGGCCAGCTGTGAGAACGGCCCGATCAACTGTGCCGACGGCCTCGACAACGATGCCGACACGGTGACGGACTGCGCCGATCCCGAGTGCGTCGGCTTCACGGGTGCGGGTGGTGAGACCTGCGAGATGCCGGAGGTCACCTGCGACGACGGCGCCGACAACGACGGCGACGGTGACGTCGACTGCGCCGATGCCGACTGTGGTGGTGCGCCCAACTGCGAGACCGGCGCGAACTGCTCCGACGGCATCGACAACGACGCCGACGGCGACATCGACTGCGCCGATCCCGAGTGCCTCGGGATGCCCGGCCCCGGCGGCGTGCCTGCCTGTGAGATGCCCGAGGCGAGCTGCCTCGACGGCCTCGACAACGACGGCGACGGTGACATCGACTGCAACGACGCCGACTGCGCGGGCCCGGCCTGTGAGCAGGGCAACTGCGCCGACGGTGCCGACAACGACGCGGACACGCTCATCGACTGCATGGATCCGGACTGCGCTGGCGAGACCGGTGCGGGTGGTGAGACCTGCGAGTCGCCGGAGATGACCTGCAACGACGACGCCGACAACGACGCCGACGGCCTGACCGACTGCGCCGACACCGACTGCATCGGCAGCACCGGTGCCGGTGGCGAGGCCTGTGAGCCGGGCGTCGAGACCACCTGCGCGGACGGTGGCGACAACGACCGCGACGGTCTCGTCGACTGCGACGACCCCGACTGCCTGATGTCGATGTTCTGCGAGAACGGCACGAACTGCGCCGACGGTCTCGACAACGACGCCGACGGCGACATCGATTGCGGTGACACCGACTGCCTCGGCACGGCCGGTCCCGGCGGCTTCATCTGCGAGGACCCGGAGACCACCTGCAACGACGGTGGCGACAACGACGTCGACGGTCTCATCGACTGCCTGGACCCCGACTGCATCGGTGGCGGCCTCTGTGAGGCCGGCAACTGTGCCGACGGCCTGGACAACGACGCGGACACGCTGACCGACTGTGCCGATCCCGACTGCATCGGCGACACCGGTGCCGGCGGCGAGACCTGCGAGATCCCCGAGGTCACTTGCAACGACGGCGATGACAACGACGGTGACGGCGACGTCGACTGCGCGGACGCGGACTGCATCGGGGCCGCGACCTGTGAGGTCGGCAACTGCGCCGACGGCCTGGACAACGACGCGGACACGCTGACTGACTGCGCCGATCCCGAGTGCGTCGGTGACGTCGGTGCCGGTGGCGAGACCTGCGAGATCCCCGAAGCCACCTGCGACGACGGTGGTGACAACGACGGCGACACGCTGACCGACTGTGCCGACCCCGACTGCATCGGCGCGATCGGCCCGGGCGGTGGCTTCTTCTGCGAGATCCCAGAAGCGAACTGCAACGACGGCTCCGACAACGACGGTGACGGTGACGTCGACTGCGTCGATGCCGACTGTGCGGGCTCGATGTTCTGCGAGACGGGCGCGAACTGCGCCGATGGTCTCGACAACGATGTCGACCTCCTCACCGACTGCGCTGATCCCGACTGCGTCGGTGAGCTCGGACCCGGTGGCGAGACCTGCGAGATGCCGGAGGCCACCTGCGACGACGCGGCCGACAACGACGCCGACGGCGTCATCGACTGCGCCGACATCGACTGCAACGGTCTGCCGGGCCCGGGTGGCATCACCTGCGAGTTCCCGGAGATGACCTGCGACGACGGCGACGACAACGACGCCGACGGCAACGTCGACTGTCTCGACGCGGACTGCGACGGTCTCCTGGGTCCGGGTGGCATCACCTGCGAGTTCCCGGAGATGACCTGCGACGACGGCGACGACAACGACGCCGACGGTCTCATCGACTGTGCCGATCCGAACTGCGACGGCCTGCTCGGTCCGGGCCCCTCGATCTGCGAGAACCCCGAGACCACCTGCGACGACGCGGCCGACAACGACGCCGACACCTTGGCCGACTGCCTCGACCCGGACTGCGCCGGTGCGGCGGGCCCGGGCGGGTTCACCTGCGAGAACCCGGAGGCGACGCTCTGTGCCGACGGTGGTGACAACGACGCCGACGGCCTCATCGACTGCGCCGACCCGGACTGCGCCGGCACGGCGATGTGCGAGATGCCGGAGACGACCTGTGACGACGCCTTCGACAACGACGCCGACACGACGGTCGACTGTCTCGATGCCGACTGCGCGGGCCTGGCTGGTCCGGGTGGCTTCCTCTGCGAGAACCCCGAGGCGACGCTCTGCGCCGACGGCGGCGACAACGATGCCGACGGTCTCATCGACTGTGCCGACCCGGACTGTGCCGGCTCGGGCACCTGTGATTTCCCGGAGGCGACCTGCGATGACGGCATCGACAACGACGCCGACACGCTGACCGACTGCAACGACG
>JBCCFW010000168.1:0-16466 GCA_039029535.1 Acidobacteriota bacterium
CGAGGGTGGGCGATCGCTGGTGGTCGGCACCGCCTTCAAGACCCCGCTGTCGGTGCTCACTGCCAGCCAGTCTCCATCGGAAGAAAAGGCGCGAAGCCAGGGCGTGGCGTGAGCTGCGCGCCCCAGCTCACGAAGCTGTCGACCGCTCTGTCCATCGAGCAAGCGCTGCATGCGGTCGTCCTGAGCGATGGCGAGCCAACGCCCAGTGGGGTCGAAGTCGAGAAACCTCGCTGGGCTGGCCTTTGCGGATCGTGAGTTCACCCAGGGAGCGGCCTTGCCCGTCGAGAGGTCGCGGGCCGTCGTCGAGTCGTCGCCCACGCCGGCGACGACTCGATTGGCGCTGCTGCTCGCACAGAACCTGATCCAGTCGTCCGAGTCCTCGAACCAGTGAACGGTCCGTCCACTCGGAAGCTCGACGAGGCGTGTCGGTTCGGTCTTCGAGTGGATCAGCAAGCTGGTGTCGGTCGCAAACAACAGCAAGTGACTGAAGTCCGGCATCTCGAGCTCGAGGATGCGGTCGCCTCCTGGGACGGCATGGACCAGCAGGCCCGGCGGCTCCCGAGACTTGATCACCACCCAGCGTCCGGCGGGCGAGAAGATGAAGCTCTCGGAGTGCTCCCCGGGAAACGGCGCGAGCTCACGACGACTGTCGGACTCGAGGTGCACGAGCAGGACCTGGTTCGCGCTCCGGAGAAGGCAGTGCTCGCCGTCCGGCGAGAGGGTCAGCAGGGTCTCCCCCGGACGGGCCCGCCACGAGACCCGCTGCTCACCCGTCTGGAGGTCGACATCGAGGAGACTCGTCTTCCCGAGGATTCGCAGGACTGACAGCGAGCCGGTCTCTGCCCGGCGAAAGACTGCCGGGAGAGCGGAGTCCCACTGGATCGGGAAGGGCAGCACCACGTGAAGCAGGCTCGCATCCAGACGTGAATGAAGGTGGTGCCATTCGAACTCGCGGAGCGGCTCGGGTGCCCGGTCGAGGTGAGCCCGAGCCGACTCGGGATCCTCGTCACCGAGGGCTGCCGAAGCGGCTTGGAGCTGAGCGACGTACTGGGAGTAGCGAGCCTCGGCAGCGCTGGCGTTGGCCTCGAGCGCCTTGTTCGTCGTGACGATCACGGCGGTGACCAGCGTGAGCAGGGTCAGGGCCAAGGCCGCACTGACGGCGCGGTTGCGTCGGATGAAGCGGGCCAGGCGATAGCGGAGCGTCGGCGGCCGAGCGACGACGGGCTGATGCCTGAGATAGCGCTCCAGGTCATCGAGGAACTCGTCGACCGAGGCGTAGCGACGGTCGCGGTCCTTCTCGAGAGCCTTGCCGATGATGGCCTCGAGATCTCCCCTCAGCGAACCGTCCAGGCTGCCCAGCCTGTCGGCCTCCGACTCCGTGATCTCGTGGAGGGCGGCGGGCAGGCCGAGCTCGTCCAGGTCATGGGGGAGACGGCCCGTGAGGAGCTCGAACGCGATGACGCCGATCGAGTAGACGTCGCTGCGCCCGTCGATGAGGTCGGGTCGCCCCAGCGCTTGCTCGGGGCTCATGTAGGCCAAGGTGCCGATGACGTCGCCGGTGCGCGTGAGGCTGGTTTGACCTTCCCCGATGGCGTCCGCCGTCCGCGCGATGCCGAAGTCGAGGACTCGGACCTGACCTTGGCGGTCGACCAAGATGTTGTCGGGCTTGAGGTCGCGATGAACGACGCCCTCGTGATGGGCGTGGGCGACGGCAGAGCAGAGCTGGGTCAAGAGCTCCAGCTTGCCTTCCTTGGTGATGTCCTCCTGGTCTTGGACGTGGAGGGTGATGGGGCGCCCCTCCACCAGCTCCATCGAGAACCAGGGTGCGCCGTAGCGTGAGTGCGTGTCGTCGATGCCGGCTTCGTGGAGCATCGCGATGCCGGGATGACGCAGGCGACCCAGCACCTCGGCCTCTCGCTGAAAGCGGCGGCGGGCTTCCGGCGAGGCGAGCCCGTTGCGGAGGACCTTCACGGCGATGCGTCGACGCGGCTCGGCTTGTTCGGCCTCGTAGACCGCCCCCATGCCGCCCTCGCCGATGAGTCGGACGATGCGGTGTGGACCGACCTGAACGGGTGCGTTGATCTCGGGGGGAGGGGGCTCGGTGAGGAAGCCGCGCACCCGGTGACCGGGGCTGGTCGCATCGAGGACGGAGTCGGGACCCTCGTCCTCGACGGCGAGGAGGGACACGACCTCCTCGCGCAGGTCCGCATCGCCCTCGCACTCGGCGTCGAGGACGGCCTCTCGTTCCTGCGGAGACAGGGAACGCAGGCGTCGGAGAAGGTCCTGAGCACGCTGGAAGCGCTCGATCTCGCTGCGCTCGGCCAAGCCCGACTCCTGCCCCTCCGGAGGGGCTCACTCCGAACCCACCGCCTGAAATGCTACCTTCGACCGGGATCCGGCGGATCCCGACCGGGGACAGGCGAAGTGACCGACGACCGCGCGAAGAAAGCCGGTGAGGCGACCGCTGCGTTGAAGGCCGCCGTGGCGGGGGACCTGGAGGCGAGAGATCGCCTGTGGGGCCTGCTGGAAGGCGAGCTCCGCTCCCTGGCCGGCCGTCTCATGAGGTCGGAGAAGACCGGTCACACCCTCCAACCCACGGCGGTCGTTCACGAGGCCTTCCTGCAGCTCGGCAAGGAGCTGCCCGATCTCAACGACCGACGCCACTTCTTGGCCATTGCGGCCAAGGTGATGCGACGCGTCCTCGTCCAGCACGCGCGTCGACGCGATGCCGCCAAGCGGGGAGGGGAGTGGGAGCGGGTCCAGCTCGACGACATGCCCGGCGCCGACCTCGGCGTCGGGGAGATCGACGTGCTCGCGCTCCACCAAGCTCTCGAACGCCTCGCCGAGCTCTCGGAGCGTCAGGCGAGCATCGTCGAGCTGCGCTGGTTCGGGGGGCTCACCTTCGACGAGATCGCCGCCCACCACGAGATCAGCCCGACCACGGCCAAGGAAGACTGGGCGGGTGCCCGGACCTGGCTGCGTCGCGAGATGGGCTGACCGCTTCTCGCGACGAGCGGCAGGGTCGGCTAGCCGACGGTGGCGACGGCCTCGGCCACCTGGCGGAGCGACCCCGGTGCGAGACCGGCGAGGTTGAGTCGACCACTGCTCGGGCAGTAGATCGCGTGATCGTCGCGGAGACGGTCGACCTGCTCACGGCTCAAGCCGGAGAGCCAGAACATCCCACGCTGACCGCTGGGAACCTCGAGGGTGGCGCCGGCTTCCGACAGCGCGCCGGCCAGGCCATCGCGCATGGCGACGATGCGCTGACGCATCTGCTCGAGCTCGGCACGCCAGTTGGCGGTGAGCTCGGAGTCCGAAAGCACGGTCCCGACCAGGCGTGCCCCGTGGCAGGGAGGCGTCGAGTAGAACGAGCGGATCGTTCGCTTGAGCTGGGTGCCGATCCGGCGGGCGTCGTCGGGAGTGGCGGCCAGCACGTGGAGGGCGCCCACGCGATGACCGTAGAGACCCATGTTCTTCGAGTAGGACTGGGTGACCGCCAGCTCGACACCCTCGCGGGCGAAGTGCCGGATGGGCCAGGCGTCGTCCTCGACGCTCTCGCCAAAACCCTGGTAGGCGAAGTCGAAGATGGGGAAGAGGTCGAGCCTCTTCGTGATCTCGCAGAGCTCCAGCCAGGTGTCGCGATCGGGATCGAGACCGACCGGGTTGTGGCAACAGGGCTGGATGATCAGCGCGGTGCGTTCGGGAAGCTTCGAGATCGCGTCGAGCATGGCTCCGGAGTCGATCGTGTCTCCGCCGCCGTAGGGATAGTGATGAAGCTCGTGCCGCGAGCGCGTGAAGATGAGCTCGTGGTTGACCCAGCTCGGAGTGCTCAGGCCGATGCGGGGTGCCATCTCTCGCGCCACCAGCTCGCCGACCAGGCGTAGCCCGCCCGTGCCGCCGGGGCTCTGGGTGACGAAGGTGCGCTCGGCCAGCTCCTCGGACAGCTCGCCGAAGATGAGGCGATGCGAGCCCTCGATGTAGTCGCGAGGACCCTCGACCGGGGCGTACTCCATGTCGAGGCCCTGCTCGAGCAGGCGAGCTTCGGCCTTTCTCACGCAATCGAGAACGAAGGGCTCGAGACCATCGGTGCGATAGGCACCCACCCCGAGGTTCACCTTGTTCGGGCGCTCGTCCTCGAGAAAGGCCACCGTGAGACCCAGGATGGGGTCGGGCGGGACGAGCTCGGTGTCGTTGAAGAAGCCCATGCGTGCGATCCGGTGTCGGGGGACGAGGACGAAGCGGGGATCCTAGCCGAAGCCGGTGGCGCTGGGTGATCGGCAGGCTGCTCCGTCACCTCGATTGGACCGGTCTGCATTGCGCCAGGCTCAGGAGCTGCTCAGCGCTCGGTGCTCGGGCTGCCCTCGGAGGGCGGCGGAGTGGCCGCCTCCTCGGCCGCCTGTACCTTGCGCCACTGGAGCTGACCCACGCCCCAGAACATCACCGCTGCGATGAGCAGGATGAGGTAGACGACCCAGCGGGGGAGCTGGGTCGTCGAGACGTCCAAGGGCTTTGGCTCCTCCGCCGTCGAGCCGTCCTGGCTCATCGGCAGGGCGCCGCGACGGCGCTGCGAGGCCGCGCTTGGCCGGCGCTGTCGACGCCGTGCTCATCGGTGTCGGGCAAGACCACGGTGAGGAGGTAGTACTGAAGCGCCGTGGTGTCGGGAAGCGGCGTGACCTCCCGTTGATTCGCACCCACCGGCAAGTCGCAAGCGATGACCTCGTCGTGGACGTAGGTCCCTCCGCTCCGGAGCGTGGCGAGGTCACCGGCGAAGAGGTCGTGGCCGAGGGCGTTGGCTGCGTCGGACCAGCGAGCGAGGAGACGATCCTCGGCCGGCAGCGACAGGAACAGCAGCACGTCGCGTGCACCCGGCTCACAGGCGTCGCCCTGACCGTCGGTGTCGATGTCTTCCTGACCCGGGTCGGGGGTCACCGGGCAGACGTCGTCGGCGTCGCCCACGCCGTCACCGTCGGTGTCGGGATCGTGCGGGTCGGTGCCCATGAGGACCTCGTCACCGTCGTCGAGACCGTCGTCGTCGGTGTCGGGGTCGTTGGGGTTGGAACCGGCCGCTTCTTCCTCGGCTCCGGTGAGACCATCGCCGTCCCCGTCGACGCAGGCGTCGCCCGTGCCGTCGGCATCGACGTCTTGCTGGTGTTCGTTGGCGACCATCGGACAGTTGTCGCAGGCGTCGCCGACCCCGTCGCCGTCACCGTCTTCCTGCAGGGCGTTGTCGACGTCGACGCAGTTGTCGCAGCGGTCACCCAGCCCGTCGGCGTCGGCGTCCGACTGGTCCCACTGACGGGTGTCGACGCAGTTGTCGCAGACGTCACCGACGCCGTCACCGTCGACGTCTTCCTGACCGGCGTTGGAGACCATCAGGCAGTTGTCGCAGGCGTTGCCGATGAGGTCGCCGTCCTCGTCGAGCTGGTCGGCGTTGCCACGGCTGATGCAGTTGTCGCAGGCGTTCCCGATGCCGTCACGGTCGTTGTCGGCCTGGTCGTCGAAGACGGGGCAGAGATCGCAGGCGTCGCCGACACCGTCACCGTCGGAGTCGAGCTGATCCTCGTTGTCGGCGCTGGGACAGTTGTCGCAGGCGTCGGGGATGGTGTCCGCGTCGGCGTTGGGATCGCCGGCCATGCAGGTGTCGCAGGCATTGCCGATGCCGTCGCCGTCGTCGTCGCGCTGAGTCGGGTCGGCGTCGTCGGGGCAGTTGTCGCAGAGGTCGCCGTCACCATCGGAGTCACGGTCGGCCTGGTCGGCGTTGACGGCGTCGCGACAGTTGTCGCAGGCGTTGCCGAGCCCGTCGCCGTCGTTGTCGTTCTGACCGCCGTTGCTGACGTCGACGCAGTTGTCGCAGAGGTCGCCGTCGCCGTCGGAGTCACGGTCGGCCTGGTCGGCGTTGGCGAGACCGGCGCAGTTGTCGCAGGCCTCACCGGTGCCGTCGGCGTCGTCGTCGGCCTGGTCGTCGTTGGAGACGGTCGGGCAGTTGTCACAGGCGTCGCCGAGGGCGTCGCCATCGGTGTCGAGCTGCTCGACGTCGACGACCATCGGGCAGGTGTCGCAGGCGTCGCCGATGCCGTCGGCGTCGGCATCGAGCTGGTCGGGGTCGGAGGTGCCCGGGCAGAGGTCGACGCCGTCGAGGATGCCGTCGCCGTCCAGGTCCGCCAGCTCGCAGGCATCACCGAGGCCGTCGCCGTCCTCGTCGCCCTGGCCCGGGTTCGCCACGGAGATGCAGTTGTCGCAGGCGTCGCCGAGGCCGTCACCGTCGGTGTCGACCTGAGTGGGGTTGTCCAGGCCACGGCAGTTGTCGAGCTCGTTGCGGATGAAGTCGCCGTCGTCGTCGCACCAGAAGCAGGCCGGGTTCACCAGGCAGCCCTGGTCCTCGCAGTCGATGGCGCCGTCACCGTCGTCGTCGAGACCGTCGTTGCAGTCGATCTCGGCCGTGCTGATGTAGGAGATCGCCCAGGAGTTGTTGTCGATGCGGGCGCCGAAGCCGCCGCCACCACCCGGCATGGGCTCGTAGTCTCGACCGTTGAAGAGACCCTGGTAGCTGACGTCGTTCGTGCCGGGGCGCGCGGCCGCGGTGGCGTCGGCCACCCAGAGGGGAACGTCGAGACCGGCGCACCAGCCTCCGCGGCCGAAGTGCCAGGTGCCGAACTGGTTGGGGACGACGCCCGAGGGGATCTGTTCGAGACAGCCATCGAAGGTCCCGGCGACCGGGTGCTCCTTCCAGTACTCGGAGCCGTTGAGCGTGAAGAGATGCTGGTGGTTGCAGAACTCGGCGCAGTTCGCGGCGTCGCCGAAGCCATGGCCCGTGATCAAGGCCGTGAGCTCGACCCGCTCGGCCCAGGCGGGGAGCTCGATGGTCTTCGGCGGCTTGTTCGGGTTGTAGTTCAGGTTGAACCCGCCGCCGTTGTAGAGGTACTCCGCGCTCACTGGCCGAACTCCCTTGTCGCGGTTGGTCAGGAGAATGCGGAAGTCCTGGAAGTAGGCCTGCTGCGTGTAGTAGCGGAGATGGAAGCGACCGCCCTCGGAGACGTGAGCGAGATAGGCGCTCATGTCCGTCACCCAGCGACCGCCGCGTCCGTAGGGGGTGATCCAGCGACCGAACTCCTGACCGCAGTTGCCCGTGTCGTCGTCGCAGATGTAGAGGTTGGTGAGGTAGTCCCACTCGCAGGACAGCGTGTTCCAGGGATCGGTGCAGAGCATCTGCAGGTCGAAGAGCATCGTGTCGTAGGTCGCGAGCTCTTCCGCCGGAGGGAACTCGACGTCGATGTAGTTGTTTCCCTGCAGGCGATCACCGGTCCAGACGGGGATCTCGAGGAAGGCCTCGGCTTCGAGCAGGCGATCTCGCTCCTTCTCGTAGTTGTAGTAGAGAGGGTGATGCGCGAGGAAGGAGAGCTGGGGATCGGTCGGACCACCCACTCGCCAGAGCAAGCCGGTCTGCCGCACGCGTTGTCGAGGGTCGATGGCCCAGGCGCGCACTGCGCGCTCGACCAGCATGTCGGTGATCCAGTTGCCGAGACCACCGACGCCGTCGAGGACGACGTGAACTCGGGGGGTCCAGTGATCGCGGTCGTCGGCGGTCAGGGCGGCGAGAGCGGCGTCGACGCGACCACGGATCGCCGCTGCGTCACCGGCGGGATCGCCGCCGGCCGAGATGAAGAAGTAGTGGGCGTTGGGTGGTGACGTCAGCAGCATGTTGCGGATGTTGGAGTTCCACGTGAAGTTGCTGATGTCGTCACCGTCGTAGCGGTGGATGAAGACGTGGGAGTCGCAGCCGGTCCAGTTGTCCTGGAAGTTCCAGTTGCCGGCGTCGGTGCGGAGCGTGAAGTCGTCCGCGGTCTCCCAGAGCTGATAGCCGTAGGGTCCGGCCGACCAGGCGTTGAGGTAACGCGGGTCGCAGGCATCCGCACCGCAGGAGAAGCAGTCCGGCGCGACCTGGAAGCCACAGGCGCCCGTCCGGAAGCCACCCATCCACAGCAGCGTGAAGCTCAGCTCGATGTCGGTGCCGCAGGCGACGGTGGAGTCGATCCGGACCATCAGCGCTTCGCCGGCGGTCGACTCGCTCATCGGAGCGATGTCCTCGTAGGCGAGGTTGCGAGTGACGATGCTGACGCCGGGAGTGAGGGCGTCCACCTGGATGACGAGGCCGGTGGCCGGCTCGTCGCCCACGTTCTCGAGGAGCAGCTCGAAGGTCAGCTCCTCGCCGGGATCCGCCTCGCCGTTGTCGGCCGAGGGTCCCGAGACCGTGCAGCTGTCGGTGAGCAACCGGCACTCGCGGAGCTCGACCAGGGACAGGGCGCTGGCGGGCGCAGCGGCGGAGAGGAGAGCGAGCGACCCGAGCAAGAGGGCCGGACCGAGGGGCGCGAAGTCGTGGCGCATGGCGAGCTCCGGGCCTCCGGTCCCGCCGCTGGCACTGGCTGATCGGCAGGTTCCCCCCGGAGGCGGACGTCGATCGTGAGATCCCCGTGAGCTTCGCACAAGTCGAAGTGGTTCGCGGTCCGCGCAGCGGTGCTCCAACGGTGCTCTCCCGGTGCCGGGTCGAAGTGCCTCGATTCTTCGGAAAGGGCTCCTGAGGGGGGTTAGCGGCCCAGGTTCGCCGGAATCGACCGCAACGGTGCTCGAAATCGCGTTCTAGTCAGCAGTAGAGAGTCCTGGGCACGAGAGCCCATACGGAGGAAAACGTGATGTTCGGTATCGATCTCTTGCTGGCCTTCCTGCTTCTCATCGCTTCCGAGCCCGCCGAGGCGGCGCCCGAGAAGATCGCCGAGCCCATCGTCGAAGAGCTTCCCGAGAACGGACGCTACGACTGGGACTGGGACGACCAGTAGTGCCCATCGTCGGACTCGGGCGGCCCGTGGGCGCGTCACGAGAACGGCAGTGTTGCAGGTGCCCCCTCGGCGGGGAGGAGGCAGCTCCGGTCCGAGGACCGGGTCGATTTCAGTCCAAGACCCAGCCGATGCCGTAGGTGAAGCCAATGAGCGGACGTTCCACCACGAGCGTGGCGTCTCGCTTGCCGAGCTTGAACCGATGACGGCCTCGATGGTGACGTTCGATGATGGGCACCAGCTCGGTGCCTGGCGGCTGCGTGGAGGGAATGGCCGTGGCGAAGATGCTCGTCGGCATCATCCCGGAGGGAAAGCGGATGGTGACGTGGAGCCGCTCGAGTGGTCTCAGAACTGGATGGGAGGAGCCGCTCGCCTTCGACTTGCCTCGAAGGCTGAAGCTCCCTGGAGGGAGAGTGCGGCGAGTCTCCTGAGTGAGACCGCGGCGGGAGAGGGCGCCCGGGATGGTGAGCTGATGAATGGTGTTGCCATCCCGGCGTCCGACCTCCTTCATCTTCATGGCCTCGACGTCGTCCTCGTTCTCGGTGTCGATCGAGTCGATGCCGGTGCGCATGCTGATGAGGGAGTTCGGCAGACCCATCAACAGGCGGAGGTCGTCGGCAGGCTCGCCGAGGCTTCTCATGTTGGCGAAGGTCTCCTTCCAGTCGGCTGAGCCGTCGGCTTCGATGACGATCTCACGGTGGCACTCGCCGATCACGAAGCGGTAGAGGGCCAGCATGAGCTCCCAGACCTGATCGAACGAGCAGGGCTGGGTGCGTCCGGGTGAGGGAAGGAGTTGCTGAGGAGCCGTGGAGGGAGTGGCTTCCAGCAAGCGCCGGAGGGTCGAGGCTCGCGGGTCACGACCGTGCTCCATCTCGAAGACGGTGGCCGACGACACCTTCATTCGACGGGCGAGCTCACGGACCGACAGGCCTTCCCGCGACCGCGCGGCCTTGATGGCCTTCGCCATGTCCGCGGTCGCTGGACCCGGCCGGAGCAAGGGACGTCCCTTGCCCTCGCCGCTGCGTCGGAAGAACAGACGGTAGGCGCAGCAGATGAGGGGCTTGCCGACGGTGAGGGCGACCTCTCGCGAGTTGGGACGATGGGCCGGACCACCGTTCCAGGGGTGGAGCTCCTCGAAGCAGCTCTCGTCGGCCGAGCGCGGCTGGAGGGCCAGGGGCCAGGCGTGCGCGAAGGCCTCGGTCACGCGTGAGCGAGTGGAGGGCTTGATGACCAGCTCGAGTTCTTCGATCGGGTAGCGGACGGCCAGCGTCAGCTCCTGGTGAGCACAGTTCTGAAGCCGAGGGTGGAGGGCGGGTAGCTCGGCGCTCTTCTCCCGTCGCTGGTAGGTGATCCCGTCCTCGACGAGGCACTTCCCGATCGTGAAGCGGTGCTCGATCGAGCCGTCCTTGAGCTTGACGGTCCGACCGGTCTTCGGGAGCTTGAGCTGACGCGCCTGGGTCTTCGTGCCCAGGAAGGCGACGTGCATCAAGTCGTAGGCGCCGTCCTCTTGGTGAGCGGCGTCGGCGTTGAAGCGCAGGCCCTCGACGGTCAGCTCCGAGCGGCAGGTCCCGTCGGCGAGGAAGCTCAGCTCGTAACGGACACGACGAGCGCGGAAGCCGAAGCTCGCCGCGTGAAAGGCCCAGAGCGAGTGCGTCGCGGGCGGATGCACGACGCGCTCGTCACTGGGAGGGAGCAGCTCGTCCGCCCGCAGGCCCGGCACGGCGTCGAGGTAGGCCATGAGGGTGGAGGCGCGGGGGTCGCGACCCTTCTCGACGGCCGAGATGGTCGCGAAGGCGATGCCGATGCGCTCGGCGAACTCACGCAGCGACTCGCCGAAGTGCGAGCGGGCCGAACGCAGCTCCGCCGCCAGGGCTTTCGCGGCGGGGTCGGAGCTGGCTTTCTTGCGTGGCATCGGCTCTTCCGGTGCTCTCGAGACACCGCGCGGACTCTACTCCGCGCCCCGGCACGGGGGAAAGGGTCGGGACGATCGACTGACGCGTCCCGGAGGACCCGGCTGCCACATCAGGGGCAGGGGTCCGCCAGCCGTCCTCGCTCGCTGTCCGGCCACGGGCAGCCGTTCCACGGGAAGACGAGGTAGTAGAGGTTCTCGTCGAGCAGGTCACGCGGGTCACTGAGCTCGGTGGCGGGCTCGATCACCTCACTGCGCACGCAGCGGAGACGGCGCAGGTCGCGATCGAAGCGGAGCTGGTCGAGGCTGCCGACGGCGACGTTGGCCGTGATGCCGGGGTCGTCGGGCAGGACCTTGGTGAGGGTCACGCCGCCGGGGATGCGGGCGACGCGCAGGTCGGCATCGGCGGTCGGCCCCTGCCAGCGCGAGGGATCGGCCGGTGCGCAGTCCAGCTCGTTGACCACGCCGTCCTCGTCGAAGTCGAGGTCGTCCTGACAGGCGTCCGGAACGCCATCGCGATCGCTGTCGGTCTGGTCCGGGTCCGGGACGTCCGGGCAGGGGTCGACCTCGTCGGGCCAGCCGTCATCGTCGCGGTCGATGTCGACCAGGGAGACACGCTTCAGGATCCAGCTCAGGGGATCCCAGGTGATGCTGATCGGCTCGAAGTCGACCAGGAGCCAGTAGTCGGCCTGCTCTTCGTCGTTCATGAAGACGACGTCCACGCGCTGACCGTCGGCGCCAGCCACCGAGACATGGACCGGCATCACGTAGAGGCCGTCTTGGAGCTGGTCGACCTCGAGCTGGACCAGGTGTCCGCCGCCGACGACCTCGCGGCTCGTCCAGCCGAAGAGGTAGTGGGGGCGGTCGGTCCGCTCCAGCCACTGGGGGAAGAACCACTCGTCGAGACTCCGACCGTCGTGTGACCAGCCGCGAGCCGTGGCGAGCTCGACGAAGCTACGGCTGTCGACGTTGCCACCGCCGTGGGCGGCGCGGAGGTCGCCGAAGACCTCGAGCAAGGGGCCGACGGGCGCCTCGGCGCTGCGTGAGCCGGCGGGGTTCTGTGCCAGCACGAAGCGCAGCATGTGGAGGAGCCAGGCGCCCTTCCAGTAGACCGTGTCGCTGCGGTAGTCCTCGGGGCTCGTCAGCGAGCCGGCGAACTCGACCGAGGGGGCGACGTCCAGGGTGGTCATCAGGCTGCGGTACGCGTTGGCGCCGTTGACCCTCTCCTCCCAGAGCAGCTCGCAGTAGGTCGCGAAGCCCTCCTTGAGCCAGTTGTCCTGCCAGGTCGACGGGGTGACGTGGTTGCCCCACCACTGGTGGGAGAGCTCGTGGACGACCAGGAAGTCGAAGCCCGACTGTGCGAACGGCACCGGGAAGGACGTGATGGTCGGATGCTCGAAGGCCAGCAGCGAGGTCACCATCGCGTGGCCGTACTTCTCGTCGGCGTAGGGGTACTCCCCGAAGAGCTCGGAGAAGAAGTCGAGAGCGTCGGGCAGCGTCTCTTCCCAGGCGATGAGGGCCGTGGTGATGTCGCGACCGAGCAGCCAGTGCTTGATCGGCACGGTCGGGCCGCCGGGCACGGGGTGCTCGAAGGCGATCTCCTCGTAGTCGGCCACCGCGATCGACATCATGTAAGTCGAGATGGGGTGGGCCTCGTGCCAGGTCGTTCGGGCCATGCCATCGAGGAGACCGTCTTCACGACGGACCTGGTTGCCGTTGCTGACGACGACGAGATCCTCGGGCGCGGTCACCGTCACCGTCATGAGGGCCTTGTCGTCGGGGCGGTCCTTGCACGGCCACCAGCCGCGGGCGAGCTCGAACTCCGAGGTCGAGTAGATCACCGGCGAGCCGAGGTACTGCTGGAAGTGGAGGGCGTCCTCGTGCGGCGTGCCCTCGTAGGCGACCACCACCGAAGCGGGCTCACCGCTGAGGAAGACCGGCTCGGCGAGCTCGATGCGGAGGAGGTCGTCGACGTGCGTGAAGCCGGCGATCCCCATGCCGCCGAGACCCTCGACCTCGGTGACCTGCAGGTCGGCGTCGAGGTCGAGCACGAGCTCGTCGACCCGGAAGACGCCCATCGCCGGCCGGAAGGTCACCACGCAGGTGCCGGCGATCGTCTTGGCCTCGATGCCGAGGGTGATGTCGAGGTCGTACTCGAGAACGTCGATCGCCTCCTTCTTCAGGAGTGACGGATTCGAGCCCTGGGGCGGCGTGGCGGGGGTGGGGATGTCGAGACCGAAGACCTGGCGACGCACCTTCGCCGGATCGACCGGCGGGAGGTCGGTGTGCGCCAGCACTGGCTCGTTCGAGATCGTCGTCGCCAGGAGGCCGAGGACGATCGTCGCGACTCTTCGGATCAACGTCTTGCCCTGAAAAAGACGGGGCCGCTTCGGATTCGCGTCAGCCGGAATGTAGAACGGACGGAGGAGGAGGGCCAGGGGTCCACCACTCCTGTTACGGGGTCAGCACCTCCAATCTGGGGCGATCTGACTCGCTCGGAGTGGATGACGGCCCGGAGGGCCCCGTCTTGTCATGATCTCGGCGGAAGCGAGGTGTGGATGAGCGAGCGAGAGACCAATTCGCGACCCGGCCTGAGCCCGGGTCTCCTCGAGGGTGAGCACGTCCTGGTCACGGGTGGTGGCACGGGGCTGGGCAAGGCGATGGCCTGCGAGCTCTCGCGTCTGGGAGCCGCGGTGAGCCTGATGGGTCGCCGCCGACCCGTGCTCGAGGCCGCGGTGGCCGAGATCGCCGAGCAGGGCGGCCGGGCGCACGGCGTCTCCGTCGACCTGCGCGACGCGGAGGCGGTCGCGGCGGCCATGGAGGAGGCCGAGTCGGAGCTCGGCGAGCTCACCGGCCTGATCAACAACGCGGCGGGGAACTTCCTCGCGGCGACCGAGGGCCTGTCGTCGCGGGCCTTCGACGCGGTCGTCCGGACCAACCTCCACGGCAGCTTCCACTGCACGCAGGAGTGCGGTCGGCGCTGGATCGAGCGCAAGCATCCGGGGGCGGTGCTCAGCATCCTCACGACCTATGCCGAGACCGGCTCGGCCTTCGTCGTGCCCAGCGCCGTCTCGAAGGCCGGCGTCCTGGCGATGACCCGGTCGCTGGCGGTGGAGTGGGGTTGTCACGGCATCCGTCTCAACGCCATCGCGCCGGGTCCCATCCCCACCCCGGGCGCCTGGGATCGACTCGTGCCCGACGGTGGCGTCGAGGAGTCGCTGCGTGCCCGCGTGCCGCTCGGTCGTCTCGGGACGCCGGACGACATCGCGTCGCTGGCGGCCTTCCTCATGTCGGACCTGGCGTCGTGGATCACCGGTGAGTGCGTGGTGGTCGACGGTGGCGATCACCTCGCCTGCGGCGGCACCTTCAACGACTTCGCCCGCCTGCCGCGGGAGGACTTGCTCCAGCGCTTCGACAGCCTCCGTGGCGCGGGGCGCGGGCATCGTCGGGGCCGCGACGACTGACGCGAATTGCACTTGCCCGTGACCCGCCCGGCGTCCCAAGCTGGACCTTCCACTGGAGAGACGACGATGAGCAAGACCCACATCGGCATCAACGGCTTCGGCCGCATCGGGCGCAGCCTCCTCCGCCAGGTTCTCGATCGCAGCGACTGCGAGATCGTCGGCATCAACGACCTCGCGCCGTTGGACGACCTGGCCTACCTGCTGCGCTACGACTCGGTCCACGGTCGCTGCAAGCACGAGGTGCGGAGCGAGGAGGGTCACCTCATCGTCGGCGACCGTCGGATCCCTTGCAGCACGCATCGCGACCCTGCCGTCATCCCCTGGGGTGATCTCGGGGCGACCGTGGTCATCGAGAGCACCGGCGTGTTCCGGGCCCGCGAGGCGGCGGCGGCTCACCTGGGAGAGGGCGTCGAGCGTGTCGTCATCTCCGCGCCCTCGAAGGATGCCGACGGCACCTTCGTGCTCGGGGCCAACGCCGACCAGTACGACCCGGAGCGGCACCAGGTCGTGTCGATGGCGTCCTGCACCACCAACTGCCTCGCTCCGCTGGCCAAGGTCCTGCTCGACCGCTTCGGCATCGAGCACATGATGATGACCACCGTCCACGCCTACACCGCGAGCCAGGGGCTGCTCGACAAGCCGGCCCGCAAGCGACGTCGCGGGCGGGCGGCGGCGCTGTCCATCCTCCCCACCACCACCGGGGCGGCCTTGGCGACCGCGAAGGTGCTACCGGCGCTCGAGGGCAAGGTCGACGGGATGGCGGTGCGGGTCCCCGTGCCCGACGGCTCGCTCGTCGACGCGACCGTTCGTCTCGAGACCGAGGTGACGGAAGACAGCCTGCTGGCGGCCCTGCGCGAGGCCTCGGAGCAGCCCGAGATGAAGGGCGTGCTGCGTGTCAGTGACGACGAGCTGGTTTCGGCCGACATCGTCGGCGATCCCCACTCGAGCATCATCGACGGACCGGCGACCATGGTGCTGGGCGGCGAGGGTCGGGTCGCCAAGCTGCTGTCCTGGTACGACAACGAGTGGGCCTACGCGGGTCGGCTCGTGGACTTCGCCGTCCGGATCGGCTGAGGCGTCTTGGGCGGCCGCCGGGCCTGCCCGGGCGGGCCCGAGCGGAGCCAGCGACCCTCCGGTAAGATGCGCGGTCTTCGACCAGCATCCCGGAGAGTCCCATGGCCCTCGATCTGCAAGAGCTCCTCGGCGAGGAGGCCGAATCCCTCCTGAGCCACCAGTCCACCTTCTCTCAGGAGAACATCCACGCTCCTGGCCCCGACTTCGTCGATCGCGTCTTCGGCCAGAGCGACCGCACGCCGCAGGTTCTCCGTAGCCTCCAGGCCCTGATGGGTCACGGGCGTCTCGCGGGCACGGGCTTCCTCTCCATCCTGCCCGTGGACCAGGGCATCGAGCACTCGGCCGGGGCGTCCTTCGCGCCGAACCCGGCCTACTTCGACCCCGGCAAGATCGTCGAGCTGGCCATCGAGGGTGGCTGCAACGCCGTCGCTTCGACCTTCGGCGTGCTCGGCTCGGTGGCGCGTCAGCACGCGCACCGCATCCCCTTCCTGGTCAAGTTCAACCACAACGAGCTCATGACCCACCCCAACACCTTCGACCAGCGCATCTACGGCTCCGTCCGTCAGGCCTGGGACATGGGAGCGGTGGCGGTCGGCGCGACGATCTACTTCGGCAGCATCGAGAGCGCGCGTCAGGTCGAGCAGGTCGCGGCGATGTTCGAGGAAGCCCACTCGCTGGGCATGGCGACGGTGCTGTGGTGCTACCTCCGCAACCCGGGCTTCAAGGTCGACGGCACCGACTACCACGACTCGGCCGACCTCACCGGTCAGGCCAACCACCTCGGCGTCACCATCCAGGCCGACATCATCAAGCAGAAGCTCCCGACCAAGAACGGCGGCTTCGTCGCGCTGAACTCGGGTGGTGCGAGCTACGGCAAGTACAAGCCGGGCATCTACACCGACCTCACCGGCGCCGATGAGAAGGGTCAGGGTGCCCACGCCATCGACCTGTGCCGGTACCAGGTCGTCAATTGCTACTGTGGTCGCATCCCGCTCATCAACTCGGGTGGTGAGTCCAAGGGTCACGGCGACATGGCAGCCGCGGTCCGCACGGCCGTCGTCAACAAGCGCGCCGGTGGTGCCGGGCTCATCTCGGGCCGCAAGGCCTTCCAGCGTCCGATGGCCGACGGCGTCCAGCTCCTCAACGCCATCCAGGACGTCTACCTCGACGAGTCCGTCACCCTGGCCTGAG
>JBCCFW010000169.1:0-16398 GCA_039029535.1 Acidobacteriota bacterium
CCGATCTTCGGGTTCAGGTGGATGTCGACTTCATCGACGAAGTAGGCGACCTCCTGGGCACCACGGTTCTCGAGGGCAGCTCGAATCTGCTTCAAGCGGCGGTTTCTCCGACGAGCCGACCAAGGGCAGCGGACGACGGGTCGCGGCATTCCCCACCGGATCCCGAGCTCACGCAACATGCGGTGCACGGTGCTGCGGCTGACGCTGACACCGGTGACCTCGTCGAGAGCCTTGACCAGAAGTTCGAGAGTCCAGGTCGGCCGGGACCAGCCCCAGTTCCGGGGCGCCGCCTTGACGCAGCGAGCCAGAGCCTCGAGCAAGTCGACATCGACCTTGGCCGAACCATTGGTCCGCCGACCGTCCTCCAAGGCTCCTTCTCCGAGGGCACCGAAGCGCTGGAGAACTCGGACCGCGGTTGCAGGCGCGCAGCCCAGGAGTTCGGCGATGGTCGGCGTTCCGTGGCCCTCCGCGTACAGCAAGACGATCGTGATTCGACGAGACAAGCCAGCGTCACGGGTCTTGGAACGTCGCCGCTGCAAACGACGTCGCAACGGCCGGCGGAGACGGAGTACACTTCGTGCGCTCAAGTAGCAGGGCCTCCTTCATGCGCTGGGCCAACAGCGCGTGGTCGGGAGGCCCTTTCTACATGATGTGGCGGAAGAGCCCGAATCCCCTTTCGCGGGATCTCATTTAGCTGCATCTCCTCCCGTGCGGATCGTGATGCTCTCCACTACGTTGAACCGCGGTCCGGACTGGTCATGCTCGTGGAGGTAGGAGTGGTGTCTTGGCCCAATTGAAGGCCCGGCTGATGTGACTCAGTCGGGCGAAGAGCCATCTGTCGCAGCCGAGGTGAGGTGCTGTCAGTCGAGGTGAATGGACTCCCCGAGTTCTCCAAGAATCAGCGAATTGAGAGCTGTCTCGATGCAGTCGCCCAGAATCCAGGCGTCGTCCATCAAGCAGAGCACTTGTCCGGAGTCACCCATCGCGAGATAGGTTTCTCGGTTGTCTGCCTCTCCTATCGGGCAGAGCTTGATGTCGAGCGCGTTCTCGAACTCGATGAAGCGATCTTGTTCTCCATCGGCAGCTGTTGGGTCGAATCCGAAGCTACGCCTGGCCACTGAGCGGCCTGGGCCCGACTGCTCCAGCCAGAGTCCTCCGAGTTCGGTCAAGGCCGCTCTGGCGGCTTCGGTAATGCAGAAGGGGTTAGGGGAGAAGAAGTCGCTCTCCCACCGCACTACCAGATGGCTTACGTCTCTCTGGGGCGACCAACCTGCGCTTCTCAGGCAGGTGATTGACTCTCTGCGTAGTAGCTCTGTTCGCATTGCCTTACCTCGCTCCATCGACTAAATCAAACTCGTCGAGCAACACCTCGCAGGTGGGGCAGGCCGGTAGCTGCCGTTGGTGCTTTGGCTTCCCCGGAGCCTTCACCTGTCGCACGTGGCTCACGCCTCCTCGCGGGTCTACTCCTGCATCAAGTGCTTGCGAGATGCAAGAGGGCTCGACGCACCTGCCGTGTGATCTTGAGCGCTCGCCGGTGGGGATCGAGTCCAGCACTCGTTGGACCTCGGGATGTAACGTAGGAGGATCAGCGCCTCGCATGCTAGTGGCAGTGAATGTGCGGTCCCCGACTTGCAGGGCGCCGGCCGCGCCAGGTCGTGGCGAGAGTGACTGGGCAGCGTCAGCTGCTTCTGTTGCGGCTGTCCTGGCCAACTCTGCGGGACAGGTATTGTGAACCAGCACTCCGGGTGTTGCAATCAGGTACGTGTGTGCAGAGGCGACTTCGATGTTGAATACAGCATGAGGTTGCTTCACTTCTCTTCGGCTAGACAGCCGGATTGTAGTGCCTGCTGCTGAGAGTAGTGGTGCGCCTTCGGGTACCTCTCCGGCTGGTGTCCAGCCGGTTCCGTGGATCCACATGGGATGCTCGGGCGTTACGGTGACCTCTTCGGTCAGGCCAAGGTCGTCGGCCAGCACGAGGGTGACGACCGTGCTCTTGGGCGTTTCGAACGTACGGAGTACTGGGTGATGGCTCAGTAGGCCTGTCTCTGGGTCCAGGGTTACGACTTGGTCCCCCTCTTCTAGTGCCTCGATAGGCTTCGTACCTCCGGGTACATGGACAAGTGTGCCTGCGACAAAGCAATTGGTGTGACCACCAAGCGAGTCTGCTGCTCGTGTAGCGCTTGTTGACTGAAGTGCTGAGTCGGCTGTCTCAAATGCATCGTCGAGATGGCGTACTGATCGAAGGGCTCGTGCTCCGGGCAGGATGATCTCAGCAGTTCGTAACACGTCTTGTCCGATGAGGAGGCTGAAGCTGAGATAGTCGTCTTGTTCCCACGCTTCGGTTGCTTCGTAGGAGCTTGTTCCCAGGCGCAATATGTCGGAGAAACCCTTGGCGATGTCTCCGCCGGTGGCAACCAAGAAGTCTGTTGCGACATCGTCCCAGCTGCCATCTCCGCCGTACTTCACGTTGGCGTGAAGCGAGTCGATGGCGCCATCGATGTTGTTGGCCCAGTCCGCTGGAACGCTGGCGGTTCCAAGAGGGTCGATTCGTGACAGTGGATTGTTCCCGACGTACGCGTACCCATTCCCGAGATTCAGGTCGTCTCCCCAGATCCCGATCGGGTCTCGCGTCGTGAACCGACCCAGCCGCGGGTCCATGTATCGCGCCCGGTAGTCGTAGAGCGAGAGCTCTTCCTCCCAGCGCCGACCCGTGAACAGGAACGGATTGCCCACCGTCGACTCGTCGTGCTCGACGCCACCGGCCAGCACGGTCGGCCAGCCGTAGTCGTCGTACTCGACCGTCTCGATGAGATTGGCGCCGTAGCCGGTCACCACGCGCACGCTGGCCAGGTCGTCGGTAACGAACCAGAGACTCTGGCCCTCGATGTCGGCCTGGAGCAGGGAGTCCAGGTAGAGACCGTGCACGTACGAGGCGATGAGCTCGCCAGCCTCGTCGAACTCTTCCAGCACCTGGAGCTCGTCGTTGGCTCGGTAGCGGCTCTCAGTGGCCCCGAGCTGTGTCGTGCTCTTGCGGAACACTCGCCCGAAGACATCGCGAGCGAACTCGACCGTGAGGTCGTCTGATGCCCGACGCGCTCGGACGAGACGGTTGCGGTAGTCGTAGTCGTACGTCCACTTGAGGTCGCCCTGCGTCTCGACGAGGTTCCCGCGTGGGTCGTAGAGGTGCGTTCCCAGCGGGCTCGTCGTGTAGGCGTTGACTTGGAAGTCCGCAGCCCCACCGTCCTCGTGGAGCGTGGAGTCCATCGTGTAGCCCTGGACCGCGCCACCGACCGTCACCGTCTTGCGGTTCTGAACACCGTCGAGGTCGTAGGTCGTGGTCGCCGGCGGCTCGAGGCCCACCTGAATCGTGGAGCTCACCAGGCGGTCGAAGGAGTCGTAGCCGTAGGTCCGGGCCTTGCCTCCGAGAAGGTCGAGCTCCGAGAGCTTGTTCCCGACGAGATCCCACTGGAGCTCACGGTCGTCGATGAGCGCGCCGTCGGTGCGGTGCTCTTGTCGCTTCACGCGGCCCGCCTCGTCGAAGTAGGTCCTCGTGACCAGCCCGCGATTCCGAGCGACCTGCTCGGCCCGACCGCGACCGAGGTAGTCGTAGGTCGCGATGTAGGCGAGCTCGGGTGCGGTCTGCTTGATCGCCCGGACCTCCGGAAGCGGTCCGAGAACGTCGCCCCGTGTCGCCATGCGGGGCTCGAGCTCGATGACCCGGCCGCTCGGGTAGGTCTTGCTCCGCACGAGGCCCATGGCGTCGACGTGACGCTGAACCGTGAGCTCCCGATCCGTGCCCTGCTCGCGGACGATCTCGGTCGTCATGTTGCCGAGCGAGTCGTAGGCGCGTTCGACCTCGGAGTCGTCGTCCTCCGCGAAGACGATGCGACCCAGGCCGTCGTGGGTGTAGGTCTCGTAGCTCGTGTCGGGGTCGGCGCCGCCGGATCCGATCGAGACGACCTTGGCGACGAGACGGTTCGCCGCATCGTGGACGTGGGTCACCTCGGTCAGGCCGTCGGCCTCGACGATGTTGCGCTCGTTGCCGAAGGCATCGTGCTCGACCAGTCGAAACGTCTTGTCGGCGTAGATCGTCGTCTCCACGCGGCCGCGGTCGTCATGGAGGTAGCCCGTCTCATGGCCGTTGTCGTCGACTCGGGCCACCAGGCGGCCGGCGTCGTCGTGGACCATTCGGGTGACGATGGGCTTCTCCTCGGGAGGTGCCCCCGGGCGCGGACGCTGCTCGGTGGTCAGCACGCGTCCCAGACCGTCGTGGGTGACCGCCGTCTCTCCGCCCAGCGGATCGATGGTGAGGACGACATTGCCGACCGAGTCGTGGAAGAAGCGGGTCACGCCTCCGTCGGGCGCCTTGGTCCACGACCGGCGGTTGAGCACGTCGTAGCCGTGATGGGTGCTCCGGGTCACCACCTCCCCGGTGAGCTGCGAGATCTCACGCGAGATCTCCTCGATGACGTTGCCGTTCGGGTCGTAGACGATCTCGGTCTCGTTCCCGACCGGATCGAGCGTCCGGCGAGAGCGGTTCACGCGGTCGTAGAAGAGATCCGTCGGATTCCCGTGGTGGTCGAGCTGCACGACCGGGAGCTCGCAACCCAGGCACCAGGTCGTGCTCGACTGGGCAGCCCCCTCGTCGATCGGGAGCTGGCTCAGGATGTCGAAGAACGCCACTGAGGACGACAGGATGCGTCCATCAGCCAGGACATCGCGGTCGGTCTCGCCCAGGCGCACGGAGGTGCCGGAGCCATCGTTGCCCTCGATGAGCTCGTGGACGACGTTGCCAGCCCAATCCGGCGTGAGGGCCGTGCGGTTCCCGACCGGATCCACGGTGACTCGCAGGCGACCGAAGCCGTCGTACTCCATGGTCGCGACCTGCGGCTCGGGTTGGTTCACGCCCACCACGGTGCGAATGACCTTGCCCTCAGCGTCGTAATCGGTCTGAGTGACGAGCTCGTCCGCGCTCGTGCCAAGACCACAGGGGTCGGCCTCAGAGAGCTGCGGAGCTTCGACCTGACGGAAGAGCCGGCCCTGAGCGTCGAACTCGAAGCGCGTTCGGTCGAACGGCGCCTCACAGCTCGTGGCGCCTGCACGACGGGTCTCGATGATGTTCCCGAAGACGTCGTGGTCGTTCTCGATCCGCATGAAGACGCCAGGCTCGACCTCCTGCTCCTGAGCGAGAAGCCGTCCTCGCGTGTCGTAGGTGAAGCGCGTCGTCCACGTCGAGTTGGCGGCATCGGCCGAGTTGAAGGGAACGACCCTGTCGACCTCGGTCCGGACCACGCGACCGGCTCGGTCGTAGTAGTTCCGCGTCTCGATCGTCTGGGCGGGCAAGGGGCCGTCGCCATCCAGGTCGACGGCAGGTGAGCGGGTGGCAAGCACCCAACCAAGGGCGTTGTGTTCGGTCTCGGTCGTGTTGCCGTTCGGGTCCGTCCTCGTCTTGACCCGACCCGCCAGGTCGTAGGCGAAGCTCGTGGTGAGCTTCAAGCCCTCGGGATCGGCGATGCTCTCCTTGACCAGGCCCTGGCTCGGACCGGACTCGTAGTACCTCTGCTCACTCTCGACGACGATGGGAAGCCCGTCGTCACCAGAGCGGCCTGGGACGTGGGCCCGAGGGCTCCGTGAGTGAGTCGGACGACCCGTGAGCAGGTCGGGAGTAGTCGAGCCAGAGGACAGCTCGTGCAGCACGCCGTCCTTGTCCTGCACGGTCTGGTTGCTCGTCACGAGCGTCTCGTGGTAGCCACGCGTCGTCTGCTTCAGCCATGGCACGGACTCCACGCCCCCCGTCGGTCCGAAAGCGAGGTCGTCCGTCAGGTGCTGCCGCTCGCGCGTGACGACACCGTGAAGCTCGGCCTGCTGGTCCAGCGAGGCACAGCACGCACCGCTGTCGCTCTGGAAGTCGTACTGGTAGGACGTCGCGAGGATCTCGAGCCCGACGTTGAGCGGAGCACCGTCGTCGAGCCACTCGGGTGGCGGCATCTCGTAGGGTTGGGAGAGACGATGGCTCTCGGCCTGACGGGCCTGGAGCCGCGGCAGCAGCTCGTGGTTCTTGCGGAAGGGAACGGTCAGGACTTGGCTGCCTCCCGGCGACTGCGCGAAGCTGGCCTTGCGCGTGCGGCCCAGGTGCTCCGCGTGCGACTGGTAGTACTCGGGGTCGTCCTGGCGCTTCTTGGACGCGACCGTCGGACGATTCTCCTTCGAGGTCGTGGGCTCGTCTGGGTTCGCCAGGCCCGTGTACCGGCGGGTGCGCTTCTCTCGACCGAGCGAGTCGAACCCGTGGTGGCTCACGCGACCATGGTCGTTGACGATGACATCGAGCACCGGCTGCTGCACGGGCGTGTCGGGCGTCCAGTCGTGGGGGATCTCCAGGTCGGGTAGCGAGATCTCGTAGTGGTAGTGCGTGACCTGGGGTTCGACATGAGCCGCATCGCCCCGGGTCTGACGCGCCAGGCGGCCAGAACGAAGGAGCCCCGCCTTGGCGCCACAACTGCTCACGTCTTCGGCGACCTGCTCCTCGGTGAGCAGGACTTGCTCCTCGTAGTACTCGTTCTTCAGGACGAGGCCGAAGGCGTCTCGGATCTCGGTGATGCGAGCGGAAGTCCAGATCGGCGCGGGCGTGCTGTAGGAGTAGCTTCGAGTGAGGCTCTCGGTCTCACCGTCTTCCAGGTCCTCAACCCCTTCGACGGGCGGGCTGGTGACCGAGGTGAGAAGGCCTGGCCAGGAACCACGCTCCGGCTCCAAGCCATCGAGCAAGAACCACGAGTACCAGTTGGAGTGGGTGTCCCGACGGTCGTAGTCGTAGGTCCAGGTCGCGCCATCCTGACGCGTGGACGCGACCACTCGGTCCAACCAGCAGTCGCCGTGATGGAAGCAGAAGTCGTAGAGGTTGGGGATCCGCTCCCAGTCCCAGCTCAAGACGGTCGTGCCCGCGTCGTTCACCACGCTGGTCAGGTACCAGCGAGGTGTCTTGGGCTCGACCGAGACGCTGATCTGCGGCAGCAGTCGCTCGATCTGATCGCTCGTGCAGGACGCGTCAGCGGGCCCTTCGTCACCATGAAGCAGCCCGAAGCAAGGAAGGTCCTCATCCAGGAGCTCCGGTAGCTCCGAGTAGTCCGAGTCGAAGGAGCAGGCACTCGTGTCGTAGCCGGCGCACTCGGGATCGGGGCAGGACGAGTCCGGCAGCAGGCAGTCCACGCACGCGGGGTCGAGGCACTCACCCGAGAAGCCCTGGCAGTCCTCGAAGTAGGTCATCGGATCATTGAGACGGCAGTCGTCGCAACCCGAACCGGTCATCAGGCAGTCGAAACACGGGTGGTCGTCGCAGGAGGCCGGATGACCCTCAGGCTCGAAGAATCGCAAGAAGGCGAGATCCGGGTGCTCGGCAGCAAGGTCTTGAGCGAGCCCCTCGTCCATCTCCTCCCGCTCGGTGTACTGGAGCTCGAGGGCGTTGCCGAAGGAATCCACCACTCTCGCGAGGCGCGCGACGAAGTCGCGTCCCAGGGGGTAGAGGCCAGGGAACGTGCTCGCACCGGGAGCAGGGTGGTTCGGATCGAGATTCGGGTGATTCGGATCCTCGGCCAGGTCGCAGACGACCGTCTCGAACTCGAAGGTGATCGAGCTCTCGGTCACGAGCTCGAACCGGCAGGTGTCCCGGTCGACCAGGTTGATCTGGTCGTTGTTCTCGCTGTTGACGTACCGGTCCTGCCAGCGCGTGGCGCCACCTGACGTGTTCGCACCGAGGTCCCAACGATTGGACTGCTGGAAGAAGTGGCGCATCCGGCCTCGCCCATCGAGCAAGACCAGGTCGCGATACTGGGAGCGGCCGGCGCTCGGATAGCTGGCCCGCAGCGTCATCTCCCAGGGGAAGAACCAGCCCTCACCGAAGGCCTCAGACCCCTTGTAGAGCTCGTTGCCGAAGATGAGGCTTCTCTCGCCAGCGACAGGGACTTGATGACGCGAGCGGTGCGTCCGCGCCATGGTCACCGGAAGGTCGGGGACGAGCCCGGGGGTCTGGAAGTCCACTTCGTGGAGCTGGAACTCCCCCCGCCCCAATGAGGCGCTGGCGCCAGAGCCACAGCTCATGCTGGCGCTGAGCGGGCAGTCGGGCGGCGCGCTGTCGACGACGGACGTCGCGTAGGCCTGGCACTCCCAGCGGCACGGGTCCGTGCCGCCCAAGGCCCAGGGCAGGTGGGCCTGAGCCTCCTCGAGGGTCTGGAGGGTCACGCAGGTGTTGTCGGTCTGGTCCCACGGCGTGTCGTCGGGGAAGACCTTGAGCACGCGGTCTCCCGAGCACGTGCCGTCCGTCGTGTCGTTCCAACCAGTCAGGGCTTCCCGATAGCCAGCATCACAGCACTCGGGTTCGGTGCCGTTCCAATCCGCGCCGTCCATCCAGTACATCTCGTTGGCCGCGCAGTCGCCTTCGCTCATGTCGAAGCAGGCGAGGCCGCCGCAGTTCGCATCCGGCGACCACTTTCGAGGCGGCTCCAAGGGGTTCATTGGCCTGTGGCCGAAGATGTAGACCCCGACGTCGGGGTCGATGGGCGGAATGCACGGATAGCACTCGACGGCCGGTGGGTCCCCCCCGGCCGGGTCATCGGAGAGGGAGTCGTCGGCCAGGGTCGGCCGGATCGGTAGGAGCGTGACTGCGGCAAGGAGCGCTGCAGCCCAGCGGTGGCGAGTCAGACGTGACGACATGATCAACCCCTCAACGTGCCTTGACACCACGCCCCTCCGGCGTGGCACGTGTCGAACGAGTCGAAGATGAGTTGTCAGTCGGGCGTCAGCGAGCAGAACGAGCCCCATGGACGCCTTCGTGTTCAGTGCACCGAACGGCCGCAGCCCGCGGCAGGTCCTTCCCGGCACCGACTCCACGAGCCATGGCCTCCTCGTGCCGTGCCGTTCGAGGAGAGCCTCAGGCCGGGCTCAGGTCCACGTCTGGGTCATGCCAGACGTCCTCGTGACCTGGAGCCAGCAAGAAGCGCCAGCCGGGAGGCAACTCGAGGAACGGAAGCACCTCGGGACAACGCTCCTGAAGGTGTGACACGTGCAGGGGCTCGAAGAAGTCGGGCTCGTCGGACATGTCCTCACCCGCCCAGAGGTACCAACCCGCCGTGCCGTTCTCGGGCCGGAGTCGCATGCCATGGATGGGCATCACTCCCGTCCCGACATCCCTGCTGACGCCGACTTTCTCGTGTTCGGGGCAGGTGATGGGCTCGAATCCGTAGCGAGCCGCTACTTCCTTCCGCCTGCTCACGAGCTCGCTCACTTCGCCAGCAGCCTCCGCACCGCCCCAGCCAGCTCCTCGGCCGGTGCTCTCAGCACCCCCGGCCTCGCCGCGACTTTCTCCAGCTCTCGCAGCGCGGCCTTGCCATCTCCTCGGCAGAGCTGACACTGACCCAGCATCCAGCGCGCCTCACTGCTGGCCGGTGCCTTGCGGCAAGCCTGTCGCAAGCAGGACAAGGCGTCCTCCGCGCGGTCGACGTGCAGCAGCGCCGTGCCCAGTGCGAGCGCGACCTGAAGACCCCGGTCGCCGTCGTCCCACAGCGCCTGCAGTGGCTCGACGGCCGACTCGTGCTCGCCACGAGCCTGGCGCGCCAGCGCATCGGCCAAGCTCGAGTCGCCACTCTCCTCCTCGTCCCGAAGCGCTCCGACGAGCTCGTGCTCGGACTCAGGTAGCTTCAGGCGCGCGAGCTGACGGAGCTCACGCTCGAGGTCGAGCGCGAAGCCGAGCTCGGTCTCGGCCTCGTCGATCGCGGCGCGCTCCTGGCTGCACTCGTCACAAGTGGCCAGGTGATCCGAGATCGCTCGCATTCGCTCCTCGTCGAGCGTGCCCGCCTGATGCTCGGCGAGCTCGACCGCATCAGGACACGCCGTGTTGCCGTGCCTCTGAGCGAATTCGCGCAGCCCACGCAGCTCGGGAGCGTCAGGGACCGACGGCGAGCTCATGAGGCCTCCACGGAACGGGAAGAGTCGGCCCGCTCGGCCATCACCTTGCGCAAGCGCTTTCGGAGTCGGCTCACGCGCTGCTCGGCCCAGTTGGCTTCGTGACCGAAGAGCTCGGCGACCTCGCGCATGGAGGCGCCCTCCACGAAGCGCTTGACGAGGATCCGACGGTCGACGTCGTTCAGCGTTCGGAAGCCCTCGAGGAAATGCTCGTAACGCTCACCCTGAAGGAACAGCTCGGAGGGCGACGGACTCGACGCAGCCTGCTCGCACGAGAGCGGTGACTCGGTCTCGCGGGCGAGCTCGGCCTCGTTGCGCTCGCGTCGCGTGGACGCCGCACGGAGATGCTGACGATGAGCATTGCGCAAGATGGCGTGGCAGTAGCTCCGAAACAACGATCCCCAGGAGAAGCTCAGTTGCGAGCCTTGTCTGGTGAGCTGATAGCAGAACTCCTGGAAGAGGTCGTCGACGTCCACCGCCGATCCTCGACAACCACCGAGATGACGCAGGTACGACGTCGCTCGACTCCTCCAGGCTCCGTAGAAGCGCTCGGAAGCCGCCTCGTCACCACGTCCGGCCGCGTGGAAGTCCTCCCACTCTCGGTAGTCGACGAGAACGAAGCGCCAGGCTGCATCGAGAGAGCCGGAGTCGTTGGAGAGCTTGCGCTCGAAGATGACGAAGAGACGATCGCGAACGTCCGGGTCGACCCCGGCAGAGCCGCAGGCCTCGTCGAAGACACGACGCAGGTCCTGCGCGTGCGTCTCCTTCGGCTTCGATTCCCGATCGGCTTCCATCGTGCCTCGCTCGCCCTTCGCAAAGGTACCAGCCCTCGCGTCGACCAGGAATGGCCGGGGTCGAGGAACGAGGCCTCTTCGGCACGAAGCTCGGGGCAGTCTCGATGCTGTGGTGAGGCGAAGCATGGTGGCGAGGCGAGCGAGCGCAGCCAACGCAGGACGCTGTCCGGTCCGCGCTCGGTCTGATGAATGGGTGCGTTCGCTGCACCAAACCTGACAGCGCGCAGGAAGAACCCAGGGACGTCCGGTGCCAGGGCACGAAGAAGGTGGCCCCCGCGCCGGGAGGGGCCGGCGCGGGTGCCGAGAACGACCGAAAGCGACTGAACTGGTAGAGAGAGTAGGAACCGTGCTCAGGTCGAGTTGGGATGGCGGGAGTGGATCGAGCCCACTACCGATGTCGTCGAGATGCCGTGGACGGTCGGAGCTGACAGCTCGCGAGCGGATTGGCATCATCACCACGGGAAGACCGGAGCACCCTTGGCCGAGCCGACCTCGCATCTCGTCGTCGATGACGTTCGCCTCGAGCACCACTGGGTGCGCGTGACGAAAGCCGGCACTCCGGCTCCGACTCTCGTCTTCCTTCACGAAGGCCTCGGCTGCGTCTCCACCTGGCGTGACTTCCCCGACCGCCTGGCCCTCGCCACCGGTCTCGACGCCTTCGTCTTCTCCCGAGCCGGCTACGGTCGATCGGATCCCTGCGCCCTCCCACGACCGGTGCGCTTCATGCACGACGAAGCCGAGACCCTCACGCGGGTGCTCGCGCTGGCCGGGATCCAGCGCAGTTTCCTGGTGGGGCACAGCGACGGCGCCTCCATTGCGCTCCTTCACGCCGGCGGTCCGGCCGGTGAACACGTCGACGGCGTCATCCTCGAGGCTCCGCACGTCTTCACCGAGCCCGAAGGTCTCGCCAGCATCGCCGCCATCGGCGAGACCTGGCAGAGCTCGGGGTTGCGCGAGAAGCTCGCCCGGCATCACGGTGACAACGTCGACGTCGCCTTCCGTGGTTGGAACGACGTCTGGCTCGACCCCGAATTCGAGTCGTGGAACATCGAGGATGTCTTGCCGAAGGTTGCCGCGCCCGTGCTCATCGTGCAGGGGGAGGACGATCAGTACGGCACCTGGCGTCAGGTCGAAGCCATCGAGCGTCAGGTCGGCGGAGCGGCGAAGAGCGTGCCCGTGCCCGCCTGCGGCCACTCTCCTCATCGTGAGCAAGAGCAGCTCACGCTCGCTGCGATGACCGCCTTCATCGAGAAGGTTCTTGTCGAGGACCGGGCATGACCGAGCGAACCGGACCCTACCGCTCGCAGTGGCGGCTCTTCACCTCCGCGCTGACGGAAGACGGAGCCCGCGCGGCGGGCACGAGCGTGCTGGCGGGGCTGCTCGTCAGCACGACGATCGACCTCGGCATCGCACCCTACTTCCAGGGCGGCTTCAAGGTCGACTTCGAGCTCGACCATGGCGGTGACTGGGACGAGGTCACCGCCGCTGTCACGCTGGCCTTCGAGCGGGTCTGCGTGAGCACGCATCAGGTCGAGGCCGGACCCGACGTCCTGGAGCTGTGGTGCGACGCGCTCAACGTGCCGCGGGTCGAGGCGCTGAGCGTCGTCCTCGACCGCGGCGACTGAGCGCCGGACGGGCCAGGGCCTCAACCCAGGTCGTTCGGACCCGCGGGCGCGACGTCTTCTGGCCCGACCTGCACCTTCTCGACGCAGGCCCAGCCCCGCACGACCTCGGCCAGGGCCTCGGGGTCGACTCCCGGCGGCAGCACGATCCGCAGCGAGCGGGCGAGGTCGCGCTCCGCCCGCGACAGCATCTCGTGAGCCGTCTCCAGGAGATGACGTGCGGTCGGTCGCAAGAGACTCCCCAGCGGGAGGTGCTCGTCCGGCCGATGCTCGTCACCGGATTCGTGAATGAGGTGACCGCCCTCGTGAGGACGCCAGCCTTCGCGCAGGGTCACGATGAGCTGAGGTGGCCCCGGGGGGCCGGTCGGGCTGCCCGGAGCGCCGCCGAAGGGTCCGTCACCACCGAAGGGCCCGCCACCGAGCGCCATCACTTCACCTTCTTGATGGCAGCAGCGAGATCGGGCTGGGGGCCGATGTTCTGTGAGAGGGGAGCCTTCGGACCGGCGACCTGCGCCGTGCCGGTCGACACGAGGATCTTGCGGAGCTTCTCGGGCGCGAGCGGCTCGCCGAGCGTCTTCTTCGCGTAGCCCTGGATGCAGGCCGCAGCCCCCGCCACCAGCGGCGTGGCGCTCGACGTGCCGGTGAAGCACTGCGTGTACCACTTGTTCGGATCGGAACCGCCCTGGGCGTCGCCATAGCCGGTGGAGGTGACGTGAAAGCCCCAGCCGTGGGCGTCGACGATGCCGCCGTAGTTCGAGAAGAAGATCCGCGAGCGCGGCTCGCCGAGCTGGTCGTACTTGCCGAAGCCGTAGGAGGCCAGCTCGTCACCGTAGTAGTTGAGGCCGTTGTTGGGAGGGATGCCCGCACCGACGACGATGGCGCCCGAGTCCTTCTGGAGACCGGTGTCCGCATACATCTTGCGGTCGAGGTCCTCGCCGGAGTTGCCGGCGGCCTCGATGACGACGATGCCCTTCTCCACCGCCGCGCGGATGGCGGCGAAGACGTCGTCCCAGTACTGCATGGCGATGTACTTGCCGTTGTTCGGTCCCTTCGCCTGGAGCTCGATGAGGAGGACGTCGCCCGCCTTGAGCTTGGACGTCGCGTCGGAGATCGAGCCGGCCGGTGCGAAGAGCTCGCCGTCGTAGGCCGAGTGCGTTGCCGCCTTCGCTTCGTGGCAGATGCCCACCGTGCCGATGCTCCCGGGCTGGCTGAGCATGGCACCCATGACGGCCGTGCCATGGTTCTTCCAGCCCTCGTTCTCCAGGGGCGTGCCGCCGAGGTGCTTGATGTCCGGCAGGCTCTCGTGGTCGAAGTGCCAGCCTCCTTCGATGTCGCACACCGTCACGCCCTTGCCCTTGGCTCCGTGCGTGCCCCACACGCAGAGCGCGCCGATGCCCTCGGGGGCCGAGTCGAGGTAGCCCTGGGTGAACTCGAAGTTGCGGCTGCCCGGGTCGCTGCCGGCGGGCATGCTCGCGGGGATGGGCTGGGGCGCGACGACCGCCTTCCAGACCGAGTCGTGACGGTTGAGCTCCTTGACGAGGTCGTGGACGTGCTTGCCGAGCTTGGGCCGGATGCGCATGAAGCCGGCCTTGGCGAAGTTCGCGTCGACCTTCTCTCGATGATGTTGGGGCGCCAGCTTCTGGCGGATGTCCCGGAGCTTGCGGGCGAGCGGGAAGTGCTGGTGCGCAGAGTGGACGTCGAACTTGTTGAGGACGTCGTTGAGCTTGCCGAGCGGACCCGAACGCTCCTGAGGCGCCTGCACGCCGTCCTGGGTCGGCACGATCTGACTGTCGTGCTTGAGCTCGCAGACGATGTAGTCGGGGGCGTCGACGTGCTCCAGGCCACGGCACAGGAAGCCGTGGTCGTGGATCTTGCCCTTCACCATCTTGGCGAGACGGTCCGCCTTCTTCTTCCGCGGCCGCTTCGACTCGAGGAAGCTCTTGAGACTCTTCTTCTTGGCCATGATGGTCCTCCGTCAGGCAACAGCGGGTTGCGCTTCGTGATGGGAAGCCCGACGTCGCACGACGCCGAGGCTCAGGATCCTTCCGCCGAGCTCCACGACGAGCCGGTCGTCGCGAAGCCGTCGGACGCTGTCGATGAGATCGGTCTCGCTGGAGCCCAGCGAGCGCACGAGCCGCTCGACGCTTCGCGCTTCGTCGCAAGCGACGAGCACCCGGGCGTCGAGTCCGGTCAGGGCGTGCTGCGGTCGCGTGGCGACCGGCCGTCGGTCCTCGACCAGCACGAGGGTCGAGGTCGGGTAGACGTCGAGCTTGGGGCGGGTCTCTGCCGGCTGACGAGCCAACTCTTGCCACTCGGCCAGCCGCTCCAGCAGCGTGGCCGCTTCGGTCTCGAGACCGGGATCGTCGGCGAGCCGTGAGTCGAAGAAGTAGGCGAGCCGGGAGAGCTCGTCCTTCTCCAATGGGAAGACGTGGGAGTACGCCGCCGCCGGCTCCACGGCCGTGAAGCCCAGCTCGTCGGCTCGCTCGAAGTTCGGGCTGAACCTATCCAATCGGATGTTGCCGCCGTAGCGAGGCGCGGGCAGGTGGCTGAGCAGCGGGAGCAGCTCGGTCATGTCGCGGTAGTCGTCGGCCGTTTCACCGGGGAAGCCGAAGATGAGCCCCCAGGCGACCTCGATGCCCAATTCTGCGCACCAGCGGAGGAGCTGGACGTTCTGCGTGGTCGTGCAGCCCTTGCGCATGAGCGCGAGCACGTGGTCGCTCAGGCTCTCGATGCCGGGCTGGATGGCGGTGATGCCGGCAGCCCGCAGCAGAGCGAGCTGCTCGAAGCGCAGGTTCGCCTTGGTCTCGTAGAACAGCTCGACGTCCAGCGGCTGCTCGGCGAGTCGGGGCAGGACCGTCTTGAGGTAGCCGAGATCCAGGATGTTGTCGACGGCCTCGAGCCGACGGACGCCGTGTCGCGAGCGGAGCCGACCCAGCTCGTCGAGGGCGCGCTCCGGCGACTTGCTGCGGAAGCCCATCCCCTGTCCGTTGAGACCGCAGAACGTGCAGTGTTGCTTGGCTCCCCACCAGCAGCCTCGCGAGGTCTCGAAGGGGACGCGGGCATCGACGTCGTCCCGCGACAGCTCCAGCCGGGCGAGGGTGTCGAAGTAATCGCGGAAGTCCGGGATGGGCAGGGCGTCGAGGTCTCGGACCGGAGACGTGGTGTCTTCCTCGGGCCTCGCGACGCTGCGGCTGAGGACGCCAGCCGCGGGCTCCGGTTCGCGACCCTCGAGCCAGGCGTCGACGAGCGGCGGGAAGGCCTCGTCGGCCTCCCCCGAGATCACGTGGTCGATGCAGTCGAACGACTCGAGGAGCTGTTGGCCCATGGGGCCTTCGCAGTTGGCCCCCCCGAACACGATGATCGGCGGGTCGGTGAGTCGCTTCACGCGGGTAGCCACCGCGAGGCTCGCGCAGGTCTGGTGGAAGGTCGTCGTGAACCCGAGCACCCGTGGCCGGTCCCGCGCGATGCTCTCCACGGCCCGCTCGACGAGCTCTTCCGAGCGTGCCCGCGCGGCGAGCAGGTCGGGGAGGAACGGGTGGAGCTCGGGCAGCGGTTCGAGGAAGGTGGCGACGTAGTCGTCGGTCGGTGCGAGCTGCCCGGGGAAGGCCGCCTCGGCAAAGAGCCACTCGCCGAGCAGGGCGGGCATGGGGACGCCGAGACGGTGCTCGCCGGCCAGCAGCCGGTGGAGCTCGAGCCCGATGAGGCGGGCGTGCTCGAGGTTGAAGTAGGTCACCCGAGCGTGTCGCCCACGCTCTTCCAGCCGCGCTTGCAGCAGGCTCACGCCGAGGGCCGGACGGCGTGCGCTACACGTGGGCATGACGGCGAAGAGCACGTCCATGGGTCACGACCCCCCTCGGAGCACGGCAACCTCTCGCTCGGCCCTTTCGGGCGAGCGGGTTACGAACCGCGTGGCCTGGCAAGTGACGGGTCATCATGACACACTGACGCTTCAACTCACTGCGTTTCTGCCGCAGGTCGGGGACCTCGTTCGTCTCGGTGAATTGAGGGGAATTGGAGGAGTCCCTTCACCC
>JBCCFW010000170.1:0-16071 GCA_039029535.1 Acidobacteriota bacterium
CAGTCGAGCTTTAGGTCAGCGTTCGAATTCATTGCCACACCTAGGGCACTGGATCTTAGATTTCTCATCCAATCTCGATTGGGCATCGATTCCGACAGGCTCGAAATCTGGTCGTCTCACGCCCGGATCGTACCGGATGCGCACTTTTTCAGGCTGAACGAACCAGAACGCCCCGGAAGCCACGGACGCACCCGGCCGAGGCTCATTCGATCGTCACCACCGCCACGGTCTCCTCGCGAGCCACCCGCAAGAGCACGTCGTCGTCGGTCAGCATCCAGTAGACGACCAGCCCCTCGTCGGCCACGACCTCGTCGCGGACCGTGTCACCACGCTGGGCCGGTGCCGGGAAGCCCCCCTCTTCGACGTCGTTGAGCTCCGTGAGCGGGAGCGCGGACCGCCACTCGTCGTCGAAGCGAGGGATCCACCCGCGGAGCAAGCGATCCCTCGGCGTCGCGAAGAGGACCTCGCCTCGGCAGCGGCTGAAGTAACCGATGGCGGGTCGTCCGTCGGTGTCGAAGGCCAACGCCACGGTGTCGCTCGTGGGGAGTCGAGGATCGATCACCTCGGCCGACCAGGCTCCCGCGTCCCGACTGAGGAACACCGGTCCACTGATGCCATCCGAGACGACGGCGAGCACGGGCTCTCCATCGGGGTCGAAGTCGAGAGCGACCTGGCTGTACGCAGGCACGCCAGGCAGCACTTCGACCGTCCAGCCCCCCGCCTCTTCGTGAGCGAGACGGGTGTCGCTCCGCGTGCCGTAAGCGAGCCAGAGGGACCCGTCAGGCGCTTGCTTCAAGTCGGTGTTCTCGACGTGGACGTCTCGGTCGACGACCTCGGTGACCCAGCCTCCCGGCTCGCGTCGCGCGACCTCGATCGACCGCGGCGCTCCGAAGCGATCGTGGTACGCGACCACGGCTCGGCCGGCTGCATCGTGTGCGAGTGACTGGAACATGAAGTTCGTGAACTCCAGCGAGCGCACGAGCTCCCAGGCCCACCCATCGAGCTCGTCGTGGCGACCGAACCAGAGGTCCGTGCCGTGGCCGCCGATGGCGATGGTGAGCGCGCCGTCCGGTGCGAGCGCGAGCCAGGGTGCGTTGCTCGGGGTGACGGGCTCACTCGTCCAGCCGCCCTCGAGGTCGCGTCCGATCCGCAGGCTGCGATCGTGGTGGTAGGCCAGGACGAGCCGGCCCTCGGCATCCGGGATGAGCGAGAGCGGGAAGCTCGGCACGTCGTCTTCGGCAACCCACTCACCCGTCCAGCTTCCAGCCACGCGGCGCGAGAGCCACAGGCCGGGCCACTGATTCCAGACCAAGGCCGGCGTGCCGTCGCCCTGAAACGCGAGCTCGGTGCCCGCGCCCGCCAGTGGCTCGGAGGCGAGGAGCTCCGTCTCCCACCCGGTGGTCCAACGACTGAGGCTGACGTCGGCCAAGCCGCCCAGGACAGCATGACCGACGAACACGGTGCCGCTCGTGTCGCTGACCACCGAGCTCGGTCCGAGCTCGCCGCGGCTCGACAGCTCGACGGGCTCCAGCCAGGCCCCCGCCAAGCGCCGGTACGCGTGAACGCCGATGGACCCCGCCACGATCACGGGCTCGTCTGCAGCATCGAAGGCCAGCCCGACGGGACTGGCGCCGAGCACGCCGAACGTGGCTCGCCCGGCAAGCTCCTCGGTCCACCCCGTCGCAGCGCTCGCATGCCAGACGTCGCTCGGGTCCTCGAAGCGCGCGATGGTCGCGATCCCCGCACGGCTGAAGGCCAGGTCGTAGGAACCCCAGGTGCTCAAGCCGGTCTCGGTCTGCACCCAGCCGACGCCATCGAAGGTCGCGAAGGAGTCGGGCGCATAGGCGACCACGGGACGACCGGTCGGGTCGGCGACGGCCTGCGGCATGTCGGCGAAGCCGCTGGGTGGAAGCTCAGGAACCCAGCCGTCGTCCCAGCGCAGGACGTGCCCCAGCGAGTCGTCGTAGGAGGTGTAGGCCACGAACGGCCGACCGAGCGGATCGAACACCACCTTCGCACCCAGACGCGGTGCGGGGGCTGATAGGTCGTGGACTTCCCACGCCCCTCCACGCAGCCAGCCGAGCTGCAGCAAGCCGCGGAGCTGGTTGTGGTACGCGACGGCCAGGCCACCGGTGGCGTGCCACGCGATGTCGGTCATGATGCCGCACTCGTCGAGCACGAGCTCCCGCTCCCAGGCCACCCCGTCCCAGCGAGCGACCTGGAGCCGCCCCCGCCCCACCGCGAGGATCGGTGAGCCCGCCCCGTCGACGGTCACGGCCGGAGCCATGCCCCAGTCCAGGGGATGCACGACCTCCCGGTCCCAAGCTTCGGCCCGACCTCCTCCCCAGTGACAGGCCAGGACGGCGATGACGATGAGCTCAGCGACACCCGATGACGTCTTCACGGCGATCTCCCGCGGGTCCACCGACGGGCCTCGACCGCAGGGAGCAGCCGACTTCCCCGCCGCGACGATGGTTCCCCAAGGAGAAGAACGGGCCGGACCACCGGCCATCACGCGAAAAAGTGAACGTCCCCTCGGGCCTCAGCGCCGTGACGGCGCGGCCGCCTCGGCACGAGCTCCGCGGCCGCCCCTTCCGCCCCGCCCCACGGACTGGCCCGGGCTCCAGAACAGCTTCCGGGCCGCCGAGACGCCGCACTTCTGATACCGGTGATACGCCTGCGCTGCCGCTTCGTGGACCGTGCGCTCGGGATCGGCCGCCACCCAGGCGCGGATCGCCGCGTCGAGCGTGTAGGCCTCGGGCGCCATCAGGCCGTTCGTCATCAGCAAGGGGTGCGCGCCGGTCTTGGTCAGGTGGGGTCCGAAGTAGTGCTCGCTCACGCAGGCCAGGACGACCGCGGCCCGGGCCGGAGCCTCCGCCCGACGCCGCGGAGTGCCCACGCGGAACTCCATGAGCCCGTCGTGTCCGATGTAGGCCACGAGCTGCGCGGCCCCTCCGATGGCCACCCGCTGCGTCGTCTCCCCGTCCTTCAGCTCGACCGTCTCCTCCCCCTGCCCGGCGGTGAGCTCGAGGAAGCGCATGGTGGCCCTCTTGATCTCACGCCCGTCCCAGGCGTCGGCGACGAGGATGACCGGCACGGACACGCCCTTCCGCCGCACCTCGGTCCGCAAGGCGATGCGCTCGAGCACGGCGGACAACCGAGGCTGTGCGACCTCGAGCCGCTTCCAGCCGGCCGTCCGCGTCAGGTGGGTGCGGACCCCGTACAGGGCACCCCAGTAGAGGTTCGTGCGTGGTGACGTCCCGTCCCCGAGCTGCGCCGGCACCGGCACGATGCCCTGACTCGCGTTGTCGCAGAGGGCCACCACGACGTGGACGACGATGGGGCGTCCGGCGGCCAGGTCGTCGTCGAGCCGAGCCTGCACCTCCGCGGCCTCCGTGGCACCCACCGAGGGCGCGCCGAGCAAGAGGAGGACGAGCACGGACGCAACGACGAGACGCAGCGGGGCGCGAGGCATGGGACGACCCTCCGAAAGACGCACGGGCAACGTGCTTGAAGTCTCGTCTCGGGAGTCGCCGCTGGCCAGCTCTTCGGTGAGGAGCCGCGAGGCTCGCGTCCGTCGCTCGGGACGCTCGGCCGCCGAGCGTCAGGCCGCCAGGCGGTAGCGCAGGGTGAGGCAGCCGCTGCCCTCGGGATCGCAGTTGTAGCTCTCGATCCGGAGGAACACGACGGCACCGTCGGCACGACGAATGGCGAAGACGTCACCGTGGCTCTTGAGCCAGTGCGTCCAGTAGGAGTACGAGTACCAGCCCTCGAAGGCGGGGTTTTGGACCTCGCCCCCCGTCTCCGAGTCCTTCAACCAGTCACCGGCCGCCGGCATGCGGGCGTCGCCGAGATCCATCGGGCCCAGCTTCACCGCGCCGTGGGGAGCCCTCAGCTTGAAGCGCTTGATGAGGAGCTCGGCGCTCTCAGGCTGGTTGCTGAGCTGCCCCTTGGCGAAATCGAAGGGGACCCAGTAGTCGAGCGCCGAGACGTCGAGGGTGACCAGGAAGGTGCCGTCGGGCTGGGCCACCGCCGACTCGGCCACGGCGTGCCGCGGGTCGGGGTCCTCGGTGCCCGGGCGGAAGAGGTAGCCGGCGGCCAGGGTCAGTCCCCCGAGGACGAACACGCCGATGACGAGACCGAGGACCTTCTGGCCCACGCTGCCGGTGGTCTCGTCGGCAGCGGCCGGCTCATCCCCCTCCGTGACGAGCCTCAGGTCGGTGCGCTCGCTCACGACTCCGGCGGAGGAGGCGGGGGCGGAGCAGCGTGCTGCCGCATCCACTGCCACATGAGAGCGGTGGCGAGCAGCAGCACGATGTTGACGGCCGCGAAGCCGACGAGGTGATACCAGGGGGGCCGCTCCCGGGCGAAGCTCATGAGCGACGCCGTGTCGAGCAGGCCCAACAGGACGACCTGCGACCAGAAGCCCATCATCACGAACTGATGGGCTCGTCGGGCCCCCTTGGTGCTCACAGCGCGATGTTGGCCTGGGCCGTGCCGCCGCTCGTGACGGTCACGGAGACCTTGCCCTCACCGAGGATCTCGTGCCAGTAGTTCAGCTCGTAGCTGCCGGCCGGCACGTCGGTCATGGTGAAGCTGCCGCCGTCGTTGGAGATCTCGACGTAGGGGTTGTCGGCCACGAACATGTAGGCCTTCATCCAGGCATGGGCGTCGCAGGTGATCTCGTAGAGACCGGACTTCTTGAGCGGCTTCTGGAGCTGCTGGTCCTTGGTCGGGAGGGCGACGTTGTGGACGGTCTTGCCGTTGAGCTTGAGGTGCGTGTTGTGGAGCACCGCGTCGCTGTTCTTGGCGTTGATCTTGTCGCCCTTCCAGCCGATGGAGACGCGGGGGACGAACATGCAGTCCTTGTTGTCGACGGTGACCGTGCGCTTGGTCAGCGGCTTGCCCTCCTTGAGGCCGTCGAGCCAGACGATGACGTCCTTCACCTTGCCGCCATTGACGGTGAGGGCGTGGTCGGCGATCGTCTTGCCGTGAACCGCACAGACCGCGTCGTCCTTGGTGATCTCGGCCTTGGTGTCGGTCTCGCCACCGGAGTAGCTGATGACGCCCGCGATGGTGCCACCACCGGAGACCGAGCCACCCTGGTAGCCGCTGGCCGGGGCACCGCCCCCACCACCGCCGCTGGGACGCTTGCCGCCGGGCATGTCGGGTCGACCGGACTGGCCTCCGCCGCCACCACAGGCGACGAGCAGGACCGAAGCGGCGATCAAGGCGAGGCGACTGACATTCATCTCGAGGTCTCCCACGGTGGTCGCGCCAACCCTCGGGGCCGCCGCGAAGCTCCCGCGCGAAGTCCGGAATTCGGCACTTTCCCTGGCAGGAGGCGCACAGTTCTACCGCAAGGCCGCTCCCGAGGCAATTCCTCTTGATCCAGGTCGCTCCGCCCTCTTCCGGCCCTCCCGGGGACAGGGCCGTTTCGGGCCGTCCTCCGGTGCTTCTCACCCGTGAGCCGCCCGACAACGACGCCCTCGCGGCCCGCGTCCGCGAACACGGCTGGCCGGTCCTGGAGTGGCCCGCCCTGGCCACCGAGCTGCTCCCCCCTCCGGCCGGCCGGGACGGGCTCACGGCCGACCTGGAGCGCGCGAGCTGGGTCGTCCCGACCTCCCGGCGTGCGCTCCGCGGCCTGCTCGCAGGCCTCGACGACGACCTGCCGACGCTCACCCGCCTCCTCGCCTCCTGCCAGGTCGCCAGCATCGGCCCCGCGACCAGCCGGGAGCTCGTGAGGCTCGGCCTGCAGCCGGCCCTGGAGGCCCCCGGGACCGGTGACGAGGCCCTGGCCACGCTGCTCCTGGACAGGCTCGAAGCGCCTGCGCGATGCTTGCTCGTGCGCAGCGCGGCCGCCGACGAGCGTTTCCCCGACCGGCTTCGAGCCGCCGGTCACGAGGTCGAGGACCGACGTCTCCATCGGCCGGTCGAGCCTGCACCGCGTCAGGACGACGAGCGGCCCCTGGCCGCGGTCCACTGCGCGAGCCCCAGCGCCGCTCGCCGGCTCCTCTCCTGGAACCCCTGGCTCACCGCCGTGCCCTTCGTGGCCCTCGGTCCGACGACCGCCGAGGCCCTGGAGCGCGAGGGCGTGACCCGGGTCGTGCAGGCTGCCGGCCCCGAGCTGGATGACGTCATGACCGCGCTGGCGACCTGTCTCGCCAGCTCAGACCACCGATGACCGAAAGGACGACCCCGCGATGACCGACCATGGACGCCCCGCCTCAGCTCGGGCCTTCGAGCGCGCCCGCGCCGTCTCGCCAGGCGGCGTGCACAGCCCCGTGCGGGCCTTCCGTGCCGTCGACGGACCGCCGGTGTTCTTCGACCGCGGGGAGGGAGCCGAGGTCGTCGACCTCGACGGTCGTCGTCTCCTCGACACCTGTCTCTCCTGGGGCCCCCTTCCCCTCGGTCACGCCCATCCGGCCGTGGTCGAGGCGGTGCGTGAGGCCGCCGGCAAGGGCCTGTCCTTTGGAGCCTGTCACGCCGGTGAAGCCGCTCTCTGCGAGCTCATCCTCGAGGGCTTCCCCCATCACGAGCGCGTGCGGCTGGTGAGCTCCGGCACCGAGGCGGTCATGACGGCGCTGCGGCTCGCGCGTGGCGTGACCGGTCGCTCGCTCGTCGTGAAGTACGACGGCGGCTACCACGGTCACCTCGACAGCTTGCTCGTGTCGGCCGGCAGCGGTCTCGCCACCCTCGGCGTGGCCTCGTCGGCCGGCGTGCCGGCGGCCCTCGCGGAGACCACCCTGGTCGCGCCCTTCGACGACCTCGACGCCACCGCACGTCTCTTCGCCGAGCACGGCTCCGACATCGCCTGCGTCGCCCTCGAGCCGCTGCCCGGGAACAACGGCCTGCTGCCTCAGCGTCGCGAGTTCCTCGCCGGCTTGCGCGAGCTCTGCGACGAGCACGGCGCGCTGCTTCTCTTCGACGAGGTCATCAGCGGCTTCCGACTCCGCTTCGGCGGCTACGACGCGATGGTCGATCTCCGCCCCGACCTCACGACCCTGGGCAAGATCGTCGGCGGCGGTCTCCCCATCGGCGCCGTTGCCGGACGCGCCGAGCTCATGGACCGGCTCGCACCGGAGGGCGACGTCTACCAGGCCGGCACCTTGTCGGGGAATCCCGTCTCGGTGGCGGCCGGCACCACCACTCTCCGCGTGCTCCGCGACGAGGGAGCGCACGACCGACTCGAAGAGCTGGGTCGACGCTTCGAGTCGGCGTTGAGCGGCGGTCCGTCCTGGATGCAGCTCCAGCGTCAGGGGTCGTTGAACTGGCTCTACCTGAGCGAGGGCGAGCTACCGCGACGCGCGGACGCGATCGCCGAGGAAGCCATCACGCGCTTCACGCAGCTCCATCCGCGGATGCTCGCCGAGGGCGTGTACCTCCCGCCGTCGGGCTACGAGCTGTTCTTCCTCTCCACCGCCCACTCCGAGGAACAGGTCGACCGTCTCGCCGAGACTCTCCTCGCCCAGGTGACGGCCCTTGACTGAGCTCCGGGTCCGACAGCTCTCGGCACCACAGGTCCTCTTCACGGTGACCGTGGTGCTGCTGTGCTGTCTCTCGGTCTGGTGGGTGGTCCTCCTCCACCGCACGGTGAGCGCTCAGGACGCGTTGGAGGATCAGCTCCTCGAAATGCGAGCGCAGCTCATGGCCGCCGAGCTGCGTGCGCTGGCGCTCGATCCGGTCGGCGGTGCCCAGCTCGCCGACCCCGACTTCGTCGTGAGCCCGGCGGATGACGGCGGCGTCGTGGTCACGATCAGCGAAAGCGCGCGCGAGCGACAGCGTCAGCAGTCGCGACGTCGTCGGTTCATGGTCTACGGCGAGGGCCTCATGCTCTTGCTCCTCGTCGCGTCGTGCATCCCCATGTTGTTCCGACTGGTCCTGGCCGAGCGCGCCGTGCGGCGTGAGCTCGAGGCCTTCACCGCTCGGGTGACGCACGAGATGAAGACGCCGCTGGCGGGCATGAGCGCCCTGCTCGAGACGCTCCGCGCCGGCTCGCTGCCGGAGGAGCGACGGGTCGAGATGATCGACCTCGGCCTCGCGCAGGCCCGTCGTCAGGAACGTCTCATCTCCAACCTGCTCGAAGGAGGCCGCCTGGCCGCCCACGGCGAGGAGCTCCAGCTCGCCGACCTCGACCTCGAGGCGGAGCTGCGGGCCTTCCTCGCCTCCCGCCCCGAGGCGGCCCTGGCCAAGGTGGACTTCACCATCGACTGTCCCGACCGGACCTGGATCCACGCCGAGGCCGGAGCGCTGCGGAGCATCCTCGACAACCTCGCCGACAACGCGCTCAAGCACGGCGGCAAGCGGCTGAGCTTCGAGGTCGAGAAGGACGTCGAGCACGTCCGCCTGCGCCTGGTCGACGATGGGGAGGGCTTCGAGCCGACGCTCTCCGAAGAGATCTTCCAGGCCTTCGTGCGCAGCCCCGGGAGCGAGTCCACCGGCACGGGCCTGGGTCTTCACGTGTCCCGCGAGCTCGCCCGGGCCATGGGTGGGGATCTGACGGGAGCCAGCGATGGGCCCGGACACGGTGCGAGCTTCGAGCTGCGGCTGCCTCGCGCAGCGCTCCCCCCTCGCACCCTGGAAGGTGCAGCATGAGTGACAAGCGCGTGCTCGTCGTCGAGGACGACCCCCTCATCGGGGCGATGATCGAGGTGAACCTCGGCCAAGAGGGTTTCGACGTGACCTGGGTCGACCGAGGTGACGACGGCTGGGAGCGACTCCAGGGCGAGCGCTTCGACCTGGTCATCCTCGACCTCATGCTGCCGGGGCTCGACGGTCTCCAGATCGCGTCGCGACTGCGCCGAGCGGACGTCGGCACGCCGGTGCTCATGCTCACGGCGCGGGGCGAGCTCGACACCAAGGTCGACGCGCTCGAGCGAGGTGCCGACGACTACCTCACCAAGCCCTTCGCCGTGGCCGAGCTACTCGCTCGGGCGAAGGCGCTCGTGCGTCGCGCCCAGGCCCCGAGCGAGCTCCCCACCGAGAGCACGGTGGAGCTGGCCGGCGGTGTTCTCGACCGCGACGCGCATCGCTTCCGCACCGGCGACGGCGCCGAGCACGAGCTCAACGAGAAGGAGGTCGAGTTCCTCACCCTCCTCGCCCGTCGCGCCCGTCAGACCCTGACTCGACAGGAGATCGTCGAGGAGGTCTGGGGGCTCGATGCGCTCCCGCCGCTACGCAGCGTCGACAACCTCGTCGTTCGACTGCGTCGCCTGCTCGAGGCCGATCCCGAGCAGCCGCGTCACCTGCTCACGGTGCGTGGCGAGGGCTATCGCTACGAGCCTTGAGCCAGCGATGACTCGCCACGAGTCACCGGCGGGAAGCCCATGAGCCGGGCTCCCTCGACAGGGCTCGAATGAGCACTCTCGTCCTGGGGACCGTGACCGGACTGGCCGCCGCCGTCGCCTTCGCGCTGGCTTACCTGGCCGGGCGTGCCTGGACCGTGAAGCACGGCGGGCAGGCGCTCGGCCTCTTCATGATCACTCACGCGATGGCTGCCGTGGTCGCGCTGCCAGTCGCGTGCTGGCAGTGGCCCGAGCCAGCGGTCAGGGCGAATGCTCTCGCCTGGTTGCTTCCGCTGCTCGCGTGCAAGGCGGGCTATCTCGGTGGCCAGCTCTGTCTCATCCTGGCCCTGCACCGTGAGGAGGCCAGTCGCGTCGGACCGCTCCTGGGCCTCAAGATCATCTTCGTGCCGCTGCTCTCCTGGGCGATTCTCGGCGATGCTCAGCGTCCCCTGCAGTGGCTCGCCGTGCTGCTGGCCCTGGCCAGCGCCTTCGCGCTCAGCCGGGTGGGTGGACGAGTCTCCCTGAAGGCGCTGCTGGCGGCGCTGGGGGCAGCGCTGGGCTACGCGGTGTTCGACGTGCACGCCCAGCAGCTCATCGACGTGCTCCAGCCTGGTGCCACCGCGGCCCAGTCCACACGGGTCGCCACCTGGTGTGTCTCGGTCGTCCTGGTGACGAGCGGCGCGCTCAGCCTTCTCGGCCTGGCCCTTCGGCGGCGCCCTTCCGCCGACTGGCGAGCCGCGCTCCCGCATGCCGCCGCGAGCCTGATGTCGCTCTACCTCTTGTTCGTCACCTTCGGCCTGGTCGGCATCGTGTACGGCAACATCCTGATCGCCAGCCGAAGCCTCATGGGCATCGCGCTCGGTGCATTGGTGGCCCGCCTCGGCCACCACCACCTCGAAGAACCCGCCTCACCCTCGGTCGTCGCGCGACGCACCCTCGCCGCCGGCTTCTTGGCGGTCGCGATCGTCCTGCACGCAGCACATGACCGCATCACCACTTGGTTGATGTCTTGAGGGCGCGGTCGACCTCGATGACCAGCCTTCGGCTCAGCCGACCGGTGCCTCGCGGCGGACGATGTCGGCGGCGGCCTTCACCCAGCTCGGGTGATCGTTGAGCGAGGGGACCAGGGAGACGGTCTCCCCTCCCTTCGCCTCGAAGTCTTCCTGAGCGCGGATGCCCAGCTCCTCGAGGGTCTCGAGACAGTCCGCGACGAAGCTCCCGGAGACGACCATCACCCGCTTGGTGCCCCCCTCGGCGAGCTCGTCGAGGACGACGTCGGTGTAGGGGCGGATCCAGGGCGTGCGGCCGAGCCTCGACTGGAACGCGACGGTCCACGGGAGGTCGAGCTCGAGCAGCCCCGCCAGGCGGCGCGCGCTCTCGAAGCACTGAGCGCGATAGCAGCGTCGGTTGCTCACCGAGATGGCGGCACAGCAGTCGTCCTTCGTCAGGCAGTGGCCACCCGCCTCGTCGGCCTTGCGGACGTGGCGCTCGGGGATGCCGTGATACGAGAACACGACGTGCTCGGGATCATTCTCGGCCAGGACCGGTCGAGCGACCTCGGCCAGGGCGGCAAGGTAGCCGGCGTCGTCGTAGAACGGCGGCACCACCGTCACGTAGGGGACGTTCCAGGGCTTGCCGAGCTCGGTGTAGAGCTCCTGCAGGCAGGAGCCGGTCGAGGAGCTCGCTTCTTGCGAGTAGAGCGGGAAGGCGACGATGCGGCTGACACCCTTGTCGCGCAACAGCTCGACGGCCGTGCCGATGGAGGGCTGTCCGTAGCGCATGCCCAACTCGACGTGGAAGCCATCGCCCAGCTCCTTGCGGAGGGCCCGGGTGAAGCGCCGGGAGTGGACCAGCAGGGGCGAGCCCTCGTCCATCCAGACCTTGGAGTAGGCCTCCGCCGACTGCTTGGGTCGGAAGGGCAGGATGAACAGGTTGAGGAGGAGCTGCCGCGGGATCGCCCCGATGTCGATGACGCGGGGATCGGACAGGAACTGACGGAGATACCGTCGCACCGGGCCGGTCTCGGGGGCCTCGGGGGTGCCGAGGTTCATCAGGAGCACGCCTACGGATTCCGCCATTTGGGTAGGCTAGCGCTGAACCCGCCCCCTCACCAAGGCGGGCTCACCAGGATCACGTGGACCTCTCTCCCCTGCTCGCCCTCCCCCCCGGCAACGCCGTGCGGATCGTCATCGTGGCCGCCACGATCGCGATGGCGTCCTTCGGCGCGGCGGGCGCGGTCGAGCTGCGGGCCGGCCGACGCCTGGCCGGCGGGCTGGCGATCGCCGTGCTCGTTGCCTCCTTGGCAACCGGGACGTTGGGACGCCTCGCGCCCGGCTGGCACGGCATCGGCTCGTTCCTGACCCTGGCGCTGGCCCTGGGGACGATCACGCGATGCAGGAAACGAGGTCGTGACCTCATGGTGCTGGGTGTCTGTGGCTGGGGGATCGCGATCTTGGCGGCAGATCAAGCCTTCGGCTGAGGGTCCTCGTCGGGAGGCTCCCAGCGCGGTCGCCCGTCGACGAAGTGCACGTTCGGCACGCCGAGACGACGGCACTTCGCACGAGCCGCCTCTACGGCCCGCCGAACGGTCTCCATGAGCGTGCAGCCGTCGTCCGAGTCCCTGTCGGGGCCGGAGGCCAGAAGGACCGGAACGACGCCTGAGTTGTCGACCTGCCACCACTCTTCCGCGAGCGGTCGGTAGCGATCTTCGATGTTGCGGAGACTCCGGTCGAACCGTCGTCTCACATCGTCATCAGGCACGAAGTGACCACCCTTCCGCACCCGCTGGGCGACACGCGCGATGCAGGCCTCGGCCGAGCTCAGGACGAAGAAGAGCATGTAGACGGCATGCCCACGCTCCTGGGCCCTCACGATCTCCCGAGCGAAGGTCACCCCGGAGAGCGTCGACTCCACCACCAGGCTCTCGCCCCGCTCGACTCCCCGATGCAGGCGCACGAGAAACTCGCGACCCGCTGCCCTTGCCACGGTCTCGGGAGCGTCGGGCGCCATCTCGTAGGCGACCGCATCCGCGCCGAGGTAGGAGCAGCCAAGCTGTTTCGCATGCGGCTCGGCGAAGGTCGTCTTGCCGGCGCCGTTCGGCCCCCCGACGACCCAGAGCACCGGGCGGCCGTCCGACGCCGCTACAGCGCGCTCACTTCCCGCAGTCGGACGCAGAGCATTCGAGCCAACCCGAGCAGCAAGCGATGCGCCGCCGGGTCGTGACTCTCGATGAGCTCGGTGAAGGCCGCCTTGCCGAAGCGATGCAGCACGGCGTCCTCGGCGATGAGCGCGTCGGCGATGCGTGGCTCGTCCGAGAGCAGCGCCATCTCACCGAAGACCTGCCCCGGGCCCAGGTCGACGATGTCGCGCTGGATGGGACCCGGCTGCGTCGCGATGCGCACGAGACCGGACTCCACGAGGTAGAGCCCGTCGCCCTCGTCCCCCTGTCGCCAGAGCACGTCGCCCGCCGCGAAGCGCAGCGGCTCCGAGAGGGAGAGCACGTCCTGGAACTCGACCTCCGACAAGCCGGCGAAGAGCTGCGAACGACGGGCGATGTCGGGCAGGCTCATGTCTTGCGCCCACCGAAAAAGGCCGCCCGCGCCAGCAAGGCCGCCGCCGTGAGGGCGATGAGCGCGAACACGACCTGGAAGACGGAGACGGGCTCGCTCTCCTGGAGCCTCCGACCCGTCCGCCAGAGCAGGCTCAGGCCCTTGCCCAGGGGACCCAGCGCCCAGAGGCCGGCGAAGATCCGACGGCCCCGCCAGGGTCGCCAGAGGATGACCGGCACCAGCAAGACCAGGAACCCGCCGACGGTGAACCACACCCAGGGAGGGACCGAGCTCTCCATCCGACGCTCGGGCGTCATCTGGAGGAAGGCACCGAGCCAGTACACGACCCCGTAAACGAGGTACCCCACGGCTGCCAGCGCGAAGGGGTCGCGTTGCAGCCGTTGGAGCAGGCTCATCAGTCGTGTCCTAGAAATTCTCGAAGGCGAGCGACTCTTGCAGCCGCGGATCGCGCAGTGGGATCAGGGCGTGGCGGGTGAGCACCCGGAGGAAGAGCGCGGTGAACGCCGCCCCCGCTGCGAGGAAGCAGAGGAGGTCGACGATGCCCTGCTTCATCGGCCAGTGGTCCACGTACAGGTTGGGCATGATGAGCCAGTAGAGGTCCACGTAGTGGACGACCAGCAGCCAGATCGCACCCAGCCCCAGCGTGAAGCCGATCTTCTTCACCGTCTTCGCCATCAGCGCGAAGAACGGGATGAGGAAGTGGCAGACCAGCAGCACGCGGGCGACCGCCGCCCACGGGCCGTTCATCCGGTGCTCGAACCAGAGCGTTTCTTCCGGCAAGTTGCCGTACCAGATGAGCATGAACTGCGAGAAGGCGATGTAGCCCCAGAACACCGTGAAGGCGAAGCAGTACTTGCCCAGGTCGTGGTAGTGCTCGATCGTGATGAGCTCGCCCAGCAGGCCGGCCCCCTGCAGCAGCAGGACGACCAGGGTCATGAAGGCGAAGAAGCCGAGCACCGAGCCCGCGAAGTAGTAAACGCCGAACATGGTCGAGAACCAGTGGGCGTCGAGGCTCATGATCCAGTCGAACGCGAAGAAGGTCACGGCGAAGGCGAAGAGCAGGATCCGGAAGCCGCTCCAGTACTGGAGCTGACGGCTGGTCTCATGCGAGCCGTGGAGGTCCTGCTCGACCGAGTCGCGGTGGTTGATCCGCGCGATCCACCAGAGCACGAGCCAGGCGAGGATGCCGCGGACGATGAAGAACGTCGAGTTCAGGTAGGGAGCCTTCCACTGAAGGACCACGTCGGTCGCCATCGCGTCGGCGTGGGTCCAGTGGAAGAGGTCGTGCGCCCCGAACAGCCAGAGCAGCGTGAACGGGATGATGAACCAGAAGACGAGAGTGCCGACGTTCTCGGCGATGCGTCGGACGACGACGCTCCAGCCCGCCTTCGCGCAGTGCTGCACGAGCACGAAGAAGATCCCGCCCACCGAGAGGCTCAGGAAGTAGCAGCAGGCAGTCAGGAAGGAGAAAACCACCGGCGCGAGCGAGCTCTTGTGACCGCCGTGGTGACCGTCGCCGTGGCCGTCGTCGTGACCCGCCCCGTGATCTCCTCCGTGACCGTCGCCATGGTCCTTGCCATGGCCGTCATCATGATGCTCACCGTGGTCGGAGCCGTGCCCCCCATGGCCGGCGAGCTCGATGCTGGTCGCGTCGATGGACTGTGACGCCACCGCGATGGCGAGCAGCACGGCCGACACGATGAGCAGGCCGGCAGGCCAACGCTTGAGCACGTGGCCGTCCGGGATGCGGACCAGGTTCTCGTCGACTCGGACTTCCTTCTTGCTCACGGCTGGCTCCAGCCCTCGGCCCGCGCGACATCGCGGGGCACGTCCTCGAACGTCGCGTTCTGCGAGACCTGCAGCGTCCGGACCCAGACCGCGATGGCCCAGCGGTCATCCGTCGGGATCCGGCCGTAGGCGGGCATGTTGCGCACGCCGTTGGTGATGATGTCGTGGAACTCGCCGAGCGCCATCGCGCGGAGGCGGTCGTCGTGGAGACTCGGCGGCCGGAGCATCCCCCGCTGCACCGCTGGTCCCTGTCCGGAGCCTGCCGAGTCGTGGCAGGGGGCGCAGTAGATCTCGTAGCGCTGCTGGCCGCGCTCGACGAAGGAGCGGGTCAGCTCGAGCTGCCGCGGCAGCACCTCGGCCCAGGAGCCGTCAGGGTTCTTGCCCTGGTCGCGGTGCATGTCATCCCCGAGAGAGCCCCGCGGGATGGTCCCCTCGACCCGGGGACGCATGGCGCGACCGTCGGCGAAGAAAGGCTCGGCCTCCTGCGCATCCCGACGGTCCTGGTGGTCCATGTTCGGGATGAGGTGAATCGGCGGCTGCTCCTTGATCGCTCCCGGGCAGGCCACGCAGAGCGCGGCCAAGACCAAGAGCGGGAACAGCGCGGGCGAGCGACGACGGTCGGACGACATCTCAGCGCTCCACCAGCTCGACGTGCTCGGCGCCGAGACTCTCGAGGAAGGCACGCGTCTCCTGCTCGTCGTACTTCGGGTCGACCGACTCGATCGCGATGAAGAACTTGTCGTCGGTGACCCGCTCGAAGCGCTCGGAGTGGAAGAGCGAGTGGTACCAGCGTGGCAGGCGATTCAGGATGAGCATCCCGAACACGGCCCCGAGGGCGCCGAAGAGGACGCCGAGCTCGAAGGTGATCGGCACGTAGGCCGGCCAGGCCCAGATGGGCTTGCCGGAGATGATCAGGGGGTACTCCCAATTGGCGAGCCCGAGCTTCGTGGCGAGGTCGGTCTCGAGCAGCCCCTTCACCAGGCGCGCGCCGGGCCGGAGCAGCATGGGCAGCTTGGAGGGGTCGTCGAAGCCACCGTGCGACCAGCTCTGGAAGGCCAGGGCCAGGCCGGATCCCGAGAGCCCGAGGACGAGGGAGACCCAGGGAACCAGCGATGCGCGGACGCCCATCGCCTTGTCGAGCCCGTGCACCGGGAAGGGCGTGTAGGAGTCCCAGCGCTCGTAGCCGGCATCCCTCACCTGTTCGCAGGCCTTGTAGATGGCGGCGGGGGTGTCGAACTCGGCCAGCAGGCCGAAGTTGGCTCGTCCGCTCTCTTCGCCGAGCTCGAGCTGCTCCTTGATCAGCGTGGCGCCGTGGAGGTCGTAGACGGCTTCCTTGGCTTCTTGAAGTGCGCTCTTGGCCATGACTACGTCTCCCCTAGCCCGGACTGTTCATGAGTGTTCGTCGCGAGTGGCCGGAGACGCTAGCCGAG
>JBCCFW010000171.1:0-16003 GCA_039029535.1 Acidobacteriota bacterium
ACGACCACGAGCTCGTGCTCGGGCCAGGCGATGGGAGCGAGGCCGACCGCTGCACGGAGGATCGCGACCACGTCGTCGATGCGCAGCTCACCGTCGCCACGGGCCAGCAGCTCGCCACGACGCGTCTCGGTGGGCGCCACGTCGAGCTGCCAGAGCTCGTCGGCACCGGCCTCCTCGAGACCGACGGCGAAGCGGAGAGCCAGCACGACGTCGGCGATGTCGACGACGCCGTTGCGGAAGCCGAGCGGGGCGGCATCACCCGGTACGAAGGTCGTCGGACCACCGAACGAGGCCAAGCCACCGCAGGTCTCGCAGGAGAGCTGGTACTGACGGAGGACGATGCGACGCATGACCAGCGAGTCACCGAAGTCGAAGCTCCCGTCACCGGTCGGACACCAGTAGGACACGCCCGGAGCCTCTTCACAGGTGACCTCGCCCGGATGCAGGTCGGCGCAGGCCGCGTCGCGATCGTTGGGAGCGATGATGCCCAGCACCTTGCGACGACCGACCACGTAGTCGGCCAGGGTCACGAGACCGTCGCCGACACCGTCGGGATGGATGTCGGCGGGAATGCACTCGGGCAGCTCGCAGGTGATGGACTCGGGCGTCACGAAACCCAGGTCGCCGTCGAGGAACTCGTTGGGCAGGTCGGGCGAGAAGCCGAAGTCGTCGCAGTCCACCACGTCGGTGGTCAGCACCTCGAAGGAGAAGCGGGCGAACTCGATGCTGGTGCCGGTCGCCGGCTCCTCACCCGAGCCGTCGCACTGCACGCCGGGACCGAGCGCGCCCGGGGCGTCGCCCAGGCAATCCCAATCGTTCGTGTCCGCCCCGGACCCGGCACCGGTGAAGCGCACCGTGTTGGGCGCATCGACGAAGAACAGGGCCGAGCCGAGCTCGAGACCCGCGCCGTCCTCGGCGAAGAAGACCAGGGTGAGATCGCAGGCATCGCCGACCCCATCGGCGTCCACGTCGAGCTGACGCGGGTTCGGCACGACCAGGCAGTTGTCGTCGGCGTTGACGACGCCATCTTCGTCGGCATCCTCATCAGCGCAGTCCTCGGCTCTGGCACAGTCCGTGTCGGCACAGTCGACGTCGGCATCGCCGTCCTCGTCTTCACCGTCGGCGCAGTCCATCTCGGCCGGACCATCAGGGTCGCAGGGGTCGCCGATGCCGTCGCCGTCGCGATCGACCTGAGTCGGGTTGAAGATGTCGATGCAGTTGTCCACCGGATCGATCACGCCGTCGTCGTCCAGGTCGATGTCGGGGTCGACGCCGTTGAACTGGACGGTGGCCGGACCGGGCGCCCCGTCACCGACCGCCCGGACGATGTCGAGATCGAAGTCTCCGTCCAGGTCGCCGACCGAGAGGTAGCTGGACGCCGAGGGACCGATGGTGATGCCTGCATCGGTGAAGTTGCCCGCACCGTCGTTGCAGTAGAGGCGATCGAGCCCGCTCCGAAAGGCGATGAGAACGTCGAGATCACCGTCGAAGTCGAAGTCGCCGGCCGCCATCGAAGTGGGCTCAGCGTTGTTGAATCGTTGTCCGGTGTCGGTGAAGACGCCGGTGCCGTCGTTGAGCCAGAACTCGCTTTGTCCCTTGATGCCGTTGAAGATGTCGAGGTCGCCGTCGTCATCGAAGTCCTCGACCAGAAGGCTGATGCCGACCAAGGTACCGAACCCGTGGGGGCTCAGGGTGAAGCTGCCACTGCCATCGTTGAGGTAGATCAGGCTCTGGCGACCAGCCCAAGAGTTCACGCAAAGTAGGTCGAGATCGTCGTCGCCGTCGACATCGGCCAGCGCGATCATGTTGGTGTAGTTATCGAAGTTGTCACCAGCGGAGAGGGAGACACCCGAGTCGGTGAAGTTTCCGCTCCCGTCGTTGAGCCAGATCGCAACCGGCACACCGACGCCCGTGCTGAGGAGGTCGAGATCACCGTCGCCGTCGATGTCGCCGAATGCGACGACCACTCCTCCTTGTGAGCTCCGGGGGAAGTGCTGGCCGGCCGTGAAGTTCGCGCTCCCATCGTTGAACCAGATCTGGTCGCCGAAGCCGATGCGAACGGTGATGAGGTCCAGGTCACCGTCGTCGTCGAGGTCACCGACGGCGACGTTGAATCCGTTGCCGAAGGTTTGGTGATGGCTGAAAGTCCCCGTGCCGTCGTTGAGCCAAACGGAGGGCGCGTCGCCGTAGGCGAGGAAGGTGTCGAGGTCACCGTCGCCGTCGAAGTCGTGGACCACGGACTGGCCGGAGAAGCCATCGCTGAGAAGCTGACCGCTGTCGGTGAAGGCGGTGCAGCACGCGCCGAAGCTCGGCGCCAGGAGGAGGGCGGCCAGGCACCACGCGACCACGGTGGCCACGCCCGGCCGAACCTGCGTCGGAGGCGGAAGAGAAAGGGTGGCTTGCGTCGTCATCGGGGCTGCTCCGGGTCCGTGCCGGCTCCATCGCCGGACTTGCTTCGAGGGTCAGGACGGAAAGCACCTCGGAAAGAGACAACCCCGAGCTCCCTCACTCACGAGAACCTCGAATTCGGCGTGTTGGCCCTCGATCGGCCAACGCCCCGCTACCATCGGATCACCGCGCTCCGGCCCCGCCGGGCACGGCCTCGGAGATGGCATGACGATCCTCGACGCTCACGATCCCGCGTCCTTCCGCGCGGCCGGCCACCGTCTCGTCGACGGCCTGGCCGACTACCTCGAGACGGCCGCGTCGCGGCAGGGCCCGGTCCTGCCGCCGACCTCCCCCGACGACCTGCTCGCCGAGGCCCCGTCCGGGCTCGCTGGCGAGCCGCAAGGCGATCTCGTCGACGAGCTGCTCGAGGTCGTGCGGCGCTCGAACCATCTCCACCATCCCGGCTTCGTCGGTCATCAGATCTCCGTGCCGCTGCCCGGCGGCGCGCTCGTCGAGATGGCCCTGGCGCTGCTCAACAACGGGATGGCCATCTACGAGATGGGTCCCCTCCACGCCGTGCTCGAACGTCACGTCGTGCGCTTCCTCGCCGACCGCCTCGGCTTCCCCGCCGAGGCCGACGGCGTGCTCACCCACGGCGGCTCGCTGGGCAACCTCACCGCCCTGCTCGCGGCGCGGCAGGCGCGCTCGGAGCACGACGTCTGGACGGAAGGACAGTCGATGCCATTGGCGGTGCTGGTGTCCGAGCAGGCGCACTACAGCATCCGTCGATCCGTGCAGTGCATGGGCTGGGGTGCCGAGGGCGCCGTGCCGGTCGCGACCGACGATCGCTTCCGGCTCCGGCCCGATGCCCTGCCCGCCGCGCTCGACCAGGCTCGCCGCGCCGGGCGTCACGTCGTCGCGGTGGTCGCCAGCTCGTGCTCGACGGCCACGGGGAGCTTCGATCCCCTGCCGGCCATCGCCGACTTCTGCGAGAGCGAAGGACTCTGGCTTCACGTCGACGGAGCGCACGGAGCCTCCCTCGCGTTGAGCCGACGTCATCGCGATCGCCTCGACGGGATCGATCGCGCCGACTCGGTGACCTGGGACCTTCACAAGATGATGGGTCTCCCCGCGCTCAGCACGGCCGTGCTCTACCGAGACGGACGACGGGCGAGAGAGGCCTTCGCCCAGGAAGCGAGCTACCTCTTCGACCGCGAAGCTCCGGGCGGAGACTGGTTCGACATCGGCCCTCGGACCTTCGAGTGCACCAAGCGCGGGATGGGAGTGACCGCCTACCTCCTCCTCCGCACCCTCGGCACGGAGGCCTTCGGGGAACAGGTCGACCGCCTCCTCGACAGGGCGCGAGAGCTCGCCGAGCTACTGGACGCCCAGGACGACTTCGAGATCGCGACCGAGCCCGAGGCCAACATCCTCTGTTTCCGGCACCTCGCCGCCGACGTGGCCGACCTCGACGACCACCAGGATCGGATCCGGTCGGAAGTCCTCAGTGGGGCTGAGTTCTATCTCGTCCGGACGGAGCTGCTCGGCAAGACCTGGCTCCGAACCACCCTCATGAACCCAATGACCACGCGGGACGACCTGCTTCGTCTCGTCGCCGAAATCCGGCGGGCCTCTCAACGAGCGGCCCTACCGTCCGCCTCGGCGGACGACTGAGCAGGAACCCCATCGAAAAATTAGTGAGATTGGGAGGAGCAGCGAGTTCTCTCGGGCATGGGACCCGTCCGTCCCACCTGCCTCGGAGAACACATGAGCGCGCTCCTCTCTGGCTGCAAGGCCTCGTTCCTCGCTTTCCTGATCCTCATCGCCACGCCGGCCCTCGCCGGTCACGGCGTCCCCTGTGGCGGCGGCTGCGCCTACAGCTGGCAGGCCATCGTCCAGATCGGGACGGGGAGTGCCACCTTCAGCGGCTCGGACTCGGTGGCCGACACCGACCTCGCGGTGTTCGTCACCAGCCTCCCCTTCGACCCGAACGTCGACACGGTCCTCAGCTTCAGCATCACCGAGACCGCCACGAGCAACACTTTCTACAGCGACCTCACCGGTGACGTCTTCGAGGTGGCCGGCGACTCGGTCGTGGCCTGGCTCCAGCTCGGGACGACCCCGCGGATCTACGCCTCGACGCTCCAGGCCCAGCACGCGAACCACCTCATCGCCTACACCCTGAAGGCCGAGGGCACCGAGAGCCCGAGCGTCGACTTCTCCGCCCGGATGACCGCCTCGGGCACCGAGCGTCGCACCATCCAGGTCGAGTACAGCGACGGCTTCCCGAATCTCAGCCTCTCCTCGGGCGCCAGCCGCAAGTGCACCGACATCATCACCGACCAGGTCTGCCTGCCGGCCGGCTGCACCATCGACCTGACGCGGACCTACTCGACCACTCCCGGCTCGGAGGCTGCCGGCTGGCCCTTCGGCGCTGCCGGCCCCGGCTACGGAATCGTCATCAACTCGATGCTGACGAAGTCCTTCAGCAACAAGCAGCCCTTCGTCGATCACGACCTCGTCAACGGACAGCAATGCCTGACCTCTCGCATTCGCGTCTGCCGGGGCGGCACGTGGACGGGCGGCGCCTGGTACGACGCCGACCACTTCATCTACGGCGAGTGCGAGATGGACTTCAACTGGACGCAGACCCAGGACCAGGGTCCGTTCTCGCTCACCCGGCAGCCCGCGCAGACCCACCTGACCGACTACACCGGCCCCATCGGCTCCGGCAACGCGAACACCCTCGTCGTGCATCCGGGCACGATCTACTCGGTCACCCCGCTCAATCAGACCCCGGTCCTGGCCAACCTGAATCTCAACATGGTCGTCTCGGGCTCGAACCCGAACAACGGCAACGAGCTCTGGGGGATCACCGACTACTTCCTGAACTGGCAGAGCTTCCAGTCGGGCTCGGCCTTCCTCAACGAGGACGACGGCGTCGAGCTGCTCGGCTCCATTCCCGTCGTCGCTCCCGACAACAACACCGTCTACAGCATCGACGCGCTGAGCTCGGTGGGCATCGGCTACGACGACCGCAACGGCGACGGCACCATCGACGCGGGCGATCTCCAGGCGTGGATGAGCAGCATCGGCGCCGGCAACCCGGACTGGAACCTCTTCGCCGCCTTCAACGTCGACCCGCCCCTCGCCGTCATCGACACCATCAATCCGGCGGTCGCCGGTGTCGGAGCCCCCGTCGTCTTCAACGGTCATGGCGTGCCAGGTAGCGGCGGCCCGATCATCAATGCCTGGTGGAGGAGCAACCGGGTCGCGACGCCGCTCCACACCTGCACCACGGCCACCTGCAACTTCGTCGACTCCAGCCTCGCTCCGGGTCAGCACCTCATCAGCTTGCAGGTCGAAGAGGACGTCGGTGGCGGCGTGGGCTCGCTGCTCTCGGCGAACGCGACCGACATCCTGCGGATCAACACCGCCCCGATCGCTTCCATCACCGACATCACGAGCACGGGATCGACGCCCTTCGAGACCGTCGCCATCAAGTACCGGGACGACGCTTTCGACCCGTTCCACGACGTGGTGACCTTCACGGGCCAGGCCATCGACCTCGACGGCGTCATCTCCTCGTATCAGTGGGAGTCCGACCGGGACGGCGTGCTCAGCACCCAGGCGACCTTCACCGCCAACGACCTGAGCATCGGCCGTCACGTCATCAGCTTCTCCGCCGTCGACGACTCGGGCGTGAGCTCCAACGTCGCCACCCGTCAGCTCCGGGTCATGCGCCCGCCCACCCTGCTGGTGCACGGCCTCTGCAGCTCGCCCGGCTCCTGGACCGACGACGACGGCGTGACCGAGGGAGGGACCATCACCTGGGTCGGCGCCGACGTGAACGTGCCGCCTCGGGCCCTCGACCCGGTCCTGGTCGACTCGAACACGACGGTGACCATTTTCACCCTCTTCGGGACGCAGGTCCGCACCGCCACGATCCCGCAAGGCGACAACCACTTCGTCTGGGACGGCACCGACGACTTCGGCTCACCCGTGGCCAACGGCGCCTACGTGTTCTCGCTCGATTTCGGCACGAACATCGACAATCTCATCGGCGCCTACTACCCGATCGAGACCATCGACATCACTCCCTCCGACGCCCCCATCTCCGTCGGCGCGGAGCAGGTCGGGGACCGCGTCCAGGACATGACTCAGGACTGGGGCGTGCCGGACGTGAACATCGTCGCCCACTCCATGGGCGGCCTGAACTCACGCTGGTACATCCAGAACTTCGGCTACGCCGGCGACGTCAACAAGCTCGTCATGCTCGCGACGCCGAACCACGGCTCGACGCTCGCCGCCATCGCCCGTCCCGGTCAGGCGGGAGCCCACGCTGCCGTGCTCTGGAACCCGACCAACCCGGTCGGCCAGACCCTCGTCCTGCTCGCGGCCCTGCTCGATCTCATCATCGACTTCTGCGCGACCGACGACCTCATTCCTCAGAGCGCGAACCTTCAGCTCCTCAACGGCAACGCCAAGGACGAGGGCTTCTCGCACATGCAGCCGGACGACGAGATCGACACGATCTTCGGTGGTCCGACCAGCTACTTCAACGTGTGGAGCGGCAACATCCCGTCGTTCTCCCACGTCCACGTCCAGATCCCCTTCACCAACGTGTTCTTCATCAAGGGCACGCTCTCGTTCAAGACCGACAGCACGGTCCACAAGCGCAGCGCCCTCATCGACAACGTCCCCGACACCAAGGTCGGCTGGGTGCTGCACGAGCCGACCAGCCTGCGCACCAACGCCGAGGGACTGGACCGCACGCTCTTCTACCTCGGCGACGACCCACCCGAGGCCTCCGGTGACGACGGCGGCCCACCGGAAGACGCCACCACCACCCTGGCCGGCCACCTCATCGCCACCTCCGAGGGCATCGACACGGTCACCGGCGGCACGCCGGCCGAGCACGACATCGAGGTCGACGCCGAGATCGACATTCTCCACGTCGCCATCAACAATCCCTCGGATGCCTCCGGGCTCTCGCTGGTTCTGGAGCGACCCGACGGTCTCCTCGTCCCCGAGACCACGACTCTTCCCAACGTCGTGTTCGACTCCGGGCCGACCCAGCGCAGCTTCCACGTGACGGCTCCCATGGCCGGCACCTGGAAGGCCCACGTCTCGCTCGCCGGCGCGGCCGACACCAGCTCGGAGTACGGTCTCATGGCCTTCGGCGAGACCGACTTCTGGGTCGGCGTGCACGAGGGTGGTGTCCAGGAGCCCGGCGACCCGTTCGTCATCACCGCCCGCGCCCTCAAGAACGGCGCCTTCGCGACCGGCATGAACGTCGAGGCAGTCGTGTCGAAGATTCTCGACGACGGCCCCAAGGTCGGAAGCCGTCGTGGTCCTGACTGGGAATTCCCGCCCGAGGTCGTCATCCCCCTCGTCGACATGGCCGACGGCAGTTACGAGGCGACGTTCACCGACACCTCCCGGACGGGAACCTACCGCGTCTTCATCACCATGACCGACATGGGGACCGGCGTGGAGCGGAGCATCGTGACGAGCTTCTCGGTCGAGGAGAACCACGACCTCGCCATCGATGCCTCCAACATCACCTGCTCGGATCCCACGCCGGTGCACGGTCAGCTCATCCAGGTCGGAGCGACCATCCAACACGTCGGCGTCAACCCGGCCCAAGGCGTGCCGGTGGCCTTCTACGACGGTCGTCCGGACGAGGGCGGCCGGCTCATCGCCGAGCGCACGGTGGACCTGGTCGCCGGCGGCACGGCGACCACCTCGGTCTCCTGGTCGGCCACGGCCGGCGATCACGAGGTCTTCGTCATCGTGAGCCCGCAGAACACCTACGGCGAGCTCGACTTGACCAACAACGCTGCCAGCAAGCTCGTCAGCGTGCCCGATGCGCCGCCCTTCGCGCAGGCCGGTGACGACATCCGGTCCCGGGTCGGCGACAACGTCTTCCTCGACGGTAGCGAGTCGACCGACGACGTCGGCATCGTGTCGTACTCCTGGTCGATCGTGTCCTCACCCGGCGGCCCGGTGCCGGGCACGCTCACGGGCGAGCAGGTCGTCGTCCCCGGCGGTCTCCCCATGCTCGGCAACTACGTCTTCCAGCTCACGGTCGAGGACACCGAGGGCCAGCTCGACACCGACACCATCGTCGTCCGCATGACCGACGACTACGACCTCCGTGCGCCGGTGGCCGACGCGGGTCCCGACCAGACCGTGCTGGTCGGTCAGGCCGTGCAGCTCGACGGAAGCGGCTCCAGCGACGACTTCGGCGTCGCCTCCTACGCCTGGGACCTCGACCTCGGCACGGACACCAGCGGCAACGGCAACCCGGCCGACGACGTCGACCTCGTCGGCAAGCGTCCGGTGCTGACCGACGGTTACGGCACGGTGGGCACGCGCTGGGTCCGGCTCTCCGTCAACGACGTGGCCGGCAACGGCCCGGTGAGCGACACCCTGAAGATCACGGTGCGCGAGCCGAACCCCGACTGCACGATCACCGTGCCGATCTCCGGGATCATCCAGGACTACGTGGACGACGCGACGCCCGGCGACTGGGTCTGCGTGACGCCGTCGACCTACGAGCAGTCGGTGGTCCTCGCCAAGAGCGGCGTGAGCCTCGACTGTCAGGGCGCCCGCCTCGTCCCGCCCAAGCGCGTGATCGGACCGCCGGTGCTCGACGACGAGCTCCCGACCGAGAGGTCGTCCTCACGCGACGGCTTCGGCGCGGGCCAGCGCCGTGCTCCGAGCGCCCCGAGCACCCCCAAGCCGGACCTCTCGAACATCGGCATTCAGGTCGCGCAGGGCGCCTCCGACCTGACCGTGCAGAACTGCTGGGTCGAGGGCTTCGACATCGGCTTCCACTCCGCGGGTGGTCGGAGCGCCACCCTCCCGGTGCGAACCGACCGCGGTGAGGGCAGGACGTCCGAGGATCGGACCGGCGAGAGCTCAGCCGAGCCGGCCAGCGACGCCGGTGACGTGCTCGATCCGCCTCCCAGCCATCCCGTGAGCTTCCTGAGCAACACGGCCTACCGCAACGGGACGGGCTTCGCCTCCATCGGCACCGACACGCTCTTCGACGACAACGAGGCGCGGGAGAACGAGCGTGGCTTCACCGAGGCGGGCACCCGCAGCCAGGTGGAGTCCAACCGCTTCCTCGACAACGGCAGCGACGGCTTCGCCGTGCTCACCGGCGCGAGTGGTCTCGGCTTCGTTCGGAATCGGGCTTGCGACAACGGCGTCGACATCAATCGAGTCGCGGCAGCCTCGGCCGTCGCGTTCGGTGACCTCAACGTCTGTGACTCCACGACGAGCTGGGACGATCAGGGCACCTCGGGTTGCACCTTGTCGTGTCCGCTGGTTCTCGACCCGGTCACCGCCGCCACGCGACGTCTCGTCCTCACCGACGACCTGCTGCTCACCAAGGGCATCTACTCACTCCCGGACGGCATCACCATCGCCGCCTCGAAGGTGGTCTTGCGCTGCGAGGACGCGATCATCCGCGGCAACTCACAGGGCACGGGTCTGCGCCTCTTCAACGAGCGCGGTCATCGCGAGCCCCTCGGGGACGTCATCGTCGATGGTTGCAGCTTCGAGGACTACGACGTCGGCGTCTCGATCCAGAACGCCGAGGGCACGGTTCTCGAGGACGTCCGCGTCGAGCGTGCTCGCACTGGCGTGGGCATCGGCGCCGCCCACGGCACGACGCTCCGCGACGTCAGCGTCACGGCCGATCGCGCCCTCGTCATCGGTGGCGAGAGCACCGGCAACCAGGTCGAGAGGGGTCGCTACGAGGGCACGTCCACGGGCAACGATGCCGTCGCCGTCTTCGTGAAGGGTCACGGCAACGTTCTCTCGGGCATGACCGTCCGTCAGGGCGTGACCCTGGCCGGGAGCGACAACCAGGTGCTCGACAGCACGATCCGGGGAGGTCGCGAGACCTCGGCCCTCACGATCCTCGGTGGTCGTGGCAACGTCGTCTCCGGCAACCGTCTCGGGGCGGCGCGGAGCAACGGTCTCCTGCTGCAACACGCGACGGGCAACCGCGTTCTCGACAACGTCTTCCACGACGTGCGACAGGCAGTGCGTCTGACGACCTCTCGAGAGAACGTCATCGAGGGCAACCTGCTCACCGACGACCGCGGCCTCACCGGGGAGCTGGAGCTCGACGACGCCGAGACCGTGCTCGCGCTGTCCGCGGGCCTGTTCGCCACCGACTGCGAGAGCAACCAGGTCCTGTCCAACGACTTCAGTGGCGTGGGTCGCTCCGGCATCGAGCTGCTGCGCTCGACCGGCTTCGTCATCGAAGGCAACCTGGTGACCCAAGTCGGCGAGATGGGGGTCCTGCTCACGGAGTCCCACGCCAACACGATCCGCGGCAACGACGCCAAGGCAGCGCGTCAAGCCTCCATCGGCCTCACCTACTCCAACGAGAACGAGGTCCTGGAGAACCGGGTCAGCGAGGGCGAGCTCGGCGCGATCTTCGAGGTCGAGTCCCACGGCAACCTGATCCGCGGGAACGGGCCGTGAGCTAGCCTGGGGCGTCGCCCGTCGCTCCCGGGACGGGCGACGTCCCGCCGCGCCAGCGGCCGCGGAGGGTCCTGAAGAGATCTTCAGCCGCCCTGCCGACCAGAAGCGCGGTGGGCGGCACGATGGGCAGCGAGTAGCGAGGCCAGTCGAAGGGAAGCCAGAGACCGACGGCGACCAGCGCGACGAGCCACCACGCCATGACGAGATCGAGCCGGCGGCGTCGCAAGGTCATCACGACCTGCTGACCGAGACCCGCCGCGATGACGATCGCGAGCCACGGGTGCTGGCTCGCCAACATGCGACGTCCCAGAGCGAGGAAGCGGTCGAGCGGTTCCGACAGGTAGCCCTGGAGGAATGCGCTCTGGATCTCGACGGTCCGTCGAGGCTCGGCAATGAGGGCGAGCATCCCGTCGAGCGGATCGGAATGGAGCGTTGGATTCAACGCCACGAAGAGCACGAGGGAGAGCACGATCATCCCGGTCAGGACGAGCAAGGGGGCGCGCCGCGCACGCTCGCGCGACCAGCCTGCGAGGGCGCCCAGCCAGCAGCCGGCGGTGACCAGGGCGATGACGGAAGCGTTCATCTTCGAGCCGCAGGCGAACGCGAGGCAGCCACCTCCCAAGAGCACGAGCAGGGCTCCCCGTGGCCGTGAGGTCGTCGCCCCGAGCTGCTCGACGCGGTGGAGCGCCAGCGCCGTCGCCGTCACGAAGAACAGCGCGATGAGGTCGATGTTGATCCAGAAGGCGTGCTGGGTCACGAGGGGGTGACAACCGGTGATCAGCATCGCCACGAAGCCGGCAACCGCACCGCGCAGGCACCAACCGAGGGCGAGAACGACCATCATGTTCAGCGCGTGGAAGACGTGGTTCAGTCGACGCGCTGCCGCGAGAAGCCCGGGCTCCCAGGTGATCTCGCCTGCCTGCAGGTAGTCCCGGACGGCATCGGGCGAGACCCGCTGCACGACGTCCTCGCGCTTGCGTTGGTCGGCCTCGTCTCCCCAAGCACCTGGAGCACGGCTGAAGTGCGCGAGAAACAGCCCGATTCGGTCGAGTGTCGGCGTGCGATGTCCGGAGAGCGTGAGCCAGGCTCCGATGACGTGCTTCCCGAGGGCCGGGTTCTCACGCCCAGGGAGAAGCTGCCAGTCCTCGTGCCGACGCTCGCCCTGGAGAAAGAGCAAGTCGAAGTAGTAGGCCGAGCCGACCCAGTAGGCCTCATCGGCATGAGAGCCGCTCGCCTGCGACCGCCGATGACTCCAGTGGACCAGCGTCAGGATCACCAGTGCAGCGAGCCCCAGGACGATGGCCCTGTTGCGCGGCGTGTGGCTCACCGGCCCGTCCCAGTGCTCATGGCCGGATGCTACCACCGGGTTCGGAGGGGCCCACCGAGCCGATCGTGTAGGGTCGCATCAGTGAGGCCGAGAACCACGGCCCACCCGGGCTCCTGGCTTGCCGCACTCGACCTCCTTGCGCCACCGCTTCGACCGCCTGCTCGGCAGCACGGTCGGTGCCGACGCCCTCCTGCTGCTGCCGTTCGTAGCACTGCTGACCTGGCTTCTCGTCAGCGGGCTCGGTCCGCGTTGGGACGCCCAGGTCTACTTCGGTCCCCACTTCACCTTGCTCGCCGACTTCGCGCGGGCCGGTCGTCTCTTGCTCTGGGACCCGTGGAGCAACTGCGGCTCCCCCACCGCCGCCTACGTCGAGATGGGATCGTTCTCTCCCCTCACGATCCTCGTCGCCCTGCTGACCGGCGGCAGCTCCATCGGCTTCCTGCTGTACTGGTTGGGGAGCTGGGCGTTGGCGGGTCTCGGCCTGTTGCGCCTGGGCCGTCACCTGGGAGCGCCGACGGGTGCCAACGTCGCCGTCGCCATCGCCTGCTCGTTCTCGGGAGTTCACCTGGGGACGGTCACGCACGTGTCGTGGCTGCATGCCATGAGCTTCGTCCCCTGGATGCTCTGGCGACTCGACGTCGCCCTGACGACACGACGCTGGACTCCGGCCTTGCAGGCAGGCGCGCTGGTCGGCCTGGCGGGGCTCGCCGGACACCCGTCCATCATCATCCTGGCCGGATTGCTGCTCGTGCTCTGGACGATCGGACGCGTGCTGACCGAGCGACCTCGACTCGAGCTGCTGCGATCGCTCGGCTTGCTCGCGTGCGCTGGCAGCGTCGGTCTCCTCGTCGTCTCGCCGGCCTGGGTGACCTTCGCGACCGAGAGTCGGGGTTACAGCGACCGCAGCGGCGCGCTCGAGAAGTCGATCGCGGTGGGTCAGCAGGATCTCGAGCCGAGCATGCTCGCCACCCTGGCGAGCCCCTATCCGTCCGTGCTGGATCACTTCAACCCGGAGCTCTGGCCGACGACCTTCGCGGGCCTCACCTGCACCTACCTCGGCGTTCTCCTGCCGGCCCTGGCCCTGCTCGCGCTGTGGTCGCGACCGCATGACCGCTGGCAGTGGTGGCTGGTGGGCATCGGCCTGGTGTCGCTGGCCTCGGCACTCGGAGACTCGCTGCCAATCCGTGGATGGGTCTACGAGCTCGTGCCGCCGACCCGCTACTTCCGGCACTCGGCGATCTTCCGAGCGGGCCTGCTGGTCGCCATCACCCTCCTCGCGCTGGCCGGCAGCAAGGAGCTGATCGGCGAGAGAGCCACGCTGGCCTGGCGTCGGCTCGTCGTCATCTCGGGCGTGCTCTTCCTCATGGCGTTGGCCATGCACGGGATGATGACGAGCTCGGTGGAGCATCCCGGCCCCCACCTGCTCGGCTCACACCTGCACGTGCTCCTGGCCTGGGGGAGCGCCTTCGTTCTCGCCTTCGTCGCGTGGCGGAAGAGTCGGTTCCGTGAGTGGACACCGATCGCGCTCGTGCTGCTGGCTCTTCTAGATGCCGGGTGCTCCACCTGGCTGATGAGTCCCCTGACTCTCGGCACGCGACCGGAAGAGCCGACGACCCGCTCGCGCTCGCTCGACCTGACCGAGCGTGGGCTGCAGCGTGCGCAGCGGGCACTCAACGAGCACCTGGCCGTGAAGGTCCCCGTCGCCGAGGCACAGAACCAGCTCTCCAACCGCTTTCACTCGCAACGGAGCCTGCAAGCCCTGCCCACCTCCTGGATGAACGAGGACCCGCTGGTCGCGGCAGTCCAGGGCGCTCCGGACCGAACCTGGTTCAGCGAGACGGCCACGACGGTCGCGGTGTCGGACGAGACCTTCCGCGCGTTCATCCAGCGCTCACGCGTGTTGGGAGCGCCGCCGCTGGTCGTTCACGGTCGGAAGGAGATGCAGGCCGGGCGAGCTCGTGGAGAGACGGCGCCGAGCGAGGGCGATGACGCGCGGCGCATCGCCGAGCTCCCCGCCGCTCGACGAGTTGCCGTCGAGGTGACCGAGTACTCGCCGACGCGTCTGGTCTTCACCGTCGTCTGTCCGGCCGACGGCTGGCTGCTCGTGACCGACCGCTGGTCCCGAAGCTGGCGTGCGCGCGTCGACGGAGCCGAGGCCGAAGTGCTCGGCGGTTGCTTCCTGTTCCGCGCGCTCGCGGTGACGAAGGGGCGGCACGTCGTGGAGATGGACTTCGCGCTGCCAGGCGTGCCGTGGCTCGTGGCCCTGAGCTGGACGCTGCTTGCCGGCGTGGCGATCACGAGTCGCTGGCCCGTGTTCGTCACGAGGGGCCCAGGCTAGGCGCTCAGCGCCACCGGCAGCTTCAGCTCGAACCGCGCTCCTCCGCGCCGACTCCCCGAGCAGCTCAGCTCGCCGTCGTGGGCTCGTGCGAGGTTGCGCGCGAAGGCGAGGCCCAGGCCGAGCCCGGCCGGTGCGTCCTCACCAGCAGCGCGGGAGAACGGCTTGAAGATGCGTCGTCTCGAACGACGCGGCACGCCCTCGCCACCGTCTTCGACCGACAGCACGACACCCGTTCCGTCCTCGGCCCGTTCGAGCCGCACTTCGATGGCGCGGTCGTCGCAACCTCGCGTGTACTTCTCGGCGTTGTCGAGCAGGTTGGCGATCACGTGCTCGAGGCAGCTGCGATCGAAGCGCACCGCTGGCAAGTCGTCTTCCACTTGCAGGGACACGCTCGCGCCAGCCAGCTCGAGCGCAGGTTCTTGACGCGTCACGCTCTCGCGGACGACCTCCTCGAGATCTCCTTGCTCCATTCGAACGGGGAGCTCGCCGCGCTCACCCAGGTTGAGCGCGAGCAGGTTCGACACGACGCGGCCGAGTCGCTCGGCCTCCGCCGCGATGCGACCCGAGCTGTCTCGCGCTCGATCCATCTCGGGCGCGTCCGCCAGCGCGCTCCCGATGAGATGCGTGTGCAGGCGCAAGCTGGTCAAAGGCGTCCGTAGCTCATGAGCCACGGCCGCCGCGAACTCGGACCGCTCGCGCGCGATGCGACTGGCCTTCCAGGCGAGCCCCACCGCCCCCATCCCCGCGAGCACCGCGATGCCCAAGCCCAGCAGGTAGGCCTGGAGGAAGCCGTCGCGGAGGGTCGCTCTTCCAGCCTCCGCACCCAGCCCAGCCGCCAGCGCATCGACGGTGACGAACCAGTCGACTCCCGCCAGCGGAAGACGAGCCGAGCTCTTCGGCTGCGTCGGGTTCGGGGTAAGCCGCGCCTCGCTCAAGCCCACGCCGGCCAGGCTCAGCGCCGCGTCGAGATCGACTTGCAGCCCCTGAGTGACGATGCCCTCGGGAGTCTCCACTTCGCGCAGGGCGACGATCGCCGGGGCGCCGCCGATCTCCCTCTCTTGCCAGCGCAGCGGGCCCACGCACACGACCACCGCGTCCGGCAGCGGGTCGACGGGACCGAGCACCGGAGCCGTCCCGGCCAACAGGCTCTCGTGCAACCAATTCGCCTGGTTGATGCGGTCCCAGTCGTCGGCCGCCAGCCTCTCGGCAGCCCAGTTCGCGTCGGCATCGACGACGACCCCCTCGAGCTCGGCGGCCCGCAGCTCGCCGAGCACCGACTGCTGCGCGACGAGGTCCACCCGGTCGTTGAGCTCGGGGAGCTCTTCGTTGAGCGTCGGCAGGGTCACGCGCCCGGTCGCGTCCACCTGGAACCAGCAGCGGACCAGTGGATCGGCCGGTCCTCCGGCGAGTGGAGAGACGACGACCGACGCGCCCTGATGAAC
>JBCCFW010000172.1:0-15982 GCA_039029535.1 Acidobacteriota bacterium
CTGGCCGTCATACCACGGGTAGTGTGCAGCCTCGTTTTTTGTGGGGTTGTGATGTGACTTTGGTGCACTGACTGTGGCGACTGCGACAACTGCATCGACGTGTCCAATCCCGACCAGGCCGACGCCGAGCTCGGTGAGTTCGGTGACGGCATCGGCGACGCCTGTGACAACTGCCCGACCGTCTTCAACCAGTCGCAGGACGACGAGGACAGCGACGGGGCCGGCAACGACTGCGACAACTGCCCCGGTCTCTTCAACCCCGACCAGCTCGACTCCGACGGTGACGGGCTCGGCGCCTCGTGCGACAACTGTCCCTTCGCCTTCAACCCCGACCAGGTCGACGACGACATGGACGGTCTCGGCGATGCCTGCTCGGGCAGCCCGCCCGAGATCATCGCGCTGATCCTCAGCGAGGACGACATCCGGCGCGGCGATCAGCTCGGTGTCGTCGCGCGGGCTCGGCAGGGCACGCTCCTCGGTCCTCCGCCCGAGGAGACGCCCGGCCTCAGCGAAGAAGTGCCCACGCCGCTCATCCAGGGCTTCGAGTTCTGGCTCGACGAGCTCGGTGAGCCGGGGACGGGGTTCTTCGTCGAGCTCGACGAGCCGATGGGCGAGGCCCAGGTCTTCGAGACGCTCGACACCACCGAGCTGGCCGTGGGCCCGCACGTGGTCTACGTCCGCGCCGTCGACACCGCCGGTCGCTCCAGCCTCGTGCTGTCGCAGTCGTTCTGGATCACGGAAGGCGGCGTGCCGGTCATCCTGGTTCAGGGCTGGCATCCCACCACGCCGGGCGCTCATCCGGAAATGCTCCAGGCCTGGAAGACCTACATCGAGAACGTGCTCGATCGTCCGGCGGTCATCGCCGGTGGGCAAGACTCTTGGGCGCCTTCGTTCGAGAACGCACAGGGCTTGTTCGACACCATCGACACGGCGCTGACGACCTACGGCGCGGTGTCCGTCGACATCCTCGCCTTCGACAGCGGCGGCTTCACCGTGATGGACCTGCTCGACTACTTCGGTGGAGGTCACGGCATCATTCGTCGGGTCGTCGCCGTGGGCACCGGTTGGCGTGGCTCGTCGGTGGTCGACGCTTTCTACGGAGCCTTGAGGGAGCTGTCAGCCATCAGCCCGTCGGCAGCGGCCCGCCTGCGGGACGACCGCGCGATCGCCCAGCTGACCCGCCTCGGCGCGCGCTCGTTCCGGCGCAGTCATCGGAGCCCGGCGGACTTTGCGGACGTCGAGTTCACCCTGCTGGCGGGCGTGCGTCCTCCCGGCGACGACGACGACGTCATGACGGTGGCCTCGGCCCTGGGTCTGCCGCCGTCGTTCAACCTGGCCACGGCGATCTACGAGGCCGACGAGGATCGGGAGGCCCAGACCGCCGAGCGCCTGCCGCTCCACTACGAGCTGCTCGAGCGTGAGGACTTCTTCTTCGAGTTCATCGCGCCGGCTCTCGAGGGGCTCACCGACGGCCAGGTCGAAGAGTCCGTGCTCACGAGCATCGGCGCCGGCACGAGCACGTCGTTCGTGTTCGCCCGCGGGCGGACGATCGGGCCTCGTCTCCAGAACGAGGAGGAGCCCGGTGGCAAGTTCACCGCCACGGTCGACGTCACCAACGAGGAGTCGGTGACCGTCACGCAGTTCGCCGTCGGCTCGCCGCTCGGCTTCACCTGCACCACGCCGGGCGGCAAGCTCGTCACGGCCGAGAGCTCGGAAGCCGAGTCCCGCATCACCTTCCAGGAGAGCGGCTCGACCGAGGGCCTGAGCACGACCGAGTTCGTCATCACCTCGCCCATGCCCGGTGAGTGGGACTTCGAGGTCACCACGAACCCCGACGCGCTGACCTTCGGCAAGCTCACCCGCGTCGGCGGCGTGTCGCTCGAGCTCACGCACGACGAGATCGCGGCGGCCGGCGACGTCATGTTCGTCAACCTCCAGGTCGACCCGCCGGACGCCGTGGTGACCAGCGCCATCGCGCAGTTCATCGGTCCCGATGGCGTCATCCGCCCCGTGGGCTTCGCCCCGCAGGGTGGCAACGCCTTCCGCGCGATCTTCGTCATCCCCGCTGGTGCGGGGTCGGTCGGTCGCTGGAGCGTCCAGGCCCTGGCCCAGGGCAGCCTCGCCGACATGACCTTCAACCAGACCACCAGCAGCGACTTCGATGCCTCCGCCGGTGAGATCAGCCTGAGCTCGGTGAGCTCCGAGCTGGCAAACCCGGATGCCGGCGACAAGTTCGGCAGCGTCGACGTGTCGGTGACCCTGCAGGTCAACGAGCCGGGCACCTTCGGAGTGACCGGCAAGCTCTCCGCTCCCGATGGTTCCGAGGCCGGGACCGCGACCATGCTCCTCGAGGAGCAGCCCATGGGGAGCACGACCGCCGTCCTGTCGGTCCCCGCCAGCCAGGCGGGCGCCCAGGGTGCGTCGGGCAAGTTCTCGGTCAGCTCCCTCGTGCTCACCAAGGTCGCCGAGGCGCCCCTGGTGGTGGCTGCCGCCGAGGACGTCCACGAGACGGCCGACTTCGACGCCGCTGACTTCCAGAGCGACGGTCGACCGGTGATCGCGCTGCTCACGCCGGCCACCGATGGTCAGCTCGTCGACGGCAGCTTCGACATCACCTGGTCCGACGCCGACACCGACAGCAACGCCACGATCAGCCTCTTCCTCGACACCGACGGACGGGGCTTCGACGGCCTGCTCATCACCGGCGCCGAGATGCTGAGTGAGGACGACGAGACCGACTCGTTCACCCTCGATCTCTCCGGCATCGCCGAGGGAACGAGCTTCCACGTCTACGCGCTCATCCGCGACGAGTCCGAGGTCCGCCGCGTCTACGCGCCGGGCTCCTTCACCGTGGGCGTCGACAGCGACGGGGACGGTCTCTTCGACAGCTACGAGCAGGCTCAGGGCCTCGACGCCAATCTCTTCGACTCGGAGGCCGACGCCGACTCCGATGGTCTCTCCAACGCCTTCGAGGCGGACATCGGCACGAACCCGACCTCGCCCGACACCGACGACGGTCGCGAGTCTGATGGTCGGGAGCGGCTCTACGGTCGCGACCCGACGAGCGCCGCCGACGACGTCGTCCTGCCCTTCGACGCCGTGCTCGGCGACATCGCTCCGGTCGGCAACCCCGACGGTCGCGTCACCGTCTCCGACGTCGTGCGCGTCCTGCGGATGGCCGTCGGGCTCGAGGTGCCGAACGACGAGGAGATGGTCCGGGCCGACCTGGGACCGGCTTACCCGGTCGTCAGCGGAACGGTGCCGACCGTCTACTACCGACTCGGTGACGCCCAGATCAACATCGCGGACGTCGTCTTCGCGCTCCGCGTGGCGGTCGGGCTCGACCAGGTCGAGGACCGCCAGCTCGACTGAGGAACGCCTCGGTCGGTGACGTCACCGCCCTCTCACCACCTCATGAGCATCCGATAGGTCTCGCGAGGTGGTGAGGATGCCCGCGATGACGAGACGACCCGGACCCGGACGCACGCTCGTGCGCTGGGTGCTCGGGATCGTGCTGGCGGAGTTGCTCTGGCCGGGGCCGGTCTCGGCGGGAGAGGGAAGGGGCGACCGCTACTGGTCGCACTCCTCCTCGGTGGGCTCGACATCGGCGCTGAAGTCGCTGAAGCCCTCACCGTCCTCGGAGTCGTCGAGGAAGGCCTCGGCGCCCGGAACCGCGCGGGCCGGTGGGAGGGGGCAAACCTTCTCGGCCGAGGCCTCGGCCACCGTCGAGCCGCTCTCGTCGAGGAGGATCGCGCTGAGCTTCCCCTCCTCGACGTGCAGCTTGCCGACGTTGCGGGGGGCGCCTGCCGCCGTCTCCGGGTCGCTCACGCGCAGCCAGGTCATCGCGCCGAGTCGCGAGACGCCCGGCTTGGTGGCGCGGCTGAGCAAGAGCTCGACGCCCGCCTTCTCGAGCTGAGGCGCGAGCACTGCGGCGTCGCTCTCGCTCAGGACTTGGGCGCTGGCCACCACCTTCCAGCACGCGTCCTCGGCGGTGGGCAGGACCTGAACGAGCCATTGGCCGGCAGCCGAGAGCTTCTTGCCGTCGAGCAGGGGCTCGTCACCGGCGGTGGCCACGGCCATGTCGGCCACGCGCAGCAGGCGGAGACCGTCGCGATCACCGGTGCCGCCGACGGCAACGACCAGGCGGTCGCCGAGGGAGCGGCCGTGGACCTCGGCGAAGGAGAGCTCGTCGTCGCCCTCGCCGCCGAGCGCGAGCACGACGTCGGAGCGATCGGCGAAGACGCGGTCGGCCAGGCCCTGCTCGGAGACTCCGTCCTGGATCACGTCGCCGAGCACGTGGAGGTCGGCCCGCCGCGTGACCCAGGAGCGGTTGGTTCGGAAGGTGAGGACCTCGCCCATGGGCTGCCCGTCGACGAGCACCTGGTAGAAGTACTCCCGGTCGGGGATGAGGCCCGTGAGCCGGACGTCGTGGAGCTCGGCCGGATCGAAGGACTCGGCGCGTCCCGTCCAGTCGAAGAGCTCAGTTCCGTAAACCACCTCGACGCCGGCGGGGAAATCGAGCTTGACGTCCAGGCTGGCGGCGCGTGGGGCGATCTCGCGGAAGCGCGGGTGCACCTGGGCGTCGGCGGCCGAGGCCGCCAGCAGCGTGGCCGACGTGAGGGCGAGGGACAGGAGACGTGCGGTCATCGAGAGGGGCTCCGGGGCGCGGAGGGCGAGGAAGGGTGGCCCGTTCCCAGGACGCGGGCGGACACCGGGCCATTCACCAGCTCGGCGGGGAGACATTCAACTAGGAGAGCCCGGGTCGGGCAAGTCGGCAGGCAGGGCGGCCACGGCCTCCAGCTCGACCAGGGCGCTGGGCTCCACCAACGACGCCACGCCCACGAAGGCCATGGTCGGGAAAGTCTTGCCGAGCACCCGACGCCAGGCGGCTCCGATCTCCTTCAGGGAGGAGCGGTAGCCCTCCACGTCGACGAGATAGCCGGTCAGCCGGACGAGGTCTTCGGGGCGGCCGCCGGCGGTCTCCACCCCCGAGCGCACGTTGAGCAGGGCCTGCTCGAACTGGGGGACGAGATCGGGGGAGACGAGGGTCTCCGTCTCGTCCCAGCCGATCATCCCCGCCACGAAGAGCAGGGACCGCCCCGGGGGCACCAGCAGGCCGTTGGCGTAGCCGCGGGGTCGGGACCAGCCGGCCGGCTGGACGGTCTGGACGTTCTCGAAGCTCATGGCCCCATCCTACCGGCGTGGTCTCGCCGGAGTTCGCCGCAGTGGACCCAGGGGCTCCGGTCGGCGTGTCGAAAAGTGATCGAAGACGAGGGGGAGGGTTGCGTTCGACCGTCCTGGCCTGGGAAAGTTGACGCGTTCGAGGAGGAAGGCCGGTCACGGGAGGAGTGGGCTCTCGTGGTGAGCAACAGCTCCGGTCGAGTCCTGGTGGTCGAGGACGATCCGCTGGTACGCCGGGGAGCCGTGCGCTTCCTGGTGCGAGCGGGCTTCTCGGTCCTGGAAGCGACCGATGGAGAGGAAGCCATCGAGCTCGTTCGCGCTCGCAGCGCGGAGCTGGACGTGGTGTTTCTCGACCTGGGCCTGCCGGGCCTCTCGGGGACGGCGACCCTGGCCCGCCTGCGCGATCTCGACGCCACTCTCCCCATCGTGGTCGTGTCCGGATCGGACGTGGAGACCCTCGAGGTCGAGCTGCAGGGCGGCGCCGTCTCCTTCATCCAGAAGCCCTACTACCCCCGTGAGCTGGTCGCGGCGGCCAGCGAGTACCGCCGAGGTGGGCCCGGGCTCGATCCACCGCCGACCGAGCAGGGCGAGATGACCTGACCTCCCCACGCGCGCCGCGGACGGTGCTCCCGTCGCCAGACCACCTGCCGCGGCCCGCGTGGGCCTTTTCTCGACCGGCGATCGGTCCGCCGCGTCGCCGTCGCGACGAGGCCCCGCAGCCGTCGCTCCGTGGGCGCTCGCGTGCCCACGTCGGCCTAGTACCCTGTCGCCGCGAGGGAAGCGTCCCGCCTCGGGGGATGCGAGGAGGCCGGGCTGCACGCAGGTGACGGGGACGAAGGCGGTCGTCAGGAGACGCTGGCGGAGACGGCGAGCGAAGCGACGACCGGGACGATCCGGGTCGGAGCCGGTCGTCGCGCGCACCTCTACCTGAGCCTCGGGCTTCTCCTCGTCCACGTCGTGCTCCTGACCTGGGCTGCCCAGGCCGACGCACCGGTCTGGGACGAGCCGGCCCACCTCGCCGCCGGCCTCGCCGTCTTGGAGCGGGGTGACGTCGGTCTCTATCGGGTGAACCCGCCGCTCGTCCGCACCCTCGCCGCGCTCCCGGCCCGCTGGCTCGGCGCCGCCACCGACTGGTCGAAGGCCACCGACGATCCCGCCGGTCGTCCCGAGTTCCAGGTGGCCCAGGACTTCATCCGCGTCAACGGCTCGCGGCTCTTCGCGTTGATGACCCTGGGGCGCCTGGCCTGCCTTCCCCTCAGCCTCCTCGGTGCGTTGGCCTGCGGCGCCTGGGCTCGCGACCTCTTCGGGCCCTGGGCCGGTCAGCTCGCGCTGGCGCTCTGGTGCTTCAGCCCGAGCGTCCTGGCCCACGGTCACCTCATCACCGCCGACCTCGCCGGTGCGGCCCTCTTCATCCTGGCCAGTTGGTGCTGTCAGCGCTGGCTGCGAGCCCGCTCGGTCTCGTGGGCTCTGCGCACGGGCCTGGCCGTCGGCGTGGCGCTGCTCGCCAAGCACACCTGCTTGCTGCTGGTCGTGCTGGTGCCGGTGCTCACGCTGGTCGCGGTCGTTGCCACGCCACGAGGCGAACGCCGACCGCGGCGCGACCTGGGTCAGCTCGCGCTCGTCGTCGCGGTGGCGTGGCTGGTCGTGAACCTGGGCTACGGCTTCTCCGGCACCGGCCGACGACTGGGCGACTTCACCTTCGTCAGCGCGCGGCTCACCGGCCACCCTCCCGCCCAGGGACAGGCCGCCGAGACGGGCAACCGCTTCCGCGATCACTGGCTGGGTGCGCTGCCCGTGCCCGTGCCCGCCGATCTCGTCCGCGGCGTCGATCGCCAGCAGCGTGACTTCGACAAGCCCATGCGCTCGTACTTCGACGGTCGCTTCCACGCGGGCGGCTGGTGGTGGTACTACCTCCGCGCCCTGCCGCTGAAGGTGCCGGCGGGGACCTGGCTCGTGCTCGCGGCGGCCATCGGGCTGGCCGTCCTTCGACCGGGTGCGCGTGCAGCGTGGCGAGACGAGCTTTCCCTGTTGCTCCCGCCGCTGCTCGTGTTGCTGGCGGTGAGCGCCCAGTCGAACTGGAGCCTGCACGTCCGGTACGTCCTGCCCGTCGTTCCCTTCCTCTTCGTGATCGCCTCACGGCTGGTGGCCGAGGGAGCCGGTGCTTGGCGGGGGCGGAGCGTCGTCGCCAGCGTCGGGCTGACGTTGGCTCTGGTGAGCAGCCTGGTACAGGCGCCGCACTGGCTGTCCTTCGTGAGCTGGCCGGCTGGCGGCCCGGCGCGGGGGCCGCATCACTTCGTCGACTCCAGCTTCGATTGGGGTCAGGATCTTCTTCACCTGAAGACCTGGCTGGACGAGCATCCCGAAGCGCGGCCGCTCAACCTGACCTACTTCGGTTCGGTGGATCCCCGCCTGGCCGGCATCCAGCATCGGCTCTCGCCGCCCCTGCGTCCGGGTGACCTGCCCGATCCGGCATCGCTGGTGGGCTGGCACGCGATCTCGACCAACTACCTCCAGGGCTTCCAGTTCCCCGCGCACCGGGGAGACGGGCGCTTCGCCATGGTGCGGGCCGGGGACTACCTGCACTTCCAGTCGCTGGAGCCTGTCGGGCGAGCCGGTCGATCGATCCTCGTCTACCGCATCGACGCAGAGATGGTGACACGTCTGCTCGACGAGCGGCTGGCGATCGAGGCGGGCTCGTGATGGACGAGCGACGCTTCCGGCTCGCGCTGGTGGTCATCCTCATGGCGGCGGCAACGCTGCGCTTGTCGCACCTGAACGACCTCGTCACGACCGATCCCAGCTTCCATCACGTCCACGGGAACGCGGCCGGCTTCGCCGTGCGCGCCGAGGCGATCCTCGGTGGCGACCTGCTGCAGGGCGACGAGGCCTTCTTCTACGGTCCGCTGTACCCGTACTACCTGGCCACGACCTGGACGCTGGTCGGCGAGACGAGCCGGTTCTGGCCACGACTGATCCAGACCGTTCTCGGCCTGCTGACGGTCGTGCTCGTCCACTCGATCACGCGACGGCTCTTCGATCCCCTCACGGGCCTGGTGGCTGCCGGCGTGCAGGCGGTCTACTGGCCAGCCCTCTTCTTCGAGGGGCTCCTCGTGGCGACGAGCCTGGCGACCTTCCTGCTCGCAGCGGGCGTCGCGCTCCTGCTGGCTGGAGCCGAGTCGTCGCGTCGAGCGTTGCTGATCGCGGCCGGCGTGGCCTTCGGACTCTGCTGCTGGGGGCGCGGCAACGTGCTCTTGTTGCTGCCGGTCGTCGCCCTCTGGCTCGCCCTTCGGGACCCGCCACCGGTCGAGGAGCGTCGTCGGCTCGGAGCCTGGCGCGCGGGGCTGTTGAGCGCCGGTGCCTTCACGCTCGGGGCGTCGCTCGCCATCCTGCCGGTGACCGCACGCAACGTGGCCGTGTCGGGTCATCCCGTGCTGCTGGTGAGCCAGGGCGGCATCAACTTCTACATCGGCAACAACCCGGAGGCCTTCGGGGTCTTCCACCTGCCGCCGAGCGCGGGCATCCGCAGCGACGCGACGCCGGTCTACGAGCAAGACGTCCGTCGGCTGGCCGAGGAGGCTCGAGGGCGTGAGCTCAGCCCGTCGGAGGTGTCGTCGTACTGGCTGGGTCGTGGGCTCACCTGGCTCGCCTCCGAGCCGCTGGCCGCGTCGCGGCTCTGGTGGCGGAAGCTGCGCCTGTTCCTCGATCCGTACGAGGTGTCCATCCACCGCAGCGCGGAGCACTATCGAGAGCACGTCGGGCCCGGACGCTTCCTACCGAGTTGGGGCGTGCTCGTGCCGCTGACCTTGCTGGGCTTGGGGCTCACGAGTTGGACGCGAGCCCGCGGCTTGATGCTGGCGCTCATCCTGGTGACGAGTCTCTCGGTCGTGGCGTTCTTCGTCAGCGATCGCTATCGCTACCCGAGCGTCGTCTTGCTCGTGCCGTTCGCGGCCGCGGGCGCCGTCGCGCTCGTCGAGGTGGTGCGAGGAGCCTGGCGTGAGCGACGGAGGCCGTCGACGCGTGCGCTCGTCGTGATCGGTGGTGTCCTGGTCGTGACGACCTGGCTGCATGGCTGGGTCCCCGGCTTCGACGTGTCCGTGCTCTCGCCGGAGATCCGCGCCCGGTCGCGCTGTCTCGAGCTTCACCGACATGGCCGGTCCTTCGAGTGGAACGGTGACCCGGAGCGAGCGCTGCTGGCCTACGATCGTGCGCTGACCTTCGCACCGGGTCACGTCGGGAGCCGACTGGCGAAGACGTCGCTGCTGGAGCGGGCGGGTCGGTGGGACGAGGCCGTGGCGGTGCTCGCCCCCTTCGAGAACGGTGAGAGCGCGGAGTTGAAGCGAGCCTTGAGCGAGCTGCGTGAGCGGATGGCGTCGGTGCCGACGGGGGACGACCATGTCGACCGGCCCTGACGCGCCGGCCGATCTCGAGGCGGCGCGCGAGGTCCTGCGACGGCACTTCGGGCACGACGACTTCCGCCCCGGTCAGGACGAGGCGGTCGAGCGCGTCCTCAGTGGCGAGGACTTCATCATCGTCATGCCGACGGGCGCGGGAAAGTCGGCCTGCTATCAGGTGCCGGCCTTGCTGCGCAGCGGGCTCACCCTGGTCGTGTCGCCGCTCATCGCGCTCATGAAGGATCAAGTCGAGGCCCTGCAAGCGCGGGGACTCCCAGCCGAGCTGGTCAACTCGACGCAGAGCGCGGCCGAGCAGCGGCGTCATCTCGAGGCGGCGGCGAACGGCGAGCTGCGGATGCTCTACGTCGCTCCCGAGCGGCTCGGAGCGCCGTCCTTCCTCCAGGCCATGGAACGGGCCGAGCTGTCGTTCCTGGCCATCGACGAGGCGCACTGCGTCAGCCAGTGGGGTCACGACTTCCGGCCGGCCTACGGTAACGGGCTGCGCCGCTTCCTCGAGCAGCGTCGGGAGCAGGGCTTCCGGGGGCAGGTCGTGGCGCTCACGGCGACGGCCACCGAGCGCGTGCGACGTGACGTCTCCGACGTCCTCGGTCTCGATCCCGACCGGGCGCTGGTCACGGGCTTCCGTCGTGACAACCTCCGCCTGCTGTCGCGTCGCCGGGACCGTCGTCGCGATCGCCTCGACCAGGTGTTGCAGGTCGTGCAGGGGGTGGGCGGCTCGGGCATCGTCTACTGCGCGCGACGCAAGGACGTCGAGGAGGTCACCGGCGAGCTCATCGGCGAGGGACTCTCGGCAGTGGGGTACCACGCGGGTCTCCCGGACGAGGAACGCTCGCGGGTGCAGGACCAGTTCCTGTCGGGCCAGGTTCCCATCATCGCGGCGACCAACGCCTTCGGCATGGGCATCGACAAGCCCGACATCCGCTTCGTCGTGCACCACTCGCTGCCGGGATCCATCGAGGCCTACTACCAGGAGGCGGGGCGTGCCGGTCGTGACGGCAAGACCTCGTACTGCGTGCTGGTTCACGGCAACAGCGATCCGCACTTGCACCGCTTCTTCCTGGAGGTGAGTTGTCCTCCCGACGACGCGGTGCACGACACCTGGCTCGGTCTCAAGCGCCTGAATGAAGACGAGCTCGATCGGTCGGTGGCCGACATCGCCTCGCTCTGCGGCGTGCCCGAGCATCAGTGTGGCGGAGCCCTGCGCATCCTCCAGGACGCACGACTCATCGCGCGCACGGACGGCCCGGGCCGGCGTCGCAGCTTGCAGGTGCTCGAGGCGGAGCTCCCGCAACGCGACGTGGCCGAGCGCTTGGCGCCGCTGCTCGAACGAATGGAGGCACGACGCGAGCGAGGGGAGGAGCGGCTCGACCGCATCGTGCACTACGCCCACTGCCGGCAGTGTCGGCACGGGTTCTTGCTCAGCTACTTCGGCGACCGCAGCCTGCGGGAGTGTCCTGCTTGCGACAACTGCCGGGGCTGGAAGGACGAGGGTCCGTCGCCGAGCTCGTCGCGACGGCGGTCGTCCGGCTCGCGCCGGAAGTCCGGGGGAGGGGGGCTGACCGACGACAACCTCGACCTGGCCCGTCGCGCCGCGCTCCAGGCAGCGACGATGCTCCACGGTCGCTTCGGCGTGGGAGTGCTCGCGCTGGTCTTGCGCGGGTCGCGCTCGAAGAAGGTTCTCGGCTCGGGTCTCGACGAGGCGCCGGCCTACGGCGAGCTGTCCCGACTTTCGGCCGACCAGGTGCGCGGCGTCATCGATGGCCTGCTCAACGAGGGGCTCATCGAGCAGAGCGGCGGACCGTATCCGGTGTTGCTGTTGAGCGAGGACGGGAGGCTGCAAGCGGAGCGGTGAGGGTCCGGTCTCAAAAGAGCGACTTGCCGAACACCAGTCGCCACAGCGAGGAGCGACGACGGCCCTGGCTGTCTCGATAGGGAGGACCTTCGCGGCGGCGTCGACGGCGTGCCGTTCGCAGTCTCCGGTAGAGGGCCTGCCAGCGACGCAGTGCTCCCCGCACTCGCTGAGTCCAGGAGTAGACACTCGAGCGGACGTAGCCGATGGAGCCCGGGTCGCCGAGGTGACGGCAGGGCAGGAGCTCGAGTCCGGTGGGCAGTCGACCGACGTTGAAGCTCAGCGTCTCGGTCTCTTCGGCGGTGAGGGGCTCGTCGAGATGCAGGGTGCCGACCAGCCGCCAGGGATGGGCCTCCGAGCTCCAGGATCGACCGGGGTCGAGGAAGCGTGCGTCGGGAGTCGGCTCACGGGCGACCTGCACTTCGAGACGATGACGCACGCCCCCGTCTTGCACGCGCCGGCAGTGCTCCTCGCGAAGGTAGTCATGGGCGCGGTCTTCACCGACCCGTCGGTCCTGATCCCATGGCTTCGCTCGATCGGCCGCGTCGGGAAGACCGGAGTCCTCGCCGCTCCATGGAGTCAGGCGGAAGCGCACCCAACCCTCATCGTCTCCGAGCAGTCGATGGACGAGCTTGGAGTGGTACTCCAGGGCCGCGTACGAGTCAGGCGCACGACGGAGCGCTGGAACGAACTGGGCGTGGGCCCGTCGCTCACGACGCAGGAAGCGCCGCAGGCCATTCTCTCGGATGGGCTTCTCGGTCCACGGGAGCGGACCGGAGGCCAGGGCGTAGCGCAGGAAGACCCAGGCCGATGAGAAGGTGACGGGGCCGGTGTTCATCGGCAAGTCCAAGCGCTCGCCGCCGCCAGGCTCTTGCAGGCAGAGTGCGGCTCCCCTGATGTCGAGGGCGGCGTCATCGTCGTGCGCCACGTTGCCGTGGCGGATCGTCGCCGTGAGCGGTTCGTCTCCTCGGAACAGCGAGAGGGGAAGGGCGGGTTCGCCAGCGGCGAGATCGAGCGTCCCGCGGGCAGCGACGCCTCGGAGGTGGGTCGGTCGGCCTCGACGCAGCAGTGCTGCGAAGCCGAAGACCAGGTAGAAGAGCACGAGCCCGAGTCGCTTCATCGACGTCCCTCCGGGTCAGATGTTGGCGCTGTTGGGGATGCGAGAGGGGAGCAGGTACTCGTAGGGTTCTGAGCGTGCGACGTTGCGGTCCTCGATCGCACGCTCGACGTCGGCGAGCCGTCCTTGGAAGGCCACCACGAGCTCGGCGGCTCGGAGGTCCTCGGTCACGCGAGTGGAGTAGTGACCGAGCCGCGTGTGTTGCCATCCCGAGAGCGCTTGCATGAGGAGGACCTGCTTCAGCGTCTGGCGATGATCGGGAAGAAGTCGCATCAAGGACTGTTCGGTGTCGTGAGTCCCGAGAGCTCGGGGGGCCGGAGCGTAGAGGGAGAACGACATGTTGGGCACGTGGGCGATGTAGTCCCACTGTGGATAGTTCACGGCGCAGTGCCGGGGCCCGGCGATCCAGATGACATGGGTGAGGAGACGAGCGAGCTCGTCTCGTGCGGTCACCGAAGAAGGGACGCCCCGCAGCCGTCCGGGACCCGACATCGCCTCGAGCCAGCGGGCGATTTCGGCATCCTCGGCAAGCTCGGCATCACTGGAGTAGTAGAGCGACAGGTAGTGGCGGACGAATCGCTCGATCTCGGACCAGACGAGCAGCCCGTCCTCGGCGTAGGGGAAGTTGGGTAGCCGGTCCTCGATGTCCAGACCGCGGGATCGCAGGTCGTCGGGGAGCCCCCCGCGATCGAGCCGGTAGTCGGAGATGGCCTCGGAGACGAGCTCCATCGTCTCCTCCAAGTCACCGGGCATGAGCTGGTCGAGAAACCCGCCCGGATTGATCAACGTGTCCTTGCCGAAGTCGTTGATGGCCAGCGTCTCCTCGAAGTGCTCCTCGAGAAGACGAAGGACTGGATGCCGCTGAGCCAGCGTGCGATGGGCGGCGACGATGACGCCCTCGAGGAGCAGGTGGGTCTGCGCCAGGTGATGTCGCAGCTCCAGCGAGGTCGTGTCCGCGGCGTGCGTGAGCAGCTTGGCCATCAGCCACTCGTCGCTGCCATCCCTCAGGAAGACGGGCTCATCCCGATCGACGGGCTTCCGTAGCTGGATCGCCACGGGCATGAGCCCTGGCGCCGCCGGTGAGAGTCGATACAGGGCACGGGGTGCCACGAGGTAGCGTCCCTCACGGCGTTCCTCTAGTCGATCGACGAGCGGCTGGTAGCGCGAGTGGTCGAGCACGTAGAGACGGTGCTCGGCGATCTCCTCGTCGATCCGGAGCCGGAGACCGGTCGCCAGGGAGAGCTGGGCGTCGGTCAGCGGAAAGTCGGCGAGCGGCTCGGTGACGAGCCGGAGGTCGAGCGCGTTGGCGCCGGCGAGTCGCTGGTTGCCGAAGAAGCCGTCCGAGCGAAATCGATCGATCGCGCGGGGACGATTCAGTAGCGGGAAGTACTCGGCGAAGCGCTCGAGACCGCGCTTCGGACGGAGGAAGCGCTTCAGCTCGACCACGGCGAGGTTGGCCAGGAAGCGCCCCCCCGTGCGCAGGCGGTTGAGTCGGTAGCGCTTCGGAAATCGCTCCTGTCGCGGCAGGTCTTGCAGGAGCGCGAAGGAGGCGTCGGGGGGCGTGAAGCGATAGTCGTCCCGCGCCTTGGCGAGCTGCCGATGGCGGCCACCAGGATCGCGATCGTCGCGGGGGAGCGAAGGGGCTTCGAACATCACTGTCACTTCAACCGGAGGCGAGCGCGGCCCAGGCACCCCAGGCAGCGAGAAGGAGGACGCCGACGACGAGGACCCAGGTCATGAACTTGCGGAGCGAGCGCTCGACCCACCGAAGCAAGCTGCTGGTCCGGTGGTTGCGCCCGTGAAGGTGGTCGGCAGCGAGGCTCAAGCGCTCGATGGCGTCCACCGTCACGTCGTGGGTCTTGGCCGAGTCTCCGCCATGTCGCAACAGCTCGAGCAGGGCATCGCGACCGAGCCTGAGCTGGTGCGAGGGAAGGGCGACACGGAAGTGCTCGGCGTCCGGCCGAAGCAGGCGCCAGAGGACGCGGGCAGCGAGCGCTCCGAGGAAGACCATCGCGGCCATCACGCAGGCGGAAGGGTGGGGCAGCCAGAGCTCCTTCTGGAAGAAGCGCCCCAGGAGCCGGTACGAGCCGGCATCGGGGAGCCCGAGCCAGGTCGTTCGACTCCACCAGAAACCAAGGGCGGCGAGGACGACGAAGCCCGTCGTCAGGCAGGTGAGCTGAAGGAACCGACGGCGGAGCTCGCCCAGCGTTCGATGCTCGGTCTCGAGGCAGAGACGGGCGTACTCGAAGGCCTCCATCGAGGCGTGGACCAGTGGAGTGGAGCCAGCAGCGACCACCGCTAGCTCGCCTCGATCCACGCCACCCTCGCTGAAGTGGCGTTCGACGTGGTCTGCGTCGACGACCTGAACGCTGCGCCCGGATCGCTCACGGGACTCTGCAGTCAGCTTGCCGTCCTGAATGGCGCGCCGGATCGTGCTGGGCGACACTCCGACCCTCTTCGAGGCCTCGCCGATGGTGAGCCACCGCGTGCTCATGACGTGGCTCCGTCACCAGCCAGCTCCGTCTTCGTCAGGCGAGTGAGCTCACGCGCGATGTCGGGAAGGCTGAGGTCGGCAAAGGTATTCATCGAGTCCCTCAGGCGCTCGAGGCGAATCGAGGCCGAAATCGAGGTGTCACGCAGGCCGGGGAGCGTTGCGCGGATGGCCTCGTCGAACTCGGGCCGGTCCTCTCCGAAGCGCTTCACGATCGCTTCCAAGCTCGGGACCGGATACTTGAACCCACGGAGCCGCGAGCGGTTGTCCGCCAGGATCGCCTTCACTCGTTGGACGATCTCGTCGTCGTCCGGCATCGGGATGCCCTCGTCGAGCTGTCCGATGAGACGGGCAGCGTCCATCAAGATTCGAGAGACGTGGGCTTCCTTGACGAGCTGGATGAGGACCATCGTCTGTGAGACCGAGAGGGTGGGTCGCAGAGACGCGAGTACGCCCACTTCATCAGTAGGAACTGCACGACGAAGCCGGCCAGGGCCCCCCCGAGTGCGTAGCCTCGCCAGGTCAGCTCGGCGGAGGAGTCGAGGACGTGGAAGAGCAGGTACGCACCACCCATCGCGAAGACGAAGAAGGTGAGCGTGGTGAGAAGAGGCTTGCGGTTCATCGGACCCCCCAGGCGTTGCCGAGCGTGTTCTCAGCCGCCGGCTGCGCCGATCCATCGCCAATCTCGTCGCGTGCGCTACGAGATGAACATTAGCGCATCCTCTTCCTGAGAAATCCGGGGACCAAGTCGGTCGGTGGTCAGTTGATTAACTGAGGTCCGGCGACTCGGATGTCATGCCGGGAGAGTCCGCGCGCATTGGGCCGGGGGTGCGGTCCGCCAGCGTGCGACCCGTGGGGCACCGGGAGCCTTCTCCTTGGTGGGAACGGAACACTCCCACCGTCGTCAACCCGGGATTGCTAGAATCCCCGCC
>JBCCFW010000173.1:0-15600 GCA_039029535.1 Acidobacteriota bacterium
GCGATTTTCCGAGCGATATTGCGCGCAATTTTCAGTGCAATATTGCTCTGAAAGTTGCTCGAGAAATTGCTGGTGTGAACTGGCCTTTACGCGTGCGCTGCTGGAGAACCTCGCCGAGAAGCTGAGGCTGCGCGAAGGGCTGAGCGACCCGTTCCGCGACGACAACCGCTCCGACGAGGAGATCGCTTCCCTCAAGAGCATGTTGAAGATCAAGTCCGGTGACGGCGGTCTTCTCTCCGTGACCTTCACCGCCGGAGATCCGGTAGTCGCGGCCTTCCTGGCCAACGAGCTCATCGAAGAGGCTCAGGAAGCCAGCAAGGCGATCGAGAGACAGCTTCTTCTCCAACAGGCTGGTCACGTGGGCAAGGCCCTGGACACGGCTCGCATCAGGCTGGCCGACGTGGAGGAACGCCTCCGGGTCTTCTCGGCCAAGCACGCGCTGCTCGATCCGGGGCTCCAGGCAGCGGATCGCATCCGGCAGGTGAGAGAGCTCGAATCGCTCAAGGGGAAGTTCGAGCTCCAGGTCACGGAGCGTCTCCTCTCGCACACCCCGAACGAGCCCGGGGTCCGGGCACTGCGACGCAAGATCGGAGTGATCGAGAATCAGGTCGACTCCTTGGAGCAGAACATCACGGGTGACGTCAGTCAGCGTGAGTACGGGCAGCTCGCCATCGAGCATCGTGGGCTGACCGAAGAGCTGCGATTTCGGCGCGACCTCTGCACGACCCTCTCCACGCAGGCCGATGTCTTTCGCATTCGCGCCGAGCAGCCCGCCGGCAACCTGGCGATCATCCGACCCGCCGTGCCGGTCACGAAGCCGGCAGGGCCGAGCAAGACCAAGCACGTCGGCGTGGGCCTCGGGCTCGGCTGCTTCCTCGGCTGTGGCCTGGTCATCCTCCTCGAGCAGGTCGCCGTCATGCGTCGGAAGCCGACCCTCGCCCGACGTCTCGACGAGCTGTGGGAGCACGTGATCCGACCACCCTGGCGTCCGCGGCCGGCCGCGAGGTGAGGAGACCCGGGGGCCCCTCGTGGATGCCGCAACTGCCCTTCGGCTGGGCCCCGCGGATCATGTTGGTCGCGTGGTGGATCTACGCGATCAACGGATATCGGCCCCCCTGGCAGCCGATCATCGTCAGCGATGCGGACTCCGGGGCCGCCCTGCGCAAGCTGATCTTCGGGCTGTCCGGCATGGCCGCCCTGGCGGTCCTCTTCCTCGGCCGCCGACTCGGTCCGGCCTTGATGCGGCAGCTTCCGCTCACCGTGCTCGCGGTGGGGATGCTCGGCTCCGTCGTGTGGTCCGACTCCGGAGGGCTCACGATCAAGCGCGGAGCGATCTTCGTCTTCGCGCTGCTGACGATGGCGGTCGCCGTGGACGATCACCCCGAGCCAGTGCGCTTCATGCAGAAGGTCGTCATCTGGATGACCGGTGGAGCCGCGTGGATCTCGCTGGTCGGCATGGTGATCTTCCCCAAGCTCGCGACCAGCATCGCCGAGCGACCCGGGCTCTGTGGCGTCACCGGTCACCCGAACACCCTGGGAGCCGTCCTGTCGTCCGGCTACCTGGTGAGCCTCGGTCTCCGGTCGAGGACGCATCGAGAGTTCTTCTGCTACCTGGGGCTTCGGGGAGGGCAGATCTTGGCGCTGTTCCTCAGCAACTCGGTGACCTCTCTCATCCTGGTCGTCAGCGGCACCGGGCTCTTCCTGTTCCTCTGGGGGCCGCATCGTCTTCGCGGTCAGATCCAGGTGGCTGCGGTGACCGGCATCACCCTGGTGATGCTGATCGGACCGGCGAACTGCAAGAGCATGGCCTTCAAGCTCGTCGGTCGGGACGAGTCGCTGTCCGGGCGGGACGAGCTCTGGAAGGAGGTGTTCCGCGAGGGGATGAAGTCGCCGGTGTTCGGGAGAGGGTACGGCGCCTTCTGGCGGGAGGGGAGGGGGCGCGAGATCGTCGGTACCTGGAACCCCCGTCAGTCCCACAACGCCTACGTGGACGTGTTCGTGGACATCGGCGTGGTGGGCCTGTTCGTCGTGGTGTTCTCCCTCGTCTCGCCCTTGCCACGCCTGGTCATCTTGCGGGCGAGGCTCAACGAAGAGGGGCGACGGACCGTCTGTGCCAGCGCCACCCTCGCCACCGGCCTGCTGGTGATCTATGCGTTCGGCGAAAGCTATCTCTTGAAGACGGACAAGGTGCCGATGTTGTGCTTGATGTGGACCTCCATGGTCCTGCGTTCCGACGATCCCTGTCTTCGGATGGACTGATCGTCGTGCGCCGGGACTCGGCTCGGAAGGGAGCTGCTCTCGATGCCTGAATCAGGGGCCTTCATTCTCATCGTGGACGACGATCCGATGTTCGGTCGGATAGCCCAAGCGTTGCTGCGAGCCCATGGTCACGACTCGGTCGTTGCCTCCGACGAAGAGCAGGCCTTGGAGCTGGCCGCGAGTCGATCGCCCCGTGCGATCCTCCTCGATCACCATCTCGGTGAGACGTTGGGGCTCGACCTCATCGCGCCCCTGCGTCGCGCGTCCGGTGAGGCTCCGCTCGTTCTCATGACCGCTTGCCCCACCGTCGACCTGGCAGTGGAGGCGATGCGAGCGGGGGCGCTGGACTTCCTGCCGAAACCCCTCGACGAGGCCCGCCTGGTGACCACGCTCACCCGGGCGCTCGAGCACGGCGACCTCCTCGAGCGGGTGCGAGATCTCGAACGACGACCTCCCCTCCGCGAGCGCTTCGAGGGACTCGTCGGTGGGTCACCGCAGATGGAGACGGTGTTTCGCGCCATCGAGAGCGTCGCGCCGACCGACGTGGGCGTGCTGATCACCGGAGAGTCGGGCACCGGCAAGGAGCTCGTCGCACGGGCTCTCCACGCGCGCTCGGAGCGCTCCGGTGGGCCCTTCGTTGCCCTCAACATGGGGAGCCTGCCGCGTGAGCTCGTCGAGTCGACCCTGTTCGGCCACGAGCGCGGCGCCTTCACGGGGGCCGATCGCCGTCATCGCGGAGCGGTGGAGGAGGCACGAGGCGGCACGCTGTTCCTGGACGAGATCCGGGAGATGCCCATCGAGACGCAGCCCAAGCTGCTGCGTTTCCTCCAAGAGCAGACCTACCGCCGTGTCGGCGCGGAGCGCGACGACGAGGCCGATGTTCGGATCGTCGCGGCGACCAACGTCGATCCCCGACGAGACGTCGAAGAAGGTCGGCTGCGCGCGGACCTGTACTACCGACTCAACGTCGTGCCGCTGGCCCTGCCGCCTCTTCGGAATCGAGACGGCGACGTCGGGCGGTTGGCGGAGCACTTCTTGCGTACGGCGGCCACCCGACACGAGCGCGAGTTCTCGTCGATGGAGCCGGAGCTGGTGGCCTGGCTCGAGCAGCGCCTCTGGCCAGGCAACGTGCGCCAGCTCCAGCACTTGATCGAGCGTCTGGTCGTCCTCAACAACGGCGCGCGACTGACGATGGGAATGCTTCCAGCCGACTTGAAGGAAGTCTCGGAAGCCCAGCCGAACGAGCTCAGGGAGCCTCTGTCGGCGATGGCGGGCCGTCCCGAAACGCCCTGTTCCGACGAGCCGATGACCCTCGCCGAGATGGAGCGGCAGGCCATCGAGAGCGCCGTCGCGAGCTGCGAGACCATGGCCGAAGCCGCAAGGCAGCTCGGCATCTCGGAAGCGACCCTCTATCGAAGGATGAAGAAGTACGGGCGCGACCAGGAGACCGCCAAGAGCGCGGAGCCCGTCTCGGCATGACGTCCTCTCCCCACTTCACTCCGTTTCACCCTGTCTTCTCCAGGCACCCGAGAACGGGCGTCTCGACTGGCCTGCGTCTTGCTACCTGCGGGGTGGGCAAGGACGCCTCGAAAGGAAGCACATGAGCCACGCCACTGCATCCGACAGCAACACGACGACGACTCCCTCTTCGACTCACCATGCCCGCGTTCTCATTCTCGATGACGACCCCTGGGCGCGTCGCATGCTCCGCAGCGGCCTGGAGGCACGCTTCCCCAACGTCGAGATCGAAGAGCGGGAGGACCCGGACTACTCCGGTGACCACGAAGTCTTCTTCATCGACAACGACTTCGGCGGAGATCGGGTCGCCACGGAGCTGGCCCGGAACATCCGCACGGCTCATCCGGAGTCGCTCATCATCGCCTTCTCCGGGACCCTCGATCACGAGGTGCTCAAGGACCTCATCAACGCCGGCTGCAATGGTGCTTGTGACAAGAGCCAGCCCGCCGATCTCGTGCGTGCGCTCTCGATCACCAACGCCTATCTCGAGAACGCGGCCTCGCAGGCCAAGCAGAATCGGCGTGGCGGCCTGATCGCCGCCATGGACTCGATCCGCCATCTCCTTCACGAGTGGAACACGCGTCTGGACGACCAGGCAGCAAAGCTGGACGAGAATCCGTGAGGACGGAGAGCGACCGCACGATCTCCGATCGGCTTTGGGCCGTGGCCGAGCGTCTCATCGCACTGGGCGGGCTCATCGTGCTCATGCCGATGTTTCTCGTCCTCTATCCGATCGTGCGACTCGGTTCGTCGGGCCCCTTCATCTTCAAGCAGATGAGGCCCGGTCTCGGAAACCGACCCTTCGGCATCTACAAGATCCGAACCCTCGCCGTCGGGAGCGAGAAGGCCACTGCGCTCGGCGTCGACGGCGCGACCACGCAGGTCACGCGCATCGGTCGGATCTTGAGAGAGCTCAAGATCGACGAGATGCCGCAGCTCTGGAACATCCTGCGAGGTGACATGGCCTTGGTCGGTCCGCGTCCGATTCCGCAGGCCCTGCATGACGAGCTCTGTCGGAAGATCCCGAACTTCGAGCGTCGTGGTCTCGTGCGTCCCGGGCTCACCAACGTCGGCCAGGTCTGCGTGCTCGACAACGCCCTCGGTGACGGGTTGATCGACGATTGGTCCCGGCGCTTCGAGGGCGAGCTTCACTACATCAAGAACCGCTCGCCCTCCTTCGACATCGTGATCATCTTCATGACCGCGCTGTTCTTCCTCCGGAAGGCGAAGCGTGCCTTGCGTGGGGGGAAGAAGGAAATGCCGGCCGGTCCGCTATCTCCCGACACGATCCAGGTGGCCGACGTGCCGGTCACGCGGCTCGACTACGACGGCGTCGTCGAGCGAGTGGGCGAGATGATCGAGGCCGAGCAGGATGGCTACGTGTGCATCTGCCCGGTCCACTCGATCGTCGAGGCGCGTCGCAACGAGTCGCATCGCGAGGCCCTCCTCGGGGCGACCATGAACACCCCCGACGGCGTGCCGGTCGTCTGGGCCCAGCGCCTCTTCGGTCACCCCGAGGCCTCTCGTGTCTACGGACCCACCCTCATGCTGGAGCTCCTGACGGTGGCCGAGGAGAAGGGTTGGCGCGTGGCGCTGTACGGCGGCCACGAGGATCGACTGCCGCTGCTCATCGAGAAGCTGAACGAGCGCTTCCCCGAGCTGGACCTGGCGCTGACCATCAGCCCCCCCTTCCGACCGCTCACCGAGGAAGAAGAGGTGGACGTCGAGAGACGTTTCAACGAGGTGAAGCCTCACCTCACCTTCGTCGGACTGGGTTGTCCGAAGCAGGAGCGCTGGATGCACGAGCACTCCAGCCGCTTCCCCGGAATCATGTTCGGTGTCGGGGCGGCCTTCGACTTCCACGCCGGCATCGTCCCGCAGGCTCCTGGCATCTTGCAGCGAATGGGGCTCGAGTGGGCCTTCCGCCTTGCCTGTGAGCCACGCCGGCTCTTCATGCGCTACCTGACGACTAACCCGCGCTACATCGCCATGATCGCGCGCCAGTGGTGCCGCCGGCCCGTCCGCCGTCGAACGGAGACAGAGGCCGAACTCGAGCTCTCTCCGGCGGTGTCGTCGTGAGCTCGTCACGCGACGAAACCACGCGTCATGCACGCCACCTGGCGATCTGCATCGGCACCTTCCGGCGCCCGGAGATGCTGCGGGCCCTGCTCGAGAGCGTGCGCCGGATGACGATTCCCGAGGGCATCCGCGCCGAGGTCCGAGTCGTCGACAACGACCCGGAAGCGTCGGCCGCGCCGGTGTTGAAGGACCTGAGCCCGATCTTCGGAGCCGAGATGCCGCTCATCGCCATGCACGTGCCGGTGAGCAACATCGCGCGGGCCCGCAACGCTGCCATCGAGCGGCCGAGTGATCTCGTGCTGTTCCTCGACGACGACGAGACGACCGAACCGGACTTGCTCGTCGAGATGCTGGCCGCGCGGGAGCGGACCGGCGCCGACGTCGTCATCGGGATGGTGCGTGCGCGCCTCGCTTCCAGCACGCCCCGCTGGCTGGCCGAGAGCGGCCTGCTGGATCACCCCACCGGGACTCGCGACGAGGTCCTGGACTGGGCGGGCACCCGTTGCGGCTGCACGTTCGTCGATGCCTCGTGGTTCCACGAGCGCGGCTTCCGCTTCGACGAGGCCTTCGGGCGGAGTGGGGGAGAGGACGTCGACCTCTTCGCGCGGATGTTGCGTGCAGGAGCCTTGGCCGTCTCGGCACCGGACGCCGTGAGCTGGGAGACCTTGCCGCCGCGGCGCGCGAACCTCGGTGCGCTAGCGCGTCGCTACTGGCACTCCGGAGCGAGCTACGCCCGCATCGAGCAGCCTGAGGAACGCCGCAACCCCGTGCTGCGCTTCGGATTCCGGCTGCTGAAGGCGGCCGGTCACGGTCTCCGAGGTGTCGTCCGTGCGCGTCGGGTCGACCTGGCCCGAGCGCTCCTGACGGCATCCCTGGCCTGTGGTGGCTTGCAGGCCTGGTTGTTCCCCGAGAAGAGCGCCCGAGCGGAAGCTTATGGGCCTGGAAAGCGAGCGGTGGCCTGATGCGAGTTGCCTTCTGCACGAACTTCGTGAGCCCGTATCGTCGACCCCTGTTTCAGAAGCTCGCCGACACGCCCGACTGGGACTTCCGGGTCTTCGTGAACGCGACCTCCGAGTTCGACCGGGCCTGGGACGTGGACTGCGGCCAGCTCGGGGTGACGAAGCTCGAGACCTGGTCGATCAAGCGCACCGTCCACAGCGAGAAACCGGTGCCGTTCGAGCAGGTCATCACCCTGCACCTTCCGCTGAACCTCGGCTCGGAGCTCCGCAAGTACCGACCCGACGTGGTCTTCAGCCACGAGCTCGGACCACGCAGTCTTGCAGCCTACGCTGCATCCCGTCGGCTGAAGCGACCGTTCGTGCTCTGGTCGTACCAGTCTCGAATCAGCGCCTCACAAGGCTCCTACCGGAGCTGGCTGAGGCGCTTCCTCCTGAGACGAGCCGACGCGATCGTCGGCATGGGCACGCAGGCGAGGGATGTTCTCCGCAGCTACGGGGCTGCCGACGAGAACGTCTTCGACGCCTTCAACGCACCGGACACCGATCGCATCGCGGCCGACCTCGCCGATCCCGGCTTCATGGAACGACTGCTCCAGCTCAGGCAGCGTCTCCCGACCGACCGCAAGATCGCGCTGGTCACCGGGCGGCTCGTCCCGCTCAAGGGAATCGAGCCCTTGGTCGCCGCATGGACGGCGCTGACACCCGAGGAGCGCTCGGGCTGGTGTCTCGCGTTCGTGGGAGACGGTCCCCTGAAGACGCTCGTCGAGGGTCGGGAGGCCGAGGGCATCCATGCCCTGGGCGTGGCGCCTCCGGAAGACATGACGGCCTGGCACGCGGTGGCCGACCTCCACGTCTTCGCGTCATGCGGCGACGTGTGGGGCCTGGTCGTCAACGAGGCGATGGCCGTCGGTGCCCCGGTGCTGTGCTCGGTCCACGCCGGCTGTCACGACGACCTCATCGACCACGGTCGCAACGGCCTGCTCTGGGACCCCATGGACCCCCAGAGCGCCAAGACGTCGCTGGCTGCCGCGCTGCGTCGCGACGACCTCCCCGAGCTGGGTCAGGCCGGTCTCGAGACCATCTCCCCGATCGACCAGGACCAGCAGGCCGAGGCCTTCCGCCAGGCCGTGTCCCATGGCTACGAGAGATTCCTTCGAAGAACGCAAGTGCTGCCCTCTCGAAAGCAGGGGGGTGGGCCGACATCCACGGAAATGGGCGACGCACGATCGCGCCCCGTGGAGACGAAGACATGAGCTTCAATTGCGATGGCCGAAGGATCTTGGTCACCGGCGGTGCCGGCTTTCTCGGGAGTCACGTCGTTCCGGTCCTGGAGGGGCGCGGTGCCACCGTGGGAGTCGTGCGTCACTCCGAGCACGATCTCACTCGCGCCGAGGACTGCCAGGCCGCGGTCGAGTCCTTCGCGCCCGACGCGGTCGTGCACCTGGCAGCGGCCGTGGGCGGCATCGGTGCCAACCGCGAGCACCCCGGCAGCTTCTTCCGCGACAACGCTCTCATGGGCATCAACCTGATCGAGGCGTGTCGTCAGGCAGAGGTCACGAAGATCGTCGTCGTCGGGACGGTCTGTGCCTATCCCAGCCATCCGCCGGTCCCGTTCCAAGAAGACTCCATGTGGGATGGCTTCCCGGAGCCGACCAACGCTCCCTACGGCATCGCGAAGCGGGCCTTGCAGACGATGCTCAGCGCCTACCGTGACGAGTTCGGGATGAGCTCGGCCTACATCCTGCCGGCCAATCTCTACGGTCCTCGTGACGACTTCGATCTCGAGACCAGCCATGTCATCCCGGCGCTCATTCGCAAGATGGTCGAGGCCAGGGAGACGGGTGCCGACGAGGTCCATCTCTGGGGAGACGGGAGCCCGAGCCGCGAGTTCCTCCACGTGCGCGACTGCGCCGAAGGTCTCGCGCTCGCCGTCGAGAAGCTCGAGGAGCCGATCCCGGTGAACCTCGGTACCGGTTGTGAGATCCGCATCCGCGAGCTGGCCGAGCTCATCGCCGAGACGGTCGGCTACACCGGACGCCTGCGCTGGGATGCCGACATGCCCGGCGGGCAGGAGCGTCGCTGTCTGGATGTGTCGCGGGCCCGTGAGCTGCTCGGCTTCGAGGCGAGCATCCGGCTCGAGAAGGGCCTGCAGGAGACGGTGGACTGGCATCGCGCCAACCGTCCCGTGGCCGCGGGTGCCGCCGCGGGCTGAGGCCTGCGCTTCCTTCGTCTCGGCCACGACCCCGGACGTCGTTCTCGCGCGACGTCCGTGAGGCCGGACCGTTCCCGCCGCTTCCTCCGTCGCCGAGCGGACTCGTGCCCAGACACCGCGTCGCTGCCCTCGAGCTCTCAGCCTGAGTGAGGCCGTCACGACGGCTCGCAACTCGAGAGAAGCACCGCGTCTTCACGCCGAGAGGCTGCAGAGCTCCGGTTTCTCACGCCGATCTCGAGTGGTCTGGGCCTTGCAACGTCGGGCGTGACGTCGCGCCACCCGACGCGATCTTCTCGCCCCCCGTCCCCGAGGAAATGATGAGTCGTCAGCACCACCCCGGCATCCTGCAGCATCTCCCTTGGCTGGTTCTCGCCAGCCTGTTCGTCGCCAGCTCCGCGAAGGCACAGTCCGACGCCGACGGCAGCCTGGACCTGGACCTCGTCTTCGCCATCGACGCGCCGACGACGGCTCTCGCCGGGCGGCCCTTCGATGTCGGCTTCGACTTCGCGAGCTTGCTCAGCTCGGAGGGAGATGCCTTCGAGCTCGGCCTCTCGATGGTGCTGCCGGCCGACGTCTCCTTCGTGGAGTCGGAGCTGCTCGGGCGGCCGACTCGTCGTCGGGTCGACGCCGACACCGGCGAGACGACGCTGACCTTCAGCACGAGCCGGGGGCTCATCCCCGGGGACAGCCTCGAGGGGTCGATGACCCTGCTGGCGATCCTGCCTCCTGGCGAGGAGGTGCCCCTGCGCTGGCTCGGTCATGCGGGCGACAGCCCGTTCGGGCTCGGTGCGCCGCCTCCGGGTGAGAACGCCGCGACCTTTGGCGCGCTCGACCTGACGCATCCGACGGCGGCCCTGGCCGGGAGCACCGTGTCTTCCGACGACGATGCTCCGGCCGGCTTCCCGACGACGCTTCCGGCGTCCGATTCCGCGCTCTTCACGACCGCGACGGTGAGACTCACGCCGTTCGAGGTCGAGGTCATCCCCCACGTCGCCGAGGGCGAGCGCGCGACGGGCACCGGTGTCAACGCCTACCTGACGACGATCCGGTTGACGGGGAACGGGATCGACGAGGTCACGGGCGTGAGCGTGGAGGACGTGCTCTCCAACAACCGCGAGTTCCTCGGCTGGGACGACGTGCCTGCTGGAGTGATGGTGGACGCGTGGGCCAACGAGCCCACGGCCGGTGAGGTCATGCTGACGTTGAGCGACGTCCTCATTCCGACCAACGGCATGGTCGACGTGGTCTACCGCTCGGGCATCACCGAGTACCGGGTCGGAGACGCGACCAACGAGCACCTGGGAGGCGCCGCTTCCTCGGTCGCCGTGCAAGACGGTGCTCTCGTGCGCGATGGCGGCGCTACGCCTGGAGGCGGCGAGCCCGCCACCGACGATGCCGTCGCCCTCACCGGCTACTTCCAGGGAATCTCCCTGCCGCCCGAGCTCATCCCACCCCCGGCACGCGCGGCCGTCGAGGCGGAGTACGTCGCGGTGCAGAAGGGACGCGACCGCAAGATCAAGGTGATCGACGACACGGTCGTCTACACCCTGAGCTACCAGGTTTCAGAGTACCTCGCCCTGCAAGGCCCGATGACCTTCACCGACACCCTGCCCGACGGCCTCGTGTTCGACGGTGCGGGCTCGGTGACCATCGAGCAGTCCGGTGGGTCGACGATCAGCTTCGACGTCAGCTCCGGAACGGCCGACCCCTTCCACGGCGACACCGAGATTCGCTTCACGCTCGCCGGCGGCGGCACGCTGCCGGCCGCCGCCACGGGGACCATCCGCTACACGGCCACGGTCGACGGTCTCTTCGAGGGTCCGGGCAACATCGACTACGAGTGCAGCGAGACGCTGACCAACTTGGTTCGGGTCGATGCCGTCGTCTCCGACGAGGGAACGACCGACCCGTCGATCCTCGGCACGGGAACGGCCGACGACAGCGCCGCCACCATCACCACGCCGGAGCCCACGCTGGAGAAGGTGTTCGTCTCGATGATGGATCCCGATGGCGTCCTGCACGACGGCACCGCGGGCACGCCCGACTTCGACGTGGTCAACGAGCCGGTTCTCCCGGGCTCGACCCTTCTCTTCGCCGTGACCGCCGAGTTCCCACGCGTTCCGACGCTGGGCGTCCGCCTGGACGACTACCTACCGCTCCTGACCACCTCGGCTGCCGAGATCGTCGACATCCGACTCAACGTCGACTCGTCGCTGGTCGACGTCGACGGTGTCTCGATCGCCACCAACGACGGTGACGGCGACGGCTTCGCCGACGACACGATGGCCGGTCGTCGGGCTCCCTTCGACGCGTCGTCGGGGGGCTTCCCCGACACGGTCCTCAACAACGCCCTCCGCTTCGAACTCGGCGACGTCCCGCCCGAGGCGCGGTTCGTCCTGCTCATCGAGACCCAGGTGACGGACGAGGTCCCCGACCCCTTGCCCGCCGACGGGCTCGTCCCGACCCGCAACGCGGCCGTGCTGTCTTGGGTGGACGACGAGGACGTCGTTCAGGGCACGCTGGTCGTCAACCGCGAGTTCGACATCGCCCTCGGTTCCGTGCAGGCCTCCAAGAGCGTGAGCCCTTCACGGCCCGACGCCGGTGACACGGCGCGCTACACCGTGCGGCTCGAGAACGTCGGACCGGCGCCGGCCTACCTCGACGACGTGATCGACACGCTGCCCGACGGTCTGACCTTCGTTCCCGGCTCGGTCACGATCGAGGACGGTGACGGCGTGGACGTGGCGGCCTCGCCGTCCCATGAGCTGGACGGCAACGAGCTTCGGTTCTGGTTCCGACCGACCGGAGCGACGCACCCGTCCCTGCTTCCCGCCGCCGGTGACGTCGACAGCAACGTGGTGGTCATCACCTACGAGACCGTGGTGGCCTCCGACATGAACCCCAAGACGGCCCTCGTCAACACGGTGCGGACGGACTACTTCAGCCGGCCGGACTCTCCCGACAGCTTCAAGCTCGGAACGGCGATGGACAGCGTGACCCTCACCACCGAAGAGGTGAAGCTCGCCAAGAACGTGATCTCGAGCAGCGAGCCCAGCACCTCCGGTACCGAGCTGGCCATCGGCGAGACGGCCGTCATGGAGATCGAGGTGCGCATCCCCGAGGGTCGGATGGAGGCCGCCGTCCTGACCGAAGTCATGCCGCGGGGCCTCGAGCTCCTCTCGGCCGAGCTGGTGTCGGTCGATCCCCGACTGAGCATCGGCGGTCCCGCCGAGCTCGTGCTCACCGACGATCGCTACAGCGACGGTGCGCTGGACACTCTCACCGTCGACCTGGGAGAGGTCGTCCATCCCGCCACCGACGACGACCTCTTCGCTTCGATCTTCTTCCGAGTGGTCGTCCGAACCCTGGACGTCTCGCAGAGCACCAACTGGCGATCCTGGCGGGCGATGACCTACCTCCACGACGGAGACGAGCTCGAAGATCGCTACGGCAGGAGTGTTCGCGTCGTTCTTCCGGAGCTCGTGCTCACCAAGACTGGCGACGTGGGTGCCGTCGACTCGGGCGACGCGGTGACCTACACGCTCCGCCTGGAGCACGGTCCGGGCACCCGCGCCGATGCCTTCGACATCGTGCTCGAGGAGCCCCTGTCGTCTTCGCTGAGTCTGGTGTCGGCTGGAACCCCTCGGACCAGCATGATGCTGGGCTCCGCCCCCGTGGTCCAGGGGAGCGGCGAGCCGGGTGATCCCGTGGTCCTCACCATCGACGAGCTGCCGATCGGCGAATGGGTCGAGGTGGACGTGCAGTGCATGGTCCTCGGTGAGATCCGCTCGTCGACGACCATTCGAAATCAGGCCACTGCGAGCTTCGACTCGCTTCCTGGTGACGATGCCCACGCCCGGACGTTCTCGGTGGAGGACTCGCTCGACATCGCCTCTCGGGCGCTCGGTTTGACTCACGCGTTGATCGACGCCGATCACCCTGCGACGTCGGGGAGCGAGGCCGTCGTCGGCGAGGTGGTGACGTTCCGCGTGACCGTCGACGTCCTCGAGGGCGTGACCGAAGACATGGTCGTGGACGTGACTCTGCCCGACGGCCTCGTCTTCCTGGATGAAGTGGGCGTGAGGCTCGATCCGAGTCTCTCGGTCGCGCGAATTCCTGGCGTGGAGACCGTCTCTGGTGACTTGAGCTGGTCGTTCGGTGACGTCACCAATCACGATCGTGACAACGATCGTGGCGAAGAGATCGCCATCGAGTATCGAGCGGTCGTGGCCAACGTCGCCGAGAACCAGGTGGGCGCGAACGTCGTCAGCGCAGCAAGCGTGACCAGTGCTGCCGGTGATCGAGGTCCCGTCGACGCCGTCGGCTCGGTCGTCGAGCCGCTGCTCGAGCTGGATGCGGGCTTCCTGGTGCGTCACGCCCAGGTGGGTGACGTCGTGCCTCTCAGCCTGAAGGCGCGGCATGCCCTCTCGAGCGGTTCGACCGCCCACGATGCCTTCATCGAGCTCACCCTGCCCGATTGGCTGACGTGGATCGACCCCGATCCGTCGGGCCCCGCGGGCATGATCGAGTACGACTCGGCCACTCGTCTCGTGCGAATCGAGCTCGGCGACATGACCACCGACATGGGACCGGCCTCGCCCATGGGGCTCGACCTCGACCTGCAGCTCGGACGCAACCCGGACGGAGCCGTGCTCACCCCCACGCTTCGCTGGTCGACCCTGTCCGGCGATCCGGTGATGCGCGTGCCTGGCGCGCCGATCAGCACCGAGCGGACGGGCTCCGCGAGTGATCCCGGCGGGTCGATCAACGACCTCTACTTCTCCGGTGAGGCTGCCCTTCTCGGAGCCCACTTCCTCATCGGCTTCGAGGACCTGGCAGGTCATCCCTCGGCCAACGACTTCGACTACAACGACCTGCTCTGCCGCATCGAGCTGGACGAGTCCTATGACGAGGACGGTCTCACCCGGTTCGAAGTGACGATCGAAGCGATGGCGCGCGGCGCCTCGTTCAATCACCGCCTGCTGCTCAGGCTCGGGATCGCCGGTGAGACCGACACCACCGTGGTTCACCGGGACGCCAGTGGTGGCCACCTCGGGACCGAGAGCTTCAGCAACGATGGTGACGTCATCGAGGACCTCACGATCTTCGAGTCGACCTGGGGGGCCATGCCTCCCAACGGTGACGGTCCGGACTGGTGGTCGGCGAACACCGATGTCGCCCAGGACGAGACCATTGCAGGTTGGGTGACCACCGTCGAGGTGATCGTGCACGAGCCCGAGAGGAACCCGCGCATCCCCGACCTCGCGGCCACGCCGGGCATCGACGAGCACGTTCTCGGTCTCCTGGGCTTCTCGCTCTGGGTCCATGGTGAGGACTACGAGGTCGTCGCCGACGGCGTCGGACGCAACGCGACCCTGGCCCTGCTCTCGGCCGATCGTTTCCCGGGCCACGCGCTGAACGGGCACCCGCTCCGTCAGTTCGAGCTCTTCCATGGTGATGGCGACTGGCCGACCGAGCGCACGTCGGTGTGGACGACCTTCCCCGACTACGTGCAGCACCTGCGCGCCGGTCGGCATGATCGACTCGGCTGGGCCGAGAGCCCGGATCCCAGCAGGAGCTGGCGTTCGCGTCGCTCCTCGGGCTTGCGGTCGGTTTCCGCCAACACGAGCAGCGAGCCGAGCATCGATCCCCTCTCGGCCACCCCGCTGCTCCTCGACGTGGACGGCGACGGAGTCATGGAGGTGATCCAGGGCAGCTTCGGCGGTGTCATCACCGTCGTCGATCCCATGACGGGCGCCGTGGAGTCCCAGTTCGATCTCGGGCAGGGACGCACGTCCCAGGCTTCCATCACCGGCGTCGATCTCGACGGCGACGACATCCCCGAGGTCGTGCGTGGCCACGAGGACGGCACTGTCTGGGCGTCTGCGCTCGACGGAACCGGTCGACGTCAGCTCGCCGCGACGGGCGGCCCGATCAAGTCCACCGTGTCGGTCGGTGATCTTCACGAGGATGGTGGCGTGGACCTCGTGTTCATGTCGGGCGACGGCGATCTCTGGATCCTCGATGGAGCCGGCGTCCGGGCGCCCGTCACGACCACCGTCAGCTCCGTGGCCGACGTGGGGCATCACTACTTCCTGACCTCGACACCGGCCATCGCCGACCTCGACGGTGAGCCGGGTCTCGAGATCGTGGTCGGGACCCTCGACGGACACGTGGTCGCGCTCGACGCCGACGGCGTGATGCTGCCGGGTTGGCCCCACGACATGGGGGCTCCCGTGCTGTCGAGCGTCGCTCTCGGTGACGTCGATGGAGACGGCGCGACCGACGTCGTGGCCCACGACAACGACGGTCGTCTGGTCGTTCTCGATGCCAGTGGCACGCCGCTCCCGGGTTGGCCCGTGCAGGTGCGCAACGGCGGCGGGCCGAGCTCGCCGACTCTCGTCGACCAGGATCGCGATGGTGAGTGGGAGATCGTCGTCGGCTCGCTCGGCGGCGCGACGTGGAGCTTCACGCCGGACGGCCTGGTCCGACCCGGCTGGCCGCATCAGGCCGGTGGCCCGGTCATCGGCTCGCCCATCGCCGTCGATGTCGACGACGACCTCGAGCTGGAGC
>JBCCFW010000174.1:0-15598 GCA_039029535.1 Acidobacteriota bacterium
CGAGATGAAGGACCTTCACGGAGTGCTCGATCCGGGCGAAGACGGGCTGCGGAGCCCGCAATTCTGGCGCAGGGACCCGGCCGCCGGCAAGGATTCGACGTGATCTGGATCGCTGGCCATCAGCAGTCGAGCCGGCCGGGACCGCGTGGCATGCTCGGGCCATGGACTGGCTCTGGCCCCTCTACTCCGAGTACGTGCGCCGCAACGAGGGCGAAGACACCACGGACGATCGTCTCCAGGCGGCCTTCCTGAAGACCCTCGGCGGGAGCTTCGCCACCCTCTACGTGATGGAGCCCATCGGCACGACGATCCGATTCAAGGGGCTCGGCCGCTGGGCCCTCCCCTCCGTCCCTGAGCTCCTCACCGACCCGAACGCCTTCATCGCGGCCACCTGGGGGGGCGGGAAGTTCAAGATCAACTTCCACCACGGCCTGAGCTTCGTCGGGACGCACAACTTCCGCACCCACGGCGAGGAGCTCTGGCGGGAGATGGAGGAGATCGACGTCGAGCCCGATTGAGCTCGACTCACCCTCAGGTCCTGGCCCCGGTTCGCTTGCCCGCCGTCTCCGACATTCCGGCCGGATGCTCCGCGAGAATCTGGTCGACCACGCGCGCGGCGTCGGCGGTGCACGAGTTGATGCCGCTCCCCCGCCAGGCAGAGCCCGTCAGGTGCAGCCCTGGCCATCGAGCGAGCCCCCTCTCGACCGCGGCCAGGCGCAGCGAGTGTCCGAGCCCGTACTGCGGCAGGCCCAGAGGGTGCCGGAAGACACGAGCCTTCGTCGGTGCCGCACTCACGCCGAGGGACTTGTCGAGATGCTCGAGGGCCAGGCCCAGGATCGCCTCGTCGTCCCGCTCGCAGATCCCGGGGTCCCGTGCGCCTCCGAGGAAGGCCTGGAGGACGACGGTCCCGCGCGGTGCCCGCTGGCCCGGGAAGACGCTGCTCGACCAGTAGACGCCGAGGACACAGCCGTCCTCGTCGCCGGCCAAGAGGTGCCCGAAGCCGTCGAGCGGGTGCGGGATCTCGGCCTCACGGAACGCGAAGCCGGTCACCGCGACCGGCGAATAGCAGACGGAGGACGCCAGCGCCGCCATCTCCGGGTCGACACGTGCCAGGAGCCGACCCGTGGCGGGCGCAGGCAGGGCACCGACGACCACGTCGGCCCGAAGCTCCCGCGACCGCGGACCACCCACCGAGACGACCCACTCGTCGCCGTCGCGCTGCAGGCCCTCGACCGGTGACTCGAGCTGCAAGTCGTCGCCGAGCGAGGCCCCGAGGGCGCTGGTGAGCTCTTGCAGGCCGCCGACGAGCGAGACGAGGCGGCTCCGGCCGGGGACCGTCGGGCTGCGACCGGAGTCAGCACTCCCCTGCCAGCGCTGCTTCAGGTAGGCCGACAGCAGGCTCCGGCCCGACGCCTCCAACCCGGCGAGCTGCGGCAGGACCGAGCGCACGGACAGGCCCTCGGGGTCACCGGCGTAGATCCCTCCGACGACGGGCTCGACCAGACGCACTGCCGCTCCCGAACCCAGGCGGCGGCGCGCGAAGGAGCCGACGCTCTCGTCCTCACCGCGACGCCGACGCGGCACGAGGGGCTCGACGAGCATCCGGGCCTTCGACCAGGGGCTGAGCAGGCCCGTGCCCAGGAAGCTCCCGGGGCCGTCCGGGAAGCGCTCGAGCCGTCCCTGGCTGAAGATGAAGCGGCGACGGCGCTCCTCGCAGCCGGTGAGGAGGCGGTCCTCGAGACCCAGCCCCACCGCCAGCGAGAGCGTCGACGGGTGCCGGTTCAGGAAGGCGTGGGCGCCCTGCTCGAGCGTCAGGTCGCCGTCACGGTGGGTGCCGATGGCCCCACCGACCCGCGAGCTGGCTTCCAGCACGGTCACGGACAGCTCGGCTGCCCGCTCCCGGAGAAAGCGCCCGGTCGCCAGGCCGGCGATGCCGGCCCCCGCCACGATCACCCGGGGGGTGTCGCCGTCTCGTCTCGTCACGTGGTCGAAGGGTCCTTTCGGGGGGCTCCGGCTGTCAAGGTGACGCGCGTCCGTCTCTCGGAGACGTGACCTGCGCCCGCGATGATCCGGTGACCCTTGACCCCCCGTGGGGCCCGTGGCATCGTGCTTGGCCGTGCGCCCCCAGCACGTGAAAAGGAGCCCTCGTGTTCTCCCGCATCCACGTTCCCGTCGACAACTCCGACCATTCCGGTGCTTCGGTCGACCTCGCGGTCGCCCTCGGTGCCAGCTACTCGGCCGAAGTGGTCGGCAGCCACGTCTATGCCGCCGCCCTCCACGACGTCCGCTTCAAGCAGATGGAGTTCACGCTCCCGGACGAGTACAAGGAAGAGGAGGAGCTCGAGAAGCAGCGGAAGATCCACGACGCGCTCATCGCCAGGGGCCTCCACCTCATTTCCGACTCGTACCTCGACCAAATGCAGGTCGCCTGTGACGAGCGGGGCGTCGCCTTCGAGCGCAAGCACTTCGACGGCCGCAACTTCGAGGCCATCGTCAACGACGTCAACGAGGACAGCTACGACCTGCTGATCCTCGGCGCCCTCGGCATGGGCGCGGTCAAGAACAGCGACCTCGGCTCGGTCTGCGAGCGCGTCCTGCGCCGCACCACGGTCGACACCCTCGTCGTTCGCGACCCCGAGGTCCGCCGCCCGGACGTGGAGGGTGACCTCCTCGTCGGTCTCGACGGCTCCTTCCGCTCCCACGGCGCCCTCGCCGCCGCCTGCGACCTCGCCGAGCGCTTTGGCAAGACCGTCCACGTCGTGGCGGTGAGCGAGCCCGGCCGTGGTGACCGCGAGCTGCTCGAGGCCCACCTCACCCTGGCCACCGAGCTGGGCCGCCGTCAGGGCGTGACCGTCGAGACGTCCCTCCGCGAGGGCGCGGCCCGCGACGAGCTCATGGCCGCCGCCGAGGAGCTCTCCCCCTGGGCCGTGATCCTCGGTCGCTCCGGCATCGACGCCGCCGACGCCGAGCCCCTCGGCTCCACCGCCGAGCAGGTCCTCCGCGAGGGCCGCTGGAACGTCCTCCTCACCGGCCGCAGCGTCGAGCCGGCGGCCGCGCTGGCCGACGAGGACGCCGCCTGAGACGCCTCCTCCGGCGCTCTTGGTCACGGAAGGGTCGGTCTTCGGACCGGCCCTTTCTTCGTTTCAGGCGTCGTCGACGCCCGGGCCATGCGCTGCCGGCTCAGCGGGCGTGCTGGCTGAGGTAGTGGAGCATCAGGTGCACGACCAGGCCGGTCACGCTGACGTAGAGCCAGATCGGGAGCGTGAAGCGCACGAGGCGGCGGTGCTCGTCGATCCTGTCCTTCAGTGCCAGCCAGAAGGTCCGAAGGACCAGCGGTAGGGCGACCACCGCCAGGACCATGTGCGAGTAGAGCAGCACCAGGTAGGTGCCCCGGATCAGCGGCTCGCCGACGAAGCGGGTGGTCCCCACCAGGTAGTAGCGCGTGAGGTAGCCGGCCAGGAAGAGGGTCGAGGCTCCCAGGGCCGCCAGCATCGCCTTGCGATGCCGGTCGACGTTGCCGGCCCGGACGGCCCGCCAGCCCGTGACGATGGCGGCCACCGCCACCGCATTGCAGGCGGTGTTCCAGGTGGGGAGGACCTCGACGAGGCTCACGCGTCGGGCCGAGGTGCCGGCGTGGTCAGCGACGGGTTGCGGTTGACCAGCAACCCGGCGTCGCGCAGGAGGTCATCGAGCTTCCCCTCCTCCATCGGGTCGTAGAAGCCCCGGATCTGGCCCGACTGGTCGACCAGGACGAAGCTGCCGGAGTGGAAGACGTTCATGGGGTCGCTGCGGTCGCCCTCGGCACCCATCGACATCTTCAGGCCTTCGACCGCGAGCTTCATGATGGCGTCGTGCTCGCCGGTCAGGAAGATCCAGACCCGTGAAGAGGCCTTGTATTGCGCGGCGCTTGCCGCCAGGACCTCGGGCGTGTCGTGCTCGGGGTCCACGGTGATCGACACGATCTTGAAGGCCTCTCCAAGCCCTCGGGAGCGGTGCTGGATCTCGTAGAGCTCTCCCATCAGCGCCGGACAGATGGTCGGGCAGCGCGTGAAGATGAGGCTCCCGACCCAGACTCGACCGCGGAGCTCCTCGCTGCCGAAGGGCCGCCCCGTCTGGTCGATGAGCTGGAACTCCGGGACCTCACCGAGGACCGGCAGGGGCCCCGGGATGTCGCTGGTGATCGCACGCACCATCGGCAGCGTGAAGATGAGGCCGATCCCGAGCACCCAGAACGCAGGGCTCAGCCAGAATCCGGACCGCTTCGGTGCCGATTCTTCCGTCGCTTCGGGAGTGGTGACGGTGGGCTCGCTCGTGCTCTCGCTCACGGCGGGAGGCTACCCGAGCCGTTCCCCGCCCTCAAGTGATGTAGCACTCGGCCAAACGTGACCGTAACCCGGTGTTTCGTGGCATTTCGGGCTATCTACTGCTTGAACGGCCGGGGGCACCGTGAGATGCTGTGCCGCTTCGAAATCGCCTTTCCCCCCGGGGTCTCCAGATGAGTGCTGAGCACGCCGAACATCCGGCCCTCATGCCGAACGAGTGGCCCGAAGATCCGCACTTCGGTCGCGCCACGAGCGCGAAAGTCGGCATGTGGGTCTTCCTCCTCTCCGACGCCTTCATGTTCGCCGGCTTCCTGCTGGCCTACGGCATCCTCCGCGGCGGCACCGACCCCGAGGTCGGCTGGATTCCCGCTGGTGAGCCCGCCTTCGGCATCGGCTTCACCGCCTTCCTCACGTTCCTGCTGATCTGCTCGAGCGTGACGATGGTGCTATCGATCTCCGCGCTCCAGCAGAATCACCTCAAGTACGCCAAGTTCTTCCTCGGGGCCACCATCTTCGGCGGGGCGTGCTTCCTCCTCGGCCAGGTCTACGAGTACTGGGGCTTCGGCCTGGAGGGGCATGGCCTGGTCCCCCTCGGCCTGAACTTCGGAGCGAGCCACCGCGCCACGTCGTTCTACTGCATCACCGGCTTCCACGGGATGCACGTGTTCTCCGGCGTCACCTACCTGACGGTCATCTTCATCCGGATGCTGAAGGGCAAGTACGACGACGGGAACTGGAACCACCTCGAGACCGCCGGCCTGTTCTGGCACTTCGTCGACCTGGTGTGGATCCTCGTGTTCACCCTCGTCTACTTGTGGATCTGAGGAGCGGCTCATGAGCGACACGACGACCGCATCCGAGCAGGCGAGCCTGAGTCCCGGAGCCCTCTGGGCCTGGATCAAGGGCGACCATCACCGCTGGGCCTACATGAAGATCTGGCTCTGGCTCTTCGTGTTGACGATGGCCGAAGTGTTCATTGCCGAGCAGTTCATCATCGACATCATCGGCCCGACGCTGGTCAACATCGGCCTCGTCCTGATGGCCCTGGCCAAGGCCGCCTACGTCGCCCTGATCTACATGCACCTGAACAGCGAGACCCGAGTCCTTCGCTGGACGGCGCTCTGGCCCTTCGCCTTCCCCGCCCTCTACGCCTTCGTCCTCATCGGCGAAGCGGTCTGGCGAGTCTTCCACGGCCAGCTCAACGGCATGTTCCCGTGAGACGCCGCCTCCTGCTTGCGCTCACCACGCTCGGTCTCGCGCTGCCGAACATCGCCCTCGCCTGCCCGGCCTGCGCCGGTCGCGACGACGGCGGCATCGGTCGTGTCGTCGCCCTCGGCGTGATGATCGCCTTCCCGTTCGCGGTCGTCGGCTTGGTCACGAAGATGATCAAGGCCGTCAGCCGGCCCCAGGCCTGAACCCCGTGTCCATCGCTCCTGCTTCGAGGTCCTCCATGCGCCCCTCGCGCTACGTCAAGCTCCTCTGGCTCACCCTCCTCTTCTCGTTGTCGGCACCCCTCGCTTGGGCGGCCCCGCAACCCGAGAGCGGGTACAGCTTCCCTCGTGATGCCTCGGTGCACGGTCACCGCATCGACTGGCTCATCGAGATCACGATGGTGTTCTGCATCATCCTCTTCGTGATCATGTGCATCTGGATGGCCCTGGCCGTCTTCAAGCACGGTGAGGATCACGAGGCCGAGTACGACCACGGCGACACGAAGCACTCGATGTACGTGGCCTTCTCGCTGTCGGCCATCATCTTCCTCATCGTCGACGGCAACCTCTTCTACTGGGCGGTCAAGGACCTCAACGAGGCCTTCTGGGCGTTCGACGATGCCTACGCCGCTGAGAATCACCTGAAGGTGGAGATCAACGCCCACCAGTGGGCCTGGGACTTCCGCTACGCGGGTCCCGACGACGTCTTCAACACGGCCGACGACATCGTCACGCTCAACGACTTCCGTGTTCCGGTGGACACCCCGGTCATCGTTCAGATCGCTTCCACCGACGTGCTGCACTCCTTCGCGCTACCGAACTTCCGCGTGAAGATGGACGCCGTGCCCGGCTCGATCACCCAGTTGTGGTTCCAGGCCAAGCGCACGGGTGACTACGACATCTCCTGCGCTCAGCACTGCGGCACGAACCACTACAAGATGAAGGGCCAGATCAGCGTCCTCACCCAAGAGGACTACGACGCCTGGTTCCGCCACGCCACCCGGGTCTCCGAGCTGGCGTACGACCCCGAAGACGAATCGGCCCATTGGGGCTGGACGTGGGAGAAGCTGTGATGGACCTGCAACCCATCCATCCGGATCCGACCAACTTCTGGAAGAAGTACGTCTTCTCCACCGACCACAAGGTCATCGCCCGCCAGTTCCTCTGGACCGGGCTGCTCTTCCTGGCGCTCGGTGGCTTCCTGGCGATGGTCATTCGCTACCAGTGGGCCTTCCCCGACAGCCGCGCCATCGGACCGGCCGAGTACGCCTCGACCTTCACGATGCACGGCCTGATCATGATCTTCTGGGCGATCACGCCGGCGCTGATCGGTTGCTTCGGCAACTTGACCATCCCGTTGATGATCGGCGCCCGAGACATGGCGTTCCCGTTGCTGAACATGCTCAGCTACTGGACGTTCTTCCTGTCCGCGGTGCTCATCATCGCCTCGTTCATGGTCGAGCTCGGCGCCGCCGCCGCCGGTTGGACGACCTACCCCCCTCTCTCGACACAAGTCGGCACGCCCGGCTGGGGTCAGTCACTCGTCGTCCTGGCCATCTTCGTGACCGGCTCGGCGACGATCATGGGGTCGGTCAACTACGTCACGACCGTCATCCGCCTCCGCGCTCCCGGCATGACCTGGGGCCGGATGCCCTTGACCGTCTGGGGCCTCTGGCTCACCGCCATCCTCAACGTGCTCTTCGTTCCGGTCCTCGCTGCGGGCGGCCTGCTGCTCCTGCTCGACCGTCACTTCGGCACGGAGTTCTTCATCGCCGGTGCGGCGGCCACCACGGGTGCGGGCGACCCCATCCTCTTCCAGCACCTGTTCTGGATCTTCGGCCACCCGGAGGTCTACATCCTCATCCTCCCGGCTTGGGGGATCATGGGTGACCTCCTCAGCTTCTTCTCCCGGAAGCCGGCCTACTGGTACAAGGGCCAGGTCTGGGCGATGGTCGCGGTCACGGTGCTCTCCGCCATCGTGTACGGCCACCACATGTTCACGACCGGGATGAACCCGCTGCTGGGTCAGACCTTCATGCTGCTGACCCTCATCATCAGCGTCCCGGCCGAGCTGCTCTTCCTCAACTGGCTTCACACCATCTGGAAGGGCTCGATCCGCCTGACGACCCCGATGTTGTTCTTCCTCGGCGCCGTGTTCGTCTTCGGCCTGGGCGGCCTGACGGGCATCTTCCTCGGGACGATCTCGACCGACCTCTACCTCCACGACACGATGTTCGTGGTCGGTCACTTCCACTTCACGATGGCGGCCGCCAGCCTCCTCGCCACCTTCGCCGGGATCTACTACTGGTTCCCGAAGATGTATGGCCGGATGATGAGCGAGACCCTCGGCAAGTGGCACTTCTGGATCTCCACCGTCACGATCACGCTGGTGTTCACCGGCCAGATGGTCGTGGGCTACGCCGGTCAGCATCGACGTCTCTACGACCCCTACCAGTACACGTTCACCGCTCACCTCGACGACATGAACTTCTGGACCTCCATCGCGGCCTTCGCGATGGCGGCGGGTCAGATCCCGTTCGTCCTCAACTGGTTCAGCTCGATGGTGGCCGGTCGCAAGGCCGAGGCGAACCCCTGGCAGGTCGGCACTCTCGAGTGGACGGTCCCGTCCCCGCCGCCGCATCACAACTTCGACGTCCTCCCCGTCGTCGTCCGTGGTCCGCACGAGTACGCCAACCCCGACGTCCGGGCAGCGCTCGGTCGGGACTGGATAGGCCAGACCGAGGACCTGCCCGAGCGCGATCCAGCCTCCGGCGGCACGGCGGTCGAGGCCGCGTCGGCCTGACATGAGTGATCTCGCCCCCGTCTCGAGTCACGCCCTCGAGCCGGGGGTACCTGTCTCCGCCGACCCGGCGAAGGCAGTCCCTCACGTCATCGCCTGGAATCTCACCCAGCGTTGCAATCTCGCCTGCTCGCACTGCTACATCTCGGCCGGGTCGTGGCACTCGGCCAAGGGTGAGCTGAGCACGGCCGAGGTCAAGCGCATCGGGGCCGAGATCCTCGAGCTCAACCCCGCTCCCCTCTTCATCCTGAGCGGGGGCGAGCCGTTGGTCCGGAACGACCTCGAGGAGATCGCGGCCTTCCTCCATGCCGGTGGCGCGACGGTCGTCGTCGGCACCAACGGCATCGGCCTGACGACCGAGCGCATCCGCTCGCTCCAGTCGGCGGGAGTGACTGGCGTCGCGGTCTCGATCGACTCGCTCGACGCGACCTACCACGACCGCTTCCGCCACGGCGAAGGCGCGCTCGAGGACACCCTCGCCGCCATCGGCCGGCTTCAGGAAGAGGGTCTCGACTTCATCGTCCAGACCACGCTGACCAAGGGCAATCGCGAGGAGCTCGACGAGCTGGTCGCCTGGTCTCTCGAGCAAGGTGCGGTCTCCTTCAACCTCTACTTCCTCGTCGAGACCGGCCGCGGCAGCGGGATGTCGGGGCTCACCCCCGAGGAGAACGAGGCCGTCCTCGAACGTCTGGTCGAGCTCCAGCAGGAGCACCACGGCCAGATGATGGTTCGCTCCAAGTGCCAGCCGCAGATCATGCGCGTGGCGCACCAGAAGTCACCGGAGTCGGCTCTTCTCTCGGCCGAGACCCGCTGCCCCTGCGGCATCCACTACTGCCGCATCACCCCCGAGGGGAAGCTCACCCCCTGCCCCTATCTCCCCACCGAGTGCGGCGACCTTCGCCGTGAGAGCTTCGCCGACGTCTGGCGCGAATCGACGCTCCTGCAGTCGCTGCGCCGTCGTGAGCTCGGCGGAAAGTGCGGGAGCTGCGAGTACCGCTACACCTGCGGCGGCTGTCGGGCTCGGGCTCAGGCGGAGTCGGGCGACCCGCTCGCCGCCATCGAGAGTTGTCTCCACGAGCCGGCGCCCGACGCGGTGCCGATCACCAGCGCGGCGTCGGTGCGACTCGGTGAGAGCCACGAGCTCGAGCTCTGCTGGACGCCAGAGGCCAGCGAGCGAATGAAGCGCATCCCATCCTTCGTCCGCGGTGTCGTGACGGGTCGGGTCGAGACGCACGCCAAGTCGCTCGGCCTGACCGAGATCACCGTCGAGTTCCTCGACCAGGTCCGTCGCGACCTGCCCGTCGACTTCTCGAAGCGACTCCCGTTCTTCCTGCGTCGGAAGAAGGGCGACTGACCGAGGCTCAGGCGTGCTCGGCCGCTTGCACGGTGAACCACTGGTCGAGCTTGAAGAGCGTGAAGAGCGAGTGAACGTGAGGGTCCCCCACCGTCACCACGTACTCGAGCCCACGGCTCTCGCACTCCCGGAAGAGACCGACCACGATGTTCACGCCGATCGAGTCGACCTCTCCGACCTCGCTGAGATCGAGCTCGACCGTCGTGGCCTCGCAGCCTTCCAGCTCGGCGAGGAAGGTCGCCGTCAGCTCCTTGGCGCGTGAGGCGAGAAGGTTCCCTTCCGGGCGGAGACACAGGGTCGCATCGGTGGTCGTCAGGGTCATGAGGCGGTCACCTCCGAGGGGATGAGAAAGGTCAGCTCGAGGGTCGAGCCCCGCGCGATCACGGTGTCGGCCAGGCGGGCGATCAGCGGCTGCCCCAGGCCTCCGCCTTGGGGCAGCTCGTCGGGGAGCCTCGCGTCCCGAGGCCAGGGCACCCCCTCCCCCTCGTCGCTGATGCGCACCAGGAGCCGGTCCGGACGAGGGCTCAGGTCGAGACGGACCGTCTTGTCGGAATCGAAGCCGTTGCCGTGGCTCGCCGCGTTCATCAGGGCCTCCCGGACGGCTGCTCGAACGTCGCGCGCGCGGTCATCGACCGGTGCCAGGGGCTCCTTGGCAAGCCAGGCCTCCAGCCATGCGATGCCGCGGTCGACCTCACCGTAGCTCGAGCCGAGACAGGTCGAGGCGTCGTCCGAGCCGACTCGAGGTCCGGACAGCAGGACGATCGTGAGGTCGTCACTGGGCGGACCGTCCGACCACTCCAGCGTGGCGGCGAGGGCTCGGTCGGCCGTCGTCTCCAGGTCGCCATGCCGGCCGAGCTCGTCGCGAACGAGGTCGAGGAGACGAGTCGGATGCACTCCACCCTCCCCGTCCCGGAGCTCGGTGACCCCGTCGGTGGCGAGGACAATCGTGCAGCCCATCGGCAGCGGCACGGTCTCTTGCGTCCACTCACCGCTGTCGAAGAGCCCCAAGGGTGAGGCCGTGCTCCCGACCGCCCGGCGCGTCCCGTCCGCGAGCAGGAGCTGTGCCGGCTGCATGCCTGCGACGCCCACGGTGAGGGTCTCCGCGTGCAAGTCTCGGAGCCCCACCGTGGCACAGATGAAGCGTCGGCCGAACGACTGCTCGTGCTCCCGCAAGTGATGGTTGAGCCGCTCGAGCAGCGCGGCCGGCTCTCGCGTCGACTCGATCATCAGCTCCATGGCTCCCATGAACTGGGCCGACACGTGGGAGCTGGCGCCGTCGTGGCCGGCGACGTCGGTGAGGAGGATCAGGCGATGCCGCTCGTCGAGATGCCAGCAGCGGAACGCGTCTCCACCCACCGTCATGTACGGGATGCCGCGCACGGCCAAGTCGGCACAGTCGGGGCAGCCGGCCAGCATCCGCTCCGCGTGGTCCGTGCGGATCGTGTCGCGGGCTTCCCGCTCGATCCGACGCTGGCGCCCGACGCTCACCAGCCCCTCGGCCTGCGCCATGAGCTCGCGGGGATGGAAGGGCTTGTCGAGGAACCCATCGGCGTGGAGTCGAATGCAAGCGCGCAGGTTCTCGACGCTCTCGTGACAGCTCACCATGAGCACGGCCACCTCGGCATCGCGCTCGCGGACACGGGCCAGGAGCTCGATCCCGTTCAACCTCGGCATCTGGATGTCGCTGACGATGAGGTCGAACGGGCGGTCGGACAGCCCGCGCTCATAGGCCTCCCAGCCGGCCAAGCCATCCGACCGACTCTCGACCTCGGCGCCCGTCGACAGCAGCAGGCCATTGGCCAGCCGTCGCGTGACGGGATCGTCCTCGACGAGGAGGACCCGCCCCTTGCTCATCGCCAGCTTCCGAGGGCGAGCCGCGACCGAGTGCTCACGCGGCCGCTGCCGACTCACAGAGTTGAACGAGGCAGGCTCCGAGCTCGTCCAGGTCGAGGGCCGCGTCGGAGAGGCCTGCCGCTTCGAGGGCTCGAGAGCGCTCGGCACTGACACAGGACTCGACCGCTTGGGTCCAGCACGAGCAACGACCGGTCTTCAGCTCGCGCACGCCCTCCACCCCGTCTCGACCTCGACCTCCGAGAACGATCGCATGAGCTGACGCCCCATCGAGCGAGTCGGCGAGCGAACGCAGCGTCACGTCGGCTGACGGTCGGACTCCCTCGACAGGTGCTCCTGCATCGAGGCGGAGCGTCAGGGAGCGAGGGCTCCCGTCCACCTGCAGGTGATGTCCGCCGGGGGCGAGGTAGACGACCCCCGGTGCGGCCGGCTCACCGTCGCAGGCCTCGCGCACGGGGACGCGGCACTGCGTGTTCAGGTCCACCGCCAACGACGCGGTCAGCGTGGCCGGTGCGGGCAGCACGACGAGCACGGGCATCGGAAGCGTCGTGGGCAGCCGTGGCAGCAGGCGCCGGAGTGCATCGGGCTCCTCGGGTGATCCGGCGATGACCAGCACGCACGGCCCGTCGGGCGGTGCGCCAGCAGTCGGCTCCCGCCAGCCCAGACGTCGGGCCACGTCCACGAGGCCGTCGCGGAGACTGTCTCGACCGGCCGCTCCCCCTTCGGCAGTCGGCTTCTGGAGGAACTCGAAGGCGCCGTGACGACGCGCGCGAACGGCGGTCGCGTCGACGACCGGCGACACTCCCGACACCATGACGACCTCGGCCTTCGACGGGGACGCCCGGATCGCCTTCAAGGTCTCGATGCCGTCGAGGCCGGGCATCACCACGTCCAGCAAGACCAAGTCGACGTCGCGCGAGTCGAGGAAGCCGAGCGCCTCTCGTCCCGACGCCACCGAGCCGGCCACCTCGACCCCATTCAAGCTCCGGAGGAGCGAGCAGAGGATGGCCCGCTGCAGGCTCGAGTCGTCCACCACGAGAGCTCGGAGCGTCATTGCCTCTCCTCGTCTTGCCGGACCGGGTCGACCGGCGAGTCGAACGAAGTCAGGGGAAAGCGGAGACGGATGCTGGTGCCGCGGCCGACTCGGGAGTCGACCGTCAGGCTGCCTCCCAGGCTCTCCACCCTCGTCTTCACGACGTCCAGCCCGACGCCCCGTCCCGACAGCTCGGTGACGGTCGGTGCCGTGGAGACGCCCGGCGAGAAGATCAGGGCGTGGACCTCACGCTCGCTGAGCTGCCTGGCCTCCTCGGCGCTCAGCAAGCCACGCTCGATGGCACGGCCCCGGAGCACCTCCGAGTCGAGCCCTCGACCATCGTCTTCGACCCGTAGCTCCACCCAGTCCGGGCCCTGGGATGCGCTCAGGCGAACCTGTCCGATCCGACTCTTGCCCGCGCGCTCCCGCTCGTTCGGTGTCTCGATGCCGTGGTCGGCGCAGTTGCGGATGAGATGCGTGAGTGGCTCCGACACCGCCTCGAGGAGCTGACCGTCGAGCTCGACCTCCTGCCCCGTGACCGTGAGCTCGAGCTCCTTCGCCAGGCTCTTGGCGAGACCCTGAACCGCGAGCAAGAGCTTCGCGGAGAGGGTGCCCACGGGCTGACGACACGCGCGGAGGGCGACGGCCCCGAGCTTCCGAGTCACCTGCCCGAGCTCGCTCGCGGTGGAGCGCAGCTCGGCGCTGTCTGCACTCGAGCCCTCCAGGACGCCGAGCTGCTCGAGGAGACGAGCGTGCTCACCGTCGAGCTCGGCGACGAGCGACGTCAGCTCCTCCAGGAGTTGCACCCTCACGCGAAGCGTCTCCCCACTCCCTCCCGGCAACCGACGGTCGTCGATGCAGGCCGGGCTCATCGGAATCTCGGTGAGCCGTTCCGTCGGGAGCTCGGCGGCCGTCAAGATCTCGTGAGGCTCGGCTCGCGTTGCCAGCAGCAGGCCGTAGGCCAGGTCGGCAGACTCCACGTCCGACAGCCCCCGGAGAGCGCTGAAGTCGAGCGCGCACTCGAGGATGTCACCGAGCGGGGCCAAGTCCGTGATGAGCCCCAGCGGCGTGCGTTCGACCGCCCAGAGGTCGGTTCGCGAGTGGACCCGGAGACGATAGAGCCGCTGCCTTCGCTCTCGCGCGGCCGCGAGCTGCTGCGCGCTCGGCTCGAGCGGAGACAGGGTGACGCTGCGCCTGATCTCGCCCAGGGCCGAGCGCTCGTCCTCGTCGAGGAAGACACCGAGCCGCTCGAGCAGCTCACCGAGCTCCGGCTGCCCCGACGAGGTCGGTGCATCGAGCAGGCTGCCGAGTCGACCGAGCCCCGACAGCACCACGGACACCACGTCCTGCGTGGCCGCCATGTCGCCGTCGCGCACCTTCATGAGGACGCTCTCGATGGCGTGGGCGAGCGTCCTCGGACCGGACAGGCCGAGGAGACCGCAGCCTCCCTTGATGCCGTGAACGGCCCGGAAGACGCGGTTGATGCGCTCACTGGTTGCGTTCCGATGCGCAGCCTCGAGAGCGCGCAGGTCGGGCTCGATCACCGAGAGGTGAGCACGGCACTCGGTCACGAGCTCTTCCAGGATGTCGTGCTCTTCCGTGATCACGAGTTCGGGCCCCACGCGGGCGCGACGAGGCACCCGCATGGCCCTGCGCCCGCGCTGAACGGTGCATCGACGGTTCGTCGGCGCCGCTTGAGCACCATTCCTCTTCCTCAAGCCGTCTCGGCCGACCGCCGAACGGCTCCGTGCCACGGAGGGCCGGACGTCATGAGCGTCCGGGCAGCTCCAGGAGGCCGTCGCGAGGTCCGGAGCCAGCCGCACCCGACCACGGGCGAGGGCGGCTCGACGACATCGATCTCTCAGGGAGCAACCTCATGGAGAAGCTCGTCAACTTGGGCATGAAGCCGAAGCTGCTGGCGTTGTTTCTCCTGGTCGGGGTCGTGCCCCTTCTCGTCATCGGCTTTCTCGCCGAGCGGAGGGCCGCCGACTTCCAGGCTCGTGTCGTCGAGCTCACCACCCAGGAGCTCGAAGAACAGGCCTTCAAGCAGCTCGTCGCCTCGCGCGACGTCAAGAAGCACACGATCGAGGCCCACTTCGCTCAGGAACGGAAGCAGGCCCGCACGTTCGCCGAAAGCCACATGGCCATCGAGGCGGCGCGAGCCTTCCGAGACGCGTTCCGCGTCTACCCGGCCCAGTCTGGTCTCACGGCCGAGACTCCGCGGAGCCACCTGCTCGACGAGCTCACCGGCTACTACCGCAACGAATTCGGCAGCGTGTACCGCCAGGAGACCGGCCGAGACATCTCGCTCGACGCCGACCTGAGCGAGCTGGACGACGAAGCTCTCACGCTCCAGTTGAGCTACATCGCGCGCAACGGACACGCGATCGGTTCGAAGCATCGGCTGGATCGTGATCCTTCCGACAGCGACTACGCCCGCTTCCACGCTCACTACCACCCGGTCTTCAGGAGCTATCTCGAGACCTTCGGTTACTACGACATCTTCCTCTGCGATCCAGACACCGGCGACATCGTCTACTCGGTGTTCAAGGAGATCGACTTCGCGACGTCCCTTCGCGACGGCCCCTTCGCCTCCACGAGCTTCGGGCATCTCTACCGCCAGCTCTCGACCTCCGCCGAGAGCGGGACGGTGATGCTGGTCGACTCAGAGCCCTATGCCCCCTCCTACGAGGCCGCAGCCTCGTTCCTGGCGGCCCCCGTCTTCGATGAGGACGAGCTCCTGGCACTCCTGGTCTTCCAGCTCCCCATCGACAAGATCACCAGCGTCATGAACGAGCGTGCCGGTCTCGGTGACACGGGCGAGACCTATCTGGTCGGACCCGACGGCGGGCTTCGCTCCGAGTCCCTCCGTCATCGCGGGGCGTCCGAGATCGCCACCGTCTCGACCCAGCGTGGACTCGAAGGGCTCACCGGAGCCGTGAGCATCGAGGACGCCGCCGGGCGCGCCGGCCACTCCGCCGACACCCCACTCGACCTACGCGACGGGCTCCGCGGGATCCAGCACGC
>JBCCFW010000175.1:0-15561 GCA_039029535.1 Acidobacteriota bacterium
GACGTCGTCGAGACCGGCCTCGGCACCGATCCCGCCAATCCCGACTCGGACGGCGACGGCCTCAACGACGGTGAGGAGACCCTCGCAGGCACCGATGGCCACGTGACCGACCCGCTCGACCTCGACACCGACGACGACGGCCTCGGCGACGGCGAGGAGGTCATGACGACCACCACCGACCCGACCGACGCCGACACCGATGACGATGGTCTCCAGGACGGCACCGAGCTCGGACGCAGCATGGGTCTCGCGGATCCCGACGACGCCGGTCCCATCAGCGGCACCGACCTCGCTCGCTTCCGGCCCGATACCGACGACACCACGACCACCGATCCGCTCGACCCCGACACCGACGACGGCGGCGTCCTCGACGGCAACGAGGACATCGACCGCAATGGCGCAATCGACGTCGGCGAGACCGACCCGACCGTCGGCGCCGACGTCGACGACACGGACTCCGACCTCGACGGGCTCCCCGACGACGTCGAGGTCTTGCTCGGCAGCGACCCCTTCGATCCCGACACCGACGGTGACGGTCTTCTCGACGGTGAGGAGACGGTGCCCGCCGACGACGGCCACGTGACCAACCCTCTCGACGCCGACAGCGACGACGACGGTCTCTCCGATGGAGCCGAGAGCAACGACTGGAACACCGACCCCAACGATCGCGACAGCGACGACGACGGTGTCCAGGACGGCACCGAGGTCGGTGCCACCACTCCCGTGGCCGACCCCGACGGTGCTGGACCGCTCCAGGGCACGGGCGAGGGCTTCACGCCCGACGACGACCCAGCGACGACCACCAACCCCAACGATCCCGACACCGACGAGGGCGGCGTCATCGAAGGCCTCGAGGATCACGATCGCGACGGTCGCGTCGACGGTGACGAGACCGATCCCCGGGACGCCGTCGACGACGTCGATTCCGACGGGGACGGTGTCCCCGACGTGGTCGAGACGAGCCTCGGGACCGACCCGGCGGTGACCGACACCGACGGCGACGGGCTCGACGATGGTGACGAGCTCCTCACCACGACCGATCCTCTCGACCGCGACACCGACGACGACGGCCTCGCCGACGGCGAGGAGGTGACCGTCACCACCACCGATCCGCTCGACGCCGACTCCGACGACGACGGGCTCCAGGACGGCACCGAGCTCGGGCGCAACGCCGGCATCGCCGACCCCGACGGCGCCGGTCCCATCGACGGCACCGACTCCACGGTCTTCCGACCCGACGCCGACCCGACGACCACCACCGACCCGCTCGATCCCGACACCGACGACGGCGGTGTCCTCGACGGTCATGAAGACGCTGACCGCAACGGCGCGGTCGACGCGAACGAGACCGACCCCGCCACCGGCGCGGGAGCCGATGACGTCGACGGTGACGGCGACGGCCTCCCCGACGTCGTCGAGACCGGCCTCGGCACCGATCCCGCTGACCCCGACTCCGACGGTGATGGCATCCCCGACGGTGAGGAGACCCTCGCGGGTGCCGACGGCCACGTGACCGATCCGCTCGACCTCGACACCGACGACGACGGACTCGGTGATGGTGAAGAGGTCATGACGACCGGCACCGATCCGACTGACGCCGACACCGACCGTGACCGTCTCCAGGACGGCACCGAGCTCGGACGCAGCACGGGCATCGCTGACCCTGACGGCGCCGGCCCCATCGACGGCACTGACGCGGGTCGCTTCCAGCCCGATGCCGACGACACGACGACCACCGACCCGCTCGATCCCGACACCGACGACGGCGGTGTCCTCGACGGCAACGAGGACATCGACCGCAACGGCGCCGTCGACGCCGACGAGACCGATCCCGTCGTCGGCGCGGGAGCCGATGACGTCGACGGTGACGGCGACGGCCTCCCCGACATCGTCGAGACCGGCCTCGGCACTGACCCCGCCGACCCCGACACCGATGGTGACGGTCTCCTCGATGGTGAGGAGACCGCGCCCGGCGACGACCGCCACGTCACGAACCCGCTCGACGCCGACTCCGACGACGACGGGCTCTCCGATGGTGACGAGAGCGGCAACTGGGGCACCGATCCCAACGACCGCGACACCGACGGGGACGGCGTTCAGGATGGCACCGAGGTCGGCGCCACCGTGGGCGTCGCCGATCCCGATGGCTTCGGTCCGCTCGAGGGCACCGGTGCGGGCTTCACGCCCGACGCCGATCCGACGACGACCACCAACCCCCGGGACCCCGACACCGACGAGGGCGGCGTGCCCGAGGGTCTCGAGGATCCCAACGGCAACGGTCGCTTCGACGTCGACGAGTCCGATCCCGGCGACCCAGCGGACGACACCGATCTCGACGACGACGGTCTCCCCGATGTCCAGGAGCGGACCCTCGGGACCGATCCGCTGGACGCCGACACCGACGACGACGGTCTCGACGACGGCACCGAGATCAGGACGACAGCCACCGACCCCTTCGATCTCGACACCGACGACGACGGCCTGCGCGATGCCACGGAAGTCCTGACCACTCTCACCGATCCGCTCGACCTCGACACGGATGACGACGGGCTCCAGGACGGCACCGAGCTCGGAGTCACCGCCGGTCTCGCCGACCCCGACGGCGCCGGTCGCCTCGGCGGTACCGACTCCGCGATCTTCCAGCCCGACGTCGACGACACGACGACCACCGATCCGCTCGATGCGGACACCGACGACGGTGGCGTCCTCGACGGCCTCGAAGACGGCAACCGCAACGGTGCGCTCGACGTGAACGAGACCGACCCCGTTGCTGGCGCGGGAGCCGACGACGTCGACGGTGACGGCGACGGCCTTCCCGACATCGTCGAGACCGGCCTCGGAACCGATCCCGCTGACCCCGACACCGACGGCGACGGCCTCCCCGACGGTGAGGAGAGCCTGGCCGGCAGCGACGGTCACGTGACCGACCCGCTCGATCTCGACACCGACGACGATGGCCTCGGCGACGGTGAGGAGGTCATGACGACCACCACCGACCCGACCAACCCCGACACCGACCGTGACGGGCTCCAAGACGGCACCGAGCTCGGACGTGACACCGGCCTCGCCGACCCCGACGGTGCCGGTCCCATCGACGGCACGGATGCAGCTCAGTTCCAGCCCGATGCCGACACCGCCACGACGACCGATCCGCTCGACCCCGACACCGACGACGGCGGCGCCCTCGATGGCAACGAGGACGCCGACGGCAACGGTGCCGTCGACGTCGGCGAGACCGACCCGACCGTTGGCGCCAGTGCCGACGACACGGACTCGGACCTCGACGGGCTCCCCGATGACATCGAGATCCTCAACGGTACCGATCCGGCCAACCCCGACACCGACGGTGACGGCCTCCTCGACGGTGAGGAGACCGTGCCCGGTGACGACGGCCACGTGACCAACCCGCTCGATGCCGACTCCGACGACGACGGGCTCTCCGACGGTGACGAGAGCGGCAACTGGAACACCGATCCCAACGATCGCGACAGCGACGACGACGGGCTCCAGGACGGCACCGAGGTCGGCGCCACCACTCCCGTCGCCGATCCCGATGGCCCCGGTCCCCTCACGGGCACGGGTGACGGCTTCGAGCCCGACGAGGACCCGACCACGACCACCAGCCCCAACGACCCCGACACCGACGAGGGCGGCGTGCGTGATGGCGACGAGGATCCCGATCGCAACGGCGCCGTCGACACCGGCGAGCGGGACCCGGGCACGCCCGTCGACGACCAAGAGCCGGACAGCGACGGTGACGGTCTTCCCGACGCGGGCGAGATCCTCGCCGGCAGCGATCCCAACGACGCCGACACCGACGACGACGGCCTCCTCGACGGCGCCGACGGGCTCGACGACTCCGACGCCGATGGCACCATCGACGCGCTGGACGGCGACTCGGACGACGACGGCCTGACCGACGGGCTCGAAGCCGGCGTGGTCGTCGCACATCCGGACACCGACGTCTCGGCCGGGCTGTTCACTCCCGACGCCGACCCGACGACCGTGACGGATCCCGACGATCCCGACACCGACGGCGGTGGTGTCCTCGACGGCGCCGAGGATCGCGACGCGGACGGCGCCGTCGGCATGGATGAGCGCAGTCCTCTCGACGGCGTCGACGACGGCTCCGGGAGCTGCGGCGTCGCGCCGTTGCCCGAGGTGGACGGCGCCCCGGTGCATGGCCTGCGTCTCCGCTGGTCCGGCGACGACGTCCTTCTCACTTGGTCCGACGTCGTGACCAGCAGCGGTGATGACTGCATGGTCTATCGAGTGCTGGCTCGCGAGCACGTGCCGTTCACGCGGACCTTCGCGACCCCGCTGCCTCCCTGGCAGGTCCTGCGGACCGTCACGACCAACGAGTTCCTGCACCGAGCGACCGATGGTGATCCGATCGATCACGACTACCTCATCGTCGTCTACAGCCTGTCGGCAGGCGAAGGACCTCGTGGCTTCGGCTTCGACGGGGAGGCTCCCGTCCCACGCTGATGCGCGCTCTCCGACTCGCCCGGTCGAGGCCGGGCAAGTCGGCGATGGGACCGGCTACCGACTGCGGTAGGCTTCTCGCTCCGACCATGCCGGTCGGGGCGTCGCATCTTTCGGAGGGTCCCATGCTCGTTCGCCGCCTGTCGCTCATCGTCGTCTCGTTCGTGCTGCTCACCGTCCCGGCTCACGCCGGTCTCCTCGAGCGCACCCAGGCGGAGGAGCTCGTCCACGCCTACATGGAGGCCATGACGACCGAGGGTCTCGGAGCCGTCGGCCCCTACATCGACCCCGAGCAGCTTGGTCAGCTCCGCGACCTCCTCATGCCGCTCTTCCAGGGCGAAGACGCGAGCACGCAGGCGCAGATGCTCGCGATCATGTTCCCCGGTCAGGAGCTGAGCCTCGGCCAGCTCGGCTCGGTCGCACCGGACGAGTGGTTCTCTGCCTTCATCCGCCTGCTCGGCGTGAGCGGTCAGCCGCTCCCTACCGTCGAGGGCGGACGCATCCTCGGCTCGGTGCGCGAGACCGGCGAGCTCATCCACGTCGTCGTCCGTGCCAACACGGTGATCGCCGACACCTCGATCTCCACGATCGACGTCGTGCCGGTTCGCTGCCGTGGCGGTCGTTGTCGCATCGGCCTCAAGGCCGACCTGCTCGCCGCCGCCCAGGCGATGAGCGCCGCCGCCGGCGGTCGCTGAGCAGGCCGAGGTCCACGCCCCGGTGACGACCTGGCACGTCTACGTCGTGCGCACGCGCCGGGGCGCGCTCTACACCGGCATCGCCACCGACGTGGAGCGCCGGGTCGCCGAGCACGAGGGCGACTCGAAGAAGGGCGCCCGCTCCCTGCGAGGTCAGGGCCCGCTCGAGCTCGTCTACCGCGTCGCCCTCGCCGACCGAGCGGAGGCATCGCGAGTGGAAGCGCTCATCAAGCGTCAGTCGAAGCAGCGCAAGGAGCGCTTCGTGCGCGAGCAGCCTTGCGCCGACACCTTGCGAGGCTTGCTCGACGACGCATGAGACTGGGTCGTCAGCCGCGTTCGGCCCAGGCCGCGGCGACGGCCCGATGCAGGGCGACGCGCTCGACCAGGGACTCACGGCAGTCCTCGGGAGCGTTGGCCCGGAGATGCTCCAGCAGCTCGTGGGCCTCGACCAGCTCGCTCGCCTCGCCGCTGGCCTGCCACAGGGCGTGCCGGGCCTGAAGTCGCACCTGAATGCTGCAACGGCCGGACTGCTCGGCGTAGATCGCCCGAGCTTCATCCAGGGGCAGGTCGCCGAGACGCGCGCGTTGCACGACGGCCAACAACGGTGAGCCCCGGCGCCGAGCTCGCGTCGCCGCCTCCGTCGCAGCGTCGAGCAGGCTCCGTGCCTCCTCGACGTCTCCTCGATCCACTGCGCAGCGACCGAGCTGCACGAGGGTCTCGGAGAGGCCACCGGGATCACCGGCCTCCTCGAACAGTCGCATGGCTTCGCGACGGAGACGCTCGGCCTCGTCCGGGTCCCCTTGCTCCTCGGCGAGCGCACCGAGCCGGTGCTGGGCATGGGCCTGGATGAACAAGGTGCCGAGCTCGGTCCCCAGCTCGCGTCCGCGTTGGAGCCAGGTCTCGGCCTCGTCCACCCGTCCGAGACCCAGCTCGATGCGCCCCACGTTGAGCGTGCCGACGGCGAGCTCACGGCGCTCGTGGATCTCCTCGGCGAGCGTGCACTGACGTCGATAGCTCACCCGAGCGTCGGCGAGGTATCCGAGGTCGACCTCGATGTTGCCGAGGTAGCCGCAGGCCAGGCACTCACCCCAGCGATCTCCGTGCTCGCGTACCGTGGCCATCACCTCGAGCTGCTGGTCCCGCGCCTCGACGTGCCGACCCCGACGCCAGTGACAGAGGGCGATGCCTGCAGCCGCCTGACCGGCGATGCGGTGATCACCGGCGGCGCTCGCGAGCTCGCGCGCCTGCTCGTAGCGCTCGGCGCCCTCGTCGAACTGATCGCGTGCGGTCATGACGAGCGCGACGCTCCCCAGGGCCACGGCTTGCAGCCGTCGGTCGCCGTGCTCGCGAGCGATGGCGAGGCTCTCCTCGATCGCGGTGAGCGCCTCGTCGAGACGACCGAGCGCCACGAGGGCGCTCCCCGCGTTGACCAAGGCGTTGGCTTCCACCGCCCAGTCCCCCGCCTCTCGTCCCAAGCGCGCCGCCTCGTTCCAGGCCTCGAGGGACTCCGGCCGTTGCGTCGTGCGATAGAGCAACGTCGCCCGCGCCTCCTCGACACGAGCCCGCAGCCCGGTGTCGTCGAGCTCCTCGGCCAGGGTGCGCGCCGTGTCGATGACGGCCGCCTGCTCCTCGCGTCGCGCGAGCACCTCGAGGAAGCCGAGCTGCGACAGCAGGACCTCCACGTGTCGCTGCGGCGTCAGGCCGTCATCAGAGGCCAGCAGGAGATCGACCAGCGCCAGCCCTTCCTCGTTGCGATGACTCGCCGCGAGATAGCTCAATGCCGTCGTCGCGAGCGGCAATCCGGCAGCGGGTCGGCTGCCCCGCAGGTGGTGCAGCGCGACGAGATGCGCCACGCAACCGCTCACCGTCTCGGGGTCGTCTCCCTCACGACGCAGCAGGGCCTCGGCGAAGAGCGCGTGGTACTCCTCACGGAGCCGGCCGGGCAGCTCGCCGTGCAGGACTTCCTGCACCTGATGGTGGTCGAAGCGGTAGCGACGACCCGCCGGCTGCACGAGCCCGTGAGCGCGCTCGAGCTCGGCGAGATCTTGCAGCACGCTCACCAGCGGTCGTCCCAGCGAGTCGGCGACCAGCTCGGCGTCGAACTCGTGTCCCTGGATGGCAGCGGCATCGAGGATGGAGCGCTCGTCACGCGACAGCTCACGCAGCCGGCCGGCGATGAGGTCCCGGACGGCCGACGGCACTTCCAGCTCGTCGAGGGGTCGTGCCTGAAGGCAGGTCCCGTCGGGCATGCGCTCGATGAAGCCGCCGTCGCGCAGGCTCCGAAGCATCTCGAAGACGAAGAACGGCACGCCGTCGGACTTGTACGCGACCTTGCCGCCGAGCCGCTCCGCCAGCTCCTCGCTGCCGAAGGCCTCGCGCAGCAGCTCGACGACCTCCCGCGGCGAGAGCCGCGACAGGTCGATGCGGGTCGCGTCCGTCAGCTCACCGAGCTCGGCCTGCACGCCGCCAGTGGGATCGGGGCGACTCGTCAACACGACGAGCGCGCGGTGACCCGCCGCCGCCCTTGCGAGAGCACCGGCGAGCGCCCGTCCCTCACGAGGTGCGAAGTGCAGGTCGTCCACGACCCAGAGGCAGGGCGCCTCCCGCGCGAAGCCTTGCAGCAGCAGCGAGCAAGCGGTCTCGAGCACGCCGGCTTCGAGACCCAGCTCGGCAGCCGGCCTCTCGCGACGCACGAAGGCGGCCAGGGGTCGGGCCAGGGCCGACGCCGGCGCGAGGTAGGGCGCCATCGCGTCTTCCAGCGGTCCCCAGCCGAGCTTGTTCTCGATGGCCTCGAGCAGGCCCCGCATCCCGCCCGTCGGTGGGAAGCTCCCGTACAGGAAGTGTCCCTCGGGCTCGGACCGTGCCGCGAGGGAGAGGATCGCGTCGACCAGCCGGGACTTGCCCAGGCCGGCCTCGCCTTCGACATGAACGACGGCGCCCTTCCCGTCGCGAGCCGCCTGCCAGGCCGCCTCGAGAACGGCGAGCTCGTCCTTGCGACCGTGCAGCTCCGTGTGACGACGGACGGGGACCTGTGGCAACGGCACGATGGCCGCCCCCGCGATGGACGCCGGACCGCGGTCAGACCACCAGGCACCCCGCTCGCCTTCCTCGAGCACGGTGAGCAGCTCCCGACCGGAGCTGAAGCGATCGTCCGGCTCGCGCGCCATCAGCGTGGCGACGACCTCGCTGAAGAAGCGCGAGAGCTCGGCGTTGCGCTCGCAGGCCAGGGGCGGCGTGCTGGTCATCCGCGCGCCGATGGTGGCGGCGACCGTGGCCCGACGGAACGGGCTCTCCCCCGTCGCCAGCTCGTAGAGCGAGATCCCGAGGGCGTGGAGGTCGGTCGCCGGCCCGAGCGTCCCGCCCTCGAGCTGCTCGGGGGCCGCGTAGCTCAGCGAGCCGACGAACTGCCCTTCGCGGGTCAGGGTGGCGTCTTGCTCCTCGAGCCGCGCGACCCCCAGGTCCATGAGACGCACCTGCTGATCTTCGGTGATGAGCAGGTTGTCGGGCTTGATGTCGCGGTGCACGACACCGGCGTCGTGCACCGCGGTCAGACCCTCGGCCACCTGGCGTGCGATCTCACGCAGCAAGGCCTCGGGCACCACGCCGAGCTCCGAGAGCAGGCGACGCAAGGTGCGTCCGCGCACGAGCTCCATGACGAAGTAGTGGATGGTCCGGCCACCCGTCTCGACCGAGCCGGCCTCGAGCGTGCGGACGACGTTGGGATGAGACACGGCGCGACCGGCCGCGACCTCGCGATGGAAGCGCTGGACGAGATCGAGCGAGCCGACCACCCGTGGATGGAGCACCTTGACCGCGACCGCCTCGTCCGTGCGGGTGTCGCGGGCCTCGAGCACGACACCCATGCCACCGCGCCCGAGCTCCTTGCCCAGGACGTGGGGGCCGAGCCGATCGGGCAACGCGAGCGTGCAGGGCTCGCCGGTGCTGGGCAGGGTCTCGGCCAGCTCCAGGGCCGGCATGAGCTCACCGGTGGGTGGTCCCTCGTCGCCGAGCAGCTCCTCGACCTCGCGACGCAGCCCGGGATCGTCGGCGCAGTTGCGATCGAGGAAGAGACGCCGTGCCTCGGGCGGGAGCTCGCTCGCCTGGCTCAGGACCTGGCGCAGGCGTCGATGTCGCTCCGGATCCGACACGGGCCGGTCCTCCGGGAGGGGGCGTGGCAGGGACGTCGTCGAGGAGGATCGTAGCAGCGCGCCCTGGGCGAGACGCGGACCGCGTGCTACACGCAGGTTCGGGCTAGACGCCGAGCTCGCGGACGAGCCAGGACTTGGCGACCTTCCAGTCGAGCTCGACGGTCCGCAGCGACACGCCGAGGACCTCGGCGATCTCCTTGTTGGCGAGACCGGCGAAGAAGCGCAGCTCGGCGACCTTGGCCTGACGCTCGTCGAGCTCGGCCAGCTTCTCCAGCGCCTGATGGACGGCGAGAGCGTCGACGAGACCTGACCAGCCGTCATCTTCTGCGTCGGTGAGGGTCACCTGCTGGACGTCACCACCTCGCTTCTGGGCGGCCTTGTCGCGGGCGTGGTTGACCAGCACCTGTCGCATGGCCCGGGCAGCCACCGCGAAGAAGTGCGCGCGGTCCTGCCAGCCCTGACCGCGAGACGCCGCCTGGGCGACCTTGAGGTAGGCCTCGTGCACGACCGCCGTGGGCTGGAGGGTGTGCTGCTTCGGCTGGGAGCGGAACACGCTCCGCGCCAGGCCGCGCAGCTCGGGGTAGAGGATGTCGAAGAGCTCCTCCCCCGCCGTCGCGTCGCCCTCGCGCAGCCGGCTCAGCAGTCCCTCGACTCGGTCGTCGTCCATGCTCACGCGAGCCAGCATGGTCAGCCAGGCCGGGAATGTCGAGAGCGAGGCCGACCAGATGCCGCAGCGACCGGTCCGTCGCGCCCGTCGGTGGCACAGGGTGACCCAGAGCAGGTCGATGAGCGTTCGCGCCGGCAGCGTGGCGGCGGCCACCGGCAGGGCCGCGATCGTCGGGACCTCGCGGGTCGTCCACCCTCCCTTGCTCATCTCAGGCCGCCCGCTTCCGGAAGTCGGCCGGCGGGATGACCTCGCTCGGGTCACCGGCTGCGACGTCCTGCGGGGCTCGGGCGAAGACCCGTCGACGCCGTCCGTCGAGTCGACCGACCAGCGTGAGGCCGGCGCCGACGAGGACGAGGTTCTTGACCATGTACTGCCCTTCGAGCGTGAGCGCATGCGGGAAGCGGGTCCACACCTCGTCCGGGCAGGTCAGCACGGGCAAGCAGGTGCCACCGAGGTGGAAGAAGAGGAGCAGCAGGGTCAGCCGCGGCAGGCGGCCGGTCATCAGCCCGAGACCGAGACCGCACTCCCAGGCAGCGAGGAGCGGGACGAACCAGCTCGGGTCGACGAGCGGGCTCACGGTCTTGGTCAGGAGCTGCTCGGCCGGTGACAGGCCCGGCACGAGCTTGAGCAGGCCGAACCACGCGAAGACGACGCCGAGTCCGACTCGCAGCACGGTCGCCCCGTGTCGGGCGGACCAGTGGGTGACGCGGCGCTCGAGGAGAGCGAGACGTCGTGACGGGGTGTAGAGCGGAGCGCTGAGGGTGATCATGACGACAGGTCCCTCAGTCGGCGACGGGGAGGCCGCTGGGCACGCGGTCGGGAACGAGATGGCCGAGGTCGCGCGATCGGGGGTCGGTGAGACTGCGTAGGAAGGCCAGGACCTGCTCGACCTCGGCGTCGGTCAACACGACGGGGGCGAGCTCGTTGGCCTCGGCGATGGCGCCGCGCAGCTTCGTCTGCGACTGCACCCAGCCGTCGCGTCGCAGCCAGCCCTCGCGCCGGCTTCCGGACAGCCACTCCTGGCCGAGACGGTCACCGGACGCGGAGAGCTCCAGCGCGTCGGTCAGCGGGGGCAGCGCGTCGTCGTCGAGCACGTAGCGCTCGAGGGCTGCGAGGGGATCGAGATGATGACGAACGATGTCTTCGAGCGTCGCGTAGGCGCCGTCGTGGCCCCACGGCCCGGTGATCTCGACGTTGCGGAGCGAGGGGGTGCGGAAGGCGAAGCGGTCTTCGTCGCGGCTGGTGACCCGCTCCCGGCCGTGGTCTTCCAGGAAGGTGTTGAGCCCGGTGGCACGCCAGTACGAGTCGTCACGTCCGTCACCCTTGCCGGGTCCGACCTGGGGCATGCCGATGGCGTGGAAGTCGTGATCGGTCTGGAGCGGACCGGCGTGGCAGCCGCTGCAGCCGGCCTTGCCCTCGAAGAGCTCGAGACCGGCGAGCGCCTCGGCATCGAGCGCGTCCTCACCGCGGAGGTGACGGTCGTAGGGGCTGTCGTCGGCGCGGAAGGCGGTCGACTCGAAGGCCGCGAGGGCGTTGGCCGCGTGGACGAAGGTGATGTCCTCGGGCTGCTCGATCGCGTCGGGGTAGGCCTCGGAGAAGAGCGCGACGTACTCGGGGATCGCGGCCAGCCGTCCGGCGAGCAGCTCCCAGACCCCGCCCTTGCCAGCCATGTTGTTGAGCGAGCGGGCGTCGGCGACGGGGTTCTCACCACGCTGTCCCGCCATCTCGGTGGGTGAGGTCACCGGGAACATGGCCTGGGCGGCGAGGGCGTTGTCGAGCCCCTCGGGGAGCTTCCAGCGAGCGGGGGTGATGAAGCCGCCCTCGTAGTGACCGTTGGTGTCGAGCTCGACCCGGCCGTCGTGGAAGAAGCGCGTGAACTCGCGAGCACCGAGGTTGAACAACGCCGGCGAGTTGCGGGGGACGCGCTCGTGAACACCGGTCTCCTTGGTGCTGCCGGGGTGACGGTCGGGACCGAGTCCCTCCGCACCTTCGCCGAAGCCGAGGGCCACGCCATCGGTGGTCCCGTGCTCGGGGTGATGACAGGTGGCGCAGGAGACGTTCTCGTTGCCGCTCAAGACCTTGTCGAAGAAGAGGAATCGGCCGAGCTCGACCTTGGCCTTCGAGGGCGCGCCGTCCTCGTGGAAGTCGGCGTTGGTGAGGGGCGAGAGCTGCACGACCGAGGCGGCGCCGAGGGGCGGCGCGAAGAGGAGCAGGGCTCCGAGGAAGGGGGCGGCGGGGCTCAACGTGCGCATGACGAACTCCGAGTGGCGAAGATGGCGAGGGAGAAAGAGAGGAGCCGCCGTCCGGCTGAGGAGGACGGCGGCTCCCGAGGGCACGTGCTACTTCAGGCCGTCGCGAGGCGGGAGCATCACGAAGAGCGGCACGTGCGCGTTGAGACCGAAGTCGCCGGGGAGACCACCGTAGGTCTTGCCATCGCTGTGGTAGTTGATGGCGAGCATGGCGGTGGTCCAGGTGTCGGACATCTGGAGACCCGGGCGGAAGGAGTGGTCGAAGCGGGCGTTGCCCTGGGCGTCGGCGACGAAGACCGACTCCGAGCCGTCGCGGGCACCGAGCGGGAGGTCGAGGGTGCCGGAGAAGGGAGTGGTCGGCGGCAGGGCCATGAAGGCGTGCCACATGGTGTAGACGCCGTTGGGGACCAGGCCCGTGAACTCGAGCGCGAGCGTGCCCTCGCCGTCGCGATGGGTGTAAGTACCCGTGCCGCGGTGAGCGAGCCACTCACCGAGGGTCATCCCCAGCGGCTCACCCTTGGGATGCGGTCCGACCGCTTTCGGGTCGAAGGGGTCGTGCGGGACCATGACGGCCGTCTTGTAGAGCGGCGCGCGCATGTCGTTGTCGCCCTGGGTGACGCGGAAGACCTCGCCGGAGCCGGGCACGCGCTCGATGAAGACGTCCTGCTCGGGGAGGTCCATCTCGAGGTGGGTGATGAAGGCGACCTGGAGCGTGGTGGAGTCGTCGGCGAGGTCCTGAGCCGGCACGGCGCGATCGGCCCCACGGGCGACTCGGGAGCGGCGACCGGCGTCGGCCGGGTCGACGAGGGCGAGGGTGAAGAGGAGGCCGGCGACGGCGGCGAGGAGGAGGCCCTGGGCGAGGTTCTTGGTGGTCATCGTGTCGTCCTGGAGGCCCGGGATGGCCGGGCGGCTCGGTCCGGCGACGTGGGTGTCAGCCGGTCTCACCTGGGAAAACACGAGGCGGCGTGGAGGACCGCAACGCGGGGCGAATTTTTTTTCGGCCGTCCTCGAGGGGCCTACGGGAGCTTCCAGGACAGGGCGTACTTCATCCCGATCAGGGGGCGCTCGACGACCAGGGACAGCCGCCTCCGGCGGCGGTCGACCTCCACGGCCAGGCCCTCCGGGTGGACCCGGGTCGTCAGGTCGTCCAGGGCCGAGTTCGGAAGCTGCACCCGCGCCAAGGTCCGGGCGTGGGGGTCGAGCGGCCAGTAGCCCCGCGGGAACTGGACCTCGATGCGCAGCCGACGAGTCGGCAACAGCGGCGCGAAGGTCGTCCCCTCGAAGAAGTTCGCCGAGCGACCGGCGACCTCCCGGGCTCGCTCGGCGTTCATGAGGTAGACGCCCGTGTTGACCAGGCGTCGGGCATGGCTGACACCGGCATCGACGGCCGCCGCGGGGATCGAGAGCTGGTGGACGGGCGCCCCGCTGGACGACTTCACCCGGCTGATCCGCAGCGAGCGCTCGAGCAGCTCGCTCTTCCCCGCCTCGACCGAGCGCAGCGCCGTGTCGCTGGGCCTCAGCACCGAGCGCACGGGGCCGAGCCGAACGACGAAGTCGCCACCATCGGTGCGGAGGCGACGGAGGCCGTGAGTTCGAATGAGGATCTTCGAGCTCCCCTCCCGACCCAGCTTCAACTCCTTGAGCTCGTCCTCCACCTCGCACCCGAACAGGTCGCGTTGCCGCTCCCAGGCGAGCCGCCGAAGCTCATGGGCTTCGACGTCGGGCAGGTCGAACAGGTCCCAGGCCGAGAGCCCGGGCAACACGGAGAGATAGGCGTGCAGGGTGGAATGACGCACGTCGCTGCCGGCCTCGACCTTGCGGATGGTCGTGGGCGAGACGTCCATCCGAGCCGCGAGCGCTCGAAGCGAGAGCCCCTCGGCCTCCCTTGCAGCCCGGAGGCGCAAGCCGATCTCCACGACGTCCGTTTCCGGTCGACCTGCTGCTGGCTCGTCCCTCGACCCCACGTCGTTCGATGGCTCCCCCCCTCGTGTCCAGCCGAGAGCGAGGCACAGCCCAGCGGGTGGATGTCGCACGCTGGCGCGAAGCGACGCGTCCCGACGATCGGTCCACGCACCGACGGGCAGCAGGAGACGACCGAGCTCATCGGCCTCGGCGAAGGTCACCAACGCGTCCGGCCAGGCCAGGAGACGCGGGCCCGCCGGGATCGGAGCCGAAGGAAGACGCGTCGACAGGTCGAAGCGCTCCACTGGGTGATGCACGGAGACGAACGAGCCCAGCGCCTGGCAAGCGGAGGGGTCGAGCACCTCACCGGCCAGCGTTGGAGCCCGGGGCGGCAGCTCCCGACTCTCCGTCCGGACGTAGGTGAAACCATGACGACCGAGGGCCTTCGCGAAGATCCACTCGTGGCGGATGCCGCCGTGCTCGAAGCTGCGTCGTCCTCCGTCGAGATCGCGAGGTCTCGCCTGGACCTGACCGAGCTCACTGCTGGCACCGACGAAGACGGTCCGCATGAGATCGGTGCGGGCCTCCTCGTCTCGGAGGTCGAAGCGAGAGCTGCGCACGCCCGCGAGCGTCAGCCGTGTCTTCAGCCGGTCGTCATCAATGGCGACGTCATGGCTCGCCGAGCGCACGGAGTAGCCCAGCAAGTCACGCAGGATGGTCCAGGCCTGCTTCGAGGGCGATGAGAGACGACCGCTCCCTGCCGGGAGGAGACGACTCGGCGAGAGACCGAGTGCGTCCAGGTAGCCCTGCAGGGTCGAATGACGCGGGTCGCGTCCGAGCTCGGCTTCTCGAACGGTGCCCTGGGCCAGGCCAGCGCGGATCGCGAGCTGACGTTGGCTCAGCCCGGCGTTCTCACGGGTGACACGGAGGATGTCCGACAGCCGCTCTCGCTTCATCTCGTCTCTCGCCGAGGGGTGAGCAGGATGGTGCACGGCAGTGGAGTCTCTCACTTGTGACGCTCAGGAGGCGATGCGATGTTGATCATGGTTGCTGAGCCAGTGACGTTCTCCTCCCAAGAGAGAGGCAAGACCATGGTCCTTCGTTCGACCTTCCTTCGACGTGAGACAGCCGGTGCGATCGGGCTCGCCCTGATGGTCGTCATTCCGGCCACGGCCGCCCCGACGCTCGAGTTCTCCTCGTACCTGGGCACCCCCGGGTTCGACTCGGGGCTGGCGTTGGTCGCGACCCCCGACGGAGGGTTCTACGTCGCGGGCTCGACTCAGGGAGCAGGCCTCCCTGCCACCCCCGACGCCTATCAGCCCGAGTTTCACGTCGGAACCGACCCCGCTGCCTTCGACGGCTTCGTCGCTCGGATCGGTGCGGACAATCAGGTGCTCGCGCTCACCTACTTCGGC
>JBCCFW010000176.1:0-15549 GCA_039029535.1 Acidobacteriota bacterium
CCTCGATCGCCTCCCCCGGCAGCCGGCCCATGAGGTCGAGCACGGGGAGGTGCGCGGCGGCCTCCGTGACGAGGGTCGTGGTCTCCTCGTCGAGCTCACCGCAGCAGGCCACCGCGGTGGCATCGGCCAGGGCGTCATCGAGCTCGGGAGACGAGACGTTGAAGCCGCTCACCGACGCCGTGAGCACGCGGTCGTCGGAGCCGGTGTCGACCAGCGCCCAGCGCGACGTGTCGAGACCGCGCTCCGAGGCGAGGGACGTCAGCTCGCGACCGAGCCAGGACTGAGGACCGAGGACGACGAGGCGTTCGCTCACCGCGATTCCTCGGGCTCATCGGAGGGGGCCACCGCCGCCGCCGGCTCGGCGTCGAGCGCCGCCCCCGCCGGCGCGGTCTCCAGGGAGGCCGTGCTGGGCTGAGTGCGACGCCCACCGGTCAGGCGCATGACGGGACCGTGCGCGAGGTAGGCCAGGGCAGCGGCGGGCAAGACGATGGCGGGCCAGGCGGCCAGGGCCACCATGGTGAGTCCCACCGCGAGGAGCGCCCAATGTCGTCGTCGTCGCTCGAGGTCGAGATCCTTGAAGGAGAAGTAGCGGACCTGGCTGACCATGAGAAACGCGGTCAGCAGCATCAGGCCGCAAAGCAGGACGGCGAGGAAGGTCTCCTGCTCGGCGAGCCCTGCCGGCACGTGCCACGAGTGGCAGAAGATGAAGGAGACCGGCACGCCCGCGGCGGCCGGAGTGGGCAGCCCCACGAAGAAGCGGCGGTCGCTCTCGGTGTCCTGCACGTTGAAACGCGCCAGGCGGATCGAGGCGCACATCAAGAACACGAAGGCCGTCGCCCAGCCCAGCTTGGGGAGCTGGTTCAGGCCCCAGACATAGGCGAGCGTCGCCGGCGCCATGCCGAAGCTCACGACGTCGGCGAGGGAGTCGAGCTCGCGGCCGAAGTCGGAGGCAGCGTCCATCCGGCGCGCGACCAGCCCGTCGAACTTGTCGAGGATGGCCGCAGCGACGAGACAGGTCGCCGCGACGAAGAAACGACCTTCGAGCGCCTGCACGACCGAGAAGAAGCCGAGGAAGATGTTGCCGAGCGTCAGGGCGGCCGGCAGGAGGAAGACGGCCCGGCGGGACCGGAGTCGACGACGACGCTTCACGAGCCCGCTCCCGGCAGTCGCCCGAGCACGGTCTCACCGGCGCAGAGGCGATCGCCCTCGCCCACCTCGAACGACGTGCCGGCCGGGAGCTGCAGGTCGATGCGAGAGCCGAACTTCATGATCCCGACTCGCTCGCCCGCCTGGATGTCGCTCCCCTCCTCAGGCCAGAACTCGACGCGGCGGGCGGCCAGCCCGACGACCTGCTGCATCGTCACGTCTCCGGCTCCGGTGCGGATGGTCACCCGGCACTGCTCGTTGCGCTCGCCGGCATCGGCTCGAAAGGCTGCCAGGTACTCGCCCCGCAGGTGCTCGACATCGACGACGCGGCCCGAGCACGGAGCGCGATTCACGTGGACGTCGAGCAGGCCCAAGAAGATCGAAAGGTGCGCGTGCTCGCCCTCGGCGTCGACGGAGAGGACCCTTCCGTCGCCGGGTGCGATGACCAATCCGTCACCCTCGGGGGTCGTCCGGTCGGGGTCGCGGAAGAAGAAGGAGAGGTAGCCGGTGAGCACGAGCGCCGGCACGGCGACGAGCCAGGCGCCCAGCGCCGCGGACACGACGGTCAGGAGAGCCCCGGCGGCAACGAAACTGACTCCGGCCTCCGCGATTTTCATCGCCGGGAGCTTGCCACGGGCCCGAGCACCGGTCCAGCGCTCAGGTCGCGCCCCGACCGAGGTCTCGCCGGAGGAGCAGGGCGTCGGTGCCGTCGGGGTAGTAGCGGGGTCGTCGGCCCTCTTCTTCGAAGCCGCAGCGACGATAGAGGGCCAGCGCCGCGCCGTTGTCGGCACGAAGCTCCAGGATCAGGCAGCTCCTCCCGGCGCCCCGCGCGAGCTCGATGGCCGCGGTCACCAAGCGCGCCCCGAGACCGGCGCGACGCGCTCCGGGGCGGACGACCAGGAGCTGGATCTCGGCGTCGTCTGGGAGCAGCTCGAGGCAGAGACCGGCCTCGGGTTCGCCGTCACCCGAGTGGATGACGAGACAGCGTCGCTGCGCGGCAGCCAGGTCGGAGGCGGTCCAGCCGCTACCGAGGACAGCGAAGAGCGTGGCGAGCGGCGCGAGCTCGTGGGCCTCGGCCGGTCGGGGCTCTTGGCTCACTCGTGCACGCCCTTCGCCGGCCTGATGTGAGGCTCCCGGCCGTACAGGGGCTCGGGCGGCCGATGGTGTTCGGGGTTTCGGGCCAGGGTGAGAGCGGCGAGAGCGAGCGGTCCGTCGACGAGCGTGGGCTCGGAGGGCAGCGTGAGATCGTCGGGCCGAGGGCCTCGCCAGGCCAACTCGCTCACGCCGAGCTCGTCGAGCACGACGGGGAGCTCGGCGGGAGCGAGATCGCGCAGCGAGTCGACCGTCGTCAGGTCGTCGCCGGAGCGCTCGTGAAGGGCGAGGAAGCAGCGCTGGAAGCCACCGTCGAGGACGGTCCCGAAGCGACCGCTGAGCCCGCTCTCCCAGGCGATGGCAGAGAGGCTGTCGATGCCGACGAGCTCGATCTGACCAGCAGCGTCGAGCCCGAGTCCGGCGGCGAGCGCCACGCGGAGTCCGGTGAAACTACCCGGGCCACGGACCACGGCAACTTGTGTCAGCCGGCGTGCGGGCAGCTCGTGGTCGTGCAGCAGGTCGGCGATCAGCACGTGCAGGACGGAGCCGGGGCGACCGTCGTCTTCCACCTGACGTGGTGACGCATCGTCGAGCTGCAAGGCGATGGAGCTACCGGGGCCGACACCATCGAGGGCGAGTCGTGCGGAGGTCACGGCGGGAGAGGGCTCGCAGGAGACGCGGGTCGGAGCTCGACCCTCGGTGCCCTCAGTCTACCCGCGTGATCGTCGACGATTCGATGAGAGGCGGGTCAGTTCTGAACGCCGTCAGGCCAGGTGACGAAGGAGCCGGTGGACATGAGAATGTCGTGATCGAAGCTCGTGATCGCGCCAGTGGCGGGACCTGAGGACACGCCGTCGCGACCGAGGGACGTGAGGGTGTAGTCGGTGCCGTCGCTCTCGTAGGTGAGTTCGCGATACCAACCGTCGACGCCGTTCAAGTGGTTGATGAAGGTCGGCGTGAGCACGGTGTCGAGCTGCGACACCGGGATTGGCGTCGTCTCGATCGGATAGTTGTCGTTGTCGGTCACGTAGGCCCCGAGGGCGCTGGAGATGGCCCGAAGCTCACCGACGGTCCGCTTCTGCCGTCCGCGCTGAACCGCGGAGATGAGGTTCGGGATGGCCATGGCCGAGAGGGCAGCGATGACACCCATGACGATGAGCAGCTCGGTGAGCGAGAATCCCCTACGCGAACGCACGTCCTGACTCCTGTCCCCCCACTCGATGGAGGTATCGGCCCCTGGAAACGGAGCGTGAGGAGTTCAGGGCTCGGCAGTCGAGCTTCGTGGTCTGGAAGTGCGCGGGAGGGTCACTTCGCTTCAGGCTGCTTCTTGGCGAGCGCGGAGCGTAGGTCGTCGACCTTGCGCGCCGCCAGGCTCTCGGGTCGCGCCGCCATCGACTGCAAGAGCTCTTCGGCCTCGACGAGACACCCGCGTGCCACCGAGACGGCACCGTGGGCCGCCTCGTGGCAGCCCTTCTGCACCAGGAGCAAGCAGAGCAACTGAGCCTCACCCACCTGCCGCAGCATGGCCTCGCCTTCATCGAAGGCTTGCTGCGCCTCCTCGAGCTGCCCCTCTGTTCCGAACAGCTCCCCCAGGACGCCCAGCACGTGCCCGATCGCTCGGCGGTTGCCGAGCTCACGGTGGATGGCGAGTGCCGATTCGAGACACTCGCGCGCCTCGGCCGGACACTCGCAGTTCAAGTGAATGCTGCCAAGATTGGTCAGCGCATATCCCTCCGCCGTCCGATCTTCCAGGATGCGTGACAGCTCGAGCGCCCTCTGTTGATGGCACTGGGCCTCCTCCCAGCGCTCTTGGTCCTGGTAAACCGTCCCCAGGTTGCTGAGCGCGACGACCTCGCCGGCCCGATCACCCACCTTGCGAATGGCCTTGACCGACTCGTGCGAGAGCTCTAGCGCAGCATCATGGGCCCCGAGTCTCTTGTAGACGGTCGCCAGCTCACCGAGGAAGAACCCCTCGAGTCGCGAGTGGCCCCACTTGCGCATGAGCGCGAGCGCCTCCTCTCCCAGTCGGATCGACTCCTCCAAGGCCCCCTCTTGGCCTGCGAGGGCAGCCAAGTTACCGAGCGTCTGGCCCTTGCTCATGCTGTCACCGACCGCCTCGTGCAACTCGAGTGCTCGCTCGAGCGCGGGCCTCGCCTCGGCGAGCTCACCTCGCAACCTCGCAAGACGACCCAGCTTGAAGAGTGCCCTTCCTGCCACGAGCTCGTCGCCCACCTCTCTCGCCAGACGCAGCGCATCTCGAAAGTAGTTCCCGGCCATGCTCGAGCTCTGAAAGCACAGAGCACCGAGCTCGAGAAACAGGAGAGCTTCGCCACGCTCGTCACCAAGCTCGTGATGGAGTCCACGCGCCTCATCAAACATGGCTCGCGCTTCGCTCTGCTCTCCGAGCATGACGGAGGCTTGACCGCGAATGTTCAGAGCGCGTGCGCGCTGCCCTGCCTCGAGTCCTTCCTGGGCCAGGACGAGCCGAGCCAGCTCGTGAACGAGCCCTGCAGGGCCAGTCAGGTACAACACCGCCCAGAGAGCCCCGAGCAAGTTGACTGAGTCCTCGCATTCGCCGAGCACCAGTGAGCGACGGCACGCTGCCTCGAAGTTCGACACCTCGACTAGCAAGATCCGGTGGGTCGCGGCTCTCTGTTCGAGTCTGAGAGCTCCAGCGGCGTCGACTCTTCCGAGCCGCGCATAGTGACCAAGGTGACGACGAAACACGGACTCCTCGACCGTTGAACCGCTTCCGTCGTTCGGGATCGCTCCAGGAGTCCGCAGCTTCTCCGCCGCATAGTCATGCACGCTCACGTACATCCCGAAGCATGGCTCGGCAATCTCTCGACGCTCGAACGCGTCGACGTGACGTGCCCGCAGCAGGCTCTTGTCGACGAGAGCCTGAACCGCGTCGAGTACCCACGGCGCTCCGGGATGATGCTCGAGGTCGATGACCTGCTCCGCCGCCTCCAAGGTGAAGCCGCCCTCGAAGACCGAGGCCTGAGCCAGGGCCGACTTCTCCCAGGGCTCCAACAACTCCCAGGACCAGTCGATCGCCGCACGGAGGGTCGCTTGGCGTTCTCGTGCTCCACCGGTACCGACGAGGACCCGGAAGCGATCAGCAAGTCGCTCCAACAAGCTTGCTGGCGACAAGATTGCCAAGCGGGCGGCGGCCAACTCGATGGCCAGGGGCAGGCCATCCAGCAAGCGGACGATCTGGACCACGTCGTCCCGACAGCCAGCCTCGAGCGAGAACTCGGGAAGCCGCGCCTTCGCCCGCAGCTCGAAGAGCTCGACGGCCTCGGTCTCGAGCTCCAGCGGCTCGAGTGGGAAGACCTCCTCGCCCGGCACGTGCAGCAGCACCCGGCTGGTGACGACGAAGGTCACCTGCTCGGTTGCGGAAAGCCATTCGCCGAGCGTGGCGTCGGCGTGCTCGGCGACCTGCTCGAAGTTGTCGAAGATGACGAGACACGGACCCCGAGCCGCCAGCGCGTGCCCGAGCTGGCCGATCGGCTCCTGCCCGAGCGGCACGTCGAGCGTCCGTGCGAGAGCACCGACGATGCCTTCAGTCGAGCGGACCTCGGAGAGGTCGCAGAAGAAGACGGAGGCACCGCCGACCTGAGCCTCACGACCGTGCTCGAGAACCAGCCGGGTCTTCCCGACACCAGGCGGCCCGAGGAGAGTGAGCAATCGGGGCTCGTCGGCCAGGCGGAGCGACAACCGCTCGAGCTCGGCACGTCGCCCCACGAACTCCGAGACAACCACGGGGAGCTGAGCCGTCTCGGCCACCACCGTCTCGAGCAGGTCGCCCTCAGGCAGGTCGAGCTCGCTCCAGGCCCAGGCCAGGAGCTTCTCGAGCTGCTCCTCCGTCGCCACCACCTCTCCGTTCTCGATGCGACGGAAGTGACGCTCGGCAATCCCGAGGGCCGCTGCGACGTCGGCCTGGCGGATCTTCAGCCGGGTCCGCTCGCGCTTGAGCACCTCCAGCTTCAGCTGTCCTCGCTCGGACATCGTGACCACCCGGCTCGCAAGACGTCGCCTCACTTGATGACGACGACTTAATCTAAGGCCCACCCTGTCAGCGTGGGGAGGCCAAAAGAGAAAACGGCGACCTCCGAAGAGGCCGCCGTCATCCGCCGACCGAGGCCGGCGTCGAGAGTCGCGAAGGCCTTAGCCCTGCGTGCCCTCGGGAACCACGGTGAAGCTGCCGGTGTCGAAGACGATGTCGTGCCGGAAGTCGGTGGTGGTGCCGGTGGTCGGACCGGAGGCCGTGTTGTCCTTGCCGTAGGAGGTGATCTGGTACTCCTGGCCCAGCGTGCTGACGTAGAGGAACGGGTGGCGCCAGCCATCGAGGGTCGGGACGGCCTTGATGTAGGTCGGCTCGAGGAAGGTCTCGATCTCGGAAACCTCGCCACTGGCGAGAATGGGGTACTGGTTGTTGTCGATCGAGTAGGACTCGATGGCGGTGGCGACGGTGCGCATGTCACCGGTGGTCCGCTTCTGCTTGCCGCGCTGGATGGCGTTGAGCAGGTTGGGGATGGCGATGGCGGCGATGATGCCGATGATCGCGACCACGATCAGCAGCTCGATGAGCGTGAAGCCCTTGCTGGTCTTGCGCATGAGAAATTCCTCTTCGGTTTGGTAGCGGGCTGGGCCCACTGGTTGCCCAGCGGGACGGGCCCGCTGAAGTGTCCCCGACTCCTCGTCAGGAGCCAGTGCACCGTCGTGGACGATGCGTTTCAAGTAGAAGCAAGCTCCGTGCCCAGCGGACTGAAGCCCGCGAGACGGGCCCACAAGGCGCTTTCGCACCTCGAGGAGACAGAGCCTGAGCGAGCGCGACGACACCCTGCGGCAGGCCGACTGACAAGAATTGTCAGGTCCGCCGAACGGGGCGAAGCAACTCGGTTCATCGACATCCTCACGGCCAGCCTCCGCGGCCCAGGAGGGCCAGGGTCGCCGGGGAGCCGCCTCGGGCTGCCGCCGCGACGACCGCCACGGGCTCGGCCAGCTCGGTCGGCTCGGTCGGCGTTGGCGCCCGGCTCACGAGCGGACGCTCGGCCACCTGCGCGATCGCCGGTGCCTTGCGACTCGCCATGAGCCGATCCTCCCGCACGAGGCGCTCGTGGTGAGCGAGGAGCTCGGGCGCCACCGAGGCCAGAACGATGGCCACGAGAACGACGCGGGCGCAACGTCGCAGGCCTGGGGTGAGCGGGGGGTGGACGAGATTCACGACTCCCCACGGAGCAGCTCGCGTGCCAACTTCCTCTAGCATTGCCTGATGGGCTGGAAATCGCACTCTCTGGCCATGCTGAGCCTCGTCGGGACCGCCCTTCTCCTCGTCCCCTCTTCCTTCGATCCCGGCGCCCTTCCCTGCTTTCGCGACCTCCTGGACTTCTTCTATCCGATGAAGGTCCAGCTCGCCCGCGCCCTCGCCGCAGGTGACCTCCCCCACTGGGATCCCTACACGCTCGGTGGGCATCCCTTCCTGGCGAATCTCCAATCCCAGGTGCTCTATCCGCCGTCGTGGCTCACCGCTGCCCTGCACCCGGCCTGGGGCCTGAGCTGGTCCATCACCCTCCACTTCCTCATCGCCGGCACCGGAGCTCTCCTTCTCGCCAGACACCTCGGCCTCTCCTCGCGTGGAGCGCTCCTGACGGGCGGCATCTTCATGGCCGGTGGCCCCCTCGCCTCGTGTTCGGACCTGCTCAACCAGCTCTGCACCCTGAGCTGGCTCCCCTGGACCTGCCTCGCAGCCTCGACCTGGGCAGCTCGACCGGGGCGGAGAACGCTCGCCTGCTGGTCCGCTACCCTCGCCCTCTCCTTCCTCGCCGCGGCGCCGCAACACGCTCTGGTCAACGGCCTCTTCTCCCTCGTCTTCGCGCTCGTCATCTCGCGCCGGCCCGCCCACTCCCTCCGAGGGCTCACCCTCGCCAGCCTCTTGGCCATCGCCTGCTGCATGGCCCAGCTCGTCCCGTTCCTCGAGCTGGTCGCTCGCTCGGATCGTCTCGACGACGCGCCCTTTCATCGTGACGGCCTCCACTCCCTTCACCCTGCGCAACTGACCAGCTTGCTCGTCGCTCCGACGAGCCCCTTCGACGCCCCCGCCGGCGCCTACCTCCGCTCGCTCTACGTCGGTGGCGGCGTCCTCGCGCTGGCCGCCATCGGCTGCCTCCGGCGGGATCGCTGGACCGCGACGTGGGTCGGCCTCGGTCTGTCCTGCCTCGTCCTGGCGACGGGACCCGATGCCTGGCTCCAACTCGCTTCCTTCCTCCGCTATCCGATCAAGTTCATCTGTCCCTCACTCCTCTGCCTGGCGCTCCTGGCTGGCCGGGGACTCGACCTGGGCCTCGGCGCCCTCGCCTCTCACTTGGCGCCAACGCCGGTGCGCCTGCTCGGCGGCGGCTTGGTCCTCCTCGTCCTGCTCGACCTCGGGCTCACCCATCGTCGTCTCCATCTCGCGCAGCCCATCGACAGCCTCCTGCGACCCGACGCCGTGACCAGCCTCCTCGCCGCCAACACCGGCCCTTGCGGACCTCGCGTCCACTCGCCGGGCCTGGACGCGGAGCGACTCCGGCGACGCGCGGAGAGGCTCGCCGCCGGTGACCTGCTGGGCGCCCTGCGCGAGCGGGTGGAGCTGCTCGAGGGAGGACTCCCTGCCGTGTTCAGCGTCCACGCGACCTGGGGCGGCGCGGCGCTCACCGAGGCCAGGCACGCCCGTCGTCTCGACCGCCTGACCGAAGGGCCCGACCCCGTGCTGCTCGCCGAGCTCGACGTCGGCTTCGTGCTCGGTCCCCGTGGTCAGCTCTCGTTCGGCGAGGTCGTCGCCGAGAGCACCGACGCCGAGGTCCGCCTGCTGCCGGCACACCCCGCCGATGAACGTCATCGAAGACAGCTCGACGGGCCGAACCGGGTCGTGGGTCCGCCGGGCCTCGGCCCACCGTCGGACTACCCTGGCTGGCGCGAGGGACCTCCTGGAACCTGGACCTACCGCCCCAGCGGCTGGACCCTGCTCTGGCTCCTCAACCTCGGCGGCCTGCTGATCTGGCTCGCCTGCTTCGTCGGTCCGAGAAGGCAAGAACGAAGCAGCCAAGACGCAGAGAACGAGATAGACTCCCCAGCTCCCGTGGCGGGGTAGCTCAGCTGGTCAGAGCGTACGACTCATAATCGTGAGGTCGAGGGTTCGAGTCCCTCCCCCGCTACCACGGTGACGGACCGCCTCTTCCCGCTTCGCGAGGCCCCCGTGTCCCACCGTCCCCCCTCCCCCAGCTCGGCCACTGGTCCCCGGCTGTCGGCGCTTGCCGACGAGGTGATGAGCAGTGCGGCCTTCCGAGAGGACGAACGCCTCCTCGTCGGCTGCAGCGGCGGCCCCGACTCGACCGCGCTCGTCGTCCTCCTCGACGAGGCGCGACGCAGCCGCGGCCTCGAGCTCGCCATCGGCCACGTTCACCACGGCCTGCGTGGGGAGGACGCCGACGCCGAGCGCGAGCACGTCGCCGCCCTCGCGGCCGACCTCGGCCTGCCCTTCCACGAGCAGCGGGTCGATGTCGTCATCGAGAAGCAACGTCGGCGCCGGGGCTGGCAAGACGCCGCCCGGGAAGCCCGCCACCGCGCGCTCGACGAGCTGCGGGAGGACGCCGGCGCCGACGTCATCGCCCTGGCCCACACGCTCGACGACCAGGCCGAGACGCTCCTGCTGCGCTTGCTCCGCGGCACCGGCACGGCCGGCCTCGGAGCGATGCGCACGCGACGCGGGCGGATCGCGCGACCCCTTCTCGGAGTGTCGCGGGATCGGCTGCTCGACTACTTGCTCGAAGGCGGGGTGAGCTGGCACAGCGACGGCAGCAACTGGTCGTCGGGCTCGCGCCGCGGGCTGGTCCGCGAGTTGCTCGAGCGAAGCACCGAGCTCTTCGACGAGGGCCTCGCCCACCAGCTCGCGCGCACCGCCGGCCTCCTCGCCGAGGACGACGCGCTGCTCGAGTCGTTGGTGGACGAGCGCTGGACCCAGACGGCAGGGACCGCTTCCGACGCCCCAGGGGCTGCCGGGCTCGCCCTCGCGTCCCGTCTCCCGGTCGACGTCGTCACCTGGCCCCGACCGCTGGCCCGGCGCGCGGTGCGTCGGTTCCTGACCTCGGCTCCCGGGTTCGAAGACCCTCCCGCCGCCGAAGCGGTCCAGCGGGTGCTGGACGCCGCCGGGTCGGCGAGCGTCGGACCCGTCGAGCTGGAGGGGCGTCGGGTCCGGCGTGAAGGGCGTTGGCTCACGCTCGGGCCCGCTCCGCCGATGCCACCTCCACCCACCGCTCAGGCGCTGCCGATCCCGGGCGAGTGCGTCTTCGCAGGGGGCCGCCTGGTCGTCCGCCAGGCCACCGAGCCGGAGGCACGAGAAGGGGTCCAGGACCCCGATCACCGGCGCGTGGCGGTGGATCGAGATAGAATGCCCCGGGTCCTCGAGGTCCGTCCCTGGAGCCCGGGCGACCGGTATCAGCCCGCCGGACACCGCTTCTCTCGCAAGGTCAGCCGCTTCCTGCAGGACAGGAAGGTCCCGGCCATCCGTCGACGAGGCTGGCCGATCGTTCAGGTACCGGGAGAGCACGAGAGCCTCGTCTGGGTCCCCGGCTGGGCTCCGTCCCCGTCGCGAGTCGTTCAAGAGGGAACGCGCGAGGTCCTGATCCTCGAGTGGTTCCCATCGCCCTCTCCCGAAAGTTGAGACCTTGAATCCGCACGTCAAGCAAGCCCTGGTCTGGGGAGCCGTCATCCTCCTCATCCTCCTGGCCATCTCGATGCTCACCGAGTCCCAGCGGAGGACCGCCGAGATCCCCTACTCGGACTTCCTCAAGGCGGTGAGCGAGGGCGACGTGAAGGAGGTCACCATCGACGGGATGGCCATCGCCGGTCGCTACGCGGACGGCAAGGGCCCGACCGACGGACGCGGTGGCCGCCGCGAGAAGTTCCAGACGCACGCGCCCGACCTCGAGGGTCTCGTCGGTCGCCTGGAGGCCGCCGACGTCTCGATGAAGGCCAAGCCCGAGCCCAGCGACCTGCTCGGCTACATGCTCATCGTCATCCCGCTGCTCGTGCTGGTGGTCCTCTGGATCCTCTTCATGCGACAGATGCAGGGCACCGGGGCCAAGGCGATGAGCTTCGGCAAGAGCCGCGCTCGCTTGCTCTCGTCGCAGCAGAAGAAGGTCACCTTCAAGGACGTCGCCGGCTGTGACGAGTCCAAGGAAGAGCTGCGCGAGATCATCGAGTTCCTCAAGGACCCGCAGAAGTTCGCGCGCCTCGGCGGCAAGATCCCCACCGGCGTGCTGCTCGTGGGTCGCCCGGGCACCGGCAAGACGCTGATGGCCCGCGCCATCGCCGGCGAGGCCAACGTCCCGTTCTTCTCGCTCTCCGGTTCCGACTTCGTCGAGATGTTCGTCGGCGTCGGCGCGTCGCGCGTGCGCGACCTCTTCGAGCAGGGCAAGAAGAACGCGCCCTGCATCATCTTCATCGACGAGATCGACGCGGTCGGCCGTCGTCGCGGCACCGGCCTCGGCGGCGGGCACGACGAGCGCGAGCAAACGCTCAACGCCCTGCTCGTCGAGATGGACGGCTTCGAGACCAACGAGGGCGTCATCATCGTCGCCGCCACCAACCGGCCCGACGTGCTCGACCCTGCCCTGCTCCGCCCGGGTCGCTTCGATCGTCAGGTGACCGTCGGGCTCCCCGACGTCCGTGGGCGCGAGGGCATCCTCAAGGTCCACACTCGCAAGATCCCTCTCGCTGACGAGATCGACCTCAACCTCATCGCCCGCGGCACGCCGGGCATGTCCGGAGCCGACCTCGCCAACCTCGTCAACGAAGCCGCCCTCCTCGCCGCACGGGCCAACAAGAAGCTCGTCGGCCAGGACGAGTTCGAGCGCGCCCGTGACAAGGTCATCATGGGGCTCGCCCGCAAGACGATGGTCATCTCCGACAAGGAGAAGGCAGTCACCGCCAACCACGAGGCCGGTCACGCTCTCACCGCCGCCTTCCTCGAGCACGCTCAACCCGTGCACAAGATCACCATCATCCCGCACGCTCGAGCCCTCGGCGTGACCCAGACGCTCCCCGCCGAGGACCGCCACACGTGGACGAAGGCCCAGCTCGAGGCCCAGCTCGCCATGCTCATGGGCGGGCGTGCCGCCGAGTGGCTGGTGTTCTCCGAGGTGACCACCGGCGCCGAGGACGACATCAAGAAGGCCACCGACATCGCGCGTCGAATGGTCAGTCAGTGGGGCATGTCCGAGGAGCTCGGACCGGTCGGTTTCTCCGAACGAGACGAGCACGTCTTCCTCGGTCAAGACATCGTCCGCAACCCCGACTACTCCGAGAAGACCGCCCAGGAGATCGACGCCGAGGTCCGCAACTTCCTCGACTCCGCCTGGCAGACCGCGAGCGGCCTGCTGAAGGAGAACCGCGATTGCCTCGACCGGGTGGCCAGCGCCCTGCTCGAGCGCGAGACCCTCAGCGCGACCGACTTCCAGACCCTCGTCGACGGAGGCGAGCTCGCCCCCCTCCCACCGCCCGAAGATTCCGACGGGAGCGAGGAGGGCAGCGCCAGCACCGAGGACGACGACCGGACCGACCCGGCACCGCCGATCGGAGAGCCGATCCTGCAGCCGCTGGGAGACTGACGCCACGTGTTCGATTTCCTGCTGGACCTGGTCGACGTCGAAGGCTTCGGATGGCAGGAAGTTCTCGACATCTTGCTGGTGGCGGTGATCGTCTATGGCGTCATCGCGCTCCTGCGTCGCACCCGTTCAGCACCGGTCGCCATCGGCATCGTCAGCTTCCTCGTGATCTGGCGTGCCGCCATCGCCCTCGAGCTGGAGACCGTCGGCACCCTCCTGGACCTCGCCGCGTCCGCGCTGCCCATCGTGGTGGTTCTCCTCTTCCAGAACCCCATCCGTCGCGCCCTCTTGAGCCTGGGCCGCAACCCTCTCTTCCAGCTCTTCGCGACCCCGGCCGATGAAAGCGTCGTGGAGGCCGTGAGCCTCGCGATGCTCTCCCTCTCGTCTCAGCGTCAGGGAGCGCTCGTTGCCATCGAGCGTGAGCTGGGCCTGCGCACCTACGCCGACTCGGGCATCCCCCTCGACGCCCGAGTCTCCTACGAGCTGCTGCTCGCGCTCTTCCATCCGCGCAGCCCACTCCACGACGGCTGCGTCATCCTCTCGCAAGACCGCATCCGAGCCGCCGGCTGCCTGCTACCGCTGACCACTCGTGCGCAGCCTTCCATGCGTCTCGGCTCGCGTCATCGTGCGGCCATCGGCCTGTCGGAAGAGACCGATGCGATCGTCATCGTCGTCTCCGAGGAACGGGGCCACATCTCCATCGTGCGCGACGGCGAGCTGCGCATCGTCGAGGCACGTGAGCTGCGCGACGAGCTGCGTCGAGAGCTCATCGGCATCTCAGGCAGCGAGCCCCGACCCGTGGCGGCCTCGGCATGAGTCGCTCGGGAACGACCCGGCGCCGCTTGCCGACCCTCGAGCTCGGACCCGCCTTCCTCTCCCTCCTGATCGCCGTGCTCGCCTGGGCCCTCGTGAAGGGCCAGGAGCGCGTGCCGGCCGGCTTCGAGGTCCCGCTCGAGCTGGTGCTTCCCCCCGGCATGGTCCTGGTCGGCGAGGTGCCCGAAACGGTGGGCCTCCGAGTGCGCGCCCCACGACGCAAGCTGCGCACGCTGACCGACGCCGACTTCCGAGTCGTGCTCCGCAGCCTCACCACGCGACCGGGCACGCGACGCGAGGTGATCACTCCTCAGGACGTCGACGCTCCCTTCGGCGTGGCGATCGACTCGGTCACCCCGGCCCGCTTCCTCGCCGCCTACGACGTCGTGAGCACTCGACGGCTTCCGCTCACGCCGAGCCACGTCGGCGAGCCCGCCGACGGCCATGCCGTCCAGGCGCTCCGCATCGAGCCCCCGTCGGCCGTCGCCGTCGTGCAGGGCCCGCGCGGCTTGCTCGACGAGCTCGAGAGCATCGCCCTCGAGCCCGTGTCGGTCGCGGGACGCAGCGAGTCCTTCCAGCTCGGCGGAGCCATCGCTCGTGCGCCTGCCGGCTGCGAGCTCCTCGAGTCGCCGGCGGTGCTGGTCAACATCGACATCGGCGCCCTCACGGGTCAGCAGAGCTTCGCAGCCGTGCAGGTCGGCAAGCGTCACGGGCGCTGGGAGTCCAGCCCGCTGAACCCGCCCCGACTCGACGTCATCGTCGAGGGCCCACTGCCGGTCTTGCGACAGCTCAGCAGCTCCTCCATCGAGCTGGCCGTGGACCTCGCCGGGCTCGAGCCACGCTCCGACGACTACCTGCTCGACGTCAGCGCACGGGTCGACCAGGAGCTCTGCCCGGGTTGCCAGGTCGTGCGCTTGCGCCCCCAGCGCAAGGTGCACGTGCGCGTGCGTCCCAAGGAGCGCCCGGACATCGACGGCAACGGACCCGGTGCCAGCGCCGAGGCCACGCCCGCCCTCACCAGCGAGGGCTGAGCGCTCCGAGCCGAGCGCCACCGAGACCGAGAGTGTGGCGGGCAGGCAACTTGGGTAGCATTCCCGCCCCGCCACGGCCCATCGTCGCGGGATCGCGAGGACACGTGGGCACCCTGTTCGGCACTGATGGCATCCGGGGCAAGGCGGGCGAGCCGCCCCTCGACGACGACAACCTCCTCCGACTCGGACGCGCCATCGGCCGAGTCCTCGGTCGCTCGGGCCGCGGAACGCCCCGGGTCGTGATCGGTCGCGACACGCGAGAGAGCGGACCGGGCATCCTTCGAGAGCTCGCCGAGGGCCTCAAGCAGCAGGGGGCCGCCGTGCGGTCGGCCGGCGTGGTCCCCACCCCGGCAGTCTCGCTCCTCGCCCGCAGCGACTCCTTCGACGCAGGCATCGCCATCTCCGCCTCGCACAACCCTTACCAGGACAACGGCCTGAAGATCTTCGGCAACGAGGGCGGCAAGCTGCCCGACGAGCTGGAGGCGGCCATCGAGTCCGAGCTCGCCGCCATGGGCGATGTCGAGCGCATGGGCTCCCCGGCACCGGTCGACGAACCGACCCTCCGCAGCCGTCATCGCGAGTGGCTGCGCGATCGAGCCCAGTCCTGGGGCCTCGATCTCTCCGGGCGGAAGCTGGTCGTCGACGCTGCCCACGGTGCCGCGGCCGAAGCCGCCGCCCAGCTCTTCTCCGAGCTCGGCGCCGAGGTCGAGTCGCTCGGCGACTCCCCTACCGGCACCAACATCAACGACGGTCGGGGCTCGCTCTACCCCGACGAGCTGGGCGTCCGCGTGCGCTCGGTCGGAGCCGAGCTGGGGATC
>JBCCFW010000177.1:0-15449 GCA_039029535.1 Acidobacteriota bacterium
GAGGCTCTCCCGCGCTCGCTCGTAGACCTGGAAGGCCCTCTGGAAGTCACCGAGACGCTGACACTGCAAGGCGAGGTTGGCGTGCGCCGGCGCGAAGTGCGGGTCGGCCGTCACGGCGGCTTCGTACTCCACCAGCGCCTGCTGATGACGTCCCGCAGCCGCGTGGAGATTGCCCAGCGCGTTGCGTGGCTCGGGGTTCTCGGGGTCGAGCTCGGCGGCGGTCTCGAAGGAGCTCACCGCCTCGTCGAGAGAGCGACGCACCTCCTGGATCCGTCCGAGCTGATGCCAGGACGCCGCGTGCCGTGGCTGGCTCTCGATGGCCGCGCGGACGTCGGCCTCGGCCGCGTCGAGCCGCCCTCGACCGAGCTCCACCTCCGAGCGCAGTGAGAGCGCCGCGACGTGACCGGGCGAGCGCGTGAGCACCTCGGCCAGCTCCTTCGCCGCCGCGTCATCGTCACCCTGGCGAAGGTGCACGCGGGCGAGGTTGAGACGGGCCTGGTGGAAGTCGGGGGAAAGAGCCAGCGCAGCGGCGAGCTCCACCCGGGCCTGCTCGATCTCACCCAGGCCCAGGTGGATGGTGGCCCTGTTGTTGTGCGCGTTGGCCGCATGGACCGGATCGGCTCCGGCACCTTCGCTACCACCATCGTCGGTCCCGGAGCTCGTCGCCGGCGCACCGCCGACGTAGCCGATGGCCATCAGCGACTCGAGCAAGGCCTCGTCACCGGGTGCCGCGCCCACGGGGGTCGCCGAGCGCAGGGGCTCGGTCTCGAAGCTCTCGACGGTGCGGACGGGATGAGCCGCGAGGAACTCCTCGGTCAGCGCCTCCTCGAGCACGCGACCCGCGAGGTCCTCGGCCACGGGCATCCCGAGCAGCGCGAGCAGGGTGGGGAAGACGTCGAGGACCGTCGCCTCCTCGATGACGACCCCCGCCCGCACGGCCGGACCGGACATCGCGATGATGCCGAAGCGCGCGTGCCAGTCGGCTGCCGTCGGGCTCTCCACCCGCGACGCGGTGGACGGTCGCTCGCGCCCCGTGCGGAAGCCGTGGTCCGACACGACCATGACCACCGTGCGCTCGTCCGCCTCCGACAGCAGCTCACCGAGGAGCTGATCGTGACGCTCGTAGGCGGCGGTCACCGCTCGCCGGAAGCGGCGCTGCCGGTTCGGATCCACCTCCGGGAGCGGCGGGTCGGCGTAGCGCATGAAGAGATGCGCGACCTGATCGGGGAGCTGGTAGTAGTAGGCGCCCACCCGCGGCCGCTCCTCGCGATGGAGGTTGACCGACATCCGCGCGTAGCTCTTGGCCGACGCGAGCTTCTCACGCAGGTCCTTCAGGAGACGGTCGTCCTCCCGGGTCCAGCCCTCACGCACCGAGGCGTCGTGGAAGCGACCGAGCTCGCTCGGTCCGATCTCCTCCGGCCGGACCCGCTGACCGGCGAGCTCCTTCCACAGCACGGGCGGGTGAACGAGACCCACGGCCGGCGAGCTCTTGAAGCCACCGAAGGTCTGGTAGGCGACGCGGTCGGAGACGAGGAAGCCCTCGACCGGCTCGGCCGGCCAGCTCGCCCACCAGGCGACCACGCCCACGTCGACTCCGGCCTCGCTGAGCACGTTCCAGAAGGCCCGTCGCTTGCGCAGGTTGGAGGTGACGGGCACCGGCTGGCCGCTGGCCGACACGCCCAGGAAGTCGAGGATGCCGTGCTCCTCCGGCCGGCAGCCGGTGGCGATGCTCGTCCAGACGACGGGGGAGAGGAGCGGCTCGAGCGAGGCCAGTCGTCCAGAGACTCCACCGTCGACCAGCTTCGAGAGGACGGGCAGGCGGCCGGCCTCCATCAGGGGCCGGGCGATGTCCCAGTCGTGCCCGTCGAGCCCGACCAGCAGCACGCGGAGGTCGGTGGTCGGCACGAGGTCGGGACGTCGCACGCCACCGGGCAGGGAGAGGGCGCCCTCGAGCCGCTCGAGTCGCCAGCCCCCGCTCGTCAGGGGCTCGGGAGCGAGTTCACGGAGGCGGGGGAGGAGCTCCTCGGGGGCGCGCTCCACCGCCAGCTCGGCTTCCAGCAGTCGGGTGAGGAGCGCTCGCAGCTCGGTCTCGTGCTCGACCTGCGTGCGAGCCGGCCCCCCGGTGACCACGACATCGAGGGTGAGCTGGCCGATCAGCCGACTGCCCTCGGGAGTGCGGGGGGCGTCCTGAGCCAGGGTCCAGGCGAGGGAGACCGGGTCGCCGATGGACAGGCTCGGCTCACCGCGGCGGCAGGCGCCGAGGACCAGGGCGAGGACGACGACGAGAGCGCCGCGAGCCAGGGGGGAGCAGGCGGGGGAGAGGCGGATGTGGGAGGCTCCTGGCAACGACGGCTCAACCGCTCCAAGTGACGGTTTTCGAGCGATCTGTCCTCTAGCATGGCAACATGAGTCGAGGAATGGCCATGACGACCACGCGCGCGACCCTCGTTCTCACGTTCTCGCTGCTGCTGGCGCTTCCGGCGTCGGCCACCACCGCCGACGATCGCAACACTCCGGCCAAGCAACGCCTGGGGGCCACCCCCGCAGCGAAGGCCGCCACGGCGCCCGCTCCTGCACCGGTCGCGGCGGCGCCGACACGACGGGTCATCATGGACTCGCGCACCCTGCGTCAGAAGCCACGCGACCGGCCCCTCGTGCCCGACGATCTCGGCACCGAGGAGGCCCGCGACGTGAGGGCGATCAACGCCACCCGCGGTACCTGGCAGAGCTACCTCGCCTACACCACTCCCGAGATCGGCTCGGCGCATCGCCCCGGCTTCACCTGGACCCTTCCGCCGCCGCGTCGGACCGCCATCGAGAAGGCCAAGGAGCGAGAGCGACGAGCGGCGAGCGCCACCCCGGCCGAGCTGCTCCACGTGCCCCAGAACGAGACCGCCCGGAAGCGTCGCTGAGACCGACCTCGGCTGGATTCTGCCGAGAATTGACAGCCCGCGGGGGCGGGTGGTACCAACACGCCTCCAGCTGATCCCGCAACCGCTCCGACCGCCCGGCCCGGGCTCTCTCCGAGACCCTGGTCGGCTCGCAGGCCCTGCCCGTGTTCGAAGGCCACTTGCTGAGTCTCCTCTTCGCGATCCCCGCGATCGGCGCCGTCCTGTGCCTGCTCGTGCCCAAGGGCCGTGACGGCTGGATCCGCGGCATCGCCGCCGTCATCTCGGTGATCTCGGTCGTGCTCATGCCCGTGCTCTGGCGAGCCTTCGCGGCAGCCAGCGACGACTTCACGGTGGCCGGCTTCCTTCTCCTGGAGGAACGCTCCTGGATCCCCCGCCTGGGCATCCACTGGCGTCTCGGCATCGACGGGATCTCGCTGCTCCTCCTCGAGCTGACCCTGCTGCTCCTCCCGCTGGTCGTGATGGCGTCGTGGAAGACCATTTCCCACCGCGTCCGGGAGTACTACTGCTTCCTGCTCCTCCTGCAGGCCGGGATGATCGGGGTCTTCATGGCCCTCGACGCCATCCTCTTCTACGTGTTCTGGGAGGTCATGCTCGTCCCGATGTACTTCCTCATCGGGATCTGGGGAAGCAAGGACCGGCTGGTCGCCGCCATCAAGTTCTTCCTCTACACGATGGTCGGCTCGGTGCTCATGCTCCTGGCCCTCTTCGTCCTGTACTTCCAGAACGAGGCGGCCACCGGCACCGGCTTCGACATCCGCGGCTTCCTCGGTCTCCAGGTTCCAGCCGAGCTGCAGGGCTGGCTCTTCCTCGCCTTCTTCGCCGCCTTCGCCATCAAGGTGCCGCTGTTCCCGTTCCACACCTGGCTGCCGGCCGCCCACGGCCAGGCGCCGACGGCGGGCTCGGTCATCCTCGCGGGCGTCCTCCTCAAGATGGGGACCTACGGCTTCGTCCGACTGGCGCTGCCCATCCTCCCCGAGGCGACGCGGGCCGCCCTGCCCTGGCTGCTGGGGCTCTGCGTGGTCGGGGTCATCTACGGCGCCCTCACGGCCATGGCGCAGTCCGACATGAAGCAGCTCGTGGCCTACTCGTCGATCAGCCACCTCGGCCTGGTGATGCTGGGCATCTTCTGCCTGAACCCCAACGGGCTCTCCGGCGGCCTGCTCCAGATGATCAACCACGGTCTCTCGACCGGCGCGTTGTTCCTCCTGGTCGGGATGCTCTACGAGCGACGGCACACGAAGGAGATCTCGGCCTTCAAGGGCCTGGCCCAGGGCATGCCGGTGTTCACCGTGCTGTTCCTCATCGCCACCCTGGCCTCGATCGGGCTGCCCGGCCTCAACGGCTTCGTGGGTGAGTTCACGATCCTCGCCGGCGCCATCGAGCTGGCCCAGCAAGCGGGCGGGGGGCTCAACATCCCCGGCTTCCTCATGACCGCCCTGGCGGCCACCGGCGTCGTGCTCGGCGCGGTCTACATGCTCTGGCTGGTCCGCCGCATCTGCTTCGGCCCGACCGACGACGAGAACGCCGGCATGAAGGACGTCCAGTGGCGCAGCCTGGAGTTCTGGTCGGTCGTCCCGCTGCTCGTCCTCTGCCTCTACATCGGCCTCCATCCGAAGCCCCTGTTCAAGGCGCTGGAGGTGCCGGTCCGCGAGCTGGTCGCCGTCCTCCAACCCGACTACACCGATCCGCCTCCGGTCACCACGGCCTTGAGCTCGGATCCACCCCCACATGACGGAAGCCACGCCTCCTCCAACGGACACTGAAACCACCCAGAAAGAGGGGAATTCGACGGTTTCGAGCAGCGTGGGCTGGCGTCCCCTGGTGGACGCTCTCGCCCTCGGAACGAGCCTCGGGATTCCCACCGCTGTTCTGGTATCCTTCGGCGCCCTCGCCGGTAATCACCTCGACAAGAAGCTCGATGACGGCCCTCTCTGGACCCTCATCGGAGTCCTGGTCGGGGTCCTCGCCGCCGCCCACAACGGGTGGCGCGTGTTGACCTCGAAGCGCTTCTCGAAGCCAACGAAAGACAGCCCTCCGTGAGCCTCGACTCCGCCAACCTGAGCACGACCTGGCGCCGGTCCTACGGGACTTGGCGACGGTCGGCGATCGCCGTGGCCTGCGCCGCGACGCTGATCGCCCTCGGGCTGTCGGGAACGCACGCGGCGGCAGCGGTGTTGGCGGGCTTCGGCCTGGCCGGGCTCGGCTCGGCCTGGTGTGCCCGAGCCCTCCAGGGCCTGCTCACCCGACGTCAGGTGCCCGGCGCTCCGGCCACCTCGGTGCTGGGCTGGGCTTGCTTGAGCTTCCTGCCTCGGCAGGCGGTCATCGGCGCGGCGGTGGTCGCGCTCCTGGCCTTTGGATGGCCGGCGGGCTGGCTGCTCGTCGGTCTCTCGATCTGGCCGCTGGCGATGGTGCCGGTGGTCCTCGTCCCTTCCTCTCGACCCCTCGTCGACGCGGGTTGCTGAGAACCGTCAATGGAACATCACAACGCTTTCTGGACCGATGTCCTCCACGCCGCCGGGTACCACGTCCCGGACGCCCTGTTCATGGCGACGGTGGTGGCCCTCGTGCTCATCACCATCGGCCTGATCGCCAAGAAGAAGCTGTCGGCGCCGGATGCGGTGGAGAACCCGGGTCGGTTCCAGCAGTTCCTCGAGATCCTCATCGGCGGCTTCGCCGACTTCACCGAGTCGATCATTCACCACGAGGGGCGGCGCTACGTGCCGGTCATCCTCACCTTCGGGCTCTTCATCTTCACGTCGAACTTCTTCGGCCTGATCCCGACCCTCGGCTCGCCGACGACGAGCTACGCCTGCACCCTGGCGCTCGGCATCTGCTCGTTCGTCTACTACAACTTCTCGTGCATCAAGGCGGTGGGTCTCGGCGCCCACCTCAAGCACCTCTGCGGGCCGATGCTCCTCCTCGCGCCGCTGATGTTCCCGATCGAGCTCATCGGCAACTTCGCCCGCATCGCGTCGCTGTCCCTGCGTCTCTTCGGCAACCTCAACGGTGAGCACGCGGCCAGCGGCATCTTCTACGGCTTCCTCGGAGGCTTCCTCGCGCCCCTGCCCATCATGGCCCTGGGGCTGCTGGGGGTCTGCCTCCAGACCTTCATCTTCGTCCTGCTGTCGATGCTCTACATCGCGCTCGTCGTGGATGACCACTAGGGCCGGTTCGCCGGCTCACCTGAAAGACGGCGTCCACGGACGTCTTCCAACCTGACCCATCAACCGACCGCAGCACGGCGCTGCGACGGAGCCTCACCATGAAGCGGATCCTGTTCCTCACCACCTCCATCAGCCTCGGCCTGCTGGCCCTCGCGGCTCCGGCCTTCGCCGGCGGCGGCACTCAGTACGACCAGGGCGGCATGGGCCTCCTCGCCGCGGCGCTGGCGGTGGGCATCAGTGGCGGTCTCTGCGGCCTCGGCCAGGGCAAGGCCGTCGTCGGCGCCTGCGAGGGCACCGCGCGCAACCCCGGCGCCGCTGCCGACATCTTCAAGCTCGCCATCGTCGGTCTCGCCTTCATCGAGTCCCTGACGATCTACGGCCTGGTCATCGCCTTCATCCTCCAGGGCAAGGTGCCCGCGGCCTCCTGAGGCCGTCACGACGGACGGGGAGCCCGGCATGGAAGATGTCGCCTCCCCGGCCCGGAGGAAGCTTGCCCGGCCTGAGTGAGGGCCGGGGAGGCGGACGATGGGAAAGGGGTGTCGCTCGGTGACCGCGAGGTCGCTCCTGCGACACCCCCGGGCAGTGCAGCCCGCGTGCCAGGGTCCACGTCGGCTCCGGAGACGCATCAGGACGCCTCGAACGTGTCCTGAGGCGTCTCCGACCCTCGAACCGACGGCAAGGATTCCCAGCGTGATGTCCTGATGTCCGATCACGACGACGGCCGTCCCGCCACGGCCCAACGCACCGACGCCGAGCGCGACCTCGAGCTCGGCGGGCCTCGTCGTGTCGGACTGGTGAGCCTCGGCTGTCCCAAGAATCGCGTGGATGCCGAGCTGATGCTCGCCCGGCTCCGCGCCGAGGGACACGAGCTCGTCGACGATCCTCAGCAGGCCGACGCGATCATCGTCAACACCTGCGCCTTCATCGACGAAGCCAAGGAAGAGTCGATCGAGGCCATCCTCGAGGCCTCGCAGTGGCTCGAGGGTCGGGAGGACGGGAAGCTCGTCGTCACCGGCTGCTTGGCGCAACGCCATGCGCCCGACATCGCCGACGACCTGCCGGAGGTGTCCGCGTTCGTCCCCCTGGGCGAGGTCGGCCTGGTCCCCAAGGCGGTGACCGGCACGGCGCCGCGGATCCCCGAGCTCCCCGAGCGCTACGGCGCGACCTTCCTCGACGACGCCACGGCCGCTCGCGTGCTCACGAGCGCGCCGGGCTCGGCCTACCTGAAGATCTCGGAAGGCTGCGACCACCAGTGCTCCTTCTGCGCCATCCCGGCCATGCGGGGACGTCATCGTTCCCGACCGGTCGACGACCTCGTGGCCGAGGCGACGACGCTGGCGGGGCAGGGCGTGCGGGAGGTCGTGCTCGTCGCCCAGGACTCGTCGGCCTACGGTCACGACCGTCAGGAGCGGGAGGGCCTGTCGCGGCTCCTGACCGGACTCGACGGCGTCGACGGGCTCGACTGGGTGCGCGTCATGTACGCCTACCCGAACACCCTGAGCGAGAAGACGCTGCGGGCGATGGCCGAGCTGCCGTCCGTCTGCCGCTACCTCGACATGCCCTTGCAGCACGCCTCGCGTCGCGTCCTCAAGGACATGGCCCGCGGAGGGTCGAGAGACCACCTGCGACGTCAGCTCGAGCGGGCCCGGGAGCTCGTCCCCGGGCTGGTCCTGCGCACCACCTTCATCGTGGGCTTCCCCGGCGAGACCGAGGACGACGTCGCAGAGCTCATCGGCTTCATCGAGGAGGTCGAGTTCGACCACCTGGGTGTCTTCACCTACTCGCAGCAGGACGGCACCACGGCGCATCCCCTGGGCGACACGGTCTCGGAGGAGGAGAAGGCCGCCCGCCGCGACGCGGTCATGGAAGCCCAGGCTCCCATCAGCAAGCGTCTCAACGAGGCTCGTGTCGGCCAGGAGCTCGAGGTGCTGGTCGAAGGCGTCCACCCCGAGAGCGAGCACCTACTCGTCGGCCGCTGGTGGGGCCAGGCGCCCGACGTCGACGGCACCGTCATCCTCACCGACGGACATGCGGAGCCCGGCACCCTGGCGCGGGTGCTCATCGAGGAGGCGCACGAATACGACCTCGTCGGTCGCATCGTGGGCCCGGCAGCGGACGCACCGGAAGGGTCGTGAGCGCGGCGAAGCTGCTGGCGACCTGGTTCGGGGCGGGGCTCTCACCGAAGGCCCCCGGCACCGTCGGGACGCTCGCGACCGTGCCTCTCTACGCGCTGCTCTGCGTCTTGCCCGGCACGTCCTGGACGGTGGCCGTCGCGGCCTTGCTGGTCGCCACGGTCGGTACCTGGGCCACGAGCCGCTACCTCACGACCTCCGGCCTGAAGGACCCTCAAGAGGTCGTCGTCGACGAGTCGTCGGGCTACCTCATCGCCTGCTGCGGTGGCGTCCCCGGGCTGACGACCGGCCTGCTCGCCTTCGTGCTGTTCCGGCTCTTCGACATCACCAAGCCCTGGCCGGTCTCACGGCTCGAGCGCCTGCCCGGTGCCTGGGGGGTCATGGCCGACGACTGGATGGCCGGCGTCCTCGCGGCGCTCGTCATCGCGGCGGCCACCTTGCTGCTGCCCGGCGGTCTCCCCGAGCTGCTCTCGTGAAGACCTTCACCTCGGCCGCGGAGACCCGAGCCGCGCTGCCGACCGGTCCCTGGCTGTCGATCGGCAACTTCGACGGCATCCACCTCGGACACCGTGCGCTCCTCGAGCGAGGCCGCACGCGGGCCGAGGCCGACGGGCGGCCCTACGTGGTCGTGAGCTTTCGGCCGCACCCGGCCGTGGTCCTCGGTGGACGGGACGCTCCGCCGTCGCTGTCGACCGACGAGCAGGAGCGAGAGATCCTCGCGTCGCTGGGCGTGGACGCCTGGCTCCTGCTGCCCTTCGACGAGACCCTGGCCTCGACCTCGGCCGAGGCCTTCGTCGACGAGGTGTTGATCGGTGGGCTCGACGCGGCAGGCGTCGTGGTCGGTCACGACTTCCGTTTCGGCGCGGGTCGCCGCGGCGACCTGGCCCTGCTGCGGAAGGAGGTCGTCGAGCGCGACTGGAGCGAGAACCGGGTCGAGGGGGTGGACGCCGTCCGGCTCGATGGGCAGGTGGTCTCGTCATCGTGGATCCGCGAGCTGGTCGCGGCGGGTGAGGTCGCGCGGGCTCGCGAGGCGCTGGGTCGCCCCTTCACCTTGCCGGGCGAGGTGGTGACCGGGGAGGGGAGAGGCCGCACCATCGGCGTGCCCACGGCCAACCTCGCGGTCGACACGGTCATGCTCCCAGGTGTCGGCGTGTACGTGACCTGCCTGCACCACGATGGCGAGTACTGGCCGTCGGTGACCAACGTCGGCCGGCGTCCGACCTTCGACGGGGAAGGCGTGACGGTGGAGTGCCACGTCCTCGACACGACCCTGGAGCTGGTCGGCGCCCGGCCACGGCTGGCCTTCCTCAAGCGCCTGCGTGAAGAGCGGAAGTTCGCTGACGCCGACGAGCTGGTCGAGCAGCTCGGCTGCGATCAAGACGACGGACGCGACTACTTCCAGCGGCACCCGCCCGAGGAGCTGCGGGGCGTGGTGGGCTGCTGAGCCGCTGACGCGAGTGTCACGACACTGAGGTCAGCTCGTCGTCACGTCCCGGCCCGACCGCACCCACCGAGGCGGCCGTCCCTGACCGATGCGGAACTCACCGGTCGTCTCGTCGAGCTCGAAGAACTCACCGGCATCCGCTCCCAGCGCCTGCGCCACCGCGTGGAAGGTCGCGCAGGCCGCAGCGGTCTCGGTGGTGTCGCCGAGCAGGCCACGGAAGTCGAGGACGCGCACGACCACGCCCACGTCGTCGGGGCTGCCCAGCGCGCCGCGCAGCAGCTCGACGCCGAACTGCACGCCGCTGCGCCAGGGGGCCGGCACGACCTCCAGCCCGACCACCGACCAGGCCACGCCGTCGCCGATCGCCACCTCGACGTTGACCTCGGCGTGAACCACCGCGTCGTCTCGGCGCCACGCGACGCGGTGATGTCCCTTCGTCTCCGTGCTCATGCCGTCCTCGCTTTCTCGTCCGTCATCAGTCCTCACCGATGGCTCCTGCCAGCGCCCGAGCTCGGTGCGAGACCGAGTCCTTCTGCTCAGGCGTGAGCTCGGCCATTGCCAGCTCGTGCTCGGGCACGAAGAAGATCGGGTCGTAGCCAAAGCCGCCGTCCCCCCGGGGCGCGGTCAGCAAGCGACCGTGGCACTCGCCGACGCCCGTGCGGAGCACCTCACCCCGCAGGGCCAGCACGACCACCGCCGCGTAGTGCGCGGCCCGACGTTCGTCGGGCACGTCCGTCATCTCTTCCAGCAGCTTCTGGTAGCGCTCGACGTCGGACAGGCCCGGTCCGCCATAGCGCGCCGAGAGGTGACCGGGCTGACCGTCCAGCGCGTCCACGCAGAGACCGGAGTCGTCGGCGAGCACCGGGAGCTCACAACGTCGCGAGATCTCCACGGCCTTGAGCTTCGCGTTGGCCTCGAAGGTCGAGCCGGTCTCCTCGACGTCGACACCCGTCACCGCCGGCACGTCGTTCTGGCCCAGCACCTCGCGCCCCGGCAGCAGGCGCTTGAACTCCACGAGCTTGTGCGCGTTGCCCGTCGCGATGAGGACGGTGGAGAGATCGATGCTCGGTCCGCTCATGGCACCTCGTCCTCGCTCGCCTCCGGCTCCAGGTCGTCCACGACCAGCCGATCGGAAAACACCACCGGATGACGCAGGTCGACGTGCCCGGCCAGGGTCTCCACCTCGGCACCCTCGATGAGCACGCGCACCGATCGCACCTCGGGGAAGGAACGAACGACCGAGTTCACCAGGGAGTGGACGACGAGCCGCTCCCAGGCGCTCCCGCCCAGGGCCTGGGTGAGCTCCTTCGAGAGGCTCACGTGCGCCACGCCCGAGCCGTCGACGAAGGCCGCCCGGAGCTGCGTGCCGGTCGGGAAGGGGGAGAGCGGTGCGAGTGGGTCGGCCTCCCCCACGTCGCCTGCCGGCTGCGTGGCGGGCTCTTCCTCGGTCGCGGACAACGTGGGGTCGGCGTCCGGGCCCGCGAGCAGGCGTCCCACGACCTGCTTCACGCGGTCGGCCAGCGAGGCCGTGGCGAAGACCTCGGAGGGACGCGTGATCAAGCCGGCGCCATCGGCCCGCACCCAGTAGAGGGTGACGTCCTGGCGTGGGATGGTGAACGGTTGGCGAGGTTGCTCGGGGCCGGTCCCCGCGTCGACGGGATCCGTGACGGGATCCGACGAGGAGAGGGTCGGACTGGCCACCTCATCCTTCGAGCGCAGGATGAGCCAGGTCGTCCCCAGCACCAGCGCGAGCAGGATGGGGAGGACCATGTACCAGCGCAGGACGACCCGGCTGCGGCTGCCCCCGTCGGGATCGGAGGACGTGGAGGGCCGGTCTGCGGGATCGCTCACGGCAGGCCGCGGAGCCGCCGCTCGTCGCGGAAGGCGACGATGGCGCGATAGAGGGCGGCAGCCGTCGCTTGCTGGAAGCCCAGCGTGCGCATCCGTCGCTCCTCGGCGGGCGTGCTCAGGAACCCGACCTCGACGAGGATGGCCGGCATGGTCGCGCCCCGAAGCACGAGGAAGTTGGCCTGCTTGACACCGCGATCCTTGGTGCCCGCAAGCTGGTTGAGCTCGCGCTGAACCACCTCGGCCAGACGGCTCGACTCGGCCAGGTACTGCTGCTGGGCCAGGTCCCAAAGGACCAGCTCGAGATCGCCGTCGAGGGGATCGCCCCCGGCCCTCGCCCGTTCACGGAGGCCGGTCGCGTCGTTCTCGAAGGCCGCGAGCTGTCGCGCCGCCTCGTCGGTCGCCTCCAGCGAGAGGAAGTAGGTCTCGGCCCCGTAGGCCACCTTTCCCAGGGTCGCGTTGGCGTGGATGGAGACGAAGAGGTCCGCCCGCTCGCGGTTGGCGAGCTCCGTGCGCGCGACCAGGGGCACGGCGACGTCGGTGTCCCGCGTCAGCAGCACGCGCAAGCCGGAGTCGCGGAGCATCGCGGCGACCGAGCGTGCAATGGCGAGGTTGAGGTCCTTCTCCTTCAGGCCCGTGGGACCGACGGCTCCGCTGTCGATCCCGCCGTGCCCCGGGTCGAGGACGACGGTCTCGAAGATCTCGCCCGGCAAGGCCTCCCGCACCGGAGTGACCTCGACCAGCTCCTCCTCGACGGCGCCGTCGTCGAAGAAGTCGAGCACGAGCTGACGGGCCTCGGGCAGCTCGTAGACCTTCAGGTTCGCGAAGCGGGGACCCACGTAGAAGGTGAGGCGCGTGCGGCCGGCGGTGGGCGCGACCTCCAGGTCGGCCAGTCGATCGTCGAAGAGACAGCCGCCCACCTGCGCGGGGAGCTCCTGGTTGGTGAGCTCGAGGATCCGACGTCGGCCGTCGCGCAACACGCCGGAGAAGTCGGCCGATCGGTCGAGCTGGACCAGAACCCGCGTGCGGTCGCTGAGACGCTCGCAGTTGACTGCCTTGCCCCGCGAGTCGATGCGGATGAGCCGCTGCGTGCGGTCGTGCCGGGCCTCGACCTGCAGCACGCGCGCGAGTCCTCGGGTGATCAGCTCGACGGGCGCATACAGACGACGACGGCGGAGGAGGATGGGGTCGCCGAGGATGACCGGCTGACCGTCGACGGTGACGAGTGGTCGCCCCGCCTGCAGGCGGATCTGTCCGGCGTCGTGGATGAGCAGCAGGCTCTTGCGGTCCAGCTTCTCGATGCGGAAGCCGAGGAAGCGCCCCAGGTCTTCGACCGGCAGGTAGTCCTTCCGCCGGAGTCGGGTCACCGGGTTGGTGAGCGAGCGGCCGTCGTGCTCGAGGACGTAATCGGCCGCGGCCTGGGCGGGTGCCGGAGAGAACAGGCCGAGCAGCCCGAAGGCGACGACGAATCCGGCGAGGAGCTGGTTCTTGACCACGGCAGCCGCGAGAAGAGGGGGGAACGAGGGGCCCCGGACACTCGACGGTAGCACGCCGGCAGTGGTTGACGGAATGAGTTTCCGCGACCCTGCCGGGCCTCAACTGGGTCCGAACTGGTGGAGGCGGCGGGAGTCGAACCCGCGTCCGAGACCGCTCCACGAAGGGCTCTACACGCTTGTCTCCGCCGAAAATCTCGGGTCCGACCGGCAGGCGGAGCAAGCCGTCCGAACCCCAGCCCGATGCATTTCGCCGTGTCTACCTCAGGCGGAGTGAGTCACGGCTAGCCCGCGTAGTGACGCCAGTCGAGTCCTGCGGGCGGGGACCCGACCAGCGGGAGGCCTTCAGGCCGCCAGTGCTAGCTGATCGTTGGCAGCTTTGCGTTGTCCGGCTTGATGACGGGGATCCGGACCCCGACGTGCACCCTTGCGCTTGCACGATCCCGTCGAAGCCGTTGCGCCCCCACGAGTCGAACGCCCCATTGATGCCATCGCAGGTGAGGGGACGCAAGTCGGTTTGCTCTTGACACTTCCTTCTCATGACGTTCCGCGTGCTGTGGATACCACCCGCGAAGCCACGCTCAGAACGCGAACCACTCGAAAATAACCCGCACCAAGAAACTGAAAACAGGAGACTTGCGAGCACGGCCCCCGAAATAGAAAAATCTCCGAACCCGCGGAAATCGCTGTGGAAAGAGCGGACCTCCAACGGTGGAAGATATCAGGAATGAGTCGAAAAGACCGGGTTGAGGCGTGTTCGAAATGGGGTTTTTCGGGTCGTACGTGAGCCGCGCCGGTCCGCTCAGCCACCACCCGCCGGGGCATCCACCTCGACGCTCGTGACCAGACCCGCGCGGTCGGTCAGCACGAGGCGGCCGACCACGCGGCGGCGGAGCTCGGAGGCAGGGAGCCGGACCACGGCCTCCGAGCGGTCGGGGTCGATCTCGGCGGTGAGACGTCGATCGTCCTCCAGCTCGAGGACGATCGCGTCCCAGCCGAGCCCCTCACCGGACTCCGAGTAGCGCACGAGGATCTCGTCGCTCGCAGCCCGCCACGGAGTCGGCGGCCGCCGTCGCCGGCCCCACTCCTCGACCTTCGGCGGCGAGCGATCGGCACCCAGGGCGTAGGTCCCCAGTCGATCAGTGGTCGCGCCGATCAGGCCCCGCGCGTCGGGCACGCCACCCCAGTAGACCCAGCTCCCATTGCGTGCGTCGAAACGATAGACACCGAGCTCGCCCTCCGGCAGCTGCTTCGGCTTCGGGAACTGGATCACCACTTCCTTCTGAAGGGCGGCCCAGGCCGGCCCGACCTTCATCGGGTAGCCCACCGGTGTCACGCCGTGAGGAAGGCGGGCCCCCGCGAGCGTCTCGCAGGTGAGGGTCAGGTCCTCGGCCAAGGCACCACTGGGAACGCTGACCTGCAGTGAGAGACAGCGCGGAGCCGGCATGCGACGCCGGCCTCGGCGGGGATGACCGGAGCGCAGCGGCACGACCACCTGCTCCGAGAGGCCCGCGCCATCAGTGGCCTCGACGTGCAGCGTGGTCTCGGTGGCCCGCTCGGGCCAGCCCGCGGGCAGGTCGGCGAGTCCCGCCACGGCCTTCATGTCGTTGCCGGGAAGGTCGTGCAGCCAGAACCAACAGCCCCGACAGGGCTGACGCGGATCGACGGCCTCGTCGCGCACGTGGACGTGACCGCTGCGCTTGGCTTCCTTGAACGTGAAGCCGCCGAAGTCGAGCCGCAGCAGCTCGTCGGAGACCTCGCCCGACTGCAGGCGGGCGACCAGGCGCCGAGGTCCGCCCGTGCCCGCTCCCAGCGGATCCTCGACGCGCGCGGCGAGCCGTGCACCGGGCGGCACCATCAACGTCTCCCAGGGACGGTCGGGGAGCGTCGGCGCGTGGACGACCACGGCCGGACCACCGTCGCGCGGCAAGGCCGCCACGGCCGCGATCTTCGGTGGGTCGACATCCGGGCAGGCGAGGCCCTCGTCGTACGGATCCACGGGCCGGTTGCCGCCGCTTCGGCGGGTCTCGAAGTGTAGGTGAGGAGGACCGCCGCCCGTCTCGCCGGAGTAAGCGATGACCTCACCGGCCTTCACCGGGAAGGGGGGATCCGGCCAAAGGTCGCCGGGGAAGGGCCCCTTCTTGGCGAGCTGCGCGTCGACCCAGGACGCGATGGGCTCGGCGAAGCCGTCGAGGTGCCCGCTGACCGTCATCAGCCCATCCGCATGCTGGACGTAAATCGCCCGCCCGAGCCCCCGCCAGCGGACCTTGATCCGCGTGACCTGGCCATCGGCCACGGCGAGCACCGGCACGCCGACCTTGCCGCCAGTCGAGAAGTCGACGCCGCCGTGCAGGTGAGAGCCGCGGTCCTCTCCGAACGATGACGACTGGCGCCATTGCTCCCGCGGTAGCGCGAGCGGGAAGTGGAGACCGCCCGGCGGTGGCGGCACGGACACC
>JBCCFW010000178.1:0-15297 GCA_039029535.1 Acidobacteriota bacterium
TGGGCGACGACGACGGCGTTGGGGAAGCCCCGGCCGAGGCTCTCCTCGACGGGTCGAGAGGGGAGGCCGGCCTGGGCGATGCCGGTCAGCGCGAAGGCCTGAGCCAGGATGAGGCAGCGGAGGGACCGGTCCCTTCCGTCGAGGCAACGGCGTGGAGGACGAGACGACATGGCGCGCTCCGGGGAGAGAGGCGTGATCGCGGTCGGTGAAGGAGCGTCGGTAGTCCCGAGCGCGAATTCAAGAGCGGCCCGAGCAGTGCTGCATCTCGTTGCAAGCAAGAGGCTTGCGGCGCTGGGGGGAAGCTCTTCGTCCAGACCGACAGGACCCCGGAGCGCCACGGGCACGAGTGCCTCAGCGATCGAGCTCGTCAGCCAAGGTGGGACGGAGCACTCGCTCGAAGCTCGCCCGAGCGGCCGCCACGTCGAGCGTCGGGAGCTGCTCTTCGATCAGCTCGAGCACGTCGTCGATCAGCGATCGCATCACGGTCCATGCGCGGTCGGGCTCCGCGTCGAGGGTCTCCTCGAAGCGTGCGACGAGGTCGGAGGGCGCGATGGACAAGCCGGCCAGGGTCGTGCTCAGGCGCTTGTAGCCCGGATGCCAGGCCCTGTTGAGCGCGAGCAAGAGAATGACCAGGCGTCGCTGGTGCTCGGTCAGGGCGTGGCGGAAGAGGAAGCCGTCGCGACGAGCTCGGTGCAGCTCGATGCCGGCTCGGGTGAGAAAGAGGTGTTCCTCGACCACGCGTCGGCGGAGCTCTTCGGGGTAGGTGACCAGTCGTGTCTTCCAGGCCGCGAGCTGCTCGTCACCGCGAAGTGGGATCAAGCTGGTGAGCACGGAGGCGAGCTGGCTCCGACGCGGGTGGGGATCGTGCTCGTCGAGGAGCAGGGTGAGCTCGTGTTCGATGCCGGGCAGGTCTCGATGCACGAGGTCGACGCTCACGTCGTCCCAGGTCAGGGTCTCGCCCGCGCTCCAGGGTGGCCCGGTCAGGTCGTGCTGGTCGGTGAGATCGCGGCCGAGCGAGCTCAGCCAGGTCGTCCGCTCGCCTGTCGAGACGGGCTCTCGCCAGAAGAAGCCGAGCTCGAGGTCGGACCAGCGATCGGCGGTGCCGCGAGCGACCGAGCCACCGATTCCGACGGCGACGAGATCGTCCGTCTCGTCGAGCCGGCCGAGCAGCTCCTCGGCCACCCGTCGCAGTCGGTCAGCGATCACGCTGGCTCCACGGGCACGTCGTGACCACGGGTGGGAAGGACGATTGCCGCGATGGTGAGGTCGGCGGTGGTGATCACGGTGAGCTCGGAGCGAGGAGATGGTCCTCAGTGTAGCGTGGGGCTGGCAACGACCTGGCGTTGAGCATCAGGAGGGAAGCCGTGAGGAGGAGCGAGGGACATGAAGTTGGCTGAGTATCTCGGGAGGCCGGCTGCCGCCTTGCTCGAGGCTGAGCCCTTCTGCGCTTGGGGAGTGCGGAGAACCGTCGACGGTGGCCAGCCGAGCACGGAAGTGCGGTACGAGCTCGAGGGTGACCATGTCGAATTGCTCTGCGACCAGGATGAGAGCGTTCGCTCGATCTTCCTGCGGCCCGGCGTCGACGAGTCTCTCTCGGAGATCTCCTTCTCGTCCCGACGAGAGGCCGTGCGGGAGCGCTTCGGAGTGCCCGAGACCAGCGGCGAGCCTCACCATGACCCGATCCTCGGCGACTACGGCGCCTGGGATCGGTTCGACATGGGGCTCGCTGCGATTCACTTCCAGTACCGGCCAGACTCCGATGGGATCGCGATGATCACCCTGATGCGCCCTGACGTCGTTCCGAGCCAAGGAGTCTAGGGCTCGAGCTCCTCCATGGCGACGATCCGATCAGCGTGGGACTCGGCGGCGGACCGCTTCAAGCCCTACTCTCCCTGAAGAACGCGTCGCTGAGGCCGAGCGAGGCCATTCAGCTCCGAAGCCACGCTCGCCATGGCGCACGCTTCAGCCGTCGAAGGAGCTCGTCCTCGGTCCGCGCGAAGCCCTCCAAGCTGGGCTCGACTTTCACGGGCACGCGTCCCTCCCGAGCATGACGCTCGAGCTCGTCTCGATGCTTCTCCCAGAGCTGTGCGGGCGTGCCGAGGTCGACCCGGGCTCGGAAGTCCCGACGGAGTGGCTCGCCGGGCTTCGCGTCGTGACTGGTCAGCAAGGTGCCCTTGCCCTCGAAGCAGGTGATGAAGTCGACCCGACTGAGCTCGGTGCGGAGACAGCTCTGACGAGCGAGGACACCCGGAGCCTCGGGTGAGACCCAGCCCCGCTTCACGGACGAGGGACGATCGCTGGAGGTCAGCTCACCCAGCGGCTCGAAGCCGAGTGCTCTCAAGTCGGCAGCCAACCGCTCGATCGTGGTCGGCCTGGTCTCCACCGGCTCGACGACCGTCGTCTCTCTCGCATCGTCGGAGGTGACGCCGGAGTCCAGGCGGGCGGGCTCGCGCTTGCGGTCGGACTCGGTTCGGGGCTCGAGCGCGGCAAGCTGGTCGTCCGAGGGGCGGAGGTAAATCGTCACCTGACCACGATGCACGACGCGATCGCTGTCGGTCGGCCCAGGCTCGCTCGGCCTCCCTGTCCGGGAAGGACGTTCGCCATCGCGGGACGTCGCGAACACGGGCTCCTGCAGGATCCAGTACTCGCCCTCACGATGCCGGAATGCGAGTCCGACCAGGTGCACGTGACCGACCCGATCGGCCGGAATGAGGCGGGAGCGCTTGTCGATGAGGCCCAGTTCCAGGACCGAATCGGCCGCCTCGAGGAGCGCCGCGCGCTCCGTCTCGTCACGAGGCTCGAAGGGCTTCTTGCTCTCCGCGTGTCGGACGATGTCGAAGGCCGCTTGGAGACGGTCTGCGGTCAGCTCGATCGAGGCATGAGTGAGCTGCCACTGGCCTTGCTCCAGCCGTCCGAGGAACGAGAGTGGATGGCGAGCTGCCTCCGCGTCGGGAGTCATGGTGCGCGCCGCGTGGACACCGATCTCCGTGCCATCGGGGAAGGACCTGGCGGCCACCTCGAGCGCTCGGACCCAGCGCTCGATCCGAAGCACCGGCCGAGGGCGGAGCCCGACGAGGAACCGATGGTCACCGTCCCTCTCGACGGTGATCTCCTCGCTCAGCCGCACCAGCGAGTCCTCGGAGGCTGGCGGCAGCGGCTTTCTCGGCCACTCGACCTGGTCCGTCGAGGTGGAGGGGAACCGGACCTCGAACGCGAGGTCAGCTTCCGGATCGAGGAAGAAGGTCAGGAAGTGAGCCAAGACCAGCCGAGCCTCGACCGGTCCGTCAGTGATCGCATGCCGGGGGAGCGCGGCGGTCGCCTCGATGATGGCTCGGGCGGCCGTCATCGGGTCCGGAGCGCGCTCGGCCTGCCGACGTCGCCTCGCCTTCGCCGCCTGCTCGTCGGCCGACGGCTCGGGCACCGAGAGGCCGAGGAGCTCGAGGAAGGCGTCCAGGTTGGCGGTGCCTCGATCCCAGGTGTCGCGGGGGAGGCCCTTGCCGAGGAACGTGTCCACGAGCGCTGCGCGATCCCCCGCCAGGCCGAAGCGAAGCAGGGCGTCGGCAGTGTTCTCGGCCTGGATCCGCAGGAAGCGCGGGAGAGCCTCGGACAGAGGTTGCTGGGCCAGCTCCCAGGAAGACGCTGACGGCCAGAGCTCACGAGGCTGCTGACGACAGTTTTCGAAAAGCCAGCTCTGGAAGCTCTCGTGCTCTTCCTCCTCCTCGTCCAGCGACTGGTCGGGGTCGAGGTAGCAGTGATGACAGACCACTCCGAAGGAGCCCTGGGTCGCGTCGTGCAGGCGCAGGCTCCACTCGACGTCGTCGCAGGTCGTGACCATGAGGACGGGGCCGCGAAGCGCGCTCAGGTCGAGCTGCTCGGGGGTCACGGCCCAGAGGCTGTAGCAGCCCCAAGTCCAGGGGCCGTGCGTCCACGACTCGGTCAGCTGGGGGAAGGCCTGCTGAAAGCCCTCCGGCGTCGTGTTGCGGGCAGCGAGATAGAGACGTCGAGTCGCCACGGTGATCCTCCCTTGGTCCGCCCGGGTGGCTGCGAGCCACCTCAGGGCGTGCTGAGCCCTCCAGTGCCGTGGTGAGAGCCCCGCTCAGTCTATCGATGAGGCTGCGTCGGGCCAGGGAGAGCGCGAATCGCGCATCGGCGCGTCGGTACCCACGCCGACGGCAGGGAGGCGTGGCTAGTTGGGGAGAATAAGCTCCCGGCTCGATCGGCTCGTAAGTTGATGATTAGATCGTCCGAGGGCGGCAGTCACGCCATCACGCGACGGCGCGTGCGAGAGCACCGTGAAGGGGGCAAGACGATGGACCAGGAGAAGCGGGCAGAAGAGAAGATGGACGATTCGGGCTTCATCGAGGAGTACGTGGCAGCCCATCGGAAGGAGCTGGAGGAGCTTCGAGCCAAGGCGAGCGCGCTGGACCTTGCCGGCCAGTGGTACGTCATCGGTGACGAGGAGTACCCGAGCAAGAGGCTCCAGTACGCGACGACGTCCTTCGACGAGCGCCTCGTCTCGCCGCGCATCATCTTGTACCCCGCCCAAGGAGCCGGTGACGACGACATCCAGAAGGCGATGACGCTGTGTCGCGAGCTGGGCATGGCGATCGCCGTGCGCACGGGGGGACACCAGTACTGCGGCTACTCGTCGACACCTCCCGAGAACATGCAGGTCGACCTCAGCGAGACCTACCCGGACTACGCCTACGACGAGCAGGCCAACGTCCTGCGATGCGGTGTCAGCCACGCGCTCGGGGACTGGGCCGCGAAGAACAGCGAAAACGGCATCTACCTGCCGATGGGCGTGTGCGCGCACGTGCATCTCGGCGGGCACGTGCACACCGGCGGTTGGGGAATGGTGGCGCGCAGTCACGGGATCCTGGCGGACCACGTCCTCGCCTTCGACATCATCCTCGCTGACGGTAGCAAGGAGAGGATCGTGCGCCCCGAGGAGGGGACGACGAGCCAGTTCAACGACGACGTCTACTACGCCGTTCTGGGCGGCGGGAAGGGGGGCGACTTCGGCATCGTCACCCATTGGGAGCTCAGCCCCCTGCGCGACGCGGACTACCCCAACTCGGCCTGCTACACCTTCGCCTGGCTGTGGTCGAAGGACAAGATGGAAGGCGTCGTGCGCCGGATGCAGCAGCTCTCGAAGCTCTGCGCGAACGGGGACGTGCCCAGTGACTACGAGTTCATGCTCACCATCACGGGCACCGGCGAGATGAACCTGCTCCCGGAGCTCGTGGACAAGGGGCTGCGCGAGCTGGGACACGTCAACGAGTCATTCTCCGGGGACATCCTCGTGCCACCGCTCATCCAGATGTGGATGTGCTTCACGAACAAGGGAGGGGCGGCGGAGTCCTTCGACGACCAGTGGTTCGAGTCGTTCACGGCGGACGACGTCTGCGGGGAGCCGCTCTTGCCGTTCAGGGAGAAGAACTTTCCCGTCTCGAAGGGGCTCGCCGAGCACTTCATCATGCATCAGGACCGCGAGATGGAGTATCCGTTCGTCAAGCGCTCTCGCGTCACGATGGACCTGCCGGAGAGCTTCCCCGCGATCTACGCCGAGCGCATGGACGAGATCATGGGTTTCTTCGGTACCCGACACGGCCAGCACCTCGTGTCGCAGCAGCAGGTCTACGCGGGCGGTGCCGTGGCGGAGAACGGCAAGGCGGGGATCACCTCTTACTCATGGCGTGACCAGGCGCTGGCCATGAGCCACGATTCCTTCTACTCGTCGGGCCTGTTGTTCCCCAAGGGCCGCGAGACGGCGGAGGAGTGGCAGGCGAAGAACGACGAGGTCTTCATCGGGCAGGGAGCGTTCGCCGACGCGGACATGCGGATGTTCGCGTACACCTTCGGCAATCGAGTCCTGGAAGAGGTCTGGGAGAACTTCTACGACAGCGCGGAGAAGTACGAGCGGCTGCGAAAGATCAAGGGCGAGCTCGACCCCGACGAGCTGTTCTACCCGGACCAGTTCTCGGTGAAGCCATCGTGAGCGCTTTGAAGGGAAGGGCATCACTCCGCCAAGAGGAGCCGAGCGCTCCGGAGGCGACGTGAGGGTCAAGCAGCCGGAGTGGTACCTGACGCGTCCCTGCAACTGCTCGTGTCGGCAGGGCCGCCTCTTGCTCATGGCATGTCCTGCTTGCGAGGCGGTCCTCTGCTACTGCGTGGAGACCGACTCGTTCTACCTGGGGCCGCGTCCGGAGGGCCCGATGCGCTACGCCGACATCGATGAAGCTCGGTGCCCGCAATGTGAGCAGTCGGATCTTGCGGACTTCGTGCCAGCCTGCTCGACTCAGATCCGAGCCGCCGGCATCCGCGCTGACGAGTACCACTGAGGAGCGGGCTCGACTCCTGATGCCCACGCCCGGCCTGGACCGCTTCCATCCGTGTAGCCTCCCGCGGGGCCCGCGAGGCGCCCTCTCCGAACGGTCGCGCATGAAACCAGCACGTCAGGGACAGGCAAGGTGAAGCGCTCCCACTGGCTGCTCGTCTTGGGTGGCCTCGCGGTCGTGGCGGGCGTCGCCCTGGCCGTGACGTCCCTCGGTGGGACGGAGGCCATGCGGCGGAACGACGCCGAGCTGTCCGAGCTCGTGGCCCGGTTCGACGCGCTGCCGCGACCACCTCGGAGTCGACTCCTTGCAAGCGAGGCTGAGGTCGGCCTCTTCGTCGGGATGGGCAACCACTGCGACTTCTACGTCGGGCAGGTGTGGTGTTCGGAGCTCTCACCGGAGGAGCTCGCCCGTCATCACGAGGGCCTGCGAGTCCTGGGCGTCGACCTGCCGCTGAGAGGTGGCGGGGGACCGGTGAGGAGCTCTGGCGACGGCGCCCGGGAAGAGTCGTTCAGCATCCCGCTGACGCTTCGAGTGGCGCCGTTCGAGGACGGAGAGGCGGACGCCGGCCCCTCGTTCTTCCACCGGACCTCGCTGGCCGAGTGGGACCTGTCGCCGGCCGACTGTCCGGCTGGGCGGCTCTACCTCGTTCACGTCCTCGACGACGGCCACGACCCGAGGGACGACCTGCGCTGCCACTGAGATCGCGGATCCGTTCCGATGGTCGGTCGCCGAGAACCTCCCGGCCGGGCTTCCGTAGGACCCACGGCTCGACCGAACTCAGCTCGCCCGTGGTCCCCGCCGCGGGCGCTCAGCAGGAGCACGCCCGTGCGGAACCCCGTCCTCGCCCGACATCTCTGCCCAGCCCTCGTCCTCCTCCTTCTCGTGCCCGCGGCTCAGGCCTCCGCGTCGGCCGACGGTCACTGGGAAGGAGCGATCGAGACCCCCGGTGGCTCGCTGGCCATCGTCGTCGACCTGCAGCAGCAGGGAGGGAGCTGGCAAGGCGTGATCGACATCCCTCAGCAGGGACTGACCGACTTCCCGCTCGCCGACATCACCGTGGAGGGGAGCGCCGTCGGCTTCGCCCTCGCCGGCGTGCCGGGCGATCCGAAGTTCAGCGGTGAGCTGGACGGAGGCGGACAGGCGATCTCCGGCACCTTCGCTCAGGGTGGGATGTCCCTGAGCTTCGCGCTGCAACGCGCCGGTGAGGCCGAGATCGCGTCGGCGACCGCTGCGGCCGCCGTGCCTGCGGCCACGCGAGAGCTCTTGACCGGGACCTGGAGCGGCTCGCTCGAGATACCCGGTCGCAGCATGCGGTTGATCTTCCACGTGACCGCCGAAGGTGACGCGCTCGCCGCCACGATGGACAGCCCTGACGAGGGGCAGTCCGGCCTGCCGGTGAGCCGGGTCGAGGTCGACGACCGCACCGTCCGGTTCGTCCTGAGCTACGCGAATGCGGTCTGGGAGGGCGTGCTCGGTGACGTGGCGGGGCGGATGGACGGGACCTGGAGCCAGGGCGGCGGCTCGCTGCCGCTCGTCCTCGAGCAGCAGGGACGCAAGGCCGCGTCGTCGTCCACGGTCCCGGCACCCGCGAGGTCCGTGATGCGTTCGTCCGAGCCCACGGCCCCGGCCAGCGGGATGGTCTTCCCCGAGGCGAGCCCGGCAAGCCAGGGGCTCGAGCCTCGTGCCGTCCAGCGGCTCACCGAGCACCTGCAAGGGTTGGTGGACAGCGAGGAGATCGTCGGCGGTGAGATCGCCGTCATCAAGAACCGACGCAAGGTGCTCCACGAGGCGTTCGGCTGGAAGGACCGCGAGGCCGGCGTCCGTCTCGAGCCCGGTGCGCTGCACTGCGTCCGATCGATGACCAAGCCGCTGGTGGGCACGGCCGTCGCCATGCTGCTCGAGGAAGGGGCGCTCTCCCTCGACACGCGGGTCGCCGACATCATCCCCGAGTTCGATCACGGTCGCGCCGGTGACATCACCGTCGAGCACCTGCTCACGCACTCCAGCGGCCTGCCCTTCACGACCATCGCCCAGCCGTTGACGAGCTATGGCTCGATCCTCGATGTCGCCCGGGAGGCCGCGCGGCGTGGGCCGGACTTCGTGCCGGGCTCCGACTTCCAGTACTCGGATGCCGGTAGCGACACGCTCGGAGCGCTGGTGGCTCACGTGAGCGGGATGCCCGTGCACGAGCTCGTGACGCAACGCATCTTGCAGCCCCTGGGAATGAACGACAGCCGAACCCTCCTCAAGGCGGGAAGCTCCGAGCTCGCCCGGGTCCCCACGGCCTACTCGGGCGGAACGGGGAACTGGCAGCCTCACTGGAGTCCGGAGGCCGGCCCGCTCTTCCCGCTGTACCTGACCTCACAGTCGCTCTACTCGACGGTCGACGACTACGCGCGCTTCCTCGCCCTCTGGATGGACGGTGGTCGCAGCGGCGGGCGGCTGCTGCTCACCGACGACTCGGTGGCGAGTGCCCTGACGCCGGCCTTCCTCATGCCTGGTGGACCGACCGGCTTCTCGGACCTGGTCGCGGGCTACGGCTGGCAGTGGGTCGTCTACCCGCCTGCCGCTCACGGACTGAGCGGGCGACCGGCCGTCTTCGGCCACTCCGGCTCGGACGGCACCCATGCCTGGGCCTGGCCCGAGCACGACCTCATGGTCTTGTTCTTCACGCAATCGCGGGGGACGACGGTCGGCCTGCGGCTGGAGGAGCTCCTCCACGCGACGTTGGTGGAAGGACGGGTCGACGAGGTCGAGGAGACCGTGCTGTCGGAGGACGCGCTGGCGGAGTACCTGGGGAGTTACTGGGACGACAACAACCGGCATCGCTTGGCGGAGGTCACGCGGGTCGGCCGCACCATCGCCTTCGAGCGTCCCGACAAGGCCCAGGTCGTGCTGAAGGCCACGGCGACTCCCGATCGCTTCGTTCACGAGGCCACCGATCGCTTCTCCATCGAGTTCGGGAGAGACGCCCAGGGCAATGTTCGAGGCTTCGAGCTCGTGGCCGGAGACGAGCGCGGCTGGTGTCAGCGAGCCGTGCCCGAACACGGCCTGCCCTCCGCGAAGCGTCTGATGCGCCGCGTGCGCAAGGGACACCACTCGATGTACCTCGACGGGATCGGGAGCATTCGGATGACCGGGCGGGTCGAGATCGAGGCTCAAGGGCTCTCGGGAACGATCGAGACCGTGTTCGACGCCGAGCGGCAGCGAAGCGACATGAACCTCGGCGCGATCAGCGAGAGCTCGGCGACCGACGGTCGGGGCGCCTGGGTGAAGAGCAGCGCGAGTCCCGTCCAGCAGCTCGAGGGAGCGCCGCTCGAGCAGGCGCTCAGCGAGCGCATCGGCGTCAGGCTCAGCGGTCACTGGGACGAGCACTACGAGGACGTGACCGTCATGCGTCGGACCGACATCGGCGACCGGCAGGTCTTCGTCGTGCGTTGTCGGACCCAGAGCGGCCGGATGACCACCAAGCACGTCGACGCGCGGACCGGTCTCGTCCTCCTCGAGAGCCGGCTGGTCATGGTGCCGGGAATGGGCCTCATCGGGACCGACGTGCGGCACGGCGACTTCCGGGAGGTGCGGGGCGTGAAGCTGCCCTTCCGCACGAGGGTGAAGTACGCGCACCCGCTCATCGGCACGATCGACATCCGCACCGACCGAGCCGAGGCCGGCGGTCGGCTCTCCGACGAGCTGTTCGCCACGCCCGAATGAGCTCGCCTTCCCGGTCCCAGGCCATCTGGTACGGTGGGGCCTTGGCTTGGACGACCCGACTCGAACGAATGAGGAACGAAATGGGAATTGCAGAGAAGAAGGCCATGCGCGCCGCATCCGAGAAGGTCGCCGAGGTGGTCGCTGGGGTGCGAGAGGCCTCGGGGCTGGAGCTGGAGGCGGAGATCGTCTTCGACGGCATCATGGAAGACTCGGCAGCGTTGGAGAAGGCGGCCTGGGTGCCCGAGGGCATCCTCAATTTCGTGCAGGAGCTCGTGACGGACGAGGACTACAAGGAGGCGTTCGGCGACGTGTCGATGCTTCGCTTCGTCCCGGCTCCCGAGGACGGGTTCGACTACGACAGCTCCGCCAGCCTCAGCGGCGGGACGATCGAGGTTCAGTTCCTGCCGCTCCAGTCCATGAACGGTGGGTACGAGCGCTCGATCAAGGGCCTGTTCTAGCGCGAGCCGGCTCCAGCCCTTCCGCCATGACGATGAGGCTGGTCACCGGTCCAGGGCTCTGGCCGACCGTTGCCTCATGAGTCGAGACCAGAGCCTCACTCAGCCTGGTGCTTAGCCTGGGCACCGAAACATCTTCCTGAAAAGTGCCGCCCGATGCGGGGGCGGCACGAGCGGATGCAGGAGACTCAGCTTGAGTCTCCTCGTCCCCTTTCAGTCGAGCCGACGGATCGGCTCGACACTCAGGAGGCTTCATGTTTCAGGGTCGAACCCTCATGCTCGGGCTCGTGTTCGGAATGGTCTCGTTCAATGCCTGGGCTCAGTGTGGCTGCGTGACCGACGGTCTGGTCAGTTGCTGGTCTGCCGAAGGCGACGCGGCTGACGTCACGAGCACCAATCCGGGAATCCTGTTGAACGGCGTGGGCTTTGGCCCGGGCATCGTCGGTCAGGCTTTCAGCTTCGATGGCGTCGACGATCACGTCCTCGTGCCAGACGATCCGAGCCTGGATTTCGGCACGGACGACTTCACGGTCGCGACTTGGGTGAAGACGTCCTTCCTGGGCGGCACGACCAACGACCTCATCCTGTCCAAGACGTCGTCCGGGGTGGACGTCCAGTACGGGCTGTCTTACCGCGCCGGGCTCACTGGCCCGCTCGGGGCCCCCCGCTTCGCCGTGGGCGACGGAGCGGACGTCGTGATCACGGAGACGACCTCCAACATCGCCGATGGCGAGTGGCACTACCTGGTGGGCGTGCGGGAGGGCGTCACGACCCGTCTCTACCTGGACTGCGAGCTCGTGGCGACGGCTACGACTCCGATGCCCCTGAACGTCGACAGCCTGAACGACCTGGCCATCGGTGGCCGGCAGAACCCGATCAACGATCCCTACTTTCGGGGGCTCATCGACGAGGTCGCGATCTTCGACCGCGCCCTCACCGAGTCGGAGATCCGAGCCTGCCACGAGTCCGTCACCACGGATCCCTGCCTGGCCGACTGCGGCACGCCCTGCTTCAACGAGGACTTCGAAGGCTTCGCTGCCGGCGACGAGATCACCACCGAGATCGCCGGCGTGACGATCTCGGGCACGAGCCCGGTCCTGATCTTCGACGGCTCTGCGCCGAGCTGTGACGACGAGGACCTGAGCACGCCAGGTCCGGGTGACGGCAACCTGCTCGGCCGAGGAGGCGTGCTGATCCTCCAAGAGACGTGGAGCGCGTGCGCCCCTGACGACTCGCGGGACGGCGGTGTCATGACCTTCACCTTCGACGCACCGGTGCGCGTCGACGGGATCGGCCTGCTCGACATCGACGAGCCGGGGAGCACCCTCACCGTGACGAGCGACTCGGGTGTCGAGTCCATCAGTCTCCAGCCGCAGTCGGACAACAGTTGGCAAGAGGTCGCCATCGCACGCTGCGGGGTGACCGAGATCGTCGTCGAGCTGGCAGGCAGTGGGGCGGTGACCGACCTCACGTGCACCGAGCCGCTGGGTCGCCGTGCGCGGAGCGTCTGGAGCGAGCGCGGCGCACGAGATCGAGGCAGCCGAGCCAGGGGGCTCGGGTGGGCCGGAGAGCGGTCGCGTCGACTCGGTGGAGGCGGTGAACGAGACCGAGACGCCGGGTTGAGCTGGCCCTCGCGCTAGGACCTGAGTCTCAGCCAACTGTCTCTCGACTTGGGTGATCTCGACCCAGCTCAGGTGCTTCGCGAGCCGGTGTCCACCTAACCCGACCACTCGCGGAGGAGCCGGGATGGGCTAGGAGAGCGTCTAAGCGGGCAATCAGTCGTCCGCCTGTCGGTTTGAGAACCAGTTTCGCTTGCTGGACGGAGGAGCGGCTGCGATGTTGTCAGGGCGCTAGTCAACCCCGGTTTCCGGACCGGAAGGAGTCTCGACGATGACGATCGCATCCGACCTCCGCGCCGGCGCCAACCCCTGGTTCGAGAACGACTAGCTCGAAAGGGAGACACGAAGTGAACGTGAACAGTGACCTCCGTGCCGGCGGCAATCCCTGGTACGAGAACGACTGATGACCGTCAACACCGACCTTCGTTCCGGCGCCAATCCCTGGCTCGAGAACGACTGAGGAGACGACACGATGAACGTGAACACCGAGCTTCAAGCTGGTGGCTACCTCTGGTCCACCTGAGATCGACGACCACGCCCGGACCGGCGGCCCCGGTCCATTTCGAGGAGAAGTCCCATGAACTTGAACAGCGAGCTCCGCGCAGGCGGCTACCTCTGGTCCGGTTGAGGAGACGTTCCATGAACGTGAACAGCGAGCTCCAAGCAGGCGCTTACCTCTGGACCGGCTGAGGAGGCGTCTCATGAACGTCAACAGCGATCTCCGCGCTGGCGGGATCCCTTGGATCGACGACGACTGAACGAGGAGACGACTCATGACCCTCACGACCGGCGTCCTGGCTGGCGCTGATCCCTGGATCGACTGAGAGCTCTCCTTCTGAGGAGGTTCGACCATGACGACGACCACTCACCTGTCGGCCGGGTTCAACCCCTGGATCGACTGAGACTCATCCGTCCGGCCCCTGGCCGGCACGAGGCCCACCCATGACACTCAGCACGAACCTGTCCGCGGGTGCGAATCCGTGGACCGACACGGTCAGCACGTGAGCATCACGACCGACCTGCGAGCCGGCGGCAGTCCCTGGCTCGAGAACGACTGACCGTCCGTCCGTGCGGGCGTCGGCCCAGGTCGGCGTCCGCATGGTCTCCGCGTGCCTCTCGAGCACGACGCGCTCTTTTCGACTGAAGCTCCCAATGTTAGTGGCATGATCAGCGCACTAACGACTGGTCGAGCGTCGTGGGGGCGTGTCGAATGATGGCCATGCGATGGGGGCTTTCGGCCCCGTACCTGATCCTGATCGTGACGAGCAGCCTGCTGATCGGCTGTGCCAAGCGTCCGGTGACGAGCCACGAGCCCATCGGAGTGCCGACGTCGGGAGCGGAGTTAGGAGGGACACCCCTCAAGGCGGTCCTCTTTCCCTACATCCCGGATTCGGTGGGGGATGACTTCGCCAGCCTCATCGAGTACCTGACCACCGAGTTCGAGAAGGCTCATCCCGAGATCGACCTCGAGATCGTCATCGATCAGAACCTGGATCTCTACGACTACAGCCCGGATGGCGTGTTGAGCCAGCTCCTCGGCGATGGCGAAGGTGCTGCTCAAGTCGTCGAGATCGACACGCTCTTGCTGGGCAACCTCGTGGAGAGCGACTGGGTCCAGCCACTGGGCCTGGAGAATCCGGGGATGTACCGCACCGCCTGGGAGGCAGCGAGCCTCGCTGACGTGCAGTACGGCATGCCGACCTACGTCTGCAGCAACGTGATCTACGCCATGAAGCCCGGGCTCGGCGGAGTGGGCAACGCGTGGGAGCTCCTCGAGTTCTTGCGAGAGGCGGGCCCTGCGGACGTGCCTCTGGTGGGCAACTACAAGGGGAGCTGGACGCTGCCGTCGACCTACCTCGACTCCTGGGCGGACACTCACGACAACGACCCATCCGACGTGGCGGGAGCCTTCGAGCTTCCTCTCGACCATGACACGCTGATGTGGTTCCAGCAGGTGGTGACGTCTTGCCAGGTTCCGGGCGGAACGGACAATCCCTGTCTCGATGGGACCTATCAGTACAACACGGCGGCAGAAGATGCCTTCGCGGCCGGTGCCTCCAACGGTTACATCGGCTACACGGAGCGCCTGTTCTACATCCTCCAGGCGATGACCGACCCCATGCTGCCCGACGTGACGTCCGCGCCGATCGGAGGCGGCACGAACCCGGTCATGTTCGTCGACGCGCTGGTCTTCAATCCCAACTGCGACGGTGAGTGTCTCGAGGCTTCTCAGGCCTTCGCGACCTTCATGAGCCGGACGGAGGTGCGGAGCGTCATCGCCTTCAGCCTGGATGGACTGCCGGGCACGCCCCCTCGCTACCTGCTGCAGGCACGAGCGGACTTCTACACCTCGGAGCCCGCGGTGTCGGATCCGATGTACGAGGCCTACGTGCCGATCGTGGAGAGCGCTCAGCCGCTTCCGAGTCAGGGCTTTCCGGACTCCCGGAAGGCGCTGGATGCCGCGCTGACCGAGGCGCTGGAAGGGGCGCTGGTGGAGGCGGCTGCGAGGCGTTGAAGAGCGGTCCTCCTGACGAGCCCAAGACCGTTCGTGCTTTGGCACCAGTCAGCCTCGATGCTCGGCTGCTTCGCTCGTGGCGCTCCGCCATGCGCCACGAGCGTGGTGACTCTGGCAGAATCAGGCAGGAGGTCGAGGCGACCTCGACCTGGAGCGCCGGGCGCCGACGCCGAGCCGTCGCGCAAGGAGGGAGAGCGCATGTCGATGACGAGGTTCGGGAACCCGAGTAGTGGTCGAGCGACGTTGGTGGTGTCTGGGCTGGTCGTTGCGCTTTCTGTCTCTTGCTCGGTCGCGACCCACGAGAGTCGAGAGCCGGCTGGTTCGTCTCGGACCACGGAGGCGTCATCAGCCACGATCGTGGCCTTCCCGGAAGTCATCTCCAAGACTTGCAGGGGAGGCGTCGCTAAGCTCCACGACGAATGCTCCGATCAACATCGAGTCCTCGATGCGGCGCTCGCGGCCGCTGAAGAGTCCGGCAAGAGCGTGCTTCTCGTCTGGGGCACCGAGTGGTGCATCTGGTGTCACGTGCTCGATGCCTACCTGCGTGGTCAGAGTCGGGAGTTCCGCTACGAGTGGGAGTACGAGGGAGAGATCGAGACATGGGAGATGGAAGAGCGCGATCCACCTGACGCGGAGTCGGAGGCCGAGGAGCTGAA
>JBCCFW010000179.1:0-14700 GCA_039029535.1 Acidobacteriota bacterium
GCGCCAGCTCGTCGACCTACCCACGGCCGAGGTCGCACGCGAAGCGCTCGCCAGCGGCGGCGTGATCGAGGTCGGAAGCCTGGACGAGGCCGCCGCGGCCTGCGATGCGCTGGCGCCCGAGCACCTGGCGATCATGACCGCCGAGCCCGAGATCCTCGCCCGACGCGTGCGACACGCCGGAGCGCTGTTCCTGGGCTCGGTGGCTTCGGAGGTCTTGGGCGACTACGGAGCGGGACCGAACCACGTCCTGCCGACCGGTGGCGGCTGTCGCTTCGGCGCCGGGCTGTCGGTCGGGACCTTCCTCCGGGAGAGGACGTGGATGCGACTCGAAGACGCGTCGGCGGCGAGGCCCTTGCTCCGCGAAGCCGCATGGCTCGCGCGTCAGGAAGGGCTCGAGGCCCACGCACGGGCGGCGGAGGCGCGGCTGGGCGCGACCTGAACGAGGAGATACCGTTGAGCGTCGGCGTGCTGACCGAGCGCCGTCGTGGAGGGAGTCGAGATGAGCGAAAAGGAGGGAGCCCGAGAGCGCGAGGCCGTGCTGCTCATCGGCCTGCAGGGCGCCGGCAAGACGACGTTCCGCAAGCAGCGTCTCGACGCGACACACGGGTGGGTCGTCCCGCGGGTTCGTTGCATTGGTCGGTGGAAGATCGGCGTTCCTGGCGCGACGCGAGTCACGCGGATGGTGGGCCCATCCAAGTGATGAGCAACAAAGCCAGGGGCGCCGATGGCCGCCGAAGAATGTGACGAACTCGCGGGACGGCCCACGCCTCTCAGCATGGACCTCCTGCGCAACAACCGCCGACCGCGACGACGCCAGGAAGTGCTGCTGCGCGAGCTGCTGGCGGAGGGGCGAGCGGTCGTCCTCGACAACACGCACCCGACCCCTGAAGAAAGACGAGACGTCATCGGTCTCGTTCGCGAGCACGATTATCGTGTCGTCGGCTACTACTTCCGATCGCAGCTGGAGGAGTCACTCGAGCGCAACGCGCAACGCGAGGGCAAGGCCTTCGTCCCCGAGGTCGCCATTCGGCGCACGCTGGCGAGGCTCGTGCCACCGAGCGTGGATGAGGGCTTCGACGAGCTGCACCACGTCCACGTCGATGGTTCGGGTGGCTTCGTGGTGAGTGACTGGGAGGAAGGGACGTGAACAGCGACGTCTTCGCCGCGAAGATGCGGTCACGCGAGCTCTTTCAGGGCACGCGCGTGCCCGAGCGTTGCTGGCTCGTCCTGCGAGTCGACGGGAGAGGGTTCTCCCGCCTCACCGAGCGACTCTTCGAGAAGCCCTTCGACCCACGATTCCATGAGTGGATGATCGAGGCCGCTCGCGCCCTGCTGGAAGACAACCACGGTCGACTCGCCCTGGTCGTCAGCGACGAGATCTCGCTGCTGCTGCCACCCGGTCACGACCAGCACGGAGGCCGACTGGAGAAGCTCGTCTCGCTGACCGCCGGACTCACGAGCGCCACCTTCTCCAGTCGACTCGGAGAGCCGGCAACGTTCGACTCACGCGCCTGGTCGGCTGACGACGTCGAGTCCGTCGTCGACTACTTCCGCTGGCGTCAGTCCGATGCCCGGCGCTGCGCTCTCCAGGGTTGGTGCTACTGGACGCTGCGCCACGAAGGAGCCAGCTCGAGGGAAGCGACTGAACGGCTCCGAGGACTGAGCCACGATGGCCAGCGTGAGCTGCTCTCCGGTGCGGGGATCGACTTCGACACGACGCCACCCTGGCAACGGCGTGGCTCACTCGTGTTCTGGGAAGAGCACGACCACCGGGGCGTCGACCCGACCACCGGAAGCATCGTCGAGAGCAGCCGACGCCGAACGGCCGTCGACCGGGACCTCGCGGAACGCGATGCGTTCGGCGACGCCATCGAAAGCCTCCTCCAGCTGAGCTGAAGCTGGGACGGGCTCCCCCCGACGACGCGACCCCGGGTTGCATCGTCGGAGGGAGCCGTGCTCGACCGACTCGTGGGACATCGACTGGCTCGAGGACGCGAGAGAGAGAACGCCCCGTGAGCAGGTCGATCAACTCAGCCCCTCAAGGACAGTCGTCGGCCACGCGCGGGTCTCCCTGGCCGTCGAGACCCAGCGGACCGAAGGAGCCACAGGCCCGGCCGCGCACCAGGTAGAACCAGCCGGTGCCCGCGGAGAGCTCGACATCGAGATGACTGGGAGCCGTCAGGCCCGCGACGAAGCACTCGCCGCGATGGTCGGCTGCCAGGGACGCGATCTCGCCTCGGTAGAGATCGAAGCTGGTCGCTCCGCTCTCGCTGCCGTCTTCCCAGCTCACCGTGCCGTCGGGCGTCACGGTGACCGGCTGCGCGCTGCCGAGAACCGACACTTCCAGCGGCCCAGGACCCGGCTCGACCGGGAAGACCAGAGGGTCACTCGTCTCGCGGAAGTCCACTCCGAGCACCGTGCCCGTGACCGTCACGCCCGAGAAGGCCAGCTCGCTCGCGTCGAGAAGACCGTCTGCCGGCGTGTCGAGGATGAGCTCGACCTCGAACAGGTCGCGGAAGACCGGCGGTGCCGGACCGGGATAGATCGAGTAGCGATGATCGATGCGCGGCGTGGTGATGGTGATGGTGTCGCCGGTCCGCTCCACCAGGCCCATGGCCTCCAGCTCGGCGGGCGGCGGATCGATCGCGTCCAGTGGGTTGTCGTGGTAGTGCAGCTCGGCCGATCGGATCTCCAAGTCGCTCGGGACGTCGAGCGAGATGGTGACGTTCTCGAGATCGGCCATGTGGTACGGGTTGCGGGCGTAGAGCCGCAGGTGGACCGACGAGTCCTCGCAGGCGGTGAGCGGGCCGCCCGTGGGAGTGATGACCTCGACGGTCTCGTTGCGCGCCATGGGCGCCGCGTTCACCCGGGCGACACCGAGCCCTTCCCAGAACACGTAGCGGCTGTTCCAGAGCTCGAGCGGGCCATCGTGAATGGCCACGTGATACGAGTTGTAGACACCGTGGAAGCAGGGATAGTGCAGCCCGCAGCTGAACTCGACCAGCTCATCCATGACCCCCGCCTCGATCGTGTGACCCACGGTGGTGAGCTCGGGAGGCGTGATCGGGAAGATGTCGATCGGGTCGGCGTTGTTCTGCGGAGTGACGGTGACGGTGAGCTCGCGGGTCGGATCGTAGGAATTGCGCTGAACCTGCATCGCGAACGGCAGGGAGCCGCCGGCCTCGCCGAACTGGAGCGGATCGAGGAAGGTCGCGTGCGGCACCGGACGATCCGTCGTCTCGAGCTCCGCCAGGACGCAAGCCGAGTTGAAGCACTGCACCAAGCAACGCCCCGGCGTCTCACCGCCACAGACGTTGACCTGCACGTGGTAGCCCTCGACGATGTCCATGGTCGGCGTGATGGTGAAGGTGCCGGTCCACGTGACGGGGTCGTCGGGCATCGCGCTTCGGGCGTCATCGAGCGTGACGGTGACCGACGGAGGATCGACCATGAGCTCCATGCCGGTGTCGTCCGCCCAGCACTCGACGCCGCCGAAGGGGGGCTCGCCCTCGAACACCATGGCCTCGAAGGCCTGGGCGTCGATGACGAACTCGTAGTCGTCTTGCAGTGGCGCTGCCGGGTTCCCGGGCAGGTTGGTCACGCTGAGGGTCACCGTGAACGGCTCCCCCACGGTGACGACCGGCGACTCCGGCACCAGCGAGCAAGGAATGGTGGGGTGGTCCTGGCAGGCCGACACGATGGCCGAAGGCAAGGTCGTCAGGGCCAGGAAGGCGACGACGAGACGCGCAGGCGTGACGTTCACGGGGTGCTCCTCTACTTCCGAACGGTGGCGGTCCCTCTTCTCGTTCAGGCAGCCCGAACCTAGGAGACGGCCCTCGGCCGCGACCACGGCGAGCCCCCCACACCGATCGGAGTTGTGAGAGACAGCCCTGCTCGGCCTCCGACGGCGAAAGCGCCGAAATCGCGCCTCAGGAGGCTGCTGGGAGCCGACTCGCCCACCAGGTGAGCCACGCGACCTTGCAGGCTCCAGCCACGCTGAGGGCCACCATCGCGAAGTGGATCCCGGGCCAAGGCGACCAGGCGATGCCGACGGCGTACACGACCACCGCCGCCGTCAGGTGGATCGCCATCCCGCCCGTGACGAGCTTCGTTCGCCGCGCGTGGACGAGCCGTCCCTGCGACCACATCTCCATCGCCGCCAGCGCCGGCTGGAAGAACGCGACGGCCACGGCCACTCGACAGAGCGCCACCAGGTCAGGCGGCAGCTCGAGGATGGTCGCGAACCAGAGGGACGACAGGGGCGTGAGCAGGAACACCAGCAGGAAGGCCGAGGCGCCCCCGGCCAGGAGAAAGGCGAAGCGACGGAGCGCCTCGGTCGCGCCGGGCTCGTCCATGAGACGGACGACCACCTCGTTGTAGGCGTAGCTCACGCTGCGAGTGATGAAGACGAAGCCCCAGGCCGCCGGCCAGGCCGCGAGCGAAGGCAGCTCGAGAGGCATGCGCGAGACGGCGGCAGCAGAGATCGGCGGCAGCACCAGCGAGAGGAGCTGGGTCAGGCCGAGGGGCACGTAGAAGGAGAGGAACCCAGGAAGGGTCAGGGCCTCTCCCCCCGGCTCGATGGCCTCGAGCTCGCGCACGACCGGGCGGGCCTTCCAGCCGATGAACACCGCCTCGGCGATGACCGCGGTCGCGATCCCGGCACCCCCGATGAGGATCCCGGAAAAGCCTCCGTGCCAGACACCCAGCGTCAGCACCACGGCGTTGGCGGCCAGGCGCACGATGGTGCCCACGGCCACCGGTCGTGACTGACCGGCCCGAATGAGCAGGCCCTGGTGGAAGCGCCGATAGGCGATGGACCAGGTCCAAGGCAGCATGACGCGGACGCCGAGACGCGCCGGCTCCACGACCTCCTCGGGCAAGCCGATGAGGTTGCGGCACAGGAAGTCGTGAAGGGGCGTGAAGGCGACCAGGGCGTGCAGGGCGGTGAGGACCAGCCCGGCGATCATCATGAAGCGGTGCACGAGCCGGTAGGACGCGCGGTCGCGGCAGAGGGCCGTCGACGCCGCCAACAACATGATGATGGGGGCCTCGACCAGGAGCGCGACCGGGAAGACGAGCCCTCCCTGCGCGGCGAGGTTCACCTTGGCCTCGGGCAGCCGCGCCACCGCCATGGTGAAGAGCGGCAGCTCGCAGGACATGAGGATCCAGCTCGCGGCCAGCGGCCACCAGAGCCGGAGGACCCGTCCCAGGCTGACGCCCTCGGTGCTCACCGTCGCCCTGCCCCGCTCTCGACTCCGACGACCACCGTCGGAGCGCGACAGGATGCGGGCTATCTCGCTGTCAGGCCAGGAGAATCGGCCCACTCACTCCCGAGGTCACGTTCGCCATCGTTCGAGCCCTGAGAAACGAAAAAGGGCGGGCCCGTGAAGGACCCGCCCCCTCGAGTCGACGTCGTGCTCGACGTCGGCGGTGCTACTGCTGGCGCAGCGGCGTGGCGCGGCTGGCGGCGTCGCGCTTGATGACGCGGCGCTGACGCACGGGGCCGTTGCCGTCGTCGGTCTCGGTCTCGATGATCATCTCGACGTGGGGCATGCCGGGGAGGCCCGTCAGGCCGCCGAGCACGCGCTGCTGACGGTCGGCGAGCTCCTGGAGCACCTCGAGGACCTTCGCCTGAACGGCGGGATCGGCGTCCTGGTAGGACTCGATGTCGGCCAGGCAAGACTCGTTCACCGGGCCACCCATGGGAAGACCGAACATCCCGCCGGGCAGGCCGGGCATGAACGCGGCGAACTCCATCGAGCCGGGCTCGAGAGCGTGCTCGACGCCATTCTCGTCGACCCAGGTGCCAGCACCGCCGATGGTGTCGGCGGTGATGTTCACGTGAGGCGCGAAGGCGGTGATGACCTTGCTCATGATCGCGCCGGGCTCGCCTTCGGCGTGCTCGTCGGTGGTGAACATGAAGACGTTGCCGTGAGCATCGCCGAGCTTGGACTGGAGGTCGATGACGTGGCCGTCGTCGGCGACGAAGGTCATCATGCCGGCGTGGCCATGGTCGCCGCCGCCGAAGGGAACGCGGATGGTCTCCTCGTCATCGATCGCGATGGCGAGAGCATTCTCCTCGCGGGTGATCTCCATCCAGCGGCCGTCGCCCACCTCGAAGGAGCGGCTCTCACCGACATCGATGTCGGAGAGGTCGAGACGCTCCCCGTCGCCACCGGCGAGGTTGAGCAGCTCGAGGCCGAGGGTCGGGGTCGCGTCGTTGACCTGCTCGCGGCGGACCATGATGGCGCGACCGGCGGGGGCGTCGCCGTCGCCGTGACGGACGACGACCTTGCGGACGTCGACCTCGTGATGGACCTCCTCGGCGGAGGCAGTGCTGACCACGCCCAGCGAGAGGGCGAGAACGGCGATGGTGGACAGGCTCTTGCGCATGTGGGAGCTCCTCGACGTTTGCTTCGTCATCATCTTACCTACCGAACCCCGGTTCGGCTTCGGGACCGGCTCCGGACTCCCGGAGTCTCGTGTTGGCCGGTGACCATCCCCTGAGCAAGAGGCTTGCCAACACGGCTCCGGGCTCGATTCCCCATCACCCAGCCCTTCCAGCGCTCTCGACCCACCGATTCCGGGAGCGATTTCCCCATATGAGGAGATCACCACGAGAGCCGCTCTCAGCCGGTTTCTCGGCCCTCCTCCGAGCGCCCATCGAGGCCGTGCTTCTCCAGTCGGTAGAGGAAGGCCTTGTAGGGGAGATCGAGTAGACGAGCAGCGCGAGCACGATTGCCCCCGGCCAGCTCCAGCGCCTGCGCCAAGCAGCTTCGCTCGTGCTCGTCCCAGGAGAGACCGCCGGGTGGGAGACGGAACCCACCGTCGCCCTGGGCCCGCGCCGACAGCTCGTCGGGGAGGTCTTCGACCTGAACGCGATCGTCTTCGGCGAGCAACACGAGACGCTCGACCACGTTGCCCAGCTCGCGGACGTTGCCGGGCCAGGCATGGTCGACCAAGCGCTTCATGAGCGCCGTGCCGAAGGGCTCCACTCGTAGGCCGTGACGTCGACAGCTCCGCTCGACGAGATGCTTCACGAGCCGCGAGATGTCCTCGCGTCGCTCACGCAACGGCGGCATCCGCACGGACACGACGTTGAGACGGTAGAACAGGTCTTCGCGGAAGCGTCCGGCCGTCGCCTCGGCCGCGAGGTCGCGGTTGGTCGCCGACACGATCCGCGTGTCGACCTCGACCTCACGCGTCGAGCCGACGCGGGTGACCCTCCCCTCCTGCAGCACGCGCAGGAGCTTCGGCTGCATGGCCGGCGGCAGCTCGCCGACTTCGTCGAGAAAGAGCGTGCCGCCACGTGCTGCCTCGAACTTGCCTTCGCGGCTTCGATCGGCGCCGGTGTACGCACCGCGCTCGGCACCGAAGAACTCGGCCTCGATGAGCCCCTCCGGGATGGCCGCACAGTTGACCGCGACGAAGGGACCGTTGGATCGTCGAGAGAGAGAGTGCAACGCCCGCGCGGCGAGCTCCTTGCCCGTCCCGCTCTCGCCGGTGAGGAGCACCGTCGCCTCGGTGCCCGCGAGCTTCTCGAGCCGACGGAAGACCTGCTGCATGGCCGGCGAGCGACCGACGAGGTCGACGAGCTGCTCACGCTCACCCAGCTCCTCGGTGAGGCGTCGGTTCTCGTCGGCGAGACGACGGGCTCGAAGCGTGCGCTCGACCGACAGCAGCAAGCCTTCCCGCTCGAAGGGCTTGGCTAGGTAGTCGTCGGCCCCCAGACGCAACGCTTCGACCGCGTGCGAGATCGTGCCGTGCGCCGTCATGAGGATGAACGCCGTCTCGGGGTGTCGCTCACGAAGCGCGGCGAGCAGGTCGAGACCGTCGCGATCACCGAGCTTCCAGTCGGAGAGCACGAGATCGACCGGCGAGGTCTCCAGCAACTCCAGGGCGGCGTCCACCGAGGTCGCTTCGGCGATGAAGTACGACTGACGGCGCAAGATGCCGGCGACCAGACGCAGTTGATCGGGATCGTCCTCGACGACCAGGAGACGGGCCTCGGTCATGCCGCTTCCCCAGCCGGTGACTCCGCACGAACGGGGAGCTCGAGTCGAGCGCGGGTCCCTTCGGGCTCTCGATCGAGAAGCTCGAGCCGACCCCCGTGACGGCTGCTCACGATGCGGTGTGCGAGGAAGAGACCCATGCCCGCGCCGCTGGACTTGGTTGTGACGTGCGGCGTGAAGAGACGCTCCCTCACCTCGGACGCCAGTCCCGGTCCCTGGTCGTCGACCTCGATGACCACGAGCTCGTCCTCGAGCGCGGCCACGTGGAGCGTGACCTCCGCTCCGTCCGGGCTCGCCTCGACGGCGTTGACGACCAGGGCTTGCAACACCGCACGCAGCTCGGCTTCGACGCCGACGAGAGACGGCACCGGATCATCGGCCTCGACGTTCAGCCGCACGCGACCTCGTGAGTCCTGGAGCACCTCGAGCACGACCGCCTCGGCCAACGCGACGGGATCGAAGCGGGTCTCCGACCCGGCGTCCCCGCTGCTGGCCAGGGTCAGGAACGAGCGGATGGCGCCATCGATGCGATCGATCTGACGTCGCGCATCGCGGGCCAGCTCGGTCCGTGCGTCGCCCGACACCTTCGTTCCCGCCAGCTCTTCGATCGAGAGGCCCAGGGCGTTGAGCGGGTTGCGCAAGCCATGAGCGATCCCCCGCGCCACCTCGCCGAGCTCGCTGAGGTGCTCACGGGCTCGGAGCTTTCGCGCATGGTCGTCGAGCTCTTCGAGTCGAGACGACATGCGGTTGAACGCGGTGACGGCTTCCGCGACCTCACCGTCACCGTGGACGGGGACCTGCGCGCCGAGACCACCTTCGCCAACACGTCGCGCGGCATCGGCGAGCTCTTGCAGCGGGGCCGAGGCTCGATGCGCCACGACGCCCGCGATGGTCAAGCCGACGAGCAAGAAGGCGGCCGAGCCGAGAAAGAGCCGCTTGCGATAGCGCTCCATCAAGCCAGTGATGTCGGGCTGCGCGAAGTCGATTCGCGTGGCGAGGTCGGGACCGGTGAGCTGGAAGAAGCGCTTCGCGGCCTCGTCCTCGGCGAGCGTGAGACGCAGGGCCCGCTGAATCTGCTCCGTGCTCTCCTTCATCAGGTCCAGGGTCGGCTCGTGCAAGACGAGGAGCTCGACTTCGGACTCACCCGACTGACGGCCCTGACCCTGCGCTCGTGCGAGACGAAGCGCGGTCTCACGACGCTGCGCGTCGGTCTCGTTGCCGGTCTCGAGCCACGAGATGTCGTCGCGGAACCAGCCGTGCTCCGACGACCAGGTCAGCACGGTCGCTCGCTGGCCCCTCGGCATCGTGCTCGCCTCGACCTGCATCTCCTCCTGGAAGACGACGGCACCATCGGCATGGCGGATCGACTGTCGACGATGAGCCCAGGCACCTTCCAGAAGGTCCCGCAGCTTCGGTGGCTCACCCTCCGCAGACCCCTCGGCCTCCGTGGGCAGGACGCTGCCGACCATCGCCTCGCCCACGCTGAAGGCCAGGGTGTCCGCCTCCGACTCGAGATCGCGGGCGAGCAGGCCGGACAACCACCACATCGCGGTGATCAAGAGGGCGACGAGACCGCCGAGCAGGACGAACAGTCGGGTGCGTAATGTCACGAGCACTCCTCGGGCTGATGGTGACGGTGAGAAGATAGCAAGACGCGTGCCGACCGAGCCTGGCGGAGAGAGCGACCTCGGTCTGGTGCCGGAAATCGAGACGAGCAGCGGTGAGCGATGAGCACGAACGGACTCATTCGGACCTGACCCGACCGTGGCGGCACGGTCTCACCCGCTGGCAGTGGTGGTCGTGCCTCGGAGTGGGCGTGGTCGGCTTCTTCCTGCTGACCCGCCGGGACGGTGAGGTCCGCTGGAATCCCCTCGAGCTCTGGGACGCCATCCTCTGGAGCTACCTACCCCTCCCCCTGCTCATCCTTCTGTTCCTCTACCTGGGCCGCCGGCTGAGCTGGCCGAACCTGCTCCTGGGTAACGTCGAGCTGCTCCTGGCCAAGTTCACGGTCACCTTCCTCATGATGACCGTCATCTGGGCGGTGGCCGGCCCCCCGGGCGACAAGCTCCCCCGTCGCGAGCCCTCGTCCAACCGCCCGCCTCCCTCCCACCTGACGCCACCGAGCTCGAGCGACACCACCCGCCGGGTCGGCGCCACGGTGCAGGGCCGCGTGGTCGACGCGACCGGTCAGCCCGTCACCGACGCGGCGGTCTGGCTCGTCCGCGACGAGGACGCCGATCCCCGACCGGACCCGACGGTGCGTGTTCTCGAGGTGGGTGAGAACGGCCTGACCAGCTCACCGGCCGTGGTGACGGCCTGGCAGGAGCTCTCGCTGCGTTCTCGAGATGGTCAGCTGCACACCTTGCAAGGTCGCACGCCCGAAGGACGGGTCGTCTTCAACTTCCCCGTGCTGCCCTCCGAGCCCGAGCTCCGGAGCATCCGCGGCGCGCGGGGGTGGCATCGCTTGAGTTGCACGGTGCACGCCGACGAGCCGGAGAGCTGGTTGCTCGTCCTCGATCACCTGCACGGCACGGCCGTGGACGCCGCCGGTCGTTTCGAGCTGACAGGATTGCCCGGTGGTCGTCACTGGCTTCGGGCCGAGCGTCCGGAAGCTCCTCACTCCCGAGTCGAAGTGCAGCTCCAAGCCGACGACGTGGCGACGGTCGCGCTCGCACTGCCGGCTCCCTGAGCCTCTTCGCTCAGACGGAGACCACGGCGAGCTCGGGTCGTGCGGACCGGGAGCTGCCTTGAAGAGGGAGCTGCACCTGCAGCCGCGTTCCGTGTCCCTCCTCGTGCTCGATGACGAGGCGACCGTCATGACGTCCGGCGACGATGTCTTGGGCGACGACGAGCTGCTGCTCCACGATCGCGGTTGGAAGCAGTCGACCGTCGTGCTCGATGCTCACGACGACCCGATCGCCGCGTCGCTGCGTGCTCACCCGGATCCGGCCGCGATCACCGGAGTCGCCGACGCGATCGGCGATCGCCCGCCCGGCGTGAACGATGAGATGCAGGAAGGCGAGGTTGAGCTGAGCCGAGCGACATGGGAGCAGTGGCAGCTCACCGAGATCGAGGTCGAGATCGGCCACGTACTTGTACTCGCTGCGGGCGGCGCGCACGACCGACTCGAGCCCACGGTTCACGTCGGCCGGACGGACCTCGGACGAACAGGGCGGGTTGAGCTCGGACAGCGCCCGCAAGGTCCGAACGACTTCGTTGATGCCCTCCACGCAGCGTTCGAGGGCCTGCGGCACGTGACGGCGAAGGTGCTCCAAGTCGACGTACGCCTCGGCCTGCCGCAAGACGTCGTCCTTCGGCGGCGCAGCGCCGACTTCGAGGACACGCCGGTACTTCTCGACGAGCTCGAGCACGTCACCGAAGGCGTCGTCGATGAAGTGCAGGCTGTCCGCGAGCTCTTGCACGGGGCGATGAAGCTCACGCGCCAGGCCTGGTGCGAGCTGTCCCAACAGCTCGGACTCACCTTCGACTCGATCCTCTTGCCTCGACACGTCACCTCTCGCACCTGGCTGGTCAGCATTGCACCAGCCCCTCTCATCGGCGTGAGAGGCGACGTTCTTGAGGATTCAAGCCGGTTCACGTGATGGTGACCGTTCAACATCCTGAACGCCGTCGTGGGGGGTGGCTCGCCTTCGCGATCGAACCGATCTAGTCTCTCCACTTCCCGCCGAGCACGTCCTCCTCTCGATCGGTCCGCGCCGGTAACGGTCGCGGGAGATGAGACGCGCGCTGGGCGGGTTCCTTGCTTGTAAGGGGGTCCGTCCCTTGGCGACCGGACGCAGTGCCTTGTTCCCCGAGCCAGAAAGCCCGGCCAGGACGCTCGCGCGTCTCGGCTCGGTGCTTCGAGCTGCCCGCGTGCGCGCACAGCTCTCCCAGGCGGACGTGGCAACCCTCATCGGCGGCAGCGTCTCGACCATCTCGGAGCTCGAGGCCGGCGAGCGCCAACCCCGTCACGCGACCCTCGCCCGACTTCTTCGCGCCATCGGCGGGCTCACCGCCGGCGAGCTCATGCTCCAGCCCTGGCCTGCACCGGCTCCGGTTCACTCACCGGCGGCGTGGAACCTTCTCCGCGAGGTCACGGGCTTCGAGGTCGAGCACGTCGTCGTCACCGCGCGGCAGCGTGACGGACGGGGTGAGACCTCCTTCGAGGCGCGCTCGGTCCGACTGACCGACAACCGTCCCTTCGACCGCCCCCTGCTCGACTGGATCATCGGCGGTCTCCTGCAAGGACCGCGAGTCCACCCCGAAGACCTCGAAGTTGCAGACGACGACCTGGCCGCCGGCACCAAGCTCTTGCGCGAGGGCGACCGCTTCCACGCCTGGACTTTTGGTGACGAGTGGGCCACCAGCGGGTTCGACTACCGTTCGGACAGCGCCGAGCCGGCCGCGGAGGCCATCCTCTCGCTCGAGGTCCCGGCCGAGATGCTCACCTTGCGTTGCAGCGCGCCGCCCGAGGGCGGTCAGTGGCGACCTCGGCTCCGGATCTGGCCCTCGGCAATCCCTGAGACCGAGCCCGACATCGCGAGGGACCTCTTTCCTCGCGGCTTGAAGATGACGCGCGAGGGCGACCTCGCGACCGTCGAGATCGGCCGCCCCTTGCCTGGCCTGCGCTATCAGCTCGGCTGGGAGCCCGGTGTCGACGACGGCGACTCCGGCCCGCACAGCCTCGCCGAGGTGCTCCATCGAGCCCGCAAGCGGTCGGGACTCGGCGCGCGCGCCCTGGCGGAGCGAGTCGGCCTCTCCCACGGCACGGTGCTCAACGCCGAGGCATCACCCAGCAACCCGACCTATCGAACGCTCCTCGGTTACTCGCGGATGATGCCGGAGCTGCGGCCCCAAGAGCTGTTCCCGGTCTCGCGGCTCGACGCCTCCGTCACCCCTGAGGACGCTTGGCTCTACTACCGCGACCTCTTCGGCTTCGAGGCCGAAGAGCTCGTCAAGACGATCCACATCGATGAGCAGGGCCGCAGCTCGGTGTGCATCGAGACGCACGGCCTCCGCAGCATCCGGGGCGATCTCGGCGACCTCCGAGTCCGCGTCGGCCTGCAGCGGGCGGTGTCCGGCAGCAACCAGCCGGCTCTCATCGAGTCGCGTGGTGACGACGGCCCTTGCGAGCGTCTCTGCTTCGAGGAAGGCCCCGAGCAGCACGAGTTCTACTTCGGCGCAGCGCGGGTCGGCATGGGCCTCTCCCACCGACGGCAGTACGAGGGCGGCGACCCCTACGCGCTGGTCACCGACACCACGCCCGACGATGACCCGCTGGTCGAGGGTGCGATCCTCGCCCTCCACTTCCCGGTCCGCAGCGTGCGCCTCGAGATCCAGTGGCCCCCGGGCTTTGAGCCGCTTGACGCCAGCTGTCACGCCTGGCCGGAGGCGCTACCGGCTACGGAAGAGCCGTTGACGCTCTCTCCGCACCTCATCCCGCCCGTCCACGTCTTCGGCCAGGCATCGAGCGGCCGCACCCTGTCGATGCGGGTGGAGCTGCCGCTCCCACAGGTCAAGTACGCGATGAGCTGGGTGGTGCCCGAGCGCGACTGACCGGACCGAGCGCGACCCGTCAGCTGGTCTCGTCCCAGTGGCCCAGGCGGCTCAGGATCTGCGCCGAATACGACGCCGCCTGCTGAAGCCGAGCATCGAGGAGGGCCGAAGGCGGGACCTCGGCCGCCGCCGCCTCGAGCCGCTGACGGTCGGCCTCGAGACGCTGGGAAGTCGAGTGGTGAGAGGGCAGCACGGAGGGTGCTGCCGCGAGCTCGCTGAGGAGAGCGGCCTGCTCTCCGATGAGGACGCTGGCCTGGGAGGCGAGCACGTCGGCCGTGCCGCTCTGGAGCTGAACGTCGCCTTGGCTGAAGAAGGCCGAAGCGGAGTTGGCGAAGAGGACGATCGACGCCGCGAGGATGAGGTGCCTGGTCATGATTTTTCTTACCTCGAAACCGTGCCCGCACCATGCGAGCAAGGGGCTGAGTACAAGGTGTGTCCGCTTGGCGGTCAGCATACAGAATCCACAGGGCATCCACAGGTCTTGAACATCGATTTCTGAATCGTTCGAGGCGGACCGCACCTGCGCGAACGGTCTCCTAACAATAGGCCACGTCCCCGGAAATGACTCATTTTCCGTGAGTTGTGAATTGACACGCGAAATTCGCGTCGACGGGAATTGACCGAAATCTCTCATCGCGCTGCGAAACGGCCCTGTGGAAAAGCGCGGTCGATCGATCCGTCCCATGACGGCTTGGTGAACCGGGCGTCCTCACAGTCCTTCCACAAGTTGTGGAAGTCCTCCGTCCGGCTTCGTGTCTTAGATCGAGACGGGTGTTCGAGGTCCCGCTGGAACCCGCTTCGAATCAACGGCTTGAAGGTGTTCGAACCCACCCTGCCGGGACGTTTTCTGGCTGTGGAAAGCCCTGTGGATGTCTCGTGGAAGAGACGGACACCTTCGTGCCGCACTCGATTTCCTGATCGGCCCTCGGGCCTCCGGGGCGGGCCTCGCAGCTTTCCTGAACACGACCTGTGGAAGACCGCGCGGATGGCCAGCGGAAGGCTGCCGGATCAGGGGCAGCCGGGGCCCGGAGGTCGGGGGCTCGGGGGCTCGGGGGAAGAAGGGGGAAGTTGTTGGAGACTTGGGCACATCTGGAGAAGGAGGTGCACTCGTATCGGCAAACACTTGCCGACA
>JBCCFW010000180.1:0-14551 GCA_039029535.1 Acidobacteriota bacterium
GCGAGGAGCTCATCGGACGCTGCTGCCTACCCGACGGAGGTTGCGACCTGCTCGACGAGGAGGAGTGCCTCGAGGCGCAGGACGGCCTGCAGTGGACGGCCGGCGAGCCCTGCGGCGGGGACGGCGACGACGACATCGACGATGCCTGTCTCGAGCTGCTCGCCGCCTGCTGTCTCACGGACGGCTCGTGCGAGATGCGCTCCGAGGCCTCGTGCCTGACGGACGGGGGCACCTGGGCGGAGGGCATGACCTGCGCCGACATGCCTTGCGGGCCGGCCCCGATCCCCACCATGAGCGAGTGGCTGCTGCTCCTCCTCGCGGCCGTCACGGCCGGAGCCGGAGTGCTCGTCCTGCGCCGGAGCTGAGTCTCAGGGCGGCGGCATCCACTCGGTGCCGTTTCGCTCGATCCAGAGGGCCAGGACGGGGTGGACGTGCTCACCCTGAGCCTCGAGACAACTCTCGAGGTCTCCGTACCTCGCGCACTCGTCGTAGTGAAACCACGGCGGGCAGCAGGTCATGCTGGGAAGACCGTCCGTCACGGCGAAGGTAGCCCCGGCGGTGAGCGGCAGCAAGACGGCGGAGGCGACGGCCAGGGCTCGCCCGACGCAGGGGAAGCCGCGCTGGGCGGGGGAGCGCCACGCGAGCCAGAGGAGAGCCAGGAGCGCGATCCCGATGGTGAGCGCGATGAGCTCCCGCGAGACGGAGTCGAGCAGGTGCGCTGGCACGTGCGAGCCGTTCCAGTACCTGCGCAGGCCCTGTGGGTGAGCCTGCCAAGCCACCGCGGCCATGACACCGCTCAGGCCGAGGAACGCATCGGCGATCAGCCCATGCACGAGCAGCCGCGGCATCGAACGACGCCGGACCGTCCCCACGAGCGTGATCCGACGCCGACCGCAGGTCTCCTCCATCCCGAAGTCATCGCCCGAAATCAGTCTCCCAGCCACCCGCTCCGCTCACCAACCCGAGCAGCGGTGTTCCCTCAGATCGACATCGAGAAGCTCGGCAGGGAGTTGTCGTTCCTGGCGAGGCCCGAGGCTCCGAGGTCACCGGAGCCTAGCCAGCTAGGGGAGGATGACCGAGGAGCCGAGAACGAAGCCAGGGGCGACAAGACCCGCCGAGACGGAGGCTAGCGGCGGATCGGCGTCACTAGCGAGGCGCACGGGCCCGAGGACACCGGAGCCTAGGCTGCTAGGTGAGGATGTCCGAGGGCCCGTGGAACGAAGCGAGCGGCGTCGAGACGCCGCTAGACGGTCCAGGTGTCGCCGGCGTTGAGGAGATCGTGCAGCGAGCCCTTCCCCTTGTTCTCCACCGCGTGCTCCAACTGCGCCGTGAGCTGCGCCTCGTGCGTCGGAGCCTCCACCGCACGGATGACACCCACCGGCGTCGGGAACGCGGGGGCCTGCATCTGCGCGAGGAGCCAGGCGAGGTTGAGGTTGGTCTCGTCGTGGACCAGCACCTCGGACTCGTCGTGATCGGCCAGGTTGATGACCTCGAGCGAGAGACCGTTGAGCCTGAGGCCCTTGTCCTGGTCCTTGCCGAAGATCATCGGCTTGCCGTGCTCGAGGAGGAGCTGGCACTCGGCCCGGACGTCCTTCTCGGTCAGCGACTTCCACGCGCCGTCGTTGAAGATGTTGCAGTTCTGCAAGATCTCGACGAAGGCCGTGCCCTCGTGCTGCGCCGCTCGACCGAGCACCGCGCGGAGCATGGGAGCCTGGACGTCGATGCCACGAGCGACGAAGGTCGCCCCGGCACCGAGGGCCACCTGGAACGGGTTGAAGGGCGCGTCGACGCTGCCCCAGGGGGACGACTTCGTCCGCTTGCCACGCTCGCTGGTGGGGGAGACCTGGCCCTTGGTCAGGCCGTAGATCCGGTTGTTGAACATCAGGTGCTTGAGCCCGACGTTCCGGCGCAGCGTGTGGATGAAGTGGTTGCCGCCGATGGAGAGCGAGTCACCGTCACCCGAGGCCACCCACACCGACAGCTCGGGGTTGGCGACCTTGATGCCCGTGGCGATCGCCGGCGCACGACCATGGATGGTGTGAAAGCCGAAGGTGTTCATGTAGTAGGGGAAGCGCGCGGCGCAGCCGATCCCCGACACGACGACGAAGTTCTCCCGCGGGATCCCGAGGGAAGGGAAGACCGACTGCACCGACTTCAAGATGGCGTAGTCGCCACAGCCGGGGCACCAGCGGACGGTCTGGTCGGTCTCGAAGTCCTTGGCCTTGAGGGGGGCAGGTGCGTTCATCAGGCTCTCCCGGGAGCGGGCTGCTCCAACGTGTCGCAGATGGCCTGGTACACGCGGGTCGAGGTGTAGGGCTTGCCGCGGACCTCGTTGAGTCCGAAGGCGTCGATGAGGAAGCGGGCGCGAACGAGCATGCTGAGCTGACCGAGGTTGATCTCGGGGATCAACACGCGCTCGAAGGCGCCGAGAAGATCACCGAGGTCGGCCGGCAATGGGCTGAGCGAGCGGACGTGTGCGTGGCTCACCTTCTGCCCCTCGTCCTGCGCCTGCATGACGGCCGAGCGAAGGGCGCCCCAGGTGCTGCCCCAGCCGAGAACCAGGAGCTCACCCTCGGCATCGCCGTAGAGCTCCGTGGCCGGGACCTGGTCGACCATGCGGTCGACCTTCTCCTGACGGAGCAGGCACATCTCGTGATGGTTGTTCGGGTCGTAGTTCACGTGCCCGGTGACGTTGGCCTTCTCGATGCCGCCGATGCGGTGTTCGAGACCGGCGACGCCGGGGATGGCCCAGGGGCGCGCCAGCTTCTCGTCACGAGCGTAGGGGTGGAAGCCGCCCTCGGCCGCCTCGGGACCCGGGTGCTGGATGTCGATGTCCGGCAGCTCCTCGACCTTGGGGATGAGCCAGGGCTCGGCGCCGTTGGCGAGATAGCCATCGGAGAGGAGGACCACCGGGACGACGTGCTGCATCGACAGGCGGCAGGCCTCGTAGGCGAGGTGGAAGCAGTCGGCCGGCGTGGCCGGGGCGAGGATGGCCACCGGCGACTCGGAGTTGCGGCCGTACAGGGCCTGAAGCAGGTCGGCCTGCTCGGTCTTCGTGGGGAGGCCGGTGGAAGGACCGCCTCTCTGGATGTCGACGATGACCAGGGGAAGCTCGGCGGTGACCGCCAGGCCCATGGCCTCGGCCTTGAGCGCCATGCCCGGACCGCTGGTGCCCGTCACGCCGAGGTTGCCGGCAAACGAAGCGCCGATGGCGGCGGCCACCGCGGCGATCTCGTCCTCGGCCTGGAAGGTGGTCACGCCGAAGTGTCGGCAGGCCGAGAGCTCGTGGAGGATGTCGCTGGCGGGGGTGATGGGGTAGGAGCCGTAGAACAGCTTCTTGCCCGAACGCTCGGCCGCCGCGACGAGACCCATGGCGAGGGCCGCATTGCCGTTGACGTTGCGATACTTGCCCGGCTTCACCTCGGCCGGGGCGACGACGTAGCGCTCCTGGAAGGCCTCGGTCGCGTCGCAGTAGGCGATGCCGGCCTTGAGGGCGAGGTGGTTGGCCTCGACGACCTTGGGCTTCTTCGCGAACTTGGTGGAGATCCACTGCCGCGTGGGCTCGGGGTCACGCTCGTAGAGCCAGTAGGCCATGCCCAGGGCGAAGAAGTTGCGGCAGAGGTCGACGCTCTTGGTGGGGAGCTCGAGCTCCTCGAGGGCCCGGCGGGTGAGCGTCGTGATGGGCACCTTGAAGAGGCGGTAGCCGGAGAGGCTCGCGTCTTCGAGGGGGTTGGCCTCGTAGCCGGCCTTGGTGAGGTCGCGGTCGCCGAACTCGTCGACGTTCACGATGAGCACGCCGCCGGTCTTCAGGTCCTCGAGGTTGGCCTTGAGAGCCGCCGGGTTGAAGGCGACCAGGGCGTCCAGGAGGTCGCCGGGCGTGAAGATGTCCTCGGCCGAGAACTGGAGCTGGAAGCCCGAGACGCCGGCGAGGGTTCCGCGCGGCGCCCGAATCTCGGCGGGGAAGTCGGGCAGGCTGGCGATGTCGTTGCCGGCCAGGGCCGAGGTGCTCGTGAACTGGCTACCGGTGACCTGGATGCCGTCGCCGGAATCGCCAGCGAAGCGCAGGGTGACGCGGGAGAGGGAGGTGGGGGGCGCCGCGCCCTCCGGGGGCCGTGCCGTGGTGCTCATCGTGACTCCGCCTGCAGGGTGCAGGTCAGCCTGTCCGCCATCGCAGGCGACTGCGAGCCGGGGGAAAGCTCGCTGATTCGGCGGGTGCCTCCGGGCGCCGCAGCGGGCCGGTAGAGGTCCTGAGACCGATGACGAGCTGAAGTTTTCATTTTCGGCCCGGCACCGCCGATCGTCAAGAGACCGAGCGCCTCCTCTGGTGGCTTTCCGCCCCGGCAGGAGGGCCCTCCGTGGCATGCTGGGGCCATGACGTCTCCTCCGATCCGCCTCGGCTCCATCGTCCCCGAGCTCCCCGCCGGCCTCGTGTCGGTGGTCATGCCGGTCCACTGCGAGAAGGACACGCTCGAGATCATCGTCGGGCGCGTGTTGGCGCTCCCGCTGGTGGCCGAGCTCATCATCGTCGACGATGCCTCGACGGATGGATCCGACGAGATCATCAAGCGTCTGGCGGCAGAGGACTCCCGGGTCAAGGGCTACTACTTCCCGGTCAACAGGGGGAAGGGCTCAGCGGTGCGGGAGGGCATCTCCCACGCGACGGCCGAGCACGTCGTCATCCAGGACGCCGACCTCGAGTACGACCCTCAGGACCTGCCGCACGTCCTGGCGCCGCTGGCGGCCGGGGTGGCGGACGTCGTCTACGGCTCGCGCTTCGCGTCGCGGCAGTGGCGTCGGGTGCTCTACTTCCGGCACGAGCTCGGGAACAAGTTCCTGACCTTCCTGTCGAACCTGCTCACCGATCTCAACCTCACCGACATGGAGACCTGCTACAAGGCCTGGCGTCGGGAGGTCATCCAGAACCTGCACCTCACCTGTGACCGCTTCGGCTTCGAGCCGGAGGTCACGGCCAAGCTGGCCCGCAGCCCGGCGGTGTTCTACGAGGTGCCCATCTCGTACCACGGCCGCAGCTACGAGGAGGGCAAGAAGGTCACCTGGAAGGACGGGGTCGCGGCGCTGTGGTTCCTGCTCAAGTTCAACGTCCTCCAGAGCATCGACGTCCAGATCAAGCGCCCCTGGTCCGAGGTCCCGAACATGGCCCGCCAGACCTCCGAGGACTGAGGGAACGGACCGAGGCGGCGTTCCGCCGCCTCGGTGCTACGGAAGCGGGAACTGCTGCGTCCGGACGTACTCGATTGAATAAGGCATGTGGTCGTCGCGCGAGAGGATCGCGTTCCCCATGCTCGCTCCGCCGGTGCCGTCGATGTTGAAGGCTCGGATGCGGTCGTTGCGATTCGCGCGTCCCGGGTCGGCCACGTATATCGCGTCGAAGTCGGCGCTGACGGCGATGTCTTGGACGTTGTTCATGTTGCCACCGTCATTCCACTGGCTCACGAACAGGATGTCGCCACCGGCATCCACCGAGAAGTACTGAACGCGGCCGTTCATCGTGTCGGCCACCCAGAAGTTGAGCTCGCCACCACCGATCGCCGTGTTCCAGACCGCCTCGACGGCCTTGGGGTAGCGGAAGCGACCCTCGGCCGGATCGCCTGCCGTCGGGATGCCGTAGCCACCGACCAAGCGCACGAAGTCGAAGTCGAAGCTGGCCGGACCGTTCACGTCGCGGAAGATCTGGATGCGGTGGTTGTGCGTGTCGGCGATGAACAGCCAGGTGATGTCGTCGATCGTCGTCGGGAGCAGCCCCGGGTCGACCGCGAGGCTGATGCCGTGCGGATGCTGGAAGACGCCCTGACCGAGCTCTGCCAGGCCCACGTTGGCGCCGGCCTGATCCGTCGGTGCCACGGCGTTGAGGTCGTTGATGGGCGGGTGCGGCGGATCGCGGAAGTCACCGCGTCGACCGAAGCCGTGCTGGTTGCCGTCGGCGGTGATGGAGTCCATCACGTAGTTGGCGCCGTCGCGGACGGCGACTCGGACGTCGATGTCGAGCGCGTCGAGGGCGTCGCCGTTGGGGCGGAACACCTGCACGCGCCCCATCACCGTGTCGGTGACGAAGAGGTCGCCGGTGGTCGGGTGCACGGCGATGCCGCGGGGGTAGTAGAACTCTGGGTCATCAGGATCGAGCGCGCGACCCGGCTGGCCGTACTCCTGGAGGCAGGTCGCGTTGCCACCGCCGACGAGGCGGAAGCGCACGGTCGGGTTGGCCGGGTGCGGCTCCATCTCGAAGCGACGGATGCGGTGGTTGTGGGTGTCGGTGACCCACAGGTACTGCATGAAGGTCTCGCCCGCATCGGTTGGATGGGGAGCGACCGTCACGGCGAGCGCCCGGTTCGAGCGCCGCATGGTGCGACGCGGGTAGGCGTCGTCTTCTTCGTCCTCGTAGTAGAACCAGAACGGCTGACCACCACCGATGCGCAGCATGCGGATCTGGTTGGTGTTGTCGGCCGTGGCCGCGCCGGCACCGACATCGTCACGGTCGTAGGTCGCCACGACCAGCATGTCGAGGTTGCCCGGCTGCGCCTGGGCGTTCGGCGTGACCAGCAGGCTGAGCCCCAGGCCGAGCAGCAGGACCACCGCGCCACCTGAGCCGACCTTCTTGCGACGCGGATCCGGCTGCACGGGCGTGACGGGCGGCAGGCCGCCACCGCCGGGCAGCGGCGCGTTCTGCTGTTGCTGCTGAGCCGCCGCCGGCACCGACTGTGCGGGAGCGACGGGGGGGAGACCGCCGGTCGAGGCCGCCGGCTGCACCGGCGTCACCGGCGGAAGACCCGTCTGAGCAGCGGCCGGTTGAGCAGGCGCGACGGGGGGAAGACCGGTCTGGGCCGCGGCGGCTGCCGGGAGCTCTTGAACCGGCGTGACGGGAGGAAGACCCGAGCCTCCAGCGGCGGCACTCGGCATCGGCTGCGCGGGCTGCACCGACGGCAGGCCGAGGTCGGTGCCGGCGAGGTCGGGCACCTGGTGTGGAACGGCCCCCGAGACCATCCCGACGCCCAGCGGCGCTTCGGCCTCGCTCGGCTCGGCATGATCCGTCTCGACCTCCGGGCGCTGGCCCCAAGCCTTGGCGCGCGCCTTGGCCTTGGCCTCCTTGCGCTTCTTGACCTCGGAGAAATCGGCACGGATGAGGACGTCGTCGTCACGCTTGAATCGGCTGATCAGGAAGGCGAGACCCACCAGGAGAACCCCCAGGGAAAGAACCACTTGGAGCGGCTTGTCGAAGAAAGAGACTTCCAGCTCCACGCGGTGTGGTTGATCGGCGCTGCCGTGGAAGAAGTCACTGCCCTGATGACGAATGGCGAGGTAGTACTCGATCGCCTCGCGCTCCTTCGCCTCGCGGGACACGTCGGCCCGCCAGACCAGGTCGTGATCACGGCTCATCCGGACTTGTTCGTACTCGTCGGTACCCGGGATCCTCAGCATCACTTGGGCGATGGTGGTGCCGTCCCAGGGAATGAGCCGCGCCTCGATGGCGAGGGCGTCACGTCGAGGCCAGGTCGCGAGCGGCTCGTGCTCGATGAGCATGTCGATCTGCTCCTCGACCTCGACTTCCTCACGGTCCAGGTAGGACTGATACTGCGCGCGGCGTGAGCGACGCACCTCCTCATCACTGAGGTCGCCGAACTCGGTCATCACGCCCTGCTGAGAGTGGCAGGAGGTGCAATTGCCCCTCGCCGGGCAGGCGGAGTCGTCCTCCACGCCGCCGATGACGCCCTCTTGAGCGACGACGCTGGTCGCGAGGCCGAGACCGAACAGGACTGCCGTCAGTTGATTCTTCATCTCCAGCACCTCAGGGATCCGTGCCGTCATCGGTCGGGCCGCCACCGGAGAAGCCACCTTCTCGCCATGACGAGAGGGCACCATCACTCTCCAGCAAGGCCACGGTACGGTGCGCCTCGCCGTTGGCCGAGTGGCCGGTCGAGAGGAGCCAGACGTTCGGTGACAGGGCGAACACGCGTTGCTGCAAGTCTTGTGCGTCGTAAGTGCCGACGTAGACCACGTCATTGGCGATGGTCGGCGCCAGGTTGGCCCCGTCGGCATCCTGGTCGACCTGAATCGGTGAGGACGCGGTCGGCGAGCCATCGTTCGCGTTGAAGATGTTGAGCCGTGCATTGCGGCTTCCGGGCTCCAGCTCGAAGACGAAGATGAAGCCGCCCGAGAGACTGGGCGTTCCGTTGAAGGCGTCGCCGGCGAGCCTCGCACGGATCGCTCGCATCCACTCGATGCTCCCGCTGGTCGCGTCGACGGCGTGGATGCGGAGGCTCTCGGCATCCCCGGCATTGAGATCGTGATTGAAGACCATGTAGAGGGTGCCGGTCTCCTTGTCGAAGGCCATCGTCTCACCCTCGACATCCGCGTCCCTGGAGAGGGTGATCCCGGCAAAGTCACCGGTGTTCAACTCGCCGGAGGCGTTGAGATCGGCCTCGCTCCACACCGTCGGGCGTCGGGTGAAGGCGCCGTCGTCGCCGCCGGCGTCCATCCAGTAGAACTCCACCGGCCGGCTCTCTCCGTCGAGGCCGGTGGCGCGCCCGAGGTTGTAGTCATCCCAACTGTCGAGATAGGCCGAGACCATCACGCGTGACTGCGACAGGTTCTCGTTGTTGCCACCACTGAAGGAGGGGAAGGAGAGGCTTTCGTACGGGGCATAGATGACGTTCCGTTCGTCCGCGGCTCCGTCCATGTCCCAGTCTGGCAAGTCCGAGCCGTCTTCTTCCGTATCGGTGCGCCAGCCGGCCACCGCGATCTGCTGCTCGAACCAGGTATGCCAGGTCTGGTTCTCATAGCGATCCGCGGGCACGCCATCACTGTCGTCGTCGTCCCAGGGCGGTGGATTGGCCGTCCACTTGAAGGTCGGGAAGCGCTGAGCCGGCGTGTCACGCACCGCGGCGATCTCGTTCTGCCAGCGCAGAACTGCCGTTCCCGGTGCGGGCCGGAAGTTGCCGTAGGCGACGCCCGGCGTGTCGCGATCCACGACCGCCGAGTAGTAGAGGTAGATGTCGATGATGTCGTCGCTGGAGTCTTCCGGCGTGCCACCGTCGTCAGCGAGGATGAGGGGCGGTCCGAGAGAGTGCGGATCGAAGGCGATGTACATGTCACCGCGCCAGACTCGGCCGCTCCAGCTGTTGTGGTAGTCGACGATGAGGTCGTCGTCGGGCGGGAAGAACGGCACCTCATAGGCCCGTCGGGTCTCACCGGCCGGCACGTCCGGCCACTCCTGGACGGGGTAGTCGGTCCGCGCAGCCACGGCGGGATCGGGGAAGGGATGCGCCCACTTCGACTCCCCGCGATCGTCCAGGTCGACGACGGCGTGAAGGTAGATGCCCTCCGACGAGTGACCGGCATCGCGCGGCAAGATGTAAGCGGTCCCGGCAGACAGCAGAGTCCAATCTGGAGTCTCGGCCAGGCCGAAGTAGACGATCTCGTCACCGAAGACGGTGGGGTCGGGGTTGTAGACGACCGGAGGCGTGGCGGTGCCGTGCTGTCCGGTCGAGTAGGTCCACTTCAGGCTCACGCCGGTGCGGTCCACGTTGAGCGCGCGGAGCTCGACCGGGTCGTCCGGGTCCTCGCCGGTGGTCAGCGTCACGTAGAGCGTGTTGCCCTCCTCGACGAGAGCCGGAGAGGCCAGGCGAAGACCGTTGCCGAAGATGTTGCCTGGCTCGGTCGTCCAGAGGAGCTGGCCGTCGAGCTCGTCGAAGCCGGCGATTTGAACGGTGTCGTCAGCCGGGTTCTCATAGGTCACGTAGATGAGGCCCGAGCCCACCGCCGAGTAGATGTTGTTCACGTAGAACGTGCCGGCCGTGGTGCCGTTGCGAGCGGGCTCGCGCATGGTCATCCAGCCGGGCTTGAGCGACGAGCCCACCTGGCTGCGCACGTTGCGCCGCGAGTTGGACGCGTCGTACGACCACATCGGCCAAGCCTCGTCTCCGAAGTTGCCCACGCCCGGGCGCACCTCGAAGGTGGCCTCGCCGATCCGTCCGGTCACGCGCGGGATGCCGAAGACCTCGGTGGCGCGCTCGAAGGCCAGGCGACCGGACTCGAGTCCAGCCTCGGCCGCGAAGAAGGCCTCGATGGAGTCACGACGACGCGCGGTCTCCTCGCGGTGCCCCATCGAGAGGACCAGGAGACCGGCTGCGAGCATGCCCGCCAGGGCGGTGATGAGAAGCGTGCCAGCTAGCGAGCTGCCCCGCTGGTCCTGTTGGCGGATCCGCGTGTCGTGGGTCGTCATGCTGGTTCGTTCTCCTGAGGTGGGCGCGGGAGGGAGGGGGAGGCCAGTCATCTAGAGACCGAGCCCGCGGGGGCGCACGAGCGCCTCCAGCACCAGGGGCTCCAACTCGCCGTTGGGACCGCTGGGAACGTTCTCGCCGGTGGCCAATCGGACCTTGATGGCGAGGAGGGACTGACTGTCGGGGTGCTCGCCCTTCCAGATCTCACCCGTCGTGCCGGCGCTGTAGACGCCACCGGCTCCGGTGATGGGTACGTGACAGCCACCCTGTCGGCAGGTGGCCGTCACGAGGTCACCGTTCTCGTACTTGCGAGGCGGACCGAGAACCGATTCGAACTCGATCCCGTGCACGCCGAAGGCGACCTCGAGGATCTCGTCGTCGTCGCCGTCACCGTCATGGTCGGCCGCTTCGTAGAGCATCTGCCCATCACCGTGGACATCGTCGAGCGTGTAGAAGCTGCGTTCTTCGAACTCGATGTCCGTGCCGACGAGGTCGTCCGGGGCCTGGCTCAGGTCGGCATTGAAGCTGATCCCATTCACCAGCGGCGGAGGTGGATCGCCGGGGAGGCCGACCGGACGGACGCGGAGGAACTCGGGAGCATCCGTCACGGCATCGGAGTCGGCCGGGTCAACGCTCCAGAGGTCGAGATTCATCGGCGGTCGTGGGCTCGTCATGTCCTCGCCGCAATTGGTCTCCGGGTTGTCGACGAACTCGCCGTCGACATCGGCGTGACAGCTCAGGCAGTTGGCCGGGTTCTCCGAGATCAAGCCGGTCTGTGACTGCCGGAGAGTGCGCACGAGGTGATCGAGCGTGGCCTGCGAGATCCGACGGTTGTCGATGCCGTCGGCCTTCTTGCGGGTGTCGCGCGAGGCGAGATCGAAGAACGTGAGGGTTCCGAGCAGGAGGAGGAGAGCCAGGGCCATGGCCACCGAGGCCTCGGCGAGGCTGAACCCCTTCTGACGCGCACGCCGCTTCAGCGACGCCGCGAGCTGCCAGCGACTGCCCCGCCGAGTCATCGGAACCTCACCGAGCGCATGACCACCGGCGGCACCTGGCGCAGGCCGTTGGGCTGAGAGGCGGTGACCTCGATGACCTTGAAGCGCGTCTCGGCGCCGGGGTTGAGGCAGACGTCACCGGTCGGCACGTCGAACACGAACTCGATGGTGCCGTCGTCGTCGGCATCCGTGGCGTTGGTGTCGCTGTTGCCGTCCTGGTCGTCGTCGTTGCCGTACCAGACACGCACGGCGAGAGAGATGTCGTCGAAGCCGATCATCGGCTGACCGGACGGGGTCTGAGGCGGAGCCTCGACCCAGCCGCAGAAGTCGTCGACGTCGTCGAAGGTGGTCTTGTCGTCGGCGTCTTCGCCGGCCTCGAGGCCGAAGTCGTCGTCGTTCCGCTGGGGATCCCAGAAGGCACGGGAGTCGATCTCTTCGAGCAAGTTGCGCGCGGCCTGGGTCATCTCCGACATGCGATCGGCCTGGGAGATGAGCATCCCGTTCTGATCGAGAATCGCCATGACGCCGAGAAGACTGAAGCTGAGAATGCCGGCAGCGACCACGACTTCCGCGAGGCTGAAACCGGACTGACGAGACGAGCGGGGGGAGGATGACTGCTGGGTCATGTCAGAAGGTCTCCAGGGTGCGGATGAGGCCACTGCGCAGGATGCTGATGGTCACCTTCGCTTCGGCGTCGTCGTCTCCGAGGACCGGGAAGCCCCCGTAGACCTCGATGTCGCCCGAAGCGGCAGTGCCATTGCGGAAGAAGGTGATCACCCCACCGCCGTGGTCTTCCGTCTCGACCCGCACGTGCGGATCGATGTTGATGTTGCGATGACCACGCTCGTAGGCGCCGGTCTCGGCGTTCAGGACCGACACGCGGCCGTCATCGAAGACGACCCGGTGCTCCTGGCCCGTGGCGCGGGCGGCGGTGGCGGCAGTGCGAAGCTGGACCATGACCGTCGTGGAGGCGGCCTGTAGTCGTGTCTTCTTCAGTGCCCGCATCACCGTGGGAGCGGTGGCGGTGAGAACGAGGGAGCCCAGGGCGATCACCACCAGGACTTCGCTGAGGCTGAATCCGGCTCGGTTGCGTCGTGCAGTCACGTCATCCTCCGGCTGAGGGAGAGGCAAGCGGGATGCCAGTTTTCTCAAGTTGTCGGGCCTGACCTCGGTTCCAGTCTCTCTAGAAAATTCAGAATACTCTCCGCTCCGGAGGGCTGCAAGGGGGGAGGAGGCTGCTTAGCGGCCAAGATCTTGCGGATCTCAGGGACTCGAACAGGGGCGGCTCAGCAGCGCCCGACGCCTCCGGGACCGCCGGCCGGGGGCGATGGGTGACCGGCTTGGGTCATCGAGGGACGCTTGGAACGGATCCCATCCATTGGGTGATGCGCTTCCAGCTTGTCCACCGAAGCCCCGCCCCGCATCCTTCTTCGGTGTGCACGCCACGGCTCCTGAATGCCCTCCAATCCGGCTCTGCTCCGCCCCTCCGCGGGGCCCAGGGGTGAGCGGGACGCCGGCCACGCGCCTCCCGACCGACCGGCGCCGGCGGCCCCGGATCTCGACGGAGGCCACCGTTCTCCGCGCCCACGCCAGCGACGCCTCGCACCGCCAGGGGGCCCCTCGGGCGGTGGCCTTCCCGGAGAGCGAGGGCGAGTGGTCCGAGCTGCTGGCTGGCCAGCAGCCCCTCGTCGCCCTGGGAGCCCAGTCGTCGCTCACCGGCGGCGCGACTCCGGCCGGGGCGATGGCGGTGGCCACGGCCGGCCTCACCGAGGTCCTCCAAGACCGGGGCGACCGGCTGCGCGTTCAGCCGGGGCTGTCGCTGGTCCGGCTCCTCGAGCTCCTCCAGGACGGTGACCGCAGCTTCCCGCCGGTGCCGACCCATCTCGGGGCCACCTGCGGTGGCGTGGTCTCCACGAACGCCTCGGGAGCCCGGACCTTCAAGCACGGGAGCACTCGCCCCTGGGTCACGGGCCTGACCGTGGGCCTGGCCGGCGGCGAGCTGATCGACCTCGAGCGGGGTCAGTGTCTCGCGGAGCCTGGTGGTGTCTTCGAGCTCGAGCGCGCGGGCGGGGGACGTCTCCGGCTCCCGGCGCCGGTGGAGCCACGCCCGGCCGTGCCCAAGTGCGCGGCGGGCCACCTCTTCGCCCCGGCCGACGGCAGCCCCTGCGATCTCATCGACCTCTTCATCGGGTCCGAGGGGACGCTCGGGCTCGTGCTGGAGGTGGAGCTCGCCGTCCGAGCTCGGGATCGCGACGAGCTGCTCCTGGCGGTCCCGTTCGCCGACGTGCTCACGGCGCTGCGTCGTGTCGAGCTGCTGACTCGCTCGCGCGACCTCGACCTCGCCGGCATCGAGCACCTGGACGGCGCCTGTCTCCGGCTCCTCAATGAGGAGGGCATCCCCGGTCGGCTCGGCTTCCGCTTTCCCGATCCCTGCGAGACGGTGCTGCTCCTGCTCGTCGACCTGCCGCGCTCCGACGATCATTCCGACCTCGTCGACCAGCTCGCGGCCACTGGCCAAGGTGCGAGCACGCCGCTGTCCGGGCTCTTCGCGGCGCTCGCCGACGACGGTGTCGAGCTCGAGCGCATCGAGCTGGCGCTCCCCGGTGACCACGCGCGGCGCGAGGCCTTCTTCGCGCTGCGGGAGTCGGCACCCGAGCTGGTCAACCATCGCATTGGACACCATCGGCAGTCGGAACCGCGTCTTCACAAGGTGGGCGGCGACCCCATCGTGCCGGTGGAGTGCCTGCCCGAGCTCATCGGCGCCGCCGCCGACCTGGCAGAACAGGCCGCGCTCGAGCTGGTGACCTGGGGACACGCCTCCGACGGCCACCTGCACCCCAACGTCATCCCCCGTGACTACGACGAGCTGCGACGTGGGGAGGAGCTTCAGCTCGCGCTGGGTCGACTCGCCATCGAGCTCGGCGGTGCGCCCCTGGCCGAGCACGGCGTCGGGCGGCATCCGATCAAGCAACGCCTCCTCGCCGAGTTCCTCGGGCCTGAAGGGCTGGCGCGGGCGCGGGCGATGAAGCGAGCGCTCGATCCGCGAGGCATCCTGGCGCCGGGAGTCTTGCTACCGAGCTGATCGCTCGCCGTTGGTCCCGGAAGAGCTCAGGTCGTGACCGACCCGGAGGTCTCGGCGAGAACCAGCTCGGGGTGCTTCTCGGCGAGCTGGTCGATCCAGTAGGCTCTCTTGAAGAGGAACACCGGACGCCCCTCGCGATCGCGCGCCAGCTCCCAGCCGATGCCTTCGGGCAGCTCGCCCTCCTCGAACTCGGAGAGGATCCAGCGAGCGGCGACGTAGTCACGGGGCTCGAGCTTCAC
>JBCCFW010000181.1:0-14510 GCA_039029535.1 Acidobacteriota bacterium
CCCGCCCCCGCGGCGCGCCGGTTGCGCGGGGCTGCCGCCGCGGGGCCCCCGGGGGGTTTTGTCGGCGCCGGGGTGGGGGCCGCGGGGGGCGCGGCGGGACTCGCCCCCGTCGCCGTGCACGATCGTCGAGTTTCCATCACCGCCGCTACAGGCGGCGGCGACCAGGGACAGGACGACGATGAGGTGCGTCATTCGGTGCTTGACGAACTGGGTCATCCTCATCGATTGTCATCCTCACTTGAACGAGATGAGCTGCTCGGTGAGCAAGCGGTGTCGCGAGAGAGTCGACAAGGTAGCGCCGGCTGAAGACGGCGTCTGTGACCGAGAGTTCGAAAGACATGACCGATCGTTCCGAACGCGACCCGCTCTCCGACGTCCTGGACTCGCTCCGGCTGCAGGCGAGCATTCACGAGCACAGCCGGGAGTGCCGCAACGTCCTTCCCGACACGATCGAACGGGTCACCGTCCACCTGATCGGTCGTGACGGCTTGTGGTTGCACCGACGCGAGGACGATCCCGTTCAGGTCGCCGCCGGTGATCTCGTCGTCCTGAGCCGAGACCCCTGGCACGCGGTCGCTGAAGGGCGAGACTCGACCGAGTGGAACGACGCCACGCCCTCGGCCTCGGTCCTGTGCGGCTTCTTCGACTTCGCTGCCGGGTCCGAGAACCCCATCGTCGATGCCCTGCCCGAGCTCCTCGTGATCCCGGCGGGAGAGCTCGACGATCCGCTGGCCGGCCTCTCTGGGCTCCTGCTCGCAGAGGCGGCCGGCTCACGTGGAGGAGGCCGTGCGATCGTCAACCGCTTGTCCGAGGCGTTGTTCGTCCTCGTGCTGCGCTGGCACGTCACCCACGCCGTGGAGCGGCGGGGTGTCCTCTTCGCCTTCAGCGACCCCCGCTTTCAGGAGGTGCTGGCCGGACTGCACGGCAACCCGGAGCGAGCCTGGAGGTTGGGGGAGTTGGCGGAGCTCGCGGGGATGTCCCGCACGAGCTTCTCGGTCGCCTTCAAGGAGCTCCTCGGGTTGACCCCCATGCAGTACCTGGGTCGGCTCAGGATGCAGCGGGCCGCCGAGCGTCTCGTCCAAGACGGGGTCTCGGTCGGCGAGGTCGCCACCGAGCTGGGCTACGAGACCGAAGCCGCGTTCCGGCGCGCCTTCCGACGCGTCCTCGGCGTTCCGCCCGGGGCCTACCGACGGGGTGAGCGGACCGCTTCCGACGAGCCCTGAAACGAGAACGGCTCCCCGTGCCGCTTCGGGCAGGGGAGCCGCGACGGGCGCGCGAACGCACCCGGGACCAGACGAGCCGAACGCCTAGGCGTTCTCCTTCAGTGCCTCGTTGATCTCGGCCAGCACCTTCTTGGCGTCGCCGAGGACCATCGAGCTGTTGTCGTTGAAGAAGAGTGGGTTTTGCACGCCGGCGTAACCCGAGCCCATCGAGCGCTTCACGATGAGGACCTGACCGGTCTTGTCGCAGTCGATGATGGGCATGCCGTAGATCGGTGAGCTCTTGTCGTAGCGCGCGGCCGGGTTGACGACGTCGTTGGCGCCCAGCACCAGCGAGACGTCGGTCTGGCTCGCCTCCGAGTTGGCCTGCTCGATCTCGTAGAGCTTGTCGTAGTCGATGTTGGCCTCGGCCAGGAGCACGTTCATGTGCCCCGGCATTCGGCCGGCGACCGGGTGGATGGCGAAGAAGACCTCGATGCCCTCCTTCTCCAGGATGTCGGTGAGGTCGCGCACCGCGTGCTGGGCCTGCGCCACCGCCAGGCCGTAGCCCGGGATGATCATGACCTTGCGCGCGGTCTGCATCAGCAGGGCGGCGTCCTCCGGCGTCATCGTGCGAGCCTGCTTCTGCGGGCCATCGGCGGCGGCACCACCGCCGCCGTCGTCGCTGCCCACGCGGGCGAAGAGGACGTTGGCGAGGGAGCGGTTCATCGCCTTGCACATGATGGCGGTGAGGATGAGACCCGACGCGCCCACCAGCGCACCGGAGACGATCAGCGCCGAGTTGCCGAGCACGAAGCCGGTCGCGGCGGCTGCCAGGCCGGAGTAGCTGTTGAGCAGTGAGACCACCACGGGCATGTCGGCGCCGCCGATGGGCATGACCAGGGTGATGCCCACCACCAAGGCGATGGCCGCGATCGCGCCGAGGGCCCAGGTCTGGTCGGGGTTGAGACCGAGGTAGATCGAGAGCCCGGCCGCCGCCAGCAGCAGCACCGCGTTGACGGCCTCGTTGGCGGGGAGGGCCCGAGGCCGACCGGCGATGATGCCCTGGAGCTTGGCGAAGGCGATGAAGCTGCCGGTGAAGGTCAGCAGGCCGATGAGCGTGCCGATGCCGATGATGACCGTCGAGGAGGTCACGTGGCTGCGAGTCGGGTCGCCGGCGACGCCGAGGAACTCGGAGCAGGCGACCAGGCCGGACGCGAGCCCGCCGAAGGCGTTGAACGCGCCTACGAGCTGCGGCATCGAGGTCATCTCGACCCGGGTCGCGAGGAAGGAGCCGATGCCGGCGCCGATGACCAGGCCGCCGATGATCCACGGCAGGCTGAGCATGTTCTGGGTCATCAGGGTCGCGACGATGGCGACCAGCATGCCCAGGGCCGCCATGCCGTTGCCCGAGCGCGCCGTCTTGGGCGAGCTGAGCTTCTTGATCCCGAGGATGAAGAGGATCGCCGCCGCGAGGTAGGCGAGGTTTTGGAGCATTCCGAGGTTCATGTCGCCACTACCTCTTCTGGAACATCTTGAGCATGCGGTCCGTCACCATGAAGCCGCCGACCACGTTGATGGTCGCCAGCACGAGCGCCGTGAAACCGAGGATGGGGGTGAGCCCCTTCAGGCCCTCGGAGTAGTTGCAGAGCAGGGCGCCGACGATGGCGATGCCCGAGATCGCGTTGCTGCCCGACATCAGCGGGGTGTGCAGGGTCTGCGGGACCTTGCTGATGAGCTCGCGACCGGTGAAGGTCGCCAGGGCGAAGATGAAGAAGCAGACCAGCAGGTCGGCGAAGGGGTTCGCGGTCACGACGCACCTCCTTGCTCGACGTTCATGCCGAGCGCTTTCGCGGTGGCTTCGTGGCGGACCTTGCCGCCGTGCAGGAAGAGCGAGCCGTCGACCACCTCGTTCTCGAGGTCGAGGTTCAGCTCCCCGTCCTTGGTGAACTCCGGGAGGATGGCCGCGATGTTGCGGCTGTACATCTGGCTGGCCGGCTGGGGCATCGACGCGGCGAGGTTGACCGGGCCGAGGATGGTCACGCCGCCCTCGGTGACGACCTGTTGACCGGCCTGGGTCAGCTCGCAGTTGCCACCGGTCTCGGCGGCGATGTCGACGACCACCGAACCGCGGGCCATCCGGTGGACGGTGGCAGCGTCGATGATCTTGGGGGCCGGACGGCCCGGGATGGCGGCGGTGGTGATGACCACGTCGCACTCGGCGACCTTGTTGCCGAGCAGCTCGGCCTGCTTGGCCTGCTGCTCCTTGCTCTGCTCCTTGGCGTAGCCGCCCTCGGTGGCGCCGCCTTCGATGCCCTCGAGCTCGACGAAGCGGGCGCCCAGGCTCTCGATCTGCTCCTTCACTTCCGGACGGATGTCATAGGACCAAACGACCGCGCCGAGCCGCTTGGCGGTGGCGATGGCCTGGAGCCCCGCGACGCCGGCGCCGACCACGAGCACGTTGGCCGGCTTGATGGTGCCGGCCGCCGTCATGAGCATCGGCCAGAACTTGGGGCAGGCCTCGGCGCCCATGAGCGTGGCGCGGTAGCCGGCCACGGTGGCCATCGAGGAGAGCACGTCCATCGCCTGGGCGCGGGTGATGCGGGGGACCAGGTCGAAGGAGAAGGCATGGCTCTTCCGCTCGACGAGCGTCTTGACGAAGTCGGGCTCGGTGGAGGGGCGTAGGAAGCCGAGCAGGCAACCGCCCTCCTTGAGCAGGGCGACGTCGTCGGCCTCGAGGGGGTTGATGCACGTCACCAGGTCGGCGCCGAGAACGGCGGACCGGTCGGAGCTGATCTCGGCCCCGGCGGCTTCGTACGAGGCGTCGTCGAAGGCCGAGCCGAAGCCGGCTCCGGACTCGACGCGGATGGAGAAGCCGTTTCTTTTCAGCCTCTTCACGGTCTCGGGAACGAGGGCCACCCGGGTCTCGTCGGGCTGGCTCTCCCTGGGCACGCCAATCAACATGATGGGCTCCTGGAGGGATGGTCGGGGCGGGCGGTGCGGGGGTCTCGCTGGACCGTTCTCCGCACCGGCGAACGGGGCATTTTCCTGGGGACGGCGGCGCATCATGCCATGGGGATCCGTCGCTTCCGACGCGCTTTGAGACGTCGGTGCCAATCGCTCCGGCTCGGCCTCGACCTGGCGGCGATCCCGCAAGGCTCGAGGCCTCGCGCCGGGCTTCCGATTCGTTTAGCATCTTGGCTAAATGAGCTGTCCCGGTCCCCGCCGAGAGGAGCCCCCGTCGTGTCGTCAGCCACCCAGACCAACCTCTGCATCTACCGAGTCACGGCCGACCGGGAGGACGACTTCCGCGAGGTCCTGACCCGCCACTGGCCGGCACTCCGCGAGGCCGGTCTCGCTACCGACCGGCGACCGACGATCTACCTGGGTCGCGAGGAGGGCGGTCCGGTCTTCTACGAGATCTTCGAGTGGACCTCACCCGAGGGGCCTCGGTTGGCGCACGAGTCGCCCGGGGTCATGGCGGTCTGGGAGCCCATGGGGGAGATGACCGAGGACCGCGGTGGTCGGCCAGGGATGGAGTTCCCGGTGGTCGCGCCGCTGGAGATCGTCTACCCCGGCGACGAGTGAGCGAGCGGCACGAGCCGGACGCCGCTCGCGAGCTTGCCGACGTCGAGGCGGTCTTTCACGCCCTGGCTCATCGCTCTCGTCGGCACGTGTTGCTGGTGCTCCACTTCCGCGGGGGCGAGCTCACCGCCGGTCAGATCGCGCGTCGCTTCTCGTGCTCGTGGCCGACGACGAGCCGTCACCTCAAGGTGCTCGTCGAGTCGGGGCTGGTCACCAGCGAGCGTCGTGGCCGCGAGCGGGTCTACCGGCTCGACCGGGAGCGCCTGGCCGTGGTGACGCGCTGGACGGACTGGTTCGACGTCGCGCCGCTGAAGGCCTGAACGACCCGTCGTCGACGGTTCCGCAGGGGAAGGTCGAAGCCGGACCCACCGTCGATTCAATCGACGGTGGAGGTCGATTCTATCTACGTGGTCGGACGCAAGCTCGCTGGCTAGCTTTTGACCTCGGAGTCGTCCCGCCCTTCCTGGAGCTCGTCCCTTGTCTCGCTTCGATCGACCGCTCGGCCTCTCGCTTTCCGATGCACCCATGCGGTCCGAGGCCGTCCTCCCGACGGCTCTCGAGGACGAGCGACTCTTCGAGCGCCTGGCTGCCGGTGAGTGGCCGCGGGGGAGCGTGGCGGCCTGGCGTCCGGCTCGTGGTGAGCGGCGGGCGACGGAGCGATCCCGGGCTGAGCGATGATCCGCCTGGTGCGACGCTTCGCGCGGCTCGAGGCCGCGCCGGGTCTCCTGCTCATGGCGTCCGCGTTGCTGGCGATGGTCGCCGCCAACGCCCCGGGCCTGGCGCCGCTCTACCAGGCCTTCCTCGAGGTGCCGGTGCAGTTGCGCATCGGTCCGCTGGCTCTCGACAAGAACTTCCTGCTCGTCATCAACGACGGCCTGATGGCCGTGTTCTTCTTGCTGGTCGGGCTCGAGATCAAGCGTGAGCTCATCGAGGGTGAGCTGTCGTCGCCCGCGAAGTGGTTCCTTCCCGCAGTTGGCGCGGTCGGTGGCGTGGCGTTGCCGGCGGCGATCTACGCCGTCATCAACCGCACGAGCCCCGAGACGCTGGGAGGCTGGGCGATCCCCGCGGCGACCGACATCGCCTTCTCGCTCGGCATCCTCGCGCTGCTGGGCAAGAAGGTCCCGCTCTCCCTCAAGGTCTTCCTGACCACGGTTGCCGTCATCGACGACCTGGCTGCGATCTCGATCATCGCCGTCTTCTACACCGCCAACCTCTCGCTGCTCGCCCTGGGCGTGGCGGCCGCCGGCGCCGTCGTGCTCTTCGTCTTGAACCGTCGAGGGGTGACCGCGCTGGGTGGCTACTTCCTGGTCGGGTCGTTGATGTGGGTGGCGCTCATCAAGTCGGGCGTTCACGCCACGCTGGCCGGCGTCGTGCTCGCGTTCGCCATCCCCTTGCGGGCGACGGCTGCCGGTGTCGAGCGCACCCCCTTGCGCGACCTCGAGCACGGGCTGCACTCCTGGGTCACCTTCTTCATCTTGCCGCTCTTCGCCTTCGCCAACGCGGGGGTCGCTCTCGCCGGCATCTCGCTCGACACCTTCCTCGGGCCGGTGTCGCTGGGGATCGCGCTCGGCCTGCTGGTCGGCAAGCCGATCGGCATCTTCGCGACGACCGGCCTGCTCGTCCTCTCGGGGCGGGCTCGCTGGCCGGTGGGCACCGACTGGAAGGGCGTCCTCGGCGTGTCCTGTCTCGCCGGCGTGGGCTTCACGATGAGCCTCTTCATCGGGACGCTCGCCTTCGACGAGCAGGGGCTGCACCACGAGGTCGCCACGCGTCTCGGCGTGTTCGCCGGCTCCATCGGCTCGGCCTTGCTCGGTCTCGGCATCCTCTGGTGGGCGCTGCCAAGGTCGACCCGTGATGGGACGACGACCGAGGCTGCGGCCGTCGTCCCGAAGCAACGCCTCACCTCGTCGTGATGCTCTGGCTCCAGACCTCGTGGGCACGGATCGCCTGGAGCTCACCCTCGTAGCCGTCGCGGCTACAGGAGGCTGCCTCCTTGCGGACGAACATGACGTCGAGGTGCTGATCGGTCACGTTGACGACCATGAACCCGCCGTCCCAGTTGCCGTCCCCGTCGCAGTAGCCCGAGCCGACCGACCAGGAGTCCTGGGGGACGGTGGTCGTGACCCGGTTCGAGAGCAGGCAGGCGACCCGGCTTCCGTCGACGACCCGACAGGCATCGGCGTCTCCGTCACCATCCACGTCGGCCCAGGCGCGAGTCGCCCCGTCGCCGGTGTCGATGGGCAGCGACCAGTGGTCGATCTTGCTGAGAGGTGACGCGGCGGACACGCGACCGCGGTCACCGCCGTTGCGGGTGATGCGGCAGTACTCCGACTTGCCGTCGCCATTCACGTCGGCCCAAGCGCGGCCCTCGAAGAAGCCGGGGTCGATGTCTGCGTGTTGGAGCGTGGGACCGAAGCCGCTGCCTGTCGACAGGTTGACGGCCGTGTTGCCGAGATCCCAGTTGCGCACGACGACGCGGGCGTAGTCGGCCTTGCCATCCCCGTCGACGTCGGTCCAGGCGCGACCCTCGTGGAAGCCGACGTCGAGGGGCCCGGAGCTCACCGTTTCGCCGAAGCCACCGCTGCTGCCAGTGCCGGTGAAGGGCGTGTAGGCCACACGTCCCGTGTCCCAGTTCTTTTCGACGACACGGGCGTAGTCGGCCTTGCCGTCCCCGTCGACGTCGGTCCAAGCGCGACCCTCGTGGAAGCCGACGTCGACCGGTTCGGAGGTGTAGGTCGTCCCGAAGCCGCCGGGCTTCGCCAGGGTGATCGCCACGCGGCCCTGACCGTGATTCGAGCCGATGACCCGGACGAAGTCGTCCCGCCCGTCCCCGTCGGCGTCGATCCAGTCGCGACCCTGAGCGAAGCCGATGTCGAGCGTCTGGGAAGTCAGTGTTTCGCCGAAGCCGTTGCGCTTGCCGAACGTCACTTCGAGTCGGGCACCGTCGACCACGCGGCAGTAGTCGGCCGTCCCGTCGCCATCGAAGTCGCACCAGCGACGCCCCGCTTCGTGGCCGACCTTCAGCGCCGGCGACGTGAGCGGCTCGCCGAAGCCGACACCCGTCGACGGCGTGACCTCGAGGCGATCACCGACGACCCGGCAGAAGTCGGCCCGACCGTCCCCGTCGAAGTCCCGCCACTCCCGGCCGGCCCTCGCACCCGGCACCAACGGGCCGGACTGGATCTCTCCGCGGAACGCGAACTGGTCGTCGTAGCGAGTGCCCTTCACGATGCGACCGGCGCCGTGGCTGTGACCACTGAAGAAGCCGATGACGTTGAAGTCCTTCGTGACGGACTCGAGCAGGTCGCGGTAGTCGGGGTGCCACCAGTAGCCGCGGTAGGCGTTCGGGTCGGTGCCCACTCCGAAGGGGTCGTAGCCGCAGTGTTGGACGATGAGGACCGGTGCCTTCTCGCCATGGTCCCGTACGTGAGCTGCCAGCTGTTCGGCGAGCCAGCCCCGCACGTCGTGGGCGGGTTGGTCCGGCTCGGTGTAGTTGCCGAGCGTGACGGCGCTCGCGCCGAGACGGAACTCGCGTGCCGGCTCTCCCAACGACGTGTTCAGGTTCACCACGAGCAGCCGGCCGAAGCGGGTGGCGTGGTGAGGAGGGGCCGAGGCCGGTTGGTGGAACGGGCCGCGCGCCGCGTAGCGTTCGACTCGGCCGTCGAGCACGTGATGGACCTTTCCGGCGACGAGGAGGTTCTGCCCGTTGCCGTTGAGCGTGTAGTACCAGGAGTGGTTCCACCAGTCGTGATTCCCGGCCCCGGCGAGGGCCGGGAAGCGCAGGCTCCGTTTCGTCCGGTCGGACGGTCGCCGGAAGTACAGCTCGTCGGCGAGATCCGGGAAGGAGTTGTCGCGGGTCAGGTCCCCTGCGATGAAGACGGCACGTGGATCGTCGACGGCCTGACCGGAGCGGCTGCTACCTGCCGGCCAGGTCAGACGCTGCATGCCTCGAGTGGCGTGGTTCATCGCCTTGACGTGGTTGATGGCCTTGCGATCGGTCAGGCGGCGACCGGTCATGCCGATCTCCACGTCGGAGGTGATGAAGAGCGTCACGTCGAGCGGCTCCGCCGCCGTGGGGCTGGTGACCAGCGTGAGGAGAAGGGAGGACGCGGCGATGGAGAGCAGACGGTGGGATCTCAGGAAGGACATGGTGACTCCGGGGCTCGGTGGCCGAGAACGAGGAGAGGTCCCCCTCTCGCCATCGGTGATGGAGGGCGAGAGGGGGAGTCGATGCGGAGAGGTCGATCAGCGGGCGGCGGCCGGGGAGCCGAGCCCGAGCGCGTCGCACAGTCCCTGCGACGCCAGCGGAGCGAGGAGCTCGCGGAGCTCATTGGCCTCCGACGCGCCGGCAGTGCTCGCCGTGTCGGCGGAGGGGCCGACCTTGTCGGTCAGTGCCTGCCAGACCGCGTTGCTCTCCCAGAGCAGCGTCCGCAGCTCGATCAAGCAGGGCTCGCGCTCGGCTTCGTCGAGCTCGGCGAACAGGGTGGCGTCGAGCAGGGCCTCGACCTGCTCCGGGCTCTCGGCGCCGAGCTCGTGAGCGAGGGCCTCGACGTGCGAGTACTCCGGCACCTCCTCGGCGACGGCGGCCTTGCCCATGGGCGGGCGCGTCGTCACCAGGCCGTGGAGGTTCGCGATGCCCGGCCCGAAGTAGTCGTTCCAGCCAGCGGGTCGACGGGCGGTGGAGCGCAGGTGATCCTTGAAGACGTGCACGGCCTCACGTGAGCCTCGGTAGCCACCGGGGAAGTGGTGTGAGAGCCAGGTCGCCGCGATGCCAGCGACCTGTGCGGTCGCATAAGACGTCCCCGAGCCGAGCGAGTAGCCGTGACGGTTGCCGCCGGTGGCCGTGAGCACCTGGTGCCCGGGCGCGCTGATCTCCACGCCCACGGGTCGGCCGCTGGACTCCCAGGGCTTGTCCTCCACCGTCGAGCCGGTCACGCCGATGACGAAGTTCCACCAGGCCGGCTCGACCGTCACGCGCAGGCCGGGCGGCACCCAGTCGGGGTAGTTGCCCGAGGCCGCCACCATGATGATGTTGCGCCGCACCGCGTCGACGGAGCGATGGTAGATGTCGGGGTGCAGGGACATCGGAACGCCGCCGAGGCTGAGCGAGATCACCTGCAACCTCTTCTCGATGCTGTAGCGGATCGCACGGGCGACCTCGGTGTAGCCGGGGGGGATGACCACGTTGGTGACGGCGCGCAGGGGCACGTTCTTCGCCGCGGTGGCCACGCCGGTCACGCGACCCGGCGGGGTCGTGCCCGAGTAGTCGGGCTTGATGCCACCGCGAGCGACCATGACCGCCGCGGTGTGCGTCCCGTGGCCGGGGTGACCGGGGCTGAGCCGGTCGCGAGCGTTGCCGGGATCGTCAGTCTCGACGAAGTTGCGCTGCAGGCTCAGGTCGAGCCCGCCCGCATCCCACTCGACGTGGTTGGTCCAGCCGGTGTCGGGATGACCGATGCGCACGCCTTCGCCCGGCGCTCGCGACATCGCTTCCCAGCCCTCCTTCACCTTCATCGCCTTGAGCGCCCAGGCGTCGGTGACGGGGTTCTGGCCGGGCTCGCCGGCCTTCTTCTCCAGCGGTCCGATGAGTCGGCCGCCGTCGATCGTCGGCATGTCCGGCACGACGCGGGCGAAGTCACCGGCTTCCTTCAGGCCCGCGGCGATGTCGAAGACGTTCTGCGTGAGGTCGAGCCGGCAGACGCCGGGCAGGCTCGCGACGTAGCCGTGACGGTCGAGCACGGTCACCCCGTCCTCGCCGTCAGGCAAGGACTCGAAGTCAGCCTCGGGGAAGAGCGGCTCGACGGTGAAGCGCTCGTCGACCTCGCGCAGGGACGCGGTGACGTCGTCGAGCGTCTGGTCGGCGCGGGCCTCGACGATGACGCGAAGCCCGATGCGACGGAGCTCGGTCGTGACGGAATCGGGGTCGCCCTCGGTGCGGGCGCGGGCCAGGTCCTGCTGGAGTGACTTCTCATCGAACATGACGGTCTCCTCGGGAGTGCGGGTGGCGTCGTGCCACGCGCCGAGAATGGAGACCCGCCTCCGAGCAGCCCACGACCGGGGTTTACACTGGCTTACACGCCTCCTTACACGAGCTTCCTCCTTGGACCCCACCGAGCCTGACTTCTCCTCGGATGCCGCGGCGTCCGAGTCACCAGCGCCGGTCGGCACGCCTTCGCGCTATCGCGATCTCGGCGCCATCGCGAGCGGCGGGATGGGTGACGTGCGGCGGGTTCACGACCACGAGCTCGATCGCGTCCTCGCCATGAAGGTCCTGCGCTGGGATCGCAAGGACGACGACGACCTCCGTCGGCGCTTCGCCGAGGAGGCACGACGAACGGCCGGGCTTCAGCATCCGGGCATCGTGGCCATCCACGACTGGGGAGAGCTTCCCGACGGGCGGCTGTGGTTCACGATGCCCGAGGTCCGAGGTCGGACCTTCTCTCAGGCGCTCGAGGAGTTTCACGCGACGGGGGACGGAGCGGACGCACCGGGCTTCCGGCGCTTGGTCGAAGCCCTCGTGCAAGCCTGTCGCGCCGTCGCTCACGCCCATCGTCGTGGGGTCCTTCATCGCGACATCAAGCCCGACAACCTCATGCTCGGCGAGCACGGTGAAGCGCTGCTCATGGACTTCGGGATCGCGCGTCCGGCGACCACGGAAGAGGACGGTGAGCGCGAGGTGACCGGACCCGGGCGACCGCTGGGCACGCCGGCCTACATGGCTCCGGAGCAGGCTCGGGGAGACCGTGAGCGGACGGGGCCCGCCACCGACGTGCACGGGCTGGGCACCGTGCTCTTCGAGTTGCTCGCTGGACGACCGCCCCACGAGGGGAGCGGGCACGACATCCTGCGACGCATCGTGGCGGGTGAGCGCGCGCAGCTTCCCGTGGCCGGCGTGCCCGACGAGCTGCGTCGGGCCTGTGAGCGAGCGATGGCGACCGAGCCCGAGCATCGTCACGCGGACGCCGATGCGCTGGCCGACGAGGTGCTCGGATGGCTCGACGGCTCGCGTCGTCGTGAGGAGGCGCGACGTCTTCTTGCGGAGGCTCGGGCGCTGGAGCCCGAGCGCGCTGCGCTTCGCGATCGGGTTCGCAGCCTGCGCCGCGATGCGGACGCCCTGCTCTCGGCGGTCGAGCCCCACGATCCCGTCGAGGCCAAGCTGCCGGGCTGGGCGCTGGAGGACGAGGCGACCGAGCTCGTCGACGAGATGGCCTTGCTCGAGGGACGGTGGCTCGAGACGGTGCACGGTGCGCTCAACGTCCTACCCGACTTCGCCGAGGCTCACGAGGCCCTGGCCGACTTCTATCGAGAGCGGGTCGAGGAGGCCGAGGCCCGACGCGATCCCGCCGGCGCCCTGCGTGCCGAGACGATGCTGCGTGGCTTCGATCGGGGACGACATGCGGCGTTCCTGAGTGGTCACGCGAGGCTCAGCCTCGTGACGGACCCACCCGATGCCGAGGTGCTCCTCGCTCGCTACGAGACCCGCGAGCGTCGCCTGCAGCTCGGACCAGTCCGAAGCCTCGGGCGTGCGCCGCTGCGGGAGGTGAAGCTCGAGCGGGGGAGCTACCTGCTGACGCTTCGGGCCGAGGGCCGCGTCGACACGAGCTACCCAATCGTCCTGGAGCGAGGAGGGTGCTGGGATGGCGTCCCTCCCGGCGCCGAAGAATGCGCTCCCGTGCGCTTGCCGCGCAGCGGAGAGCTCAGCACCGACGAGGTGCACGTGCCGGCGGGCTGGTGCGTGATCGGTGGCGACGAGGAGGCACCCGACAGCCTGGAGCGTCGCTGGGCGTGGGTCGACGACTTCGTCATCGGTCGAGCTCCCGTGACGAATGCGCAGTACATCGAGTTCCTCGACGACCTGGTCGAGCAGGGGAGAGACGACGAGGCCCTGGAGTGGGCCCCGACGCTGCGCGGCGGGGCCGGCTCGGCCGGTGGGCAAGAAGTGCCGGCGTTCACCCGGACCGCAGCGGGGGGCTTCGAGCTTCCCGGGACACCCGACGCGACCGGTCAGGTCTGGCAACCGGCGTGGCCGGTGGTGTTGATCACCTGGGAAGCCGCCCGTGCCTACTGCGCCTGGCGAGCGAAGCGAGACGACCTACCGTGGCGCTTGCCCCATGAGCTCGAGCGCGAGAAGGCCGCCCGTGGTGTCGACGGGCGGCTCCACCCCTGGGGTGACTTCAGCGATCCGACCTGGGCGCGCGTGCTCGGCTGTGCGCCAGGTCCACCCGGTCTCGCCGCGGTGGGTGAGCAGCCAGTGGACTGCAGCCCCCACGGCCTGCTCGATGGTGCGGGCAACGTCCGCGACTGGTGTCTCGAGGCGTGGACCCGGGAAGGTCCTGAGCTCGTCGACGGTCGGCTCTTGGTCGGACCCGTGGACGGGGAGGAAGACGTCGCGTACCGCGTCGTCCGCGGAGGCTCGTGGTCGGCGGTGCCCCGGCTCGGACGTTGCGCGGCGCGGCTCGCCGCCCGACCCGCGCAGCGCCTGGGAACCCTGGGCTTTCGGATGGCCCGGAGTCTCCCCAGGGCTAACTGAGCGTCCACGTCGTCTGGCTGTAGCCAGTGAGCGTCGGGGCGCTGGCCTGACAGGTGAACGTCCAGGACGACACGCCGGTGGCGAGCTTCAAGACGTTGCCCGAGCGGCTTGCGCTCTTGGCGTACCAGGAGATCGCCAGGCTCGTGGTCGTCGGCTTCGTGAAGGTCACGTAGACGAGCGGATCATTGGCGCCCGACGTGAGCTTGCCGGACCACCACTTCGGGTTGGGATTCGGGGTGGACGCGGCGGCCCAGCTCGTTCGGGTCACTGAGCCGGTCCAGTGGTTCGCTCCGTGCGCGTTCGCCAGGGCCGTCTTCTGCTCTGCGGTCTTCGGATGCTTGTTGGCGTCGAGCTCGCAGGTGCCCAGGTTCAGGCTGAACGTGTCGTTGGCAGAGGCGCTCACGAGCTTGTTCTCGGTGAGCGTCTGCTTGAAGCGGGCGTACTCGGTGTTGGACGACCAGGTCATGGTCGTGCCTCCGCCGTCCGGCCACTTGGTCTCCTTGGCTCCATGGACCCATGAGCCTGGATGACCGGCGTTGCCACCGAGGTTGATGGTCATCACCATGCTGTCGCCAGCTGCCGGAAATTGCTTGCCGTTGGCCATGTCGTCGTCTCCTGAGTCGGGAAGCGTGCGTCGCTCCCGTCGACGACCCGACGATGCCAGCTCGGGTGCCTGTCGTCGATTTCAGGTCCCGACGATGCATTACACCGTGCGTTACGCGGTAAAGCCCGCTCCGAGCATCGCCGTCGTCGCGGCGCCTCACGTGAGATCCCGCGGCGCCCGCAACGCGACCGCGCCGACCCGTGACGCAGGCTCCTGAGATCCCAAGGCCGCTGCTCCCGCGGTCAGTCCGTCGTCTCGCGCTCGATGCGCTTGATGACAGGGATCCAGACCGCCAGGCAGATCGCGGCGACGATGAGCTTCTGCACGGTGGTCAGCGACCGGGCGATGACGGGGTAGAGCATGACCACGTTGCCCAAGGAGTGGAGAGCCGCGCAGAGCGCGATCGATCGCGAGGCCCGCGCGACCTCGCCCAGGCCGGCGCTGGCCGCGATGAGAGCGGGCAGCAGGATCCACCGTGGGTCACCGTCGGCACGCAGGAAGAACCAGTTGGAGCCCACACCGCGGGTTCGCGCGGTTCGCGCGCCAGGGAATTGCGGCCTCAGGCAAGGAGAGAGGAGGAAGTCGATGCTCG